>JBBRPD010000062.1:0-33714 GCA_038228575.1 Chitinophagales bacterium | reverse complement strand
TTTGATTGACATGATTCTGATTGGGAGTTAGATGTGCCACACCTCCAAGGTGTGGCACATCTGTGTTGTCCGCTAATTACCCTTAGTAATGTGCAAGAACGTCTTGGGGAGACGCCAGGCATGTCGTCTCTACGGGCTTATGTTGTTGCAATTGTGTACTCGCACATCTGTGTATAGCTTCCAATAGGCACTTATTACTACCCTCCAGCAATTTCTTATCTTTTGTTATCGTTTTGTGCGCTTCCGTGGAACGAATTTTGTGTCATCAACAAACAATAAAAACAAAGATCATGAATAACAAAAATCAAGCAAACGGACAAGTAATTACCAACGGCAAAATGGTGTATACCGAAATAACCATCAAAGCCACACCAGAGAAAGTATGGAATGTTTTCACCGATTTCGAGGCCTATCCTTCATGGAATCCATTTATAAAAGCGTTTAAAGGAAACCCGGTTGTTGGCGGCAACATTGAAGCATTGCTGCAGTTACCCAATGCTAAACCAATGACGTTTAAACCACGGGTATTGCAGTATGAACAACAAAACAAAGAATTGCGCTGGATAGGTAAGCTCTTCGTGAGCAGGATTTTTGATGGCGAGCACACTTTTAAGCTGATAGACAATGGTGATGGCACTACTACATTTATGCAGTATGAACACTTCAGGGGGATACTGATTCCGTTTATGGCGAAGATGCTGGATGTAGATACCCGCAACGGCTTTCAACTGATGAATGAAAAGCTAAAAGAAAGGGTAGAGCGCTTGTAATTACTGATCATTGTTGTCCGACAAAAAACGACGGCGGCGCAGGTGTTATGCATTCCCCATTTTACAAGTAATATTTTAGTCGGACAGTAGTTATTACTAATCTTTGCTGTTATCAATAAGGTCGTCTTTTTCTTTATTGATATCCCGCCCTTTGCCAAATATTTTGCCGGCTGCAATACCCCACATCCTGTTCTTGTCAATTTCGGTACTCAGCCCCAGGTCGTTGGTGCCTGCAGTATAATAGGCCCTGAAAAACCAACCCGTAGGCAGTTCATAACCAGCAAATAAGTTAAGCCCTATATCGAAAGCTTTGAGTGGTGCTTTGGGCCGCACACTTTGGTTTATTTCCCGGTTAAATACAATGCCGGAATCTACACCGCTGGATGTGAGTTTGTTGCTACCGACAATGCCATACGATAGGGTGCAGCCAATACCCATAACAATGCGGCCCTTACCTTGTAAACCGGTCTTTAAAGTGAAGTTTATGGGTAGGTCGGCATAGGCAAGGTGCAGGGTTTGTGCCACCTGTTCATTAAGGCTGTCGCTGCTGTAAAAAGAAAAGTTGCGTTTTTGCCCCTTCAGCGATGCATAGAGGCCCGTTTGAATGTAGAAGTGCGGTGTAATGCCGGCATCAATAATGCCGCCTAATTTACCACTGAAAACAGGTGCTTTGCTGGCCTTGGTAAAGCCAATTTCCGGGGCGAAACGCATGCTGCTCATACCGAGCCCTAATTCATAACCATACCCCAATTGGGCCATGGCATTATGGGCTGTAATTGCAATGGCTAGTAGTAGCAATATTTTTTTAAACACCCATCAAAAATAGCGTATTAGGCGGAAATGGTACAAATGAAAATGATGTTGCTGAACGGGAGGTAATTATATGGAACGGCGCGGGCTTTTTCAAACAAATTTCGCAGCTTACATTTCCAGGCCATGGTTGCGGAAGGCTCGCATTTTACGGTCGTTGCGTTTAGCTTTATTGGACCCAACAAGGTAGCCTATAGATACACCCTGGTTTTTACTTTTCAGTTTGTTATTGTCGTCGCCAATCTGGTTTAGGTTTGCGAGGCCTGCCTGGTAATGTACGCGCGCAAAAAAGCCGCTTTTAAATTCGTAGCCCGCGTTTATGCCAAGGCCCAGATCGAAGTACTTTATATCATCGCGCGGGTCGGTGCCAACATTAATTTGCTGTGTATATTCGGTGCTATCTGCAGGGCTGTATTTTTTGGTGCCGAACATATTGATGGCGAAGTAGGGTCCTGCACTAATAAAAAGTACACCACCGGTAAGCTTCTCGGTTTTGTACACCACGTTAAGGGGTATTTGCAATGTGTTGACTGAATAATTAAGGTCGCCCTTTGTGGTATTTTGCAGGTAGCCGTTCATTACATATTGCAGGCCCGTTTGTATAAATACGTGCTTGCTTACTTTTGAATCGAACCCCAGGCCGAAGCGGCCGCCCCATTTGTCAGCGGTATATATCATTTTGCCTGCGGTCTTTCCGGTATATCCGCTGGATATCAGCCCCACCTCAATACTTGCTTTTGTTTGGGCTTTTAATGCGGTTATGCTTACCAGCAGGAACAGGGACAACAATACTTTTTTCATTGGAGCATTTTAATTTTGGTAACTATAGGAAACTTGACTGCAATATTATAAAAAAATAAGGAGGCATAGCTGCCTCCTTTATAATCAGTTGAAGTTTGTTTAGTTCCACCGTCTGTCGCCACCACCGCCGAACAAAAAGGCCAGTGTAATGGCCAGGTTGTAATTTTTTACTGTCACACCCTGCGTGTCAAAGAAAAGATTGCCATAGCTTCTCTGGAAATGTGCCTGGGCTGTAAAGTGCGTGCCAAACTCATAGCCTGCGGTAACCCCTATACCCAAATCGCCGGCACTAAGGTTGCGCATAGAATCGATACGCTCCGGTACGCCCCATTGCGTAAGTATGCCCGATGTGGTTATGTGCTCTTTGGCTACCACATTGTACGAAGCATACAGCCCGGCACCCGCAACAAAGCGGTTACCTCTGGTACCCGCCTTGAATAAGATATTTACTGGTAATTGTATCGTGTTAATAGTGCCTTCCAGCTGCGCGATAGTGTAATTTAAATCGTAACTCGTGGAAACAAATCTTGCTGCCGGCCTTAAATAAAAGTGTGAACTCAAAGGGATGTCAACAATTAGGCCCGCTACAATACCCGGCTTGCTCGATGCACTGAAGGCAAAAAATCCGGCATCCAGTTTATAATGCGCCAAGTTAACACCAACCTCCGGGCCGAACCTTACCTGTGCCTGCAAGGGTTGCACCAGGTTTGTAAGCAGGCAAAGCACCACCAGTATTTTTTTCATCGGACAGGATTGTTTATAAATATTGTCAATTCTAGTGCCAAATTTAGCGAATGCACCATTTTAAAAGCACTTATTGTAAATATTTCTTATTATGGTGTTGGTATAAGTAGTGTTACCAACGCTTTTTACCCATTTTATCCGCTTCACGGCATTGGTGGTAAACACTTCATCGGCTGCCGCTAACAGGTTATGGGTAAGGTTTTGCTCCATAACATTGCCGAGTTGTTGCATAAGGTGCCTGCGCATTACGCCTGCTATACAACCTTCAGCAAGGGGTGGGGTATACACTGCGCCATCTTTTATCCAGAAAATATTAGCAATGGTCGTTTCAATAAGGTTGTTGCTGGTATTGGTGATCAATGCATCGTTCCAGTGATTCGTTTTGGCCTGCCGGGCCGCTACGGCATAGAGGAGTGCATTACAGGTTTTCAGGTTGCACAGCGTATCTGCGCTTTTGCGCACCCCTTCCGCCACACCCAGCACCAGGCCGTTTTCGTTCAGTTGGGTTACTTCTTCATCAAGCGGGAAGCATTCAATAATAAAGCCCGCCTCGCCCGCTTTTACGCCATATAGACCGCCGCCACCGGCAAATACCTGCAGGCGCACCCTGCAAATCGTTTCCAGTTTATTTCTGGCAACAGTCTTTAGAATCTGTTCCATCAGCCTGTCTGCATTTATGAGTACGGGTAGTTGCAGCATTATTTGTTGCATGCCGCTGAACAGCCGTTCCATGTGCAGTGCACTCAGCAGTATGGTGCCGTTTTGTACCAGCATAGTTTCAAACAACCCATAACCATAGCGGAACGAGCCATTGTCCACCGGAATCAAATGAGTATCAGCTGTAACTAACTTGCCGTTTATATTAATGTATTGCAATGCGTTTGTGTTTGAATACCCGAAATTAGGCTAAAGATGAAAAGAAATGGCAATTGGTTTTAAGAGTGCCCTTTCAAATTTGTACTTTTGCACAAATTTTAATGAATGCAGTTTGAACAACCTATACCGGTGCAATGGCTGGCTGAATTTTTAGGCGCTGAATTGAAAGGCGACGACCAGCAATTGGCATTGGGTATTAATGAGATACATAAAGTTAGCAAGGGCGATATTTCTTTTGTCGATTTTGAGAAGTACTATGGTAAATGCCTCAATTCAGCGGCTACCATTATCATCATTAATAAAGATGTTCCCTGCCCCGAAGGCAAAACACTGCTGGTTACTGCGGAGCCTTTTGATGCCTACACCAAAATTGTGAGGCGCTTCAGGCCATTTGAACCGGCGACTAAAATGATCAATACCGATGTAATTGGCGAAGGAACCATTATACAGCCGGGCGTATTTATTGGCCACCATGTAACCATTGGTAAAGATTGCATCATTCACCCTAATGTTACCATTTACGACCATAGTGTAATTGGCAATAACGTAGTGATACATTCCGGTACCGTAATTGGTGCCGATGCATTCTATTTCAAGCGCCGTAAAGACCGCGAAGTGCAGTATGATAAAATGCTGAGCTGTGGCAGGACAGTGATAGAGGATGATGTTGAAATTGGTGCATGTTGCACGGTAGACAGGGGGGTGAGCCACGACACCATAATAGGCCGCGGCACGAAGCTGGATAACCATATACAAATAGGCCATGATACGGTTGTGGGGCGCAATTGCATAATGGCATCGCAGGTAGGTGTGGCAGGTGTAGCGCATATTGAAGATGAAGTGATTTTGTGGGGACAGGTAGGTGTGAATAAAGACCTTACCATTGGCAAAGGAGCTGTTGTGCTAGCGCAAAGCGGAGTGCCTGCCAACCTGGAAGCGGGTAAAACCTATTTTGGTTCGCCGGTTGAAGAAGCCAAAACCAAAATGCGCGAACTGGCGTGGATAAAGCGTATACCTGAAATGTGGCAAAGACTGAACAATACCGATAAATAAGCAAAGTGGTAACCATAACAGTAAATGAGCACATACAATTGCGCAGCTATACTGCTGACGATGCACCTATGCTGTTTGCGGCCGTAAACAATTCGCGGCAGCACCTTATACAATGGCTGGAATGGGTAAGGCATACTACCAAGGAAGAGCATTCGCTCCGTTACATAAAGGACGCACAGCATGAGGCGCAAATGCAGCAGTCGCTTTCTATGGGTATATTTTACGATGATACGATAATAGGTGGTATAGGTATGCACGAATGGAGCCACCCCGTAAAAAAGGCGCAGATAGGATACTGGATAACCAAAGACTATGAAGGCAAGGGTATTGTAACACAATGCCTGAAACACTTTGCCCAATTCCTTTTTGATAAGGTGGGGCTGAATAAAATAGAGATACATTTTTTAGCCACCAATGCCCGTAGCGCAAAGGTTGCTGAGCGCCTGGGCGGCAAAATAGAAGGCGTTATAAGGCAAAGCGTATTGCGCAATGGCGTGCCGGAAGATGTAGCCATAGCGGGCATATTAAAGAGCGAATGGAACGCACAGGTAAGGTAGGGTACTCCGCGTAAATTACTATAAGTGGGGATGCTTTATTTTAGGTAATTCTTTGGTTTCGTGCTTAACAATATAAACGGCAGTATCAAATATAGTAATACCCTTTCCGTACCTGATGGCATATACCTTGGTGAATTCTGCGCCGAAATATAGGATGATGGATGAATAATACACCCATGAAAGCAGAATGATGAGCGAGGATGCTGCACCATAAGTGCTTATTGATTTGGAGCTGGCCAGATAATAGCTGATAAGAAATTTACCAATGAGGAAAAGTATACCGGTAAAGGAAGCCCCAATCAGCGCATCTTTCCAATAGATCTTGGCATCGGGCAATACTTTGTAAATTACGGCAAACAAGAATGTTACTACTGCATACAACATGCCCACGTTAACCACCTGCAGCAATACCGTATCCGCATCGCCTAAAAAGTGCGCTACGCGGTCGTTCAGCAGATCCATAATGATGTTGATGAACAGGGTAACCAACAATAGAAAGCCGCTGCCCACTACCAGGGAAAAAGATAACAGCCTGTCCATAATATATTTCAGCCATCCCTTCTTTGGTTTTGCTTTTATTGACCAGATATAGTTGATGCTGCTTTGTATCTCGCTGAAAATACCGGTGGCGCCAAACATAAGTATAAGGCCACCAATTACACTGAACAATGTAGTATTCCGTTCCGTACTCAGGCCGTCGAGCATGCTTTTTAACTGGGCTGCACCACTGGTGCCCACAAGTTGGCTTGCCTGGTTAAATATCTCGTTGGTAACCGCTTCCTTTTTATAGAATTTACCTAAAAGCGTTATGATAACCAACAGTAGCGGGCCTATAGAAAAAATAGTAAAGTAAGCCAGCGATGCACTCAGCTTCGTGCCATTATCTTCTAAAAATTCGTTGCCTGACTGCTTTATTAAACTAAAAAAATTAAAAACCTTCTTCTTCATGTGTAGCTGCTGCTTATCTGTCGCTGTATTGTTCAGGTTATTTACCGAAGGGTAAATATACCACTTATAGCAATGGCAACCATAGCCGGGCTTAACGATAAACGGGCAAGTGTACTTCTTATCTGCGGTAGGGAATACTACGCTGGTTTTCCGCCTGCCAATGGCAGTTCCACAAAGAATGTTGAACCTTTCCCTATTACTGATTCAAACCATATTTTACCGCCGTGGGCTTCCACAAGCTGCTTAACAATATACAGCCCCATGCCGTGCGACTGCTCGCCTGACGTGCCCACTTTGCCAGCCACATCAGGTTGATGGAAAATAAAGCTACGTACATCTGCGGCTATGCCTGTGCCCTCATCTTTTACACTAATAATTACGGCGCTGTTCGTCTGTTGCAGGCTTACAGTCACAGATCCATTTTCGTGACTGAATTTAATAGCGTTTACAACAAGGTTATTCACTACACGCCATAGTTTTTCACGGTCAGCAATAATGTTTAAGTGTTCGCCATTAACAATAATGGCCTGGTTCTTTTCCTTTGCTTTGAACTGTAGTAAGCCCACACATTGCAACAGAAGTTCGTGCAGGTCTATTGGTTCTATTTCCAATATAGGGGTGGCATGTAAAATGCTTTTTACGAGGCTTATCGCTGCCATGCCCGAGGCTTTAAGCATTGAAGTAAGTTCCCTGCGGTCTTCAGCATCTTCTTCATCGCCCAGTATATCGGCTAGGCTCACCATGGCGGCTATAGGGTTCTGTAGGTCGTGGGCAACTATCCTCAAAATCCTGGTGTTATCTTGTTGGCTTTGCTGTAATGCATTCAGCGTTTTTTGTAGTACAACATTCTGGCCGTTGATCTGTTTATTGAGTTGTTTAAGCTTTTTCAGGTTGCGTTTCGATGTCGTATAATTTTTCAGTACAAGGTAAATAATAACAACGGCCATTATTGCGAATGCAATAGCAATGAATAAGGAAACGCGTGTTGTCTTGTACTCGCTTTTTAGATTAGCGATGCTATTGATCTGCGCAAACTCTTTGTCAATGTCATAGTACATTCTCTCGGTGCTCTTAGCGTAAAAGCTATCCTTTACGGCTACGTAGCGCTGATAGTAGCCATAGGCTTTTAGTTTATCGCCTGTAGAATCGTAATAGTCTTTAGCAAGCATGAGCCACCGCATTTCTATTTCGCGGCCCGGTAAGCTGTCAATTACATGCCTTTCGTCTTGCATGCCGGCATAGGCTTCTTTTAGTTTACCCTGTTTCACATACATGTGTGCCAGCTTTATGCGGGTATACTCGGCATCTTCAGCATTGGCTGCGTCTTTGCTTACTACCACAATACTTTCTTTATACAGCCTTTCCGCCTCAGCCTTTTCCCCGACTGCTTCATAAGCTGAACCAAGGTTGCCTTTTATAACCGCTCTCGGCACCGATGTGATGAGTGTTGAGCCGCCATGTTTCTTTTCATATTCATCAATAAGCACAAGCGCTTTCTTGTAGTAGACAATAGCGCTGTCATACTGTTTCAGGCGGTAATAACAGATACCTATATTATCCAGCGAACTCTGTTTTTCCATCTGGCTGGATTGGTCACATTTATCCAGTTTCACCAATTCTTCCTTTAGAAAAACAATGGCCTGCGCATAGCGCTGCTGCCCGAATGCAACTGATATCATGTAGCCGGTCGCCTTTGCAGAAGTGCAATCATCCAGGTACTTATCAGCGTACAACTTGCCCTGATAGTAGTACTGCAATGCGCTGCTGTAATTGTTCTGTTTTAGCAGGAACAAACCTTTGGCATAAAGGGCGTACATGTATTCTTTTTTGTACGCCTTGGGGTCTGCATCCATCATAGCGAGGGCGCTATCAATGTAGACCAGTGCCTGTTTGTAATCTGCAGGTGAAGTAACGTAGGTATAAGCTATCATACGGTACTTATATGCCAGATCAAACTTATTTTTAGCTGGAGGGGCGTTGTACGCAGAATCAATGTAGGCAAGCGACTTACTTCTTTGATTGTAGTTATTGAATACCGCAACCCTGTAGTTTAAAGTATCCATTAAGGCGGTGTGCGCTTGTTCTGTATTTCCAAAGCCGCACCCCGAAAACAAGGCAGTGACCACAACAAACAACAATAGCCGACAGAAGCGGCAAGGTTTAACCATAATAGAGAAGTATCCAGGTGATGTCACAAAAGTCTGTAAACTTACGAATATCCGTATTACGCTTATGTAAAGAGTTTTTTATTGTATATAATTTGTATGTGCTGGGTTAAAATTCAGCAATTGTTACAACGGCTAAGCCGGCTGTAGCCCGCCTTGGTAGTATGGCACAGCGGTGTATTGCCAGCCGCTTATTGAAGATGTTTCGTGGCGTCAACATGACAAAGTTAGCGTAAGTGAAAGGCGCATTCACCCACTCCAAATTTGTCATTCTGAGCGCAGCCAAGAATCTCCTACAAGCCGTTCTTGCGAATAATTTTTTGTCTTGAACTATATTTTTGACTATTTGATGTGAGAAAAACATTCCCAAACATTGTACATCAACTAATACCATTTATACATAATAAACCGGCAGGGTTGCGATTGTTGTGTACCTACCGGCACACGGTTTATTTAATTGGCTAGCAACTACAAACCTTCTGCACTTACCACCGCAATGACATGATTTTAGCGCCGTATTTTGATGTATAAAGGGTATATGTAGCCTCCACCGCCCAAAACTTAAAAACCCACCTCACGGTGGGTTTTTAAGTTTTTACTTTTAAGTTTTAATTTTTGTTTACGCTTCTGCGTAAGCCTCGGTAGGCTCGCAGGTACAAACCAGGTTACGGTCGCCATAAGTGTCGTTTACACGGGCTACGCTTGGCCAGAATTTGTTGTTTTTCACATAGTGCAACGGGAATGCTGCTGACTGGCGGCTGTATTTATGGTTCCACTCATCGGCAGTAATAACAAACTGCGTGTGTGGCGCATTTTTAAGCGCATTGTCGGCCTTATCGGCACGGCCTTCCTCTATATCACGTATTTCCTGGCGAATGCCCAGTAGTGCGTCGCAGAAGCGGTCAAGCTCAGCTTTGTCCTCGCTCTCTGTTGGCTCTATCATAATAGTGCCTGCTACTGGGAAGCTCATAGTTGGTGCGTGGAAGCCGTAGTCGATCAGGCGTTTTGCAACATCTACTGCTTCTATTTCCGCGCTCTTTTTAAACGGACGCAAATCAACAATGAATTCATGCGCACAAGTACCGCCGGTACCGGTGTACAGTATATCAAAGTCGTTCTGCAAGCGGGCACGCATATAGTTGGCATTCAGTATAGCAAATTCCGTTGCTTTACGAACACCAGTAGCGCCCAGCATACGGATATAAGCATAGGAAATAAGCAATATGCTTGCAGAGCCATAAGGTGCCGCAGAAACCGCGTTGTGTGCGCCAGCATTGTTGTCAAGCTCCACGTGGCCCGGCAGGAATGGTGCCAGGTGCTTACGAACGCATATTGGGCCCATGCCAGGGCCACCACCACCATGTGGTATAGCGAAGGTTTTGTGCAGGTTAAGGTGGCAAACGTCGGCACCAATAAGGCCCGGAGCGGTAAGGCCTACCTGGGCATTCATGTTGGCACCATCCATGTAAACTTGCCCGCCATGGCTGTGTACTATTTCGGTAATATCTTTTACCGTTTCTTCGTAAACACCATAGGTGCTTGGGTAAGTGATCATGATACCAGCAAGGTTAGCCGCGTGTTGCGTTGCTTTTGCTTTCAGGTCTTCTACATCAATATAACCGTTTTCCAAAGCTTTAACTACAACAACTTTGTAACCTACCATTACTGCAGATGCAGGGTTAGTGCCGTGTGCAGAAATAGGGATAAGGATAACATCGCGGTGGGTATCGCCACGGCTAACGTGGTAATTACGTATAGCCAGCAAGCCGGCATATTCGCCCTGTGCACCGCTGTTCGGTTGCAGGCTGCAGGCATCGAATGCGGTTATCTCGCACAAATATTCCGATAATTCTTTAGCCATTTGCTGGTAGCCGCCGCTTTGTGAAAGTGGCTGGAACGGATGCATCTTGCTCCAGTTAGGCTGGCTCAATGGCATCATTTCCGAAGCTGCATTCAGCTTCATGGTGCAAGAACCTAAAGAGATCATACTGGTGTTTAAGCTGAGGTCTTTATTTTCCAGCATCTTGATATAACGCATCATCTGCGTTTCGCTGTGGTGGCTGTTAAATACCTGGTTGGTAAGGAACTCGCTGGTGCGGGTAAGCGATGTTGGTATATGCTCCAGTATCGTATCTTCAGCAAGGCTCAGGGATACCGGCTCGTTGTCGATAGCGAAAATATGGAGGATGTCCAATACATCTTGCGGAGTAGTAGTTTCATCAAGTGAAATGCCCACTACATTATTAGCTGAATAACGGAAATTGATGCCTTTTTCTTCAGCACTTTTGCGGATAGCGGCAGCATCAGCAACGGTAACCGAAATAGTATCAAAGTAATTTTTGCTAGCCAGCTTCATGCCTGCGGCAGCTAAGGTATCGCCCAGTGCCATGGTAAGCAAGGCTATGCGCTTAGCAATGTTCTTCAACCCATCGGGGCCATGGTATACGGCATACATAGCAGCCATATTAGCCAGCAATGCCTGTGCAGTACAAATGTTCGATGTGGCTTTTTCGCGTTTAATGTGCTGCTCGCGGGTTTGCAGTGCCATACGCAATGCACGGTTGCCCTGCGCATCAACACTCACCCCTATAATACGGCCTGGTATCTGGCGTTTGAAATCGTCTTTCGTTGCAAAGAATGCTGCGTGAGGACCACCAAAACCCAATGGCACACCAAAGCGCTGCGAATTGCCTAAAGCAACATCGGCACCCAGTTCGCCCGGAGGGGTTAATAAGGTGAGCGCCAGAAGGTCGGTAGCCATAGCCACATAACCACCCGCTTCATGCACCGTAGCAATAAAGCCGCGATAGTCTTCCACACTTCCGTTGCCGCTTGGGTATTGTACCAGTGCACCAAAGTAAGTAGTGTCAATATCAGCAATGCGATAATCGCCAATTACCACGTCAATGCCCAGTGGGGTAGCACGGGTAGTAACTACATCGCTTGTTTGCGGGAAGACGTTATGATCAACGAAAAATTTAGGGCGCGTTGGGTTCTTGTCATCTTTATTCAATGTATGGAAGAACATAGCCATTGCTTCAGCGGCAGCAGTGCCTTCATCAAGCAACGATGCGTTAGCTAAAGTCATGCCGGTAAGCTCGCATACCATGGTTTGGTAGTTAAGCAGACTTTCCAGGCGGCCCTGGCTTATTTCAGCCTGATACGGGGTATACTGTGTGTACCATCCCGGGTTTTCAAAAATGTTGCGCAGAATTACGCTAGGCGTGTGGTTATCGTAATAACCCTGCCCTATGTAGTTCTTGCAAACTTTGTTATTTAAAGAGATCGTTTTTAATTTAGAAAGATACTCTGCTTCGCTTTGAGCTTCCGGCAGGCGCAATTGATGATTCATACGAATGGCTGCAGGTACTGTGCGGCCTATCAGCTCTTCCATGCTTTCCACACCAATGGTACTCAGCATTTCTTTAGTTTCCTGTTCACCCGGCCCAATGTGGCGGCGGGTAAATTCTTCATTTTGAATGAAAAATAAATTCATATAATTGCTTTAATTTAAGAACTGATCAAAAAAGCAGCAAAACGTATAATGCCCGCTACCCATGCTATATATAAAAACTCCCCAAAGTTAACGGGATGTAGCGGATTTGCAAAAAGGGAAAGAATTAAAATAATTTGCAGGTATTTTGAGTGAAATAGCACGCCAAACGGAGCATACTAACTTTGTTATTTTTACCCACCCTAACTTTGTCATTCTGAGCGCAGCGAAGAATCTTTTACATGCCGTTCTTGCGAATAAAATTTGTCTTGAACCATGATTCCCATTATGGAGTGTTAGCTGTAAGAAGCGCGGGAGAATGCAGACGTATAAAAAATGCGACTATTGCTTTACTAATTTGCAAACCATTTTCTCACCTGTAACGTCATTGGTCAGGTATACCATGTACACACCGCCGGCGAGAGTGGCAATGTCAATCACTGTTTTTCGCTCGACAATCTTGCCGGTTAATATGGGCCTGCCCACTACATCATAGAAAACTATATCGCTAATGGCACTTACTTCTATTGTGATGGTCGTTGTTGCAGGGTTAGGATAAACCAAAGGGCTACCAATTGGAGATGGAACGCTGACGGATAGGTTATGGTCATACACTACATGCGGTGCACTAACGGTGCTATCATAACAAAAATCAGCAGGCACAATTTTTGCAGTGATGGAATCGGTCGTGAAGGTTTTTGTGTAGGTTACGGATGGTACCGTTGTCGTGGCAAATGACGTACCATAATTGAACCAGTGAATGACATAGCTGCTGCCCGCACCTGTAACTGCACCTGTAATAGTAACAGGGTTACCAACAGCCATTACTGCCGGGCCGGACAGCGTAATTGCCGGGTGCGTAAGTGATGCAACAACCATATTGATGGTATTGCTGCTGACTATCGTCGGGGTCGCGCAAGGTGCATTGCTCGTCAATTCGCATCGGATGGAATCTCCATTTAACGGGGAGTAGGCATAGGTACTGCCCGTACTTACCGCTGCGCCATTTACATACCATTGATAAGCCGGTGCGGAACCGCCGCCTGTTATAGTTGAATTATAAGTAACAACGTTAACAGAGCACACCGTATCGTTTGGGTTTGGAGTTATGACAATAGTCGGGGTTACCGCAGCTATCACCACCATATTAACCGTGTTGCTGGTTGCATAGCTACTGGTTGCACACGGGTCAGTTGTGTTTATTATGCAACGAACGGAATCACCATTGGCAGGAGTATAGCTAAAGGTACTGCCTGTGCCTACAATAGACCCGTTAAGTATCCATTGGTAAGTTATAGAGGAAGCACCACCTGTAACGGTAGCTGTATAACCGACACTGGTACCACTGCACACCGTATCATCAGGGCTGACTGCAATAGTTATACCGGGGCTGACGACAGGATTAACAACCATGTTTATAGTATTGCTGCTTACAACGGCAGTGGTAGCGCAAGGTGCATTGCTGGTCAGCACACAACGCACAGAATCGCCATGGGCAGGGGTGTAGGTATAACTGGTTCCGCCTGAACCGACATTTGTTCCATTCACTTTCCATTGATATGCCGGGGCTGTACCGCCATCGGTTACAGTAGCTGTATAAGTAACTGAAGTACCCGCACAAACGGTATCGTCAGGGCTTGGGGTTATAGCGATAGAAGGAGTCGCCGTTGGCATAACAACCATATAAATACTGTTACTACTTACTGAACTAACTGTTACACAAGGATCGGTTAACGTGAGTATGCAGCGCACAGAATCACCATGGGAAGGCGTATAGGTATAACCGCTCCCGGTAGCAACCACAGAGCCGTTAAGCACCCATTGGTATGCCACCGATGATGCCCCGCCAGTAATAGTGGCAGCATAGCTAACAGCAGTACCACTGCATACCGTATCGTTAGGGCTAACTGCAATAGTTATAACGGGGCTGATGACAGGATTAACAACCATGTTTATAGTATTGCTGCTTACAACGGCAGTGGTAGCGCAGGGCGCATTGCTGGTCAGCACACATCGCACAGAATCGCCATGGGCTGGGGTGTAGGTATAACTGGTTCCACCTGAACCAACGTTAGCACCATTCACTTTCCATTGATAAGCCGGGGCTGTACCACCATCCGTTACAGTAGCTGTATAAGTAACTGAAGTACCCGCACAAACGGTATCATCAGGCGTTGGAGATATACTTATAGTAGGTGCCACTATGGGGTTTACCACCATATGAATGGTATTGCTTGTAGCATACGAATTGCTGCTACACCTGTTCCAGGTGGTTATAATGCATTTTATACTATCTCCGTTGGCAGGTGAGTACGTGTAAAAACTATCTACTGCTCCGCTAACCACTGTAGTATCAACAAACCATTGATAGGTACTGTAAGTGCCGCCATGCGTATGAGTAGCGGTATAAGTAACAGAGGTTCCTGCACATACAGTATCGGAGGGAACTGGAATTATTGAAAGTGTAGGAGTATCCGTAGGAGAAGAGGTTCCAAACGTGACTTTGCGGATGCGTGCATTACCATTGTCATTAATGTAGATATTTCCACAGATGTCACATGCTATGCCACGAGGGGCTGCACCAATACGAGCAGTATCCGAACGACCTCCATCACCACTATATCCTGCAACTCCACTACCAGCTGTAGTATGAACAATGTAGGAAGTATCTACAACCCTAACATCATTGTTTGCATCATCACAGATGAATAAATTACCAACGGGATCAAAGGAAATTGCCATAGTGGAACGAAAGCCGGCTGCATCGGCAGTCCCCCCATCACCACGTAAACCACCAATAGTGTCACCAGCATATGTTGAAATAATATTCGTTGTCAAATTAATTTTTCGAATTCTCCCATTTGCACACATGAATAAATTATTCGCAAATCTGCCATACCCCATTGCTAGTCCACAGGGCGACCCAATGAACGCAGAATCCGCTTGCATCCCATCTCCTGACAACGCATTTACATAAGTACCTGGTCCAGTTCCGCCTATAGTATGGATGACACCATTGGTATCAACCTTTCTAATCCTGCCGTTACCATAATCTGATATATACAAATTCCCAGTCGAATCGAATGCCAAACCATAAGGAAAACGCAAGCTTGATGATGTAGCTGGCCCTCCATCTCCACTATATCCAGCCGACCCGTTGCCTGCAAAAGTTGATATTGTTCCAGTTGATATATCTACTTTACGAATTACATTATTGTAACAATCTCCAATATAAAGTTTTCCGTAAGCATCAAATGCAAGGAAAAATGCACCATATAATTGAGCTGAAGTAGCAGGACCGCCGTCCCCGCTATAACCAGATGAACCATTGCCAGCAAACGTAGTCGTAACCCCCGTTACCGAAATTTTTTTAACAACATTGTTGACAGAATAGTAATAATTTCCAAAACTATCAAAAACGCCTCCACCAGTTGCGCCAACACCAGATACTACAGTGCTAATTATTCCAGTTTGAGCATAACTGTAAGCCCTTATTAAAAATAGTAAAAAAAATAAGTTATATTTTAAATTAAATTTAATCATATTTATATAATCATTAATATTTGGCAGACGTTGGCAGGCGCACGCAAAACAATAATAGTAAAAAGTATCTTTGTCATAGCACCCACTTAAAACAAAGATAGGAAGTATATAATTGATAAAATAGGTATAAATACATGGGCATTATTTTGGTAAAATGTTGGCTTGTTGATCTGCTTAGCTGCGCCACACCTCGGAGGTTTGGCTCAGCTATTTAATGCATGCCGCTTAAAGAAGATGTTTCCTGCGTCAACATGACAAAGCGAGAGTGGGGCTAAGACAAATGACCTTGCTTGGGGAGACGCCAGGCATGTCGTCTCTACGGGTTTATGTTGTTACAATTACTTACTGCTGCTGCAGGTTATAGCACGACCCACAGTCACCTATGCACACAAAAAAAGGTGCCTGAAAAGGCACCCTTCGTGGAAATTTAATTTTGTTGGTATTCCCGTACCTTAAATTCCCACTACACACACACTATTCGGGAAATACTCAACTACATAACTTCAAAAACTGTGCCCTTATTGTTTTGGCAGTGCCCAATTAACAGCACTTTCACAGTTCAACAATATCTTAATGGAAACGGTACCTGATACCTACTGTTTCTGGTAAAAACAGCATGTGGTAACGGTGGGTACCATGGTCGTCATATATGCCATTTGTTTTGTCAGTACCAACTTCTACGAAGCGGGCACCTATTTCCACATTCACACCCCAGCGGCGCATGAAATAGTACGTATAACCAGCCTGCAAACCAAAACTGTAACCAATACCTGAACCATAATTATAGTTAGAAACATATCGGTAAGATGAATCGGGAGCCGCATTATACTTGCTGTAACCTACTGAACCATCGCTTATTGTGGTTACTAAACCTAAATTAACACCAAAGTATAAATTGGCTTTATTATAGGTCTTCCATTTGCTGTAAAAAGGAATAACATAGTTGAGCTGAAAAGATTCTGTAAGCGCAGGTTTGCCTATCTGGAACTTAACTTCTGTCTTCTGCAGAGAAGTGCCCATAGTATAAGGATTGTTCCAGGTGCCGAATGACTCCCATTTGCGCATGCCCAGTTCTGCTACTAAATTCCAGTGCTCGTCAACGGCATAAACCACCTTGGCAGAAATTTCAGGTACTACGTTAGTACGCGCACCAGTATAGTCATTGGCAGGGCCTTGCGGACGGGTAATGCCACTTGCACCATAGTTAATACCACCATCCCAGCGAAGGTCAGGAGGGAAGTTTTCCCATATGGCCTGCCTTTGGGCAAATATGCTACCGGTAAAAGCTATTACAGCCGCAGCTGTGAGTAATAATGCCTTCATATTATGAAGTAAGTTAGAATTAAACTTCAAATCTAAACAATTAAGTCAAAAATAGAAACTAATTGGTGAAAAATGGTCCGTATTAGCCCTTAAATAATTAAATTTGTAAAAAACAGTACAATGGCTCAGACATTAGATAATGAGATACAGCGGTATCTCCCGCTGTTGGGTGTCGCTGAAAAAAAATCATTGTTGAGTGTTATTAAATCGTTTTTAAGCCTTAAAAATGAGACAAATGACTCCATTGATATAGTACAGTACAACAAGGAGCTGGATGAAGCAGAGGCTGAATATGAAAATAACAACTTCATTACCCATGAAGAGCTGTTAAAACAAATAAAGCAATGGTAAACGAGGTTTACCAAGTAGTCTGGACCAAACAAGCACAGCTACATTTAAGGTACCTTTACGGACATATTTGCGAAGATTCTCCCAAAAATGCTTACAAGGTACTTGAAGATATAACAGGGCTTGTAAATAATGCAGCATCATATCCAACAAGCCATCCTCTGGACAAGTTTAAGTTAAACAATGATGGTACCTACCGTTCATTTGTTAAGCACAGCTACCGGGTGTCTTACCGCGTTACTGACAATATCATCAGGGTTTTGCGGGTGAGGCATACAAGTAGAAAAATTAAGATGCATTAAACGGTATCTACCCAAAATCCTCATCGTCTTCGTCATCCATACTCATATTGAGCATACTGCCCAGCATATCTGTGAAATTATAACCACCTTTTTCAATGCCTTTTTTGCTGATGAGCGAAAATTCTGACAGGCCATGTAACATAAATTCCATGAGCAAACCGGCTTGGTCTTCTTCAATCTGCGGGTAAAATTGTTTTACCGCAGCGTACAAGCCGTCCACCTTGTATAGGTTATTCCGGTAGTCAGCATCGCTATCGTCTTGCAAAAGTATGAGGTCATTGCCCTTGCCAAACCAGTCAATAACTGACATGTATGGGTTGGGTTTTGCCTTTTTAGGGTCTTTAGGTCCTTTCTTGAAAGATTGCGGATCGGGGAAGTATTTGCAGAAGGTAGTTCTGATAGCCAGCCCCATAAGGCGGTACGCCACATTGAGCGGACCTTCCTGCTCGCCTTCATAAACCAGCTCTATTTTGCCCGTAATAGAAGGGATAATGCCTAAAAAGTCAGCTATACGCACCACTGTCCGGCCGCCACCATGGCGCAATGCACGCCTTTCGGCCGTACTTATCAGGTTTTCATACGCCGAAATAGTAAGCCTGGCCGATACGCCGCTCTTTTGGTCAACAAATTCGCTTTTGCGGGCTTCCATAGCCACTTCTTCCACCATCATTTTGCAGAGCTCCGGCACTTCCACCGTTTCCAACTGTTGTGGTAAAATATTGGCTTCCTGGTCTGTAATAGCGCGGGAAAGTTCCACCGTTTTAGGATAGTGGGTAATTATCTGGCTTTCAATACGGTCTTTCAGCGGCGTTACAATACTGCCCCTATTGGTATAATCTTCAGGGTTGGCCGTAAATATGAACAGGATATCGAGCGGCATACGCAGCTTAAAGCCACGTATCTGTATATCGCCTTCCTGTAAAATATTGAATAACGATACCTGTATACGCGCCTGCAGATCGGGCAATTCATTAATTACAAAAATGCCCCGGTTGCTGCGGGGTATAATGCCGTAGTGCAGCGCCCTTTCATCAGCAAAGCTGAAACGCATATTGGCCGCTTTAATAGGGTCAATATCGCCTATAAGATCAGCTACCGATACATCTGGCGTTGCCAGTTTTTCGCCATAGCGTTCGCTGCGGTGCAGCCAGGCAATGGGTGTGTCATCGCCTTTTTCATCAATTAACTGCCTTGAAAACAGCGATATTGGGGCGAATGGGTCATCATTTATTTCGCTGCCGGCCACGAAGGGTATCCACTCATCGAGCAGATGCACCATTTCGCGTGCCATACGGGTTTTCGCCTGCCCCCTTAAACCCAGGAACAATATGTTATGGCGACTTAACAGCGCCCTTTCCACATCGGGTATAACGGTATCTTCAAAACCCAGAATGGTCTGGAACGGGCTTTGTTTTCCGGTAATGAGTTGGGTAAGGTTTTCCCTTACTTCATTCTTAACGCCTTTTGGTTGGTAGCCTGATTGTTTCAGTTCTCCCAAAGTCTTTATAGCAGGTTGCATCATTAGTCAGTAATAATATTGCTAAAGGTAGGGGATGAAGCCATTACGATAACAATGTGCGTATTGCAAAATTTTATGGAGGTATTGCCGGGGAAGAAAATGTCGTAAATTCTATCTGCCCGGCACAATGTGAAAAGCTGGATTGTAGATATAGCCGGGCCAATATATGCTACTTCATGCCCTGCGGGACGCCGCAGATTTTAACTTGCTACTATCGCTTATGGAGACGGGGCGGGCAAAATACAGCTACCACTATTCCCTTATTCTCCACGGTCTTTCAGTTTCGTAATCATCCCACCAGCCGTGGCTCTTACGTTCTTTGTACCATAGGAAGGAGAAAGGTAATACAGTGAGCGAAATTACCATGCTGCTCTTTTCGGTAAGGGTAGAAGTGATAGGCGTAATGGAGTTTGCCGAAAGTGATTGTATCTGCATCAGTTGGGCACCACCAAAAGAATAGAATGCCTTAACCCGGAAACAGAATAACCAGTAAGCCGAAAATTCGGCCTTGGCAAATGGGGTAAACGTTGTGGTACTTTTATTGTCAATAACTGCCGTGGTTGAAGAAAAACCTGAGTAGGTTGTACTTTGCATTTTCGGCATGACACCCGCGCCCAGTACAAAACCAAACCTGGTAGTACGTATAGCAATAGCATCAGAGCCAGATTTAAAGTCGATACTTAACGGTAAAGCGATCTGGTTGGTAACCGTGGCAAGGCTTATTTGCCCACCAGGTAAATAGTTTTCGCCTGCACTTGTTACGCCTTCATTTACATCTGTAAATATGTAACTGTTGAAATGGAGGTCTACGCTAAGGTCGAAAGAGCTGCGCCTGCCCGTTCTTAATATAGGCATGGTAACGCCAACAGCATAACCCGCCCCATTGCTCGATTTTAAGGTGCGGGTAATGAATGTATCGCCCACCGCATTATGGTAGGTATCGTAACGGGGAACAACACCAGTATATTCAGCAGTTACATTCACAAAATTGATGCCTGTTGTGTAGCGCGATACCTGTGTGCCAAACGCGAACGGGTTGGCGTAGAAGTAGAAATACTGGCTGAAGCCACTAACGGGTAACAAGCAACACAATAAAAACAGGAGCCGGGTATAAAATTTGCCTTGCATGGTATAGACAGTGTGTTTTAGAGGTAAATATATAAAATTGTACAAAAAGCAGCCCCACATTTATTGGGTTGAGTTAATAAAAGAGCAAATGGAACGGGTTGACCAGAATGAATAGGGCGCATTTTAAAACTTCGCATTACATTTCTTACAACAGAAACCGCGCAACTGCACAGACATTGATTTCCCCTATGCCATTTATGGAGAGAGCCCTGTCCCGAACTTGCTTCGGGAGGTCGGCAGTGAGGAAAGAACTGTCTCATTTACCATCAAAAATTAATTAGATACCTTTGCCAAAATTTAAAGCATGTCGGCAACGTTCAACGAACATGAGGTAAAAGCAGGGTTAAAGCAAAAACGGCAGCTATCTGCTTTTTTAGATGCTTTGGTGCAACAGCATTTGGAGGGAATAAAGAAAACACGCCTGAATTATATTTTTTGCAGCGATGAATACCTGCATACCATGAACCAGCAATACCTGAATCATGATACGCTTACCGATATTATTACGTTCGACCTTAGTGAAGACACTTCGCTGATTGGCGAAATATATGTGAGTGTGGACCGTGTAAAAGAAAATGCAGAAAAATTTGCCACAACGTACAATAATGAATTGCACCGGGTAATTTTCCACGGCACTTTACACCTGTGCGGCTTTAAAGATAAAACCACTGCCGATAAACTAACCATGCGCGAACAGGAAGATAAATGCCTGAGTGCCTATAGTTTGTTATAGTGTAACCAAGGTGTGTGCCAGCCTTGAAGGTATGGCAGATCTGATTCAAGAAAATTAAAATAGCCGGCCCATACAACAAATGGTGCAGGGCAAATGAGCAAAGAAAATAAGACAATGAAATTCGATACTTTATACGAAGACGACGACCTGATAATAGTAAACAAACCCGCAGGCATGCTGGTGATACCTGACAGGTTCGATAGTGAGATACCCAGCCTTAACAAGGTGCTGGAAACAAAGCTGAAGCAGCACGTATGGGTTGTGCACCGCCTGGACAGAGATACCAGCGGCGTTATTGCCTTTGCCAAAAATGAAGAAGCCCATAAGCACCTTTCTGCAAAGTTTATGGAGCACGACATTAGTAAGTTTTATGCGGGCATCGTAACCGGCATTGTGCACCCCACCGAAAGCCGCATAGAAAATATGATTGCCGAGCACCCGGCCGTACCCGGCAAAATGATTGTTGCGAAGAAGGGTAAACATGCCGTAACTGATTACAGGGTGGTGGAACAATGGCCGCTGTATGCGCTTATGCAATACCAGATACATACCGGCCGCACACACCAGATACGTGTACATTCTGCCTACATTGGCAACCCTATAGTTTGCGATGAGTTGTATGGCGATGGCAGACCGTTCTTTGTATCGTCAATTAAGCGAAAGTATAACCATTCGGAGAAAGAAGAGCAGGAAAGGCCACTGCTCAGCAGGCTTGCGCTGCATGCCTACAAGCTGGAGTTTGAACGGGCCGATGGTCAGTTGGTAACTGTGGAAGCACCACTGCCTAAAGACATGGCGGCTACCGTGAACCAGTTAAATAAATGGACCAAACAATCATCTTAATTTTTTAGTACCTCACCACCATGCTTACAGTCTCCCTGCACGGAATACAAATTACTGCCCCACATGGTTTATACCCGCAGGAGCATATTCTGGGTAATATTTTTGAAATAGATGTTGATGTAGAATTGCCCGACATGATGCCGTGGCCTTTTGCTGATTATACTATTATTCAAAGTACGGTATCGGAAGTTTTTCACCAGCAGGGGCAACTACTGGAAACATTTGTTTATAACATACACACAGCACTGAAAGCACAATTCCCCAAGGCTATAAGAGTAAAAGTTGCCGTACGTAAACTGAACCCTCCAATGCCCGGACAGGTTCAGTTTGCACAGGTATGTTATGAAGCATAATTGTGATTTTAGAAAAGGTTATTCGTAAGAACGGCATGGGAAGAATGCTGCGCTGCCAATGACAAGTGTGTTTTGTAGCTTTATTTTATAAGTGTTGAAGCCTTTCAGGCTTCGTCGTGTTTTTTTTCATTCCGGGAGTTTCACTCCCGGCTATTATTGTTCAAGCCCTTTAGGCTTGTGGATGTTGTGCGTCTGTTTGAGAAAAGTCCGGAGGACTTTAACATGAATAGCCCCTGGTGAAACCGACGGGTAACTATAACAAAAGGTGCCAACCCCGAAGGGTGTTGAATTGCATCTGCCATGTTGATTGTCATTGCAGGTTGATTGCAGCCCGCTGAATAGAAACTCAGAATGACAAAGTCAGAGTGGGTAAGTAATTTTCATTTCTCTCTTGCCCTAACTTTGTCATGCTGACGCAGGAAGTATCTTCTATAAGCGGGAAGCATTAAACAGCAGTGCCACGCTTTCAAGGTTTGGTACAGCATCTCCATTACTTCTTCCTTTTAGCCCGTTCATATTGCAGGGGCCATGGCATTTCGTCATAGCCCAGTTCGCGGGCGGCACGAAGGGGGAAGTAAGGGTCTCGTAGTAATTCGCGGGCCATGAAAATAAGGTCGGCCTGTTCTTTGTTGAGTATTTCTTCGGCCTGTTCGGCGGTGGTGATGATGCCTACGGCACCGGTGAGCATACCTGTTGTTTTAACTGCTTCGGCGAATGGCACCTGGTAGCCTGGCCTGGCCGGAATTTTAGCATAAGATACCACCGCGCCAGACGAGCAATCTACCAAGTCAACACCCGCATTTTTTACAATAGGGGCCATTGCTTTTGAATCTTCAATCGTCCAGCCGTTATCAGCCCAATCGGTAGCGGAGATGCGCAAAAACAATGGCAGGTGTTGCGGCCATTCACTGCGCACAGCCGCAATCGTTTCCATTAAAAAACGCATCCTGTTTTCAAAAGGCCCGCCGTATTTATCTGTACGCTGGTTTGATAATGGTGAAAGGAATTCGTTGATAAGGTAACCATGGGCACCATGTATTTCCAGCACTTGAAAACCCGCTTCCAGTGCCCTGCGTGTTGCATTTTTAAATGCAGCCACAATTCGGTCAATGCCCTCTTGCGTCAATGCCTCGGGTGTGTCTTTGTCTTCGGCAAATGGCATGCTGCTGGGCGCTAAAGTCTTCCAGCCACCTTCTGCCACAGGTATCAGTTTATCGCCGTTCCATGG
This sequence comes from Chitinophagales bacterium, assembly GCA_038228575.1. Taxonomy (GTDB): domain Bacteria; phylum Bacteroidota; class Bacteroidia; order Chitinophagales; family Chitinophagaceae; genus Flavipsychrobacter. The sequence goes on along the minus strand of JBBRPD010000062.1, from coordinate 10,177 downwards.
CGATGTAAGGCTTGATTTACGCCCTGCATGCGCCAGCTGAATACCGGGCACGCTGCCTTGCGCTGTTATGAATTGAGTTATGCGGGTTAGTGGTTCAATTTGTGCATCGTTCCAGAGGCCAAGATCTTGCGGGGAAATACGCCCTTCCGGTGTTACTGCCGTAGCTTCCGTAAACACGAGGCCCGCACCGCCAACAGCACGGCTCCCCAGGTGCACCAAATGCCAATCGTTCGCCATGCCGTCAGTAGCCGAGTACTGGCACATGGGCGATACAACTATCCGGTTCTTTAGTGTAATACTGCGTATGCTTAGGGGGCTGAATAATGTTGGCATGTTGTGTGTGAATTGTAAACCAAAGATACCAACAATCAGGAAGTGGAACAGGCAAAATTGTTATAAAAAATAAGGCACCATGCGTTTGCATGATGCCTTGAATATGTTCCTACCTAACTTAAATTATCTGTTCAGTGTTACACTGCAGGTATCGTTGTGGCCTGCCGGGGTGTTAAGCGCTATGTAGTGCAGCACAATGGTGTTCGCTGTGAAATGACCAGCACCCCACATGGTAACACCATTGCCAATGGACTGACGGTCAACATAAACTGAATCGGTATTGCAATCCAGGCGCATGAAGGCGTTGGTGTTGCTGCCATAACCACCCAGGTTAACAATATTCAGCGCGGTATCGCCCGATGAAGTAGACGCGACACTGTACGTATAGTTGCTCAGGTTGCAGGCGTTATGACCAGTGTAATTACCCTTTAGGTTATAGCCGCATTTATAATGCACAATACCCAGATTAAAGGTGTAACTCTTGTAACCGTTAGTAGGGCTGTAAGTAACCAATGTTACCGGATAGTTGCCTATTACGGAAGAACTATCAGCATATATCCTGAAGGTTGCAGTGTAAGTAGGTGTGCCGGTAATGGTATCTTTAGCTAACCTTACATGAGCAGGCAGGCCGGTAATAGTAAGCGTCACTTTTTCATTATAGTTGCCTGTCAAAAACCTTACTTCCAATGGCACGTCCAAAGAATCGTTGTAGTTAACATATACGTTTGACATGGTATCAACAAGAAATGCCAGTGGCGGGTTGGTATTTTTCACACAAGACCCTGCAAACAGGGATAGGGCAAACATGGCAAGTAAAACACAATTCTTCATCAGTATTATTTTAAAGCGGAAAGATACACATCAATTTTTCAATATTCAAATTCAATATTCAAATAACAAACAGCAAAATCTGAATAATAAATTCCATCTTACAAATTCGAAAATCAAATTCGACACGCTATTAGGCCGGAACCCAAAGCTTCAATTTATAATTTACCATTTATAATTTATCATTCTGCAAAGCCCACTTCTTTTCATTGGTATGGGTAACGGTTACGTCAATATTGTAGCGGGTGGTGAGGTATGCGGCCATTTGGTTGGCTGCATAAACGGAGCGGTGCTGCCCGCCTGTGCAACCGAATGCCACTCCAAGTTGTTCAAAACCACGAGCTATGTAATCTTCCACATTTATGGAAACAAGTCCGTAAACGTGGTTCATAAAGTCAGGCATGCGGGTTTCGCGCTCCAGGAACTGGCGCACCAGTTCGTCATTGCCTGTATGGTGCTTGTAGGCATCGTAACGGCCCGGGTTCAATATACCCCTGCAGTCGAATACATATCCGCCACCATGGCTGCCGTCAAACTTGGGTATACCATTTTTGTACGAAAAACTCATGATCTGCACGTTGAGCTTAGGCTTTTCCGTAGTGCTGGCTACTGCATAGCGCGCCTGCATTTCAGGCGACGAAATTTTTTCAAGCAGGGAACGCATTTCGGGATAGGCTGGTGCCTGCGGATGATCGGACAGGAACTTATTGAGGCTTTTTAATGCAGGGCTGATGCTGGTGATAAAGTGTGCTTTATGTTGTAAAAGCCCCCTGAAACCATAAGCCCCCAATACCTGTAATAACCTAACGAGCACGAACTGTACATAGCCGCGCCTGAAATGGATCTCATCCATGCGAGGCACATGCAGTTCTTTCAACGAACTGATGTAGCCATTCAGCAGGTCTTCTTTCCAGGCATCGGTAAGTTTTGCCTTTGCCTGCCACAGCAGCGATGCTATGTCGTATTGAGGCGGGCCCTGCATGCAACCCTGGTAATCAATAAAATAGATCTTGCCATCGTGCACCATTATGTTCCGGCTCTGAAAGTCGCGGTACATCAGTGTTTGCGGTTGCACCCTGCCAAGGTCCTTACTCAGCAACTCCATTTCACTGATCAGCAGCGAACGGTCGTAAGGTATATCCTGCAGATCGGCAAAGTAATATTTAAAATAAAGCAGGTCTGACATGATGGCTTTTTCATCAAATTTTTTCGATGAAAAGCACTGTTTATAATCGGCATCGCGGCCCGCTATCCATTGTGCCTTGGCCAACTGGCCCATGGCTTTGTGGTAAAGCTTACGCACGTTATCGGTATGTCCTTCACTTTGCAAAATATCAAAAAGCGATGTTTTACCAAGGTCTTGTTGCAGGTATGCTTTTCTGTCTTTACTGGTTTTGTACACTTCCGGCACGTTTACTTCGTTCTTGCGGAAGAGTTCGGTAAAGTAAAAGAAAGTATTATTTTCTGCTACATTGGTATTATAGGTGCCAATAGCTATTACCCCGCCGCCCGAAATACGATAGTAACGGCGGTCAGAGCCCGATACCGCAAGCGGTTCGGTCATTTCAACTTTTTTTTCAAAATGTTCCTCAAATAACTTTTCCAGCAGGGCTGTTATCTGGGCTGTGGTTTTATTCAGTGTCATTGATCTTTTCCGGGATAATCAAATAAAAAAACTTTACGATCTGTAACGGGCAATGTGTTCCATTCTTCCGCCTCAAATTCAACGCCTGCCACGCCGCAGGTAGGCATATTGTCAATATTAAAATCAGCCGATAGCTGGTTGGTAAATTCTGTTATTCCGGGGTTATGGGCAATTATGAAAACTGTTTTCGCCTTATCGCTCACCTCAAACAGCAATTCTTCAAAAACCGAAGGTATACAATGATACAACTTTTCCTCAAACAGCACGTTTTCCAGGTCGTAACCGAGCACAGCGGCAATGCGTTTTGCCGTTTGCCGGGTTCTCTTGGCTTTACTGCAAATAATAAGGTCCGGCATCAGGCCCAGTTTCTTTAGCTTTTCGCCCATTTCTACTGCCTCGCCTTTTCCCCGGTCGTTTAGCGGTCTGTCAAAATCGCTTTGCAGGGGATTGGCCCAGCTCGATTTTGCATGTCTTATCATCACTAGTCTGCGTTGCATATCACTTTCTTTTGGGCCCATGTACTAAGGCTTATAAAATTTCAGTTTCAAAATACTGCCGTCAAATACGGCATAACTATCATACTTTATCCAGTCGCCAAGGTTTACATATAAGCTGTTGTTCTTCAAGGGGTACTCTATGGCTATATGCCGGTGGCCAAAAATAAAATAATCAATATATTCAGTCATCAATTTTTCGTTTGCGAACTGCACCAGCCATTCGCTATCGCCTAAAAACTCTTTATCGGGTGCATCGGCATGCTTGGGGCCAAGTCGGCTCAGCCAGCCGGCAAAGCCAACACCGGTATCGGGATGCAGGCGCCTGTAAAGCCATTGCGAAAAATTATTGCTCATTACCGCCTTCAGTACTTTATAGCCTGTATCACCCGGACCTAAGCCATCGCCATGGCCTATAAAGAACTTTTTACCATTAAATTCGGTAGTTATGGGCTTGTAATGTACTGGTATGTTCAATTCCTCCATGAAATAACCACGCATCCAGAGGTCGTGGTTACCAGTAAAGGCCTCAATTTGTATGCCACTATCACTCAGTTCGGCCAGCTTCCCCATGAAACGGCTGAAACCCTTAGGTATCACGTTACGATATTCAAACCATGTATCGAAAATATCGCCCACCAGGTACAAACACGCAGCATCACTTTTTATACTATCCAGCCAGTTACAGAGGCGCTTTTCGCGCGCTATGCTCGTAATGCGGTCGGGAATACCCAAATGAAAATCGGAGGCGAAATAAACCTTTTTACCTTTTGGTAATTCCATGAGGGCGCAAAGTTAATTAAATGGAGGGTAAACTGGTAAAATCATGGCCCGAAATTGTCATCATAACCCTAACAATGAACAAACACGCTGCCATTGCAGAACAGTTTCCCCGTATTTTAATGACGTTCGTCATCGTTCAGCAGTACACGCTGCCTTAACGTTGCAGGTAGCGTACGCGTTGTGAGTGTAGTAGTAAAAAGAGCGCTATAAAAGGATATCTTTATACAAACAAATACTTCAGTTGACAATATATGGATAGTAATGTGCTTATTACAAAAGCCTCTGGAGAAAAGGTACAGTTCTCAGAGCAAAAACTGCGGAACTCATTGTTGCATTCCGGCGCACGGCCCGAAGAGGTTGATGCAGTGATAGAAGAAATAGCGGGCAAGTTATACCCGGAGATGCCCACTAAGGCCATTTATAAACTCGCATTTACGTTGCTCAAGGAAAGCTCCCGCCACCTTGCAGCAAAATACCATTTGAAAGGCGCCATTATGGAATTGGGCCCTTCGGGCTTCCCGTTTGAAAAATATGTGGGCGAATTATTACGCCATCAGGGTTACAAAGTGAAAGTAGGCGAAATGGTACAGGGGCTGTGCGTTCAGCATGAAGTTGATGTGATTGCGCTGCTGAATAATTACCAACTCATGATAGAGTGCAAATATCACAATTTGAAAGGCACGATCTGCGATGTGAAAATACCCCTGTACATACAATCTCGTTTTAAAGATATTGAGGTGCAGTGGGTGCAACAGAACAAAAGCATGACCTACCAGGGTGGGGTAGTAACGAATACCCGATTTTCAGATGATGCCATAAAATACGGTAATTGTGCTGGCTTAAAACTTATTGGCTGGGACTATCCCGCCAAAGGAAGCCTGAAAGATATGATAGATGAGCTGGGCTTGTACCCCATTACCTGCCTGACGGCACTTACCAAAAATGAAAAACAGTGGCTGCTGGAGAGGAAGATTGTGTTGTGCCAGGAGCTCTGCAATAACGTCAGGCAACTGGAACACGCAGGCGTAAGCCTTGGCAGAATGGATGTTGTATTGCAGGAAATACACCAGCTGTGCAGGCAGGCAGCGCCCAACGCCGCCAGTAAAAACTAAAACAAATATCACATTAACATGCAACAGCATTATAACATTGCCGGTACTAGCATACAATTTTTAGGTGCGGCCGGAACAGTAACCGGATCGAAGTATTTTATAACAACACTACGCAAAAAGATACTTATCGATTGCGGGATGTTTCAGGGCCTTAGGGAACTGCAATCGCTGAACTGGCAACCACTGCCGGTAGCCATTACCGATATTGATATGGTACTGCTTACGCATGGCCACCTTGACCACACTGGCTATTTGCCGCGCCTGGTTAAAGATGGTTTTGCAGGGCAGATATGGTGCACTGCCCCTACCCTGCAAATAACAAAAATAATACTGGAAGATTGCGCCCGTATACAAGAAGAAGATGCGGCACGGGCTAATGAAAAGGGCTACAGTAAACACAACCCCGCCGTGCCGTTGTATGATGTTGCCGATGCAGAGCGTACAATTCCTTTGCTGTACCCGCAACAGCCGGATATCTGGATTGAAATTGACACTGATATACATTGCCGCTTTCGGTATAACGGGCATATTATAGGGTCAACCTTTATTGAATTAAAAATAGGCGATAAGATAATTGTTTTTTCAGGGGACATAGGCAGGGAGCAGGATGCGCTGATGTACCCGCCACAAAAACCGGAACAGGCCAGTGTAATTTTAATGGAGGCAACATACGGGGGGACGTTGCACCCCGATAATGCGGAAGAAGAACTGGTAAGGATAATTAATGAAACAGCAGCTAAAAGCGGAACACTTGTAATACCGAGTTTTGCTGTGGAGCGCACCCAATTACTGATGTATCTTTTATGGAAACTGCGCGAAAGCGGCGCTATACCGGCCATACCTGTTTATATGGATAGCCCGATGGGCACCAGCGTGCTGGAAGTTTTTGAGCGTAACCTTAACTGGCACAAACTTTCGGCCGACGATTGCGAGAAAATGTGCAGCGAAATAAAACTGATCAAAAATATACAGGAAACCTACACCTTGGCTAAAGCTGAATTTCCGAAGGTAATTATTGCCGGCAGCGGCATGGCAACCGGTGGGCGCGTGCTCACCTATATGCTGCAATACCTGCCCGATGCCAACGCTACTATGCTGCTGGCAGGCTACCAGGCCGAAGGGACGCGCGGAAGGGATTTGCTGGACGGTGCTAAAGAAATAAAGATCTTTGGAAAATTTTTCCCAGTAAGGGCTAAGGTTGAAAATATTACCAGCCTGTCTTCTCATGCCGATCAGGGCGAACTTATTAACTGGCTCTCTAAACTGGAAAGTAAACCGGAAAATATCTTCCTCATACACGGAGAAGCGGAGGCGCTCGCAGCGTTGAAAGCTAAAATAATGGAAGTGTATGGCTGGGAGGCAACTATACCGGCATTGAATGAAACCTACGCCCTTAACCTATAGCACCAAAAAGCACTAATACCAACTTGATATTAAAAAAACGGCACAGTGTTAACATGCACAGGACGTATTAAACGCAGTATAGCTACTCCCCTTTGACGGCTACAGTGCACCCATATTTTTTGAGCGAGATTACGTAACATGGGCTGCACCGGCAGGTGCTACAGGATTGTAGCAAAAAGAAAAAATTACACTAGCCCCGGTCAAGGGCTATACAATAGTTTTGGGAGTTTAGCCCCTGACCGGGGCATGAATCATCGGGTTAAATGATGTGCTACAAACCTTTAGCCCGCCACGCGGGCCGTCCATTGCTTTAAAAGTAGTTGGTACACGGTAGTTTTTGAAGGATGTGTGCAAAGGGCACGAGCGTAGCGCTGAGGGGGATCTCTGCATGCCGAAATTTTATGTACAACTGATATAGCGTAACAACCTTTATGCATCAAAGTGCGACTCGAAAATCATGTCGTAGTGCCGGAAGTTATACATACATGCATAGTCCCGCAAATCACCCATACAACAATGGGCCTGACAGTAATGCCAGACCCGTTGTTTATTAATATCTTGGTTCTTATACTTTAGTTATTCCTGTCCATTTTCTTAGCATCCTTGAATTTGTGCATCATGCCAAATTGCAAGGTAATGTAGCCGGGGTGTAAGTTATTGCCACCGGTAGCGGTCGGGTTGCTTACATCGCCAAATGGCATAGCACTATAACCTTCGTTGATAGTTGCGGCCCATGTTTTGGTAATAGGGAATTGCTGCCTTAAACCAAAACTAAACCTGAATACAACAGCATTGATCATGGCATCGGTACGACCAAGATGATAAGAACTCATTACATTGTTATTGTCGTGGTAGTCTTCTGTTTCCTGAAAACCAGTTAGCAAGAAGCCTACAGTTGCCGATGAATAGAAATGCAGATATTCGCGATGCTTGCCCACACCAAGGTCTATCATAGGGCCAAAGTGCAAATAAGAACTCTTGTGCTTTACATTAGTGCCTATGGTGCCACCAATGCCATCGTTTTCTTTACGGCTGAAGGCGAAAGAATACTGTTCGAATGACGACTTAACACCCCAATACCAATGGCGTGCAAACTTACGGGTGTAATATGCGGTGCCAGCAAGGTTTATGTCAACATCATAACCCGGAACAGTAGCTGAAGAGTAGGAACCTGTAGCAAATACCGGCCTTCCCGCTCCCAGTTCAACTCCAATTCTGTTTTGTGCAAAGGTGCAGCAAACGGCCAGCGACAGTAATGATGTAAGTATAAATGATTTCATGTGCAAAAAATAAAATGATTTGATCTGCAAAAATGCAAATTGTTGAGTAAACCGTAGGCAGGGCTATTTACTGTGATTGAAGCAAATGCCTATGCGGAAAGTAATGTATGTTGGCTTGTAAAATTGATTCACATTGTTATGCAGCGATGCATTGGTCGGGTCGTCCGATGTGCTGATTAGACCCGGCAAAAAACCGAAATCCTGGCCCAGTGTAAACGACAGATGCCCGCGGGTAGGGAAGTATTCAGTAAAACCAAAACCAAGGCGGTAAACCAGGGAGTTCATAGATGCCGAACGGTCTATCATGCTATCATAACCCGGCGTAGCCGAATAAGCAAGGCGTGACCATTTCCGCAAGGTATCAGTCGCACTCATTTTAAAACCGGCACCACCAGTGAGGTAAAAATGTACGTTGCCTTTCTTACCCAAATGGTATTCCAGCTTAGGGCAGGCGAAAACGTACATACTTTGGTTCCTCATGCTGCCTGCAACAAGGTTGGCGTTATCCTTATCGTAATACAGGTTGTATTGTTGCGCAAAAGCCGAAAGGCCAATACCTACACGGTAAAACAGAGCATGCGTGTAGTCAAGCCCGAAAGAAAGCCCATAGTCGTAATTGTAACGCGTAGCTAAACCAGCCCCGGCCCAAAGAGATACTAAAGAATTTGAAAACCCTTGATAGGAGCCGAGAACAAGTAGAACTATGAGTAATATTCGTTTCATGAGCGAAAATTAGTTAAAAAATATTGTTTTCCAAACCCGGTCGTGCTGCTGGTACTCAATACGACAGGCTTTTCCATCTGTTACTATTTGCAATTAGTAGCGCAAAGTGATGCGGTGCAATTGAATTCTAGTCCTTACGGGCCGAAAGTGGCTGGTGGAATTTGCGCATTACGCCCATCTTGAACATAAGGTAGGCAGGGTGCACAGCACCTATATTGGCAACATGTGTAAGGTCGGTAGCCAATACGCTATAGCCTTCGCTAAGCGTAATGTGCCAGAATTTATTAATTGGGAAGTGCTGCTTCAACCCGATGCCTGGGCGGAAGATGAAGCCGCTAACCAATGGTGATGAGTCGTAAGAATGATCGGGAGTTTGGTAAGAGCCGGGAGTGTAGATGCCGGTAACCTCATTGGTATTGGTAACAAAGCCCATTGCAGTGGATACATAAATATGCATATACTGGTGGCGGCCAAGGCCAAAATCGACCAATGGGGTAATAGTGAAATAAGAACTGGTATGGTGTATATCTACTTTATAGTCCTGAGTTTTACTGTAGTAAAAATCATACGCCTCCAGGCCCAGTGCTGCACCCAGATACACGTGGCGGTCTACCTTGCGCAGGTAGTCCATACTTATGGTAGGCTTAATTACCGCAGAGTGGCGATAGCCAAATGCATCGTTACTTGTGCCTACCGTAAATACAGGAGCCGTAACTCCGGTTTCTATACCAATTCTGTTCTGAGCGAACGAAAAAGTTGCCCCACTCAAAAGAAGTGCTACTATGATAAAATATTTCATGTGGTAAAACTAAATTTTCAATGTTATCAATACTTTCAGCGGATTAAGGTACAAATAAGGTACAACTTTTTAAAAATCTCTCCAAACATGGCTGTTAATCCGCTACAAATATAAACGCATTTTGTAAAGGTTGTATATTGATGTTAATGTTTGTAATCGGTCACTTACTATTTCGAGGTTGTGCCAAACATTCAAAAATATATTAATTTTGCAACAAAACTAACCTGCAACACTTTGCAACACTTTTTCAAAATAACAGGCTTAACCAAAACGTTTGCAGTATGCCATGTACTACAAAGCGCAAAGAAAGTGTAGGGAGTACCTTTTCATTAAATGAAATCCTTTACCTACAACAACTTTGGCAACATGATTGAAATAACTTAATAGATACATTCTTTTGCAAGCTCCCATACGTTGCAGCATGGTTAGTAAGCTGTAGAAGTACCTTTGAGTTTACACCCCATACCCCCCCTATTTGTTTGGGCTACCTATTGAGAAAAGAGATATACAAAATTTTACTACGCGCGCGTTAATCAAAATAATATTACTGCAATCATACATTTTAAATAATTGCGTGGTTTAATTGTTCTGGAATAATTTGTAATCATGCTGAACTAAATAATCTGCTAAGTCTAATACCATTTATACTTTAAAAAACGGCATTAAAGGCGTCCATGTAATAATCGTAAGAAGTTATTGATATAACTGTTTGAGATTCGAGTTTGTTGATGGTAGCCATAAGTGCATCGGATAAATCATCAAGTGTTCTGAATATA
>JBBRPD010000061.1:0-34568 GCA_038228575.1 Chitinophagales bacterium | reverse complement strand
TATGCATACGGTAGCTGGCACAGGAGGAACTGGTTTTAGTGGAGATGGAGGATCTGCAACGGCAGCAACGATATGGTCGACACGAGGCGTTGCAGTTGATGCTTGCGATAATCTATATATCAGCGACAATGGCAATTACCGTATCCGCAAAGTAACCATCCCCTACCCGCACACCCACACCACCTTCTCTATCACCTCCACCACCTCTGATACCATATGCACAGGCATGCCCGTAACTTTTACTACCCATACCACAGCTACAGGCACGCTTGCCTACCAATGGCAGGTAAACGGGGCTAATGTGGGCAGTGGGGCAGCTACTTATACTTATAGCCCCGCTAACGGCGATAATGTAAAGTGTGTGTTGGTTAATACTATGCCCTGTTATACAGATACCGTAAGCAGTAATACACTGCATGTGGTTACCCGTGCGCTGGCAGTAACCCTGAGTGGCCCGGTAGCCGCACCTACAGGCAGCCCGGTAACTGTAAATGCTACTGTTACGGGTGCTGACAGCGCTTACAGCATACAGTGGCGCAATAAGGGTGTTTTGTTTGCTACTACTACTGTGCCCGCGGTTAGTTATACTAAGGCTGTGGCTGTGGATAGTATAATGGCTAAAATAGTTTCGGCTTCGCAAAGTTGTAATGATACTGCGGTGAGCGGGGTTTGGGTGGTGGTTGATTCAATAACGGCCTCACCCCCGGCCCCTCTCCATAAATGGAGAGGGGTGACGTGTTACCCTAATCCGGTGCGGGATGAACTGATTATTGAAGCTGATGCACCGCTGGGTGCGGTGGTTATAACTGATGTTCTGGGGCGTGTGGTATTGCAGCAGATGGGTGAGGTGCGAATGGTAAGTGTAAATGCGAAGGACTGGGTTAGCGGTGTATATTTTGTAAGAATTGACGGTGCGTATGCAGGGCGGTTTTTAAAACAATAGCGAACTAAATAATCACCCCTGTTTTTTATTTCGTAGCACTTAATATTTCAGAGGTCTCCATGAGTGCTTCGCAGTTCGCGGGCGAAAAAACCGTCTCTTCTTCGAAAATAAAGAGGGGATTTTCCCGAAGCGAAATACGTTGCGGTTTACGCATAAGTAACACGGGCGGGAACTTTGCATAGTTCAGTAAAATGTTGTACCTATGTAATAATTATATTTGATATTACTATGAATCATCTGCCACCTTTTATTACAGACCCGGAGTTTTTATCGGTAGCCGCCATTGGTGGCGGTTTCCAAAATACGGCAAACGGTAATACTTCTTTTATTGGCGGTGGTGCTGGTAATTCCACCACAGTGGGTGCAGCTTTGAGTGTTATAGGCGGCGGTGAAGGCAATACAGTTACTATACAGGGTAACGCTATTTTAGGCGGTATTGGTAATAATGATGGTGGGCTTAATGGTGTAATGATAGTTGGTAATAATATTAATCCTGGCACATTAACTCTAAGGCAGGATGCCCTTCATATAAATGGCCTTTTAGCAAATAATATTCCAGATGGAACTACAGGACCTTTTCAGCCAGGTACCGTATTTTGGTTGCCCTTTGGCACAACTCCAACGTATCCTCTGTCTGCAAATGGAGGTGTTTTATGGATAATGTAAATTTTAAATAAATGAAATTTATTATATTTTTATTTTTATTACATTCGCCTCTTTTTGCTCAGACCATTTCCACTTATGTTGGCAATGGTACGGGAGGTTGTAGCGGATATGGAGGGCTGGCAGTCTCCGCAAAAATAAATGATCCTCTAGGATGTGCATTTGATTCACATGGGAACTTCTTTTTTGCAAATCAATTTTGCGATTTAATATGCAAGGTTGATAACTCTGGTATTTTCACCAAAATAGCTGGGGGAGGAACAAGTTTGGGAGATGGTGGGTTGGCGACTGCGGCTAAACTAAGTCATCCAAATGATGTCGTATTTGATACGTTTGGTAATATATATATTGCAGATGCGGCGCAATACAGAATTAGAAAGGTTGATATTTCAACAGGTATAATAACCACAATTGCAGGTACAGGGACTGCTGGCTTTAGCGGAGATGGGGGATCTGCAACTGCAGCGATGATAAGAGGGGTAAATGGTCTTTGTATTGATAAAAATCAAAATTTGTATATATCTGATGCAAATAATAACAGAATCAGAAAAATTGATAGATCTGGAATAATTTCAACGATTTCGGGTACAGGCACAGGTGGTTTTAGTGGTGACGGAGGGCAAGCTACACTAGCTAAAATATATTTGCCGATGGACATTGGAATTGATTTAATTGGAAATTTATACATCGCTGATGGTCAAAATAAGCGCATTCGAAAAGTTGACACCTTTGGTATTATTTCGACCATTGCAGGAACTGGTGTAGCAACCTATAGTGGCGATGGTATTCCGGCAACAGCTGCCAATTTAGGAGCATACAAGATAGCAATAGATACGCTCGGAAATATTTTTGCAGCGGATAGCAATCAAAGAATTCGAATGATTGATGTTTCAGGTATTATACACACAATTACAGGGACAGGGGCAGGAGGTTATAGTGGGGACGGAGGACGTGCTGATTCTGCACAAATAAATGCTCCATCTGGCATTTCTATTGACAATTGCGGTAATATATATTTTGGAGATGTGCTCAATAACCGTATTCGCAAAATAACAGCCGTCCATACACCAGCCACACTTTCCATTGCTTCTAATACAGGCGATACTATATGCACAGGCACGCCTGTAACCTATACTGCCACTACAACTGCCACAGGTGCACTTACTTACCAATGGCAGGTAAACGGGGCTAATGTGGGGAGTGGCACGGCAAGCTATACTTATAGCCCCGCTAACGGCGATAATGTAAAGTGTGTGTTGGTTAATACGATGCCCTGCTATACTGATACCGCAAGCAGCAACACTTTACATGTGGTAACCACAACGCTTGGCATAACGCTGAGCGGACCGGTAGCCGCACCCACAGGCAGCCCGGTAACTGTAAATGCTACTGTTACGGGTGCTGACAGCGCTTACAGCATACAATGGCGCAATAAGGGTGTTTTGTTTGCTACTACTACTGTGCCCACGGTTAGTTATACTAAGGCTGTGGCTGTAGATAGTATAATGGCTAAAATAGTTTCGGCTTCGCAAAGTTGTAATGATACTGCGGTGAGCGGGGTTTGGGTGGTGGTTGATTCAATAACAGCCTCACCCCCGGCCCCTCTCCATAAATGGAGAGGGGTGACGTGCTTTCCTAATCCGGTGCGGGATGAACTGATTATTGAAGCTGATGCTTCAATGGGTGTGGTGGTTATAACTGATGTTTTGGGGCGTGTGGTTGTGCGGCAACTTGTTCAAGCCAATAAGGTAAGTGTCGTTACTAAGGAATGGGTTAACGGAATGTATTTTGTAAGAATGGACGGTGTAAGTGCAGGGAGGTTTTTAAAACAATAGCGGACAAAAATAATCACCCCTGTTTTTTTATTTCGTAGCAATTAATATTTCAGAGTTCTCAATGAGTGCTTCGCAGTTCGCAGGCGAAAAAATGGTCGCCTATTCGAAATAAAGAGGGGAGTTTGCTTATAATGCTCATCGCACTGTCTGTCAAACAATCACAGCCTATCATTCCATCAAACGAATCAAAGTTCAGACAGCAATTGCCAACTTACCCCCGCAGTACCTGCACCTCTCCTTCATCATTCAGCTTCACAAGCCGCGAAGGTGATTTAATGGTGGTATCATCTTGCCTGTGTTGTACTACGTAGTCTACCCCAGCAATTATCTGCGCATCCACCATTGAAAATATGGCTGGTGTGGGCATGCCGCTAATGTTGGCCGAGGTGGAAACTATTGGCCTGCGCAGTCGCTTGATCAACGCCTTACAGAAAAGATCGGTAGTTACCCTTATGGCCAGGCTGCCATCGCTGGCAACAACATTGGGCGGGAACTCCAGGGCATCTTCATAAATTACTGTCGTTGGCTGCTCAAAGGCTTCAACAATGGCTATAATATCGGGATGCGGCGCAGCCACAAACGGAAAAATTTCCTTGGCATCCGCCAGCAACACTATCATGCTTTTTTCTTTAGGGCGTTGCTTTATCGCGAATACCTTTTCGACCGCTGCTGCGTTCAGCGCATCGCAACCCAACCCCCAAACGGTATCGGTAGGGTATAGTATTACACCACCCTGCTGCAAAACCGCAACACACTGCTTTATGTCGTTTTCGAAGTCCACCATAATAATTGCTCGTTCTTAATATCCAATGCACATTTAAAATGCCCTTCGGGACAGCGTTTACGACCGTGAAGTCCGCAGGGTTTGCAATATAAATTATAATCAACCTCCACAATTTTCGAATCGCGGCTTTGCGGGCCAAACCCGAAAGATGTAATGGTAGAACAAAACACACCAGTAACCGGCGCATCCATTGCCGACGCAAAATGTAAGGGTGCCGAATCGTTGGCATAATTCATGGCCGCATCCTTCATCAGCGCGGCCGATTTAAGATAGTTAAGCTTGCCGCACAGGTTTATTACGTTTGGCCTTTTTGTTTTGGCGACTATCTCCTCCCCTATGCCTGCATCGGGCGCGCCACCTAATATATATATGGTATCATTTTGCGGCAGCAGCTCAATCAGTTCCACCCACCGGTCAATAGGGTATCGTTTGGTAAACCATACCGATGACGGTGCAATAGTAATAAAGGGCGTTGTTTTGTATTGTTCCACAAAAGTAAAATCAGCCGCACTGGGGTGCAGCTTGGGCAATGCCGGTATCTTGTCGGTAATATCTTCCAGCAACAGCTGGTAGCGGCCCGTTTCAGTAGTAAAATTTTCACTGCGGGGCGGGGAAATAATATGCGCTACTTTTTTTGTAAAAGAAAAAGAGAACGGATTTTTATCGTAACCCGCAATATACTTTGCCCCCGAAGTGAAGCAAATAAAGCCAGAAGTAAAAAACCGGTGCGGGTTAATAATGTGCGTGTATTTTTCTTTACGCACCCGCTGCGCCATTTTTATCAGGTTAACGTGTTTACTTTCCTGCTTGTTCCAAACCAATAAGTTAGTAATATAGGGATGGCCCTGCAGCAGGCCCTCATTTCCTTTGCGCAGCAGAAAATCTATCTGGGCATCGGGATAAAACTGATGTATCTTTTCCACAATTGAAGTGGCCAGAACAACATCTCCGGTAAAAGCAGTTTGTATAACCAAAAATTTATACATCGGGCGCAAAACTACGATGGAATGTGCTTTCTGGACGTTTTAACAATAATATTTTTCAATTTTATGAAAATTGGTCTTAAATTTGTTTTACTCTTTTTGAATTTATCACCAAAATATATAAAAATGAAAAAAATAATAATTCTATTGGCTGCGACGGTTATGTTAGGTACTGTTGCTGAGGCGAAAGACAAAAAGAAAAAGAAAACTCAAACAACCGGTGAAACCCTGCAGTTGAGTAACAGCACTGCTTTGCCGGTAACTGATGGCGCGGCACCTGTTGCACCAACTACTACGCTAAAGCTGGAAGATATGGCGTTCACCGATCTTAACCACGATTTTGGCACCGTACAGGAAGGCCCTGATGCTACCTGCAAATTTACATTTGTAAATAAGGGTAACGAGCCTATGATCATTCAAAAAGCACAGGCATCATGCGGTTGCACGGTACCTACTTATTCAAAAGAACCTATTGCACCGGGTGCAACAGGTACTATTGATGTAGCCTTCCATACCATGGGTAAACCAGCTGGCCCCTTCAATAAAAGCATTACCGTAACATCGAATGCCGGCGTTAAGGTTTTAAATATTAAGGGCATGGTTGAAAAAGCACCAACCACATCGGTACCTGAAAATACTTCGATGATCAAGACAAACTAAGTTTAAATAATAATTCAAGCATACCGTCAAACAAAAAATCAATTTAATCACTCAACAAATCTAAAAATGAAGAAAGTAATTTTCACGCTTTTCTGCCTGTCGTTAACTACAGTTGCCGTTAAAGCACAGGATCAAAAAGCTCCTACTCCTGCAGCTCCTCAGGCGCCTGCAGTTGATCCTAACGCAGGAGTTTTTAAATTTAAGGACAAGGACAACACGCATGACTATGGTGAAGTTCCGGAAGGCCCTACTGCTGAGTATGATTTCGAATTCAAGAATACCGGCAAAAAACCAATCATCATTTCTGACGCTAAAGGTTCTTGCGGTTGCACAGTTCCAAAATGGCCACATGAGCCAATCGCACCAAAGGCTTCAGCTGTTATACACGTTACTTACAATACCGATCACCGTCCGGGCCCTATAAGCAAGGAAGTGACCATTACATCTGATGCATCAGAAAAATCAGTTGTATTGCACATTCGTGGTACTGTAAAGCCAAAGCCACAGGAAGCTCCAAAGCAAGATCCAGGTATGGCCCCAGCTTCACCAGCTCCGGTTCCAATGCCAGCTCCTAAGCACTAATTTTTAGTGTTTTCAGTAATAGTATTTAAATGAGCAATGAAATTTCATTGCTCATTTATTTTTAAAAGAGGTGCGGGGCATTAATAAGGTTCGCTCTATAACCGGGAAAGGATAACCAACTTACAGACTGGTGGTGTAACACTGTAAAAACTGAAAGGAGCATATTAAACTTCCTCATTGCCAATAAAAATAAAAAGTATGAAAAAGATAGTTATTTTTTCAGCGTGCCTGCTCCTGGCAGGTATTAATACCACCAACGCACAAACGCAACCGGCAACAACAACACCGACAGCACAAAAAGCCGACGGCGCGCAATTCAAATTTAAAGATGGCGATACTTTCGACTTTGGCGAAATAAGCCTTGGGCCCGATGCCATGCACGAATTTTCATTTACGAATACCGGCAACCAGCCCCTCACCATTATTGATGCAAAGCCTTCGTGTAGTTGCACTACGCCGGAATGGCCTAAGGAAGCCATTGCACCGGGTGCAACCGGAATAATAAAAGTTGGCTACCATACCAAAAAAGAAGGTCCGTTTTTCAAAGAGGTGTTCATACAATCGAATGCCATATTGCCGGAAGGTGAAAAAAGGTATACCATCTATATAAAAGGGGTGGTAAAATAAGATAGAAAGTAAAGTTCGCAAGGGCATGCGCCCTTTCGCTGCAATTTCTTTAAAAAAAGATCGGAAAACGAGATGCAAATAGCGCATCTCGTTTTTTTGTTCGACTACATTTAAAATACATACATTCACAATAAACTATTTGTTGGAATAGAACGCAAAAAATGTTCATTTTATTAACCGCAAGTAAATCAAATGAACAAAATAAAAATTATTATTGGTATTTACTTTTTCTTAAAACAAATATCATCTATATTGTATGCTAATTAAATAACTTTTTTTATGAAGAAACTTTATTCTCTATTGCTTGCATCAATGTTTGCAGGCGTTGCGAGTGCTCAGTATTGCACCCCTACATGTAGTAATCCTACCATGGGTTGCACCTACGGACCTATACGTGTGTTCCAGGTTACCGGAATGGGAAGTCCGCTAGTTGACACCATGGGCTGCACGGGCTCTGGCTACGAAGACAGGCACACCATTTCCTGGATGACCTGCACAATGGCTCCCGGTGGTACATATTCTGCCAGCTTCAACAGCATTGCAGGTTCTTTCAATACACAAGCATGGATTGACTATAATAATGACGGAGCCTTCAGCGCTGGGGAAACACTTGGGGGAGCGAATTACTGGGGCACCACGACTACATTTTCTTTTACTGTACCCGCTGGCACTACTGCTGGCTCTTACCGCCTGAGATTTGTAACGGAGTATGGTTCCTCTACAAGCTATCCATACATGAATCCATGTATGGGTTCCGGCTATAACTATGGCGATGCAAGGGATTATACAGTTACTATAGTATCACCGTGCACAGGTACACCTACGCCGGGTACTGCAACGGCTACCACATCGGGCAGTTGTGGTTATCATTATGTAACGTTGAGCGACGCAGGTGCTTCATCAGGTACTGGTATCAGCTACCAATGGCAGGCATCAACTGACGGTGGTGCAACATGGTCAAACATTTCAGGTGCTACTGCAATTACTTATACTTTGGCTGAGCCAACCGTTACTACAATGTATCGTTGCGTGGTTACCTGCTCCGGCAGCAGTGCCAGCGCATCAACTGCAGGTGCAACAATAACCATGAACAGGGTTAGCGGCCACATTGCATACAGTTCTACTGCCCCCGATACTACTAGCCTTAAAGTTTGGCTGATCGATTATAATGCAGGCGCAGGAACATTAACTGCTATCGATTCTCAGATCACTTGCCTTGACAGCCTTAGCCCGTATTTTGAATTCAACGGCATGGGTGCTGCAACTTACCTGGTAAAAGCACAGTCATTAGATGTTACCAGCTCAATGGTGGGTGCAAGCGGCTATGTACCTACTTATGGCGCATCAAGCGCACACTGGAGCGGTGCTGCCAACATTACCCACACAACGGGCGTAAGCACACAAAATATTACTATGGCTTATGGTACCGTAACTGCAGGCCCTGGCTTTATTGGCGGCCTTATTTCATCGGGCGCTGGCAAGAACACAGCTACCGATGTACCTGCTGCCAACATGCTGGTACTATTAAAGAACACTGCCAGCGGAATATTAACACAAACGTACACTGATGCTACTGGTGCTTATTCTTTCGCTGGCATCGCTTACGGCACTTATGTTATCTATCCTGAAGCAATGGGTTTTGCAACAACTGTGTATCCTACTATTACACTGTCTGCTTCTCATGCTTCGCAAAGCGGTGCTAACTTTAAGCAATACAACACATCAAAAACCATCAAGCCAGTTGGCGTAAGCGTTGGCTCTCTAACCATCAATCAATTCAGTGTTGCACCAAATCCAAGCGTTGGCGATTTGAATATTGTTTGGGGCGACCTCGCAACCGGAAAGGCTGATGTTGTTGTTACCAACCTATTGGGCCAAACTGTTTACAGTTCTGCAATAAATATTGATAATACGGGTGGTTTTTCAAATGTAAACCTGCGCTCACTGAGCAGCGGTCTTTACATTGTTAAAATACAATCTGAAACCATCAACTTCAGCGAAAAACTGATCTTACAGAACTAATTCATTTTCTTTTTGAAACGAAAACGGGGGTACTTAAATAGTATCCCCGTTTTTTATTTTTCAGAAATGTCCAAATCGCACGGCATGGTCCGTCTTAATAGTATTCATCACATAAAA
Organism: Chitinophagales bacterium; assembly: GCA_038228575.1. Classification (GTDB taxonomy): domain Bacteria; phylum Bacteroidota; class Bacteroidia; order Chitinophagales; family Chitinophagaceae; genus Flavipsychrobacter. The sequence goes on along the minus strand of JBBRPD010000061.1, from coordinate 25,352 downwards.
AAAATCAAAAAAAATGAAATCATCCATCTACCAGTCCGAACTGATATTCAACCTTAACGAACGCTTGTTCCTGAATGCGCTTGCAGACGTTACTGAAGCACAGGCCAATGAAAGGATAAGTGACCATAATAACCCTATCATCTGGATAGCTACCCATAACATTTGGGCTCGTTATAATGTACTGATGTTTTTAGGCAAACCAACACAGAACCCATACCAGGGCATGTTCGAAAACTTCAGACCCTTTAACGCCGAAGACAAATACCCTACCCTTGAAGAGGTGAAAAAAGACTGGAATACAGTTTCAGCACTTTTAAGAGAGGCTATGACTACTGTATCAGAAGAACATCTTGCAGCAGACTCTCCACTCAAAAGCCCAAGCGGCGATTTTAGCATGGGTGGCACTATAGCGTTTCTTGCCCAACATGAAAGTTATGATATAGGCCAACTCGCTTTGCTGAAGAAATACTACACCAAAGAAGCCATGAAATATTAATACACTGGTTGTACCTACTATTACAAAACGACTCAAAACTAAACGATGGCTGAATATCTATTAATTTTCCGTGGAGGAGAAATGGCACGTAAGGCAGAAATGCATTCGCCAGAAGAGTGGCAGGCCCACATGCAACACTGGATGCAATGGATGAGTAACCTTACAGAACAAGGCAAATTAGTGGGTGCGCAACCACTAAAACAAGCCGGCAAACAAGTTAGCGGCAAAAACAAAATTGTTACCGATGGCCCATACATTGAAGGAAAGGAAATTGTTGGCGGCTACCTTATTTGCAGAGCTAATGATTTTGACGAAGCTGTGGAAATATCAAAAGGTTGCCCCATACTCTACTTTGATGGTGTAGTGGAGGTGAGGGAAATTGGCGAGATAAAAATGTAAAATGTTATTGGCAAACACTACTGTCCGATTAAAACATTACTTGTAGATGTACGTAACACCTGCGCTGCCGCCCTGGCGCAGACATTAGCGTAACAAGCTTCAGCAAAACACGCCGCAGGGCTGCCTTAGCGCGGAGCGTTGCAAAAAGCAGGGTGTTCAACAGTAAGTTTCCATAAAACAATTGCGGCTACTGTTCTTCAGCGGGAAGGTGATATTTTGTCCGGCAACAATGATTCGCAAAATAAAGGTTTGGCAACACACGAAAGTTGCCAAACCTTTACCTTTATAAAAACCAACAAACTAATTGAGCGCCAACTTTGATATTAACCAACTCAGTGAACATCTTTTCAGGCACGAAGCGGGAAGGATAGTTGCCGTATTGACAAAAATATTTGGCACTGAAAACCTGGATCTATCGGAAGATGTGGTACAGGAAACATTTATCAGCGCTATGCGCGTATGGGCACTAAAAGGCGTGCCTGACAACCCCCAGGGCTGGTTGTTCCGGGTGGCCAGGAATAAAGCAATTGATGTGTTACGTAGAAACAAATTCTCTAAGCAAATTGACTTCAGCGACCCCGAAAGGATACTTCTGAAATCGGAATATACCCTTAACCTTGCCTTGGATAAACTGTGGCGGGAAGATGAAATTGAAGATGACCTGCTCCGCATGATGTTCGCCTGCTGCCATCCCGAAATATCGGTGGAAAACCAGATAACACTGATGCTTAAAACGCTTTGCGGCTTTTCTACAGCCGAAATTGCCAATGCTTTTCTAACATCGGAAGACACAGTTTCAAAACGCCTTTACCGCACCAAAAACTTCTTCCGCGATAAAAAAATAAAGCCTGAATTCCCCGGCAATAACAAGCTAGCCGAAAGCATTGACGCGGTACTGCACACCATCTACCTTATTTTCAACGAAGGCTATTATGCTCTACACAATAGTGAAGTAGTGCGTAAAGACCTTATTGACCAGGCAATTTACCTGTGTAAATTATTAGCCGATAACACCAATACCCAATTACCAGAAGTGTATGCCGCAATGGCGTTGATGTGCTTTCATGCAGCGCGTTTAAAGAGCAGGCTTACTGCTGAAGGAGATATTGTTTTACTTGCCGACCAGGACCGCAGCCTGTGGGATAAAACATTGATAGATGCTGGCAATAACTACCTGAACAAAGCTGCGTTCGGCAAAAAAATAAGCACTTACCATGTGGAGGCCGCTATTGCCTACGAGCATTGCACCGCACCAACTTTTAAACAAACAAACTGGAAGAATATACTCAACTATTACAACCTACTGGCTACCATTAACCCAAACCCTGTAGTAACCATGCACCGACTTACGGCCATACTGAAGGTAAACGGCCCTACAGCGGTGCTGCAGGAAATTGATACATCGCCCCATAAAAAAGACTGGGAGAAAAACTACCTGTACCATTGCTTGCTTGGCGAAGTGTATACCGACCTGACACCAGCAAAAGCAAAAGCCTGCTATGAAACTGCCATTGAAATGACAACGTCAGAAAAAGAGCACACACTACTGCGGAAGAAGATGGCGGCACTGCACAACACGCACTAAAACTAACGGGGCAAAACAGCTGCGGGTATTTTAGAACGTTCTTTTCTCCAACACCTCTATTGCCTTTCTGAAACCTTCTGACAGCTGAGTTTTTTCATGTTTATTGAAATCAAAATTTACAATTACATCGTGCGCTTCCGCTACAACTTCGTTGCTGTCATTCAGTATACGGTGGTGGATCCCGAAGCTGGTATTCTTAATAAATTCTACCCGCGATTCCACAACAATATTACCGGGATAGAATAACGGCTGTATAAATTGGCAACCAGTAGATAAAAGAATAGGTCCGGTCTTGGTTGTTTCAAAAGTGGCTGCATAACCAGTAACTTCCCAGTAATTTACACGGGCTGCCTGCACATACTTAAAATACGAAACATTATTGACGTGGCCGAAAAGATCCATCTCACTCCAATCAATTCGCAAAGGTAGTTTTACAGGGAAGTCGGTCATTTGTTATCGGTTATACGAAGAGATACATGAAGCGAAGCGTCCACAGATTATTGAACTGTGCACCACGCGTTATACCCGGTACATTATCGCGGATAGACAAAATAGAGTACTGAAAGCGCAGGTTGAGAAACAGCCCCTTATACATGTGCAGGCTACCACTCAGCAACAGGTTTATATCCCGTTTTTTAAAAGGATAATCTGACAGCTTCGGAATGGCGTAATTAGCATTCATATATTCGTTGGACGATGCCAGTTGCGAATAGGAAAAACCACCACCAAAATGGCTTTTGCGGGAATCGAAATAATTGATCATGACCGGTATCTCGCCATAAGTGAGGTCGGCACCGTACTTGGTTATATATTGCCCTGCCGCGGTTACTTGTGCATAATTGGCCCTGCTGCCTTTTTGTGAAAGCAACACCTCCATGCTACCCGCCAGGTGCTCATCAAGTTTTATATACACTACCCCGCCGGTATTAATGCCTACCCTATGGTAGCCGGCAAAATTATCGCCATCAATCTGCGTAAAATTTGCACCCAGTATCAGTCCGCCATAAAATGTGCGGTTCTCATACATATCAAAATCTTTCTGGGCTTGCGCAGTAAATTGCAAACCCGCCAGCAAAGCCAGCGATAGCACCAGTGGCCGCAAATGTTGTTTTACACTTATCATGATGAAAAATTCATTACAAATATAGGGGATAAAATAACCAGCCCGGCTGATTAAAAACTTATTGACCCATTAAATTTACCAAGGAAAAACTGCTGTAACCATAATGAATAACAAGTAATCCAATATCGTTTACCCCCACGTTACCCACCGTAACTGCGTGGTCGGTATTTAGTTAGCCGGCAAGTGGGTAAAATTCGCTAATTTTAGCTGTTGAAATAATAAAAAAATGAGTTTTAAATACACACCGGCTACGCTGAAAAAACTGGAAGAGCTTTTTGAAGAAGCCCGGTACATTTTACGTTTTGAAAAAGGCCACTTTAACAGCGGCTACTGCGTGCTTGAAGAAAAGCGCGTAGTGGTTATCAATAAGTTCTTCAACGTGGAAGGCCGCATTAACGCCCTTGTGGAGATATTGCAAAACCTCACCATTAATGAAGATGAACTGAGCGGGGAAATGCTGAAATGGTATCGCCAGATGAAGGGCCAGCCCGATTTTGGAAAAGAAGCTACTGTACAAACTCAAATAGACCTATAGGCCGTGAGAGTAACATTTTTAGGAACCGGCACATCGCAGGGCATTCCCTTTATAGGCTGCGATTGTTCTGTCTGCACATCGGCCGACAAAAGGGATAACAGGCTACGTTGTGCTATATGGGTGGAAACCCCCGAAGCAAGTATAGTTATTGACAGCGGACCCGATTTCCGCCAGCAGATGCTGCGTGCCAATGTGCGTAAACTCGATGCTATTGTATTTACACATGGTCATAAAGACCATATTGCGGGTCTGGACGATGTGCGTGCCTACAATTTCTTTGACCAGAAAGCCATGCAGGTATATGCGACCCTGGAGACCCAGGAAGCGTTGAAGCGCGAATATGCCTATGTTTTTAATAACCTTACCTATCCAGGCATACCCCAAATAGAACTGAATACCATTAATGCCAGCGACCCGTTTACCATAAACGGACTGGTAATTACCCCCATAAAACTATTGCACCTTAAACTGGAAGTGCTGGGTTTCCGTATTGGTGATTTCACCTACATTACCGATGCCAACTACATTGCCCCCGAAGAATTGGCTAAGGTGAACGGCTGCAAAGCCATTACCCTGAACGCCCTCAGGCATGAACAGCACCCTTCGCATTTTACACTAAATGAGGCCATAGCCATTTCGCAAAACGTTGATGTTGCAACCACATACCTCACCCACATCAGCCACCAACTGGGCAACCACGCCATAATTGAAAAAACGCTGCCCCCAAATGTAAAACTGGCTTATGATGGGCTGGTGCTGGAGTTTTAAGGCCGCTATCCCTACCTTTCGATAGGTGTGCCACACTTGCAAATGTGGCACACCTGAATCTCCATTTTATCTTAAAAATGTGCTTTGCGTCTCTCTGCGGGCTCTTTGCGTACTTCGCGTTGAAAACTACAGGCCGAAATTTGGCGTTGCACGTATACTGACAAAGGGAGAGCACCACCAAATAGGTGCATGTTTTTTCGTATTTTTGAAGAAATATTTTAAAATGCATTTTTCTGACATTGATCTGACCAAAAATTATTCATATGCCGACTACTATAGCTGGCATTTTGATGAGCGTGTAGAATTGATTAATGGAAAAGTGTATAAGATGAGCCCGGCACCCAGCAGCAGTCACCAGGATATAGTAGGCGACATATTTACTGCCTTCAAAAACTATTTACACGGCAAAAAATGTAAAGTATATGTAGCTCCGTTCGATGTAAGATTGCCAAAAAAGGGCGTGGAAGACAAGAGTATTTTCACCGTACTTCAGCCAGATGTATGTGTAATATGCGACCTAGAAAAAATAGATAAGCGTGGCTGTATAGGTGCTCCCGATATTGTGGTAGAAGTGCTGAGCCCCGGCAACAATAACAAGGAGCTCAAGAATAAGTATGAAGTATATGAAGCAGCGGGTGTTAAAGAATACTGGGTGGTAAGCCCACAAATACAGTCTGTTACTTTATACATCTTAAAAGAAGGGGCGTTCCAGCCATCACGCATGTTGACAACCGGCGACATTATTACCTCTTTAATTTTGCCAGATTTTTCACTCAACCTTTCGGAGTTGTTCGCAGGGCTAGATGGGGAGGAGGATTGAACCCGTTGCCGCATATCTCCCTTAAAAAATGTAATTTACAAACCTTAACTACCACTAACAAAATGGAAGAATTATTTGCATATAAAATCGTTATCAATAAACTATTGGGTATTGAAAACTTTGAAATTCCATTAAGCGAGACAGAAAGGAAGCATTTAATTATTACTGGTAAGAACGGAAGCGGGAAAACTACGTTGTTACGTGATTTAAAGGCTTTTATTTTGAGAATTACCGAAATCAATAGCTCTCTGGTATTATCATATCTTGAACGAATAAAATTTCATTCGTCCAATATCAGCTTTGTAAATGCTAATCCCGATTGGCAAGCCGATGCACCATCTAAAAGGGAAGAATACTTAAAACATCAAGAAGAAGCTAAAGAAAATCAACTCAGCACTTTGAAAAGTGAGAACTCCTTTTTCTTTCTTAACAAACCTGAGACAATATCAAATGAATTTTACGGCGGCAATTTTATTTTCGCATTCTTTAAAGCAAAACGACATGATCCAATAAAAATACCTAAAGGAGTTACCAAAATAGAAATTAAAAAATACTATGAAGTTGAAGATAACGCAGGCAACGATTTCTTTCAATATATAGTGAACAGGAAAGTGGATGAAGCTTTTGCAAGAATTGATAAGGAAACTGAAAAAGCTGAAAATATCAGAATCTGGTTTAACAATTTTGAAAAAAACCTACTGAAACTATTTGACATTGAAGATGCAGAATTAGAGTTTGACAGTAAGAATTACAGTTTCAATATTGTCGAAAATAATAAGCCAGCTTATAAATTAAGTGAATTGCCTGATGGCTATTTCGCAATATTGGATATAGTGTCTGAACTTATTATGCGGATGAGAGAGCATAACGCAAATAGTTACGATGTGCAAGGCATAGTGTTAATCGACGAGATAGAAACACACTTACACATTGCATTGCAAAAGAAAATATTACCGTTTCTTACTTCGTTCTTCCCGAGGATACAGTTTATTGTTACTACGCATTCGCCTTTTGTAATTAGTTCTGTGAGCAATGCAGTTATTTGCGATTTGGAAAAGAAAATTGTAGTAGAGGATATGAGTGCCTACTCTTATGAGGCAATTGTCGAAAGTTATTTTAATGTTGACGAATACTCAACCGAAGCACACGAAAAATTAAACAGTTTTAAAGCATTAGTTTACAAAGTTGATTTAAATGATGATGAAAAATATCAACTCATGTTACTGGAAAAATATTTTAATGAAATACCTAAATTTCTCTCTAATGGTTTAAGTTCTGAAATAAACAGGCTCAAATTGTACAAAAAATTCGGAACGGCTAAAAATACAGAGGACATCTAATGATACACTATTCCAAATCACTGCCAGCCCCTGTTTGCCTTGATAAAGAAAAATTGAAAAAAGAAGGCAATTATAAATGTGGAGATGTTATAGACCGATTGTATAATGATTTTCATGGCAAATGTTATATCTGCCAGGATAAGGGGTTCAGGGACATAAACATTGAACATTTTATTCCACATGGCGGTGACAACACATTGAGATGCGATTGGGGAAATTTATTTTATTGTTGCAGCTATTGCAACAAAGTAAAGAGTACTGACAAAAGTTATAATAACATTATCAATTGCACAGATTCATCTGAAAACATTGAAGAATTGATAGTTTTAAAATTTGACAATTTATCCCAAGTTGTGTCAATAAATATTTCAGACGATAAAGCTTCAACAATAAATACGAAAGACCTTCTTGATAAGGTATATAATGGCACTGAGCCTACCACACAACTTATCAGAAAGGGCGCATTTAATCTTCGGGAAGATATTGAAAAGGAAATAAACGAATTTAACTATTTACTTAGTAAATATACAGAAGGCGACAGTATACTTAACAAAAATGACTTCTTTCTTTTTATTAAGAAACACCTATTACCAAGTTCCAAATTTACTTCATTTAAGCGCCGTATAATACGCGACTTCCCTGTATTGCATGATGAATTCGGCACCTATTGCTAATTACCCAAACCCATTTTACTTTTTACTTTTGATTTTTAATTTTTTACATGGAATATAATTTTACGGAGATTGAAAAACACTCCAAAGCATACTGGAATGAACACAAGGTTTATAAAGTAAATAACCCTGCCGAAGGTGAAACTCCCAAGCCTAAGTATTATGTGCTGGATATGTTCCCTTACCCGAGTGGTGCCGGCCTGCATGTGGGTCACCCGCTGGGCTATATAGCATCTGATATTTATGCGCGTTACAAAAGGTTGTGTGGCTACAATGTATTGCACCCAATGGGGTTCGATGAATTTGGCTTACCTGCCGAGCAATACGCCATTGAAACCGGTCAGCACCCTGCTGATACCACGAGAAAAAACACCCAACGCTATAAGGAACAACTTAATAATATTGGCTTTAGTTTCGACTGGGACCGCGAAGTAGGCACCAGCAAACCAGACTACTATAAATGGACGCAGTGGATCTTCCTGCAACTGTTTCATAGCTGGTATAACAGAACCACCAACAAAGCGCAACCGATTGCAGAATTAGCCGCTATTTTTGAGAAGGAAGGCAATGAAAACCATCCTTGTCCACAAGGCGATAGCACGCAATTCGACAGTGCCACATGGAATAGTTACAGCGAAAAGGAAAAACGCGCAGTACTCATGCAATACCGCCTGGCCTACCAAGGTTATGCGCAGGTATGGTGGTGCGAAGCACTGGGCACGGTATTAGCCAATGATGAGGTAGTAAATGGAGTATCGGAGCGCGGCGGCCATCCCGTGGAGCGCAAAAATATGCGCCAATGGTTTTTGCGCATTACCGAATATGCCGACCGGCTACTCAACAGCCTCGATACCCTGGACTGGAGCGATGCTATGAAAGAAATGCAGCGCAACTGGATCGGGAAGAGTATGGGGGCGATAGTGAAATTCAGCCTCCCCAAAAACCTCCCCCCAGCCCCCCCCGAAGGAGGGGGAGGTGATTCGCAGGCTCTTGTGGGGCGAGGCAATCAACAGCAAAAGCCCGGATGGAATACTGCAGACCCGGTTTTGTTTAATGTTATAAAGGAACATAAACAAGCACAGAAAGACAATCCAACCGAAGCTGAGGAAATTCTGTGGACGCAATTGAGAGGTGACAAACTGGGTATTAAATTCAGACGTCAGCATATTATTGATCGATTCATTGCAGATTTTATTTGTTTACCGGCAAAATTAATTATTGAGGTAGACGGCAAAATTCACGATCAGCAGAAAGAACAAGATGCTGAAAGAACCGAGCGGCTTGAAGAACTTGGTTTTAAAGTAGTACGGTTCACCAACGACCAGGTGATAGCAGATATTGACTCCGTAATAGAGGAAATTAAAAAGAACCTTACCCCACCCTCCGAAGGAGAGGCGGATGCGCAAAGCACACAACATAACACCTCCCCCTCCTTCGGAGGGGGCTGGGGGGAGGTCTCCGTCTTCACCACCCGCCCCGACACCATCTTTGGTGTAGACTTTATAGTGTTGGCCCCGGAGCACGAATTGGTAGCGCAAATAACTACCCCTGAACAAAAAGAAGCAGTTGACACCTATGTGCAGTATGTAAAAGGGCGTAGCGAAAGAGAAAGGCAGGCCGAAGTGAAATCGGTTACCGGCTGCTTTACGGGTGCTTATGCTATTCACCCGCTGAACAATAACCTGATACCGATCTGGATATCAGAATATGTGCTTGCTGGTTATGGCACAGGCGCTATTATGGGCGTGCCTTCAGGCGATGAGCGCGACCACCGCTTCGCCAAGCATTTCAATATACCCATTACCAATATTTTTGGCGATAAGTACACTGGCGAAGATGCCTATGCCGAAAAAGCAGGCACTATACAGAATAGCGGTTTCATTAGTGGCATGAGCATTGCAGATGCCGCCAATACCGTAATTGACATGCTCGAAAAGCTGGAACAAGGCAACCGGAAGGTAAACTACCGCTTGCGCGATGCCGGCTTCAGCCGCCAGCGTTATTGGGGCGAACCGTTCCCTATTGTGTATGTTGACGATGTGCCCTATGGCAATGATGAAGAGCCTGTAAAAAGCAACCCGGCATTGCATAAACTACCGGTAGAATTACCAATGGTAGAACACTACAAACCCGGCCCTGAAGGCCAGGGGCCTTTGGCTAATATCGACGAGTGGATGGCGGACAACCGCGAAACCAACACCATGCCTGGCTATGCGGGCAGCAGTTGGTACTTCCTCCGCTACATGGACCCACACAACAACAACGAATTTGCAGGCCGCAATGCTACCGATTACTGGAAGCAGGTTGACCTGTATGTTGGCGGCACGGAACATGCAGTAGGCCATTTGTTATACTCCCGCATGTGGACCAAAGCATTGTGCGATTTAGGCCACATTGGTTTTGATGAACCTTTTAAGAAGTTGTTGAATCAGGGGATGATACAGGGGAATTCTTATTTTGTTAAAACATTTCTTGCTACAGATGAGAAGGGCTACGAACATAATTTTATTCTTTCATTTAAAAATACCCAAGAGTATTATACACCAAAAGAATTCGAGCATGCAGGCGTATGCTATTTTATTCTTAAAGATGACACTCCAAAATCTAAACTACACACACACAGACTACGGTATGCTCATTTTTTTGTAGATACAAAGAACCGGTTAAGTAAATCCAATTTCAAGAAAAGCTTATTGATTGGAAATGGCTTACCCGAGGACAACTTTGATGAGGAAATGAAATACATTATTTGGGATGGAAAAACGGAGGAAGGAGAAGAGTATATTCAATGTAACTCAGAAGTAGAAAAAATGTCCAAATCCAAATACAATGTTGTTAACCCTGACGATATTGTAACCCAGTATGGTGCAGATACCTTCCGTATGTATGAAATGTTCCTGGGGCCAATTGAAATGAGTAAGCCATGGGATACCAAGGGTATTGAAGGGGTGCATCGCTTCCTGAAAAAACTGTGGCGTTTGTATGCTGACGAACAAAATGGCTGGATAGTTACTGACGACGCAGCAACAGACGCAGAACTGAAAGTGCTACATAAAACCATTAAGAAGATAACTGAAGATATGGAACGTTTCTCGTTCAATACTTCTATAAGCCAGTTCATGATAACCGTGAATGAACTGACTACCCTCAACTGCCACAAACGCGCGATACTGGAACCACTGGTTGTTTTAATTTGCCCGTTCGCGCCACACCTTGCTGAAGAATTGTGGCATAAACTGGGCACCAAAGGGGCGCAGAGGGATAGTGTGGTAACAGCAGTCTTCCCGCAGTTTGAAGAAAAATACGTTACCGAAAATACCAAGAACTACCCCATTGCCATAAATGGCAAACCAAGGGTAGAGATGGAGTTTGCGTTGGATGCTCCGCAAGCAGCAATTGAAGCCGCCGTATTAGCCAACGAAACCGTACAAAAATGGCTGGAAGGCAATGCCCCAAAGAAGTTTATTTACGTAAAAGGCAAGATGATCAATGTAGTGATATAGGTTGCCTTATAAAATGCTCTCCAACAAGATTCCCTCGGTACATGCCGGGGGATTTTTGTTTGCAATTGAACATTATCCAGTTGTAAATGCCGGTAGGCATTTCAAGTTTTTATATCATTTACATCTCAAATTCCGCCATAATAGGGTATAACGCAAAGAACGCTGAGGATTCGCAAAGGAAACGCAAAGCTCATAAGATCAGTACCGTTTTTTTATGGCTATACCTTTTATAGATCAAAATCCGGAACTAAAATCATGTCATTGCGCCGGTAGGTGCAAGATGTTTGTAGCTGTTAACCAATTATATGAACCGTGTGCCGGTAGGCACACAACAATCGTAACCGTGCCGAATTTTTATGTACTGTTATTAGTTGGTTTATACACTTCCTATCCATCGTGTAAACCCTTCATATCATGGTTCAGATACAAAAAGCCCCCGAAACCGGGGGCTTTTTGTATTGTAATCAAAAATATAATTAACGTAAGTTCGGGTGTGGAGGAGGAGGTGCAGATGGACCGCTTTCGTCACCTTCAGCAGAACGGAAAGTTACAATGTTCTCGTCATCACCTTTACCATATTGGAAGATGAACCTTTCACGCAGAATACCTTCTTTTTCAGTCATGTACTCTATGCATGAATTTACACGTTCCCATGAGCGTTGTTCTTTCTTCTTGTCACCGCCGCCGCCAATAATAACTACTTTGCAGTTTGCGTCCATTTTCATTTGGCCTGCAAGGGTAGCTAATTGAGCTTCCATTGCTTTGGTCAACGTCGACTTACCACCGAAGTTTAAAGATCCATCTACAATGTGTGGGCATGCATGTTTTCCACCTACGCCACCTAATTTATCCAGGCAATCTGCAGGGCATGTGCAATGACCAACACCATCAGCATCAACCGGCTGACACTCCGTAGGGGTAATCAATTGTTTGTCTTTGTAGTCAGGCACACCATCACCATCGGTATCCATTGGGCAACCATGACCATCAACAGCAACACCAGCCGGAGTTTTAGGGCATTTATCGAACTGATCAGTAACACCATCAGCATCTTCATCAGGCAATACAGGGTTAGGCAATAACATATGCCTTGGGTAAGAAAGTTCGCTGTAAGCATGATCCAGAGGGTTCATCCAGTACAAAGGCTCAACAGATTTCTTCTGGCCTTTAATGTTGTAATTTAAACCAACAGAGAAGTAGTTGATACCATCTTTACCCTGGCTCACCATTACAGCACCGTTAATTGGTGTACCGAATTTAGTTCCATCAAGATAATCGTCGCCAGGCATTGTGTACCTGTCTTCAAGTGAAATGTTCCACTGCTTGTTCAATTTGAACTGAACGCCGGCACCAATACTAGGTGCAAAATCTAATGTCTTCTTATCTAAAATAGTACTTGCATTGCTGTTATCAGCAGCACTTTCGTAAGACTTATCCATTTTGCTCTGTAAAGCCTTACGGATATCGCTGTTCGATTTCTTAGGGTCTGGCACTATTGCATTAAAGTCATAAGCAGCATAATTACCATCTAACGCATTTACGCGTGTTTTATAACCTAATGCACCTAAGCCAAAATAGCCATAGAATGACATTTGGTTACGAGCCTGGTGAAAACTGATGTTACCGAGGTTAAACATAAGATCCAGGTTCAGCTGCGATGATTCCATGCGGGTAGAACGGTAAACTTTGTTTACTGGCCTTGCAGGTGTACCATATTGCAATGGCGTATAACCGTTGTTGGTATAAGGCGCATCATAGCTTTCTGTAGGCTGTACATCAAGGTTCTTAGCTACACCATATATGTATTGTAAACGTGTTGAAAATATATAACCCCATGCTTTACGCACATGGGCGTGCAAGCCTGCACCACCCTTCTGCCATAACATTAAAGAAGGCACATCGCCTGATACATTGTAAAGGCCAAAACCTATACCCACTTCATATTGGTTACGTGGCTTAGGAGGGAAAGCCTCCTGATGATCCATGTATTTTTTAAACTGCTTCTGCTGTTTTTTTGAATAATAAGTAGAGTCAAGAACATCATAGCCCTTGCCCTTGTAGGTCATATCGCGGCTTGACCACTGCGGCGTGCCGGGAGCAGGTGCACCAGCCGCTGGTTTTGCGGTAGGAGTTTCCTGTGCAATTGAAGATTGACTGGCAATAACCGTGACAGCAGCGGCAAATAATAAATTTTTAATAAGCATAGTATGAGTATTTGTATAGAACAAATTTGTTATTTACAAAATGTGTTGGCAAAGGTAGCTTACAAATAGTTAAATGCAAACAAACCATGTAAATTTAACCGCACTTTTACAGTTTTATTGTGTATTCGGTATTGTATAAAAAATTTCTTTTCGAATTGACCAACCATGATGAAATAAAGTATGCAAATTCTGGCAGTTTCTTTTCTTTTGTACAAAGCCATCCCAAATGCTTTCGGGAACGAATTGCGACCCATTTATCGAGCCATTCGGCGCAATAACAATGAAGTAGAAATGGAAATAACAAGCAAATTGGTGTACTTTAATTTATCTTCGTTCCTAACTTTAGTGAATCGACTTTTAAATTCGCTTTAGTAAGCGGTGTTTACTTCTGGTATGCTTTAAGGGGTGCTTTCAGTTTATACGTAAAATGGAACGCGCAAGTTTGCCTGGTTGTTTTTTTAAGCTAATAATATTGCATGGAACTTGTAAATAAGGTAATAGGGCACGAATTAGACCTGTTCGAAAAGAAATTTTCTGACAGTGTTAAGAGTACAAACCACATCCTTGACCGCATAATGAAATTCATTATTAAGCGTAAAGGCAAACAAATGCGCCCTATGTTCGTATTCCTTTCGGCAAAAATAGCCGGCGAACTTACCGATGTTTCTTATCGCGCAGCTTCCCTTATTGAACTTTTACACACGGCCACCCTGGTGCATGATGATGTGGTTGATAATTCCATGATGCGCCGTAACTTCTTTTCTATAAATGCCCTCTGGAAAAATAAGATTGCGGTATTGGTAGGCGATTACCTGCTTTCAAAGGGCCTGCTGCTTTCTATTGATAATGGCGATTTTAAAATACTACAAATAACCTCGCGTGCAGTAAAAGAAATGAGCGAAGGCGAATTACTGCAAATGGAAAAAGCCCGCAAGCTGGATATTGACGAAAGTGTTTACTTTGAAATAATTCGAGCCAAAACCGCCACTTTGCTTTCTGCTGCTTGTGCCGCTGGCGCATGGTCGGCCACTGCCGATGATGAGATAACCAATAAATTCCGCACGTTTGGCGAAAAAGTGGGTATTGCATTCCAGATCAAAGACGATCTTTTCGACTACGGACAGGATAACATTGGTAAACCTACCGGCATTGACATTAAGGAAAAGAAAATGACGCTGCCACTCATTTACTGCCTGCAAAATGCAGATAGCGCCACCAAACGCAAGATCATCTACATTGTAAAAAACAACAGCACCGATCGCAACAAGGTAAACGAAGTGATTGCCGAAGTGCAAAAATCGGGCGGCATAAAATATGCCACCGAAAAAATGCTCGAATACAAAAAAGAAGCACTCACCATACTACACACTTACCCCGAAACCCCCGCCCGCAACGCCATGGAAGAACTGGTAAACTATGTTATTGACAGGAAGTACTAATTCAATTGTAAATTGTTAATGGTAAATTGTTAATTGTGGGTGGTGGATTATGAATGGTGAATAACGAATAATAAAATGAACGTAGGGGCAATGCATTGCGCTTGCCCTTCCCAACACGGGCAATTCTACGGGAAATAATATGAATTGTGAATAACGAATAATAAAATGAACGTAGGGGCAATGCCTTGCGCTTGCCCGGCCCAACATGGTGATTTTTTTATTGGCGGTCTTTTACACACCAATCCCTCTACCCTCCAGCTGAAAAGATTTGACGACTTCTAAGAAAATTGTCAAAGCCGATTGTCTGAACCATGATTTTTTTGATTTTTATGAAAGTCATGAGTTTTGTTGAATATCGGATTATTTCGCTTTGACAACTTTCCAAAAATATGTCAAAGCGAAACAATGAAGCTTACATGATACGTGCAATCCGATTTGACAACTTTCTAAAAAGTTGTCAGAAATATGCCGAAAAGCCTGTATTATCAAGCGTTTCCGAGGATTTGGAAGCAACATTAGTAACAATGGGGTAACAAAGCTTATATAAGCAGACCTAAGTTGTTGCTATATTTGGTTAGGTAGGAAAACAGTTAAGTCTTGCTACACTTCTTATCCGGCAATATTTCAAAGAACCTCGAAGCAAATGTACTTATGTTATCGCAAATGCCATGCCAGCTTTTACAAAGTATTTTTAAATTTATATCTACAATTACAACGTTCAAGCATTGCATCTGTATTACCGCTTTCTCAATTAGACGTCAATTGTCGTCAGTGACGTCTAAATGACGTCTAATTGACGGTTAGCAGACGTCAGTTTTACCCATGTTGGGTTGTAATCAAACAAAAAAATGCCAGCCTGAGAACAGGCTAGCCAATTTATGTTAAGAATAATCTTTCTTGTTTTACTCCTTCATTATTTTTCGAACAATTTTTTCACCAGTAGCGCTATCAATTACATGTAACATGTAAATGCCATTGGCAATTTGGCTAATATCCAGTTGTTCTTTATCGGATATAATGGAAGACCGCAAAGCGATTCTCCCCACAACATCATAAAACACAACCTCGCAATTTGCAGCATTTTCAACGGTTACTTTTGCCGTAGCGGGATTAGGGTAAAGTTGTACATTTTTTATCCCTAACTGTTCAATACCTACATGGCTTGGCGTATCGGGATAAACCCACACCTTAACCGTATCATAAGTGATGTGCCCGCACAAATCCATCATAACAACGTAGCTGGTAGAGCTATCAGGATGCACATAAATAGTACCGCCACTATCAATAGGTGCAGTTACACCCAGCTTATACCACCAGCACGGCATACCATCTCCATTTTCTGCTGCACCTAATCGCACAGTATCACCGTTGTGCATACTGGTTGTATCATGTCCTGCATAGGCAACGGCATCACTTGCAATTACGCTAACATCATCGACAAGATATAGAGCATCATGACCTCCACCAACATAAGCATTATAGATGTGTGTTAGGTGCGCTGTATCGAAGAATACGCCGATGGTAATAAATTTCTCTGTTCCGTTCGCAATGAAATTACCTTGTATTTTTATCCAACTGGTTGTGTCATAAATAACACTAGATTCAAGTATTTGCGGGGTATATTGCGGTTGCACTATTCCCGGTCTACTAGTAGTGTCAATAGTGCCATCGTCCAAATAAGCACCTATTTTATTAATCGAATAGGTTGATGCGCGTGCCTGAGTGACGAAAAAAGTGACACAATAAGATTTTCCAGCTATTAGATTACCGCTCATCCTTCCCTGAATATAGTTAACATCATCCAAACCTGAAGTGTATGTATATGCGAGGTCGTAATACATTACTGACATTGCCATTCCGTTGCCTGTTCGTGGGTAATGATAAAAATGTCCATTGTTTGGTGCGCTACATGTTCCGCTAGTTGCACAGGTTTGAATATATTCCGGTAGAAAATTTCCGAATGTATCAATGTACGTGGTAAACAATGTATAGTTGGTATCCAATCCGTCCCAAAATTTTGCATACCTTATTTGGTCATAGTCATTGGGGCAACTGTCATGCACTTCGAAACTTCCGTTGCGTAATAAATTTATCTGTGCATGCATTGGAATGCATGCACAGATAAATAAAATGCAGATGATTAATCTTTTCATCTTTTTTAATTTATTGTAAATTTAAGGGTAAATCTGTTACCAGCACTGTCTGACAACTGAATTACATACAATCCGGGAATATTCTGGTGCAGGTCAAGCTTAGCAATACCGCTACTAAAGTCAACTTTCCCTTTATAGATGCTTTTGCCAACAACGTTCCAAACTTCCACATTAACCGGGTCATTATCAGCAACCTTTTGAAGGAGCGTTATTTTCCCATCATTAGGGTTAGGATAAAGATTGTATGCCTGTCTGTCGTTTGCTGCTTGTTTGCGGATTTCCTTACCTGAAGTAAATGACATCGCATCGCACTCTCCTTCGCCAAATACTGGCGGGTTTTTAAATACAGAACTGTATAATGCTCTTGCGTCATAAATAACAGGACCATCCACAATAGGGCATTTATTGGCGAGTACAGCCAGTAGTGAACTATCGGTTGGCGATAATGTATCTTGTATGTAGGTCAATAGCAAGCGGTAGTATTGCCTGTAGTTAAGGACTACATTGTCAGCTCCCGTATCATCGGCCATTTTAACTCCTGTGCTATCGTCTTCTCCTATGTTAGCCAATGTATCAACGCCATAGTTCAGCAATGTAATTGCAGTTGCATAATCAGCGGTATTGATGCTGTTGCCAATCTGATTCACTAATTCAAAACGGCTACTGGCTGCCATTGATTTGAATTGCCTCAGTATAACACTGGAATCAACAATGGCTGAATCTGCAATTATTGCATCATAAACAGACTTTTGGGCTATCCACATTTTTGCTTTTTTATACATTCCGTCAGGGTATGGTATTTGCCCTGTAGCTACATCCTCCAGCATATTGTTGGTGGCAATTGGAGTGCCACTACTGGTTGTTCTGAAGAATGCAGTGGGAGTAATGGGTGGAAGAAATGAACTACATGCCAAATGTGGCTGTAATGTTGTGTAAAGCGTAGTGGTAGTTGACCAAATTGAACTTGGAGCGTAAATTATACCCGGAGCGACAATATCACCCCAATTCGAAACTGGCACTTCATTTGGTGCAGAGTTAAGTACCGACAGTTTACTATTGAGAGCTAAATATCCTCCCAAAGTATATGTTTGGAATGGCGGCACTCCTCCTCCTGAACCCCAGCCTGGAAAACCAGATGCAGTTGTCCAGATATTCCCTATTGTATTTTTCGGAGAAGGGGAATAAGTAGTGTGCATGGGTTGGTTGCCTATGTTACCATTCAGTGCAAAACCATATTGATTATTAATCATGGTGTTATTTATCCATTCCTCATTCAGGCAGGTTCCTGAAAAATAAAAACCTGTATTTATATCCTGTACCGTATTGCATTCAGTTAATTCATTCGAGGTAGATGAATTCACTATCGCTTCTATATCGTGAGTTAAGGTATCTGGATATCTTGCCATTGCCAATGCAGGCGTATTGTAACCCGGCCCGACAACAGTATTATTATAAATGTACCCAGCGGTTGTTGCTGCATGTTGTATGCCGTACTGGTGATAAATACGAACACCTGTAACGTCAAGATTCACCCGCACATTGTTGGTGCTTGTGGTAACCTTCTGCCCTGCCTGATTGCGCCCTGATATGAATATGCCGTTGTAAACGTAATTGAGCGTGTTGTTATCCACATTTACATAGCTTCCGGCGGCAAGAGATGATGCTGTACCCGTAAGCAGGTTCTGTATCATGATTGCCCGGTGAACATACTCCTGATAGAGTACGGATGGGCTTCCTCCTGTATAGGTCGCCTGCACTGTATCTTGCGAGATATTAATTTCTCCGGCAGCCGCACATGGTGCACTGGTCAGGTAATTGATACCCGTTGTGATATTAGTTATCGTATTGCCCACCAGCTGCACATCGTAATAGTTGTTTGAATTCATGTTGTAACCAAAAGCAGCCTGAGCGCCAAATGGTGAACTGTAGCTGTGTTTGCAAGGGCTGGTAGGGCTGCCGAACATTTTCGCATACCTGCCTTTCATGTAATACATGTTTTCACCGTACACCGCTGTTGCACAATCATAGAAACTGTTAAAGCTTAATCTTGCACCTGTATCGCCATAAATATGCAACTTGAACAAGGTAGGCGATGTGCCTTTTGAAGAATAAACACCGAAGCCGCCGCCATAAGTCAGTGTTGCTGCAATATGCTCGAAACTGCTGTTACGCACCATTAGGTTAGATGCAACCGCATTGATACCGTAGCACAGATTATCGAACAATACCAGTTCATAATTGCCACTTGTTGCTGTGCCTACTACAAAGCTTTTGTATCTCGCAGCCGCTAATGAACCCGTAGTACCGCCAACTCCGTTCAGGTTGATACCTGTAGATGCAGGTTTGCCGTTATTGCAGGGGACTACCGAAAGCCATAGTGGCGGAGCAACCTTTAAGTCGATATAGTACGGAGGGTCGTAAGGGGTAACTGGTGTGATACCTGCCTTTAATGCTATTGCCGAACCATTGTTCTGAGGCCATACGTAAGGCCATGCAGAAAAACCCGTAGAAAATGCTTCGAACTGCCTGCTCGTAAACACTGCGTCTTTTACCACAAAAGGATACGAGGGAGTTTCGGCCAATGTATCAGGATTGTTGACAATGGCAGTGGTTACCACATAATTGTTAACATCGATTCCAATGGTGTTTTTGTTGAATGTCACCCCGTCACATCTGAGAATCAGCGGCGTACCCAGTATTGGTGTGTAACCTGCGGGAGTGGTCGGATTGCTGATAGAGACTGCAATTCTTGCATTTTCAATCATAGTCGATGTTTTATTAGCTATACCCGAATTTTCAAGTATTATCCTGTTTCCGGGTGAAACGATAATGCCATCCCACATACTGTCGCAGGTAAACAGGTGCGAACCCTGTATATCCAGCACTGCCGCTCCTGAACTTCCCGCAACGGTTATGCTGGTGTTCTTTGACATTGCAATTATGCAATCAGTCATGGTAACACTGGTATTGCAGGTAACATTATTGGTAATATAAAAATTACCACCTGCACTTAACCATCCTATTTCTGTGGACGTAAAAACACCTGTAGAACCGATTCTCCTGAGCCCCGGAGCACCACACATACATGCAGGTGTTACGGTAACAGTTCTTGTTGCCGTCCCGCAACTGTTGGTATAGGATATAATTGCTGTGCCTGCTGTAACCGTGGTTACAAGGCCCGTTATGCTGTCAACGGTGGCAACCGCTGTTGCACTGCTGTGCCATACACCTCCGGTAACGCTATCGGTAAACCGTACTGTGTCCAGCGCACAAACCGTGTCGCGGCCTGCTATTGCAGCTGGCGGTACTTTCACCCTTACGGTATCGGTATCAAAACAGCCTGATGTCAGGGTATAGCTGATAACAGCAGTGCCCCCACTCACACAGGTGACCTTACCCGATGTGCTGCCCACACTTGCCACAGTTGCAGCCGTTGTGGTCCATGTACCACCTGCTGGTGTCCGTGCTAGGGTAAACGTATCGCCCCTGCAAATGGTTGTTGGTAACCCTGAAATTACAGGAACGGCACTTACGGTTATACTTTTTGTTGCATAGTCCCCGTAACAGAGATTGGAAACGTAATAAGAGATAATTGTTGTACCTGCACCAACCGCAGTCACCAGCCCTGTTGCGCTAATAGTGGCAACTGAAGTTGTGCCCGAACTCCATGTACCGCCTGTTGTGCTGTCGGATAGTGTGATGGTATCTCCCACGCAAAGGGAAACGGTTGCCAGTGGTGTTATGGGAGCGACAACAATGTAGGGAGGGACGGTGACGGTAGTGGTAACATAGCATCCCGACCACGTTATGGTATAGGTGATGGTTGCTGTTCCGAATGCGATGCCGTACAGCATGCCCGATGCCGCATCAATACTGGCAACGGAAGGGTCACTGCTGGACCATGCGCCGCTGGAAGAGCCGTCATAGAGATGGCCTGTACTGCCCCTGCATACTACCGTAAGTCCGGTAATAGGGACAGGGGGAGCGTTGACAGTAAAGACACCTGTGACCGCACAGCCCCATGGCGGGTAGGTGTAGGTGATCAGCAATGTGCCGCCGGAAAGTGCCCTTACCAGTCCTGACGATGCACCGATGGTAGCCAGTGCGGTGGAGCCGGATGTCCATGTACCGCCTGCGGTATCATGGTGTACGGTGATGCTGTCACCCACACACAGCGGTGCGATACCGGTAATAGGCGGGTTGGCCAGAATAGTGACCGTTATGGTGGAGTAGCAGCCGCCACGGGAATAAGGTACAGGATAGGAGCTGGTCCACCAAGGCGCATAATAGGAGTTGTAATCATGGAAATAGGTGGAATAGGTAATAGTGACCGTTCCCGCCCTTACGCCTGTTACAACGCCTGTACTGCTGATGGTGGCAATGGCAGTGTCATTACTGGACCAGAAACCAATGCCTGTTGCATCATATAATGTAGTGGTGTTACCCACACAGGTTGTTGTTGTACCTGTAATCGGTAAAGGATTAGGTGCAACAAAAATAGGTGTGGTCGAAGTTGATGTTGATGAAAATGTTTCTATTATTGTAGTTACGCCCAGCGACCTGCCCAAAATAACCGTTCCTGTGGAATTGACGGAGGCAACGGAAGGTACGGAACTGCTCCACACACCTGACGTGGACATGCCTAGGGATGTATACCATGCAGCAACATTGGCGATATCTCCGACACAGATACAATCGGAATACGGGAACATTCCTCCCCACCGCATATAGACAATGTAGGTGCCGTCTCCGTACAAGCCAGTTGTCGTACTAAAAGGAACATACCTGAGTATGATAACACCTGTGTCTCCGGCACCGGGAGTATAAGTCACAGTTGTTGTGGCATTACCTGCGTGCACGTCTACTGTGCCTGAACCGTTGACAACGGTCAGGCTGTCGAACTGGTCGGCACCCGTGTCATTGGTCAGGATTCCGGGCATATCCGGTCCTGAAATTATCATCACGGGCATATTAAAGACATACATGCTGTCCGTGATGCCAATGGGCCGTGTCTGTGCACTCACTCCTGAATACAGGCAGCAGCACACAATAAAAGCGATTATAGCTTTTAAATAAAAATTACTTGATTTTTTTATCATGCTAAAGTATTTTATTAATTATTAAATTTTACATTAAAATAAGCCCAAAAATTCCAAAGTTTATAACGAAACATAGAAAACGGGCGTTTTCTATTATTAACTATAGGCTAAAAGACCTATACGGAAAACAAGGAATGCCGCTTCGTTTTAAAACTAAGGGCAACAGCGATGATATAAGCACTCTGGTAGAACAATATGCGGGTAGTGTCGATATTTCCCTGAAAAAGAAGTCTGGATGGTACGTATTCAGAGCAATGGGCAAGGACAGTCAGGCAGGTCAACCAGAGGATATTTTGTGAAAAGCTATGTTTCGGGAACAAATACTGGTAGAGGCAGAGCACTGAAAAAAACAGGATACCGGGTGGCAAACTATTCCTTATCCATTCGGGCAGAAATAGTTGTTTTGTTGTAGCAGGCTCGGAATCACTTTTTCCGAATAAGCCATAAAAGCTGGCAAAGACACTCAATGTTAACGGCGGGGAATTTATCCGGTGGAGCAACAATTTTCTCATCTTTTTAAGATTATTGAGATTGCCATGAGGTTCCGGTGGCTTGTATAAAATAAGAGGGGCGTGAACCTCAGAGCTATTTCATTACGAGTGGAAGGACGGCGAAGCCCCGGAACAACTTAATGAACAGATGAGGCCACACCCTTTGGGGTGCGTCCCGCATCTTTCACAGTTGTTTTAAATTCGCCGTTTACCACTCAGTGAAAGAATTAGCTAACGCTACTCTTTAATATGTTTCTTATTTTCTATTTAGTCAAATACTGCATTTTTGTTGAGGAGATAAAAGTAAGAAAAGCAAATTACTTTTTCCTAATGAAGTTTTGAGAAAATGATTTCAGGAACGGATAAACCCTGCTATAACCAGTTAAAGACTTCGTTGGGTGAAGTCAGGGAGGGGAATGGTTGTTTATTTGATATGACGCACTTTGTGTAGGTAAAGTGCCATGAAGTTCCGGTGGCTTGTATAAAATAAGAGGGGGCGTGAACCTCAGAGCTATTTCATTAAGTCAAGAGGGACCGCGAAGCCCGACCACAGTAATGAACAGATGAAGACACACCCCTTTTGGGTGCGCTGCATCTTTCACTGTGGTTTAAAAATTCGCGGTTTTCTTGACCTGAAAGATTTAGCTAACGCTACTCTTTAATATGTTTCCTATTTTCTATTTAATCAAATCGTGTATTTTTATTGATGGGTTAAAAGTAGCAAAAACAAATAAGGTTTTCCAAATGAAATTTGCAAGCGATAAGATTGTATCAATTTGTGCTGCTAAGAATCCATGCTGCAAAAAAAATACCTGATAATAAAATGAATGCCTTCACGGCGGTCACTTTATTATCAGGTAGCGTTGGAAACATACTACTTCATATGATATTCTTCGGCTCGGCTAATGTCTTAACTGATGCTTTTTCAGTAGGGAAAACCCTGAACTGTGTTCCTCTAGGGTGAAACCTGTTTTTAGTCGTTTCTGCTATACCGTCCTCTACTTTTACCGTAATGTCCGCATCGTGGATGATTTCCTGAGAGCCCCGCATCTTGCCATCTTTTGTCGATTGCGATATTGTAACAAAGGTGGATTGCGGGTAATGCTCCCTGAGCTCATGCAATTTTGCGGCATCAATACGAAGGGTGTCCAGACTGTCTATAAAAATGAAGTGGAACTTATTGCTTTCAATTTCGGTAGTGATTTCATCCAGCGTATTAATATCAGCAAAGAAAAGGTGCGGGTTGTCTATTTTGTTATTTACGACCTTATCACGGAGCGTTTTGGAAAAACCTTCTTCTCCGCTGATATATACTACCTCGCCGAAATTCTGGGCTAGATAGTCTGCCAACTGTATGCAGAAGGTCGATTTACCTTCACCCGGCTTGCCATGGACAGCCAGATGGAATATAACTGCCGGAAGCCCGAAGAACTCTTTCCACCTGCCCTGAAAATTCAGGCATTTGTAATTCATGCCCCTGAGTTCACGGCTACTTATTAATTTACCTTTCGCCGGAATTGTGATAACATTCTCCGCTGTTTTTTCTACCTCATTATTATTTTCTGCCTGCGCCTGAATAACCGGCTGTAATAACGCTGGTTCTTTTTTCTGAAAAAAAAGAGGTGCACTGTCAGCCTTACTGATAATCTCATATTGAGGTATAGATTTTAATTGATACTGTTGTGCCTGACTTTTCCTTGTCTCTTTAGCGATCAATTCTTCCATATCATTTCTGAGATTAGTAAACCGCTCTATTTTTTTCTCTACCAATTCCTGCTGGTACTTACGGTGCGCTGTGCGCCATGCGATATCATCGCCTGAGTGATACGCAATAGCCTGAGCATCTATATCCGGTTTCCTGTATCTGCTGAAAAGGTCTCCTTTCTGCCGTCTCTTCTCTTCTGATTCCTCCTTCTCTAACCTTTGTTTTTCCTTATAACATTGCGTCACTTCTTCATCGAATTCAGTATACTTATCCTCGGCCTTGCGGATAGAGGCTTCTGTTAATCTGATGTTTTCCATAGCATTCTTGTAAGTTTGCGTCTCTCGCTTTACAGGTACAACTTCTTGATTTTCAACAATATTAAACGTCTCTTTGACGTCTCTGACGGCTATTTCCTCCATATTGCCCAGTACCCCACGCAGTCCTTCCAATGGTTGCCCCGCTACCAGCGGCTTATCTTTCTGTGGCAGAGTAACTACAACAGGGACGACTGTCTTACCCTTGTTGGCTTCCCAATAATTAGCCTTGCAGGAGTTGCTGCAAAATTTGGTATCTGCTCTTTTATCTGCCGCAATTGCCTTGCTGCAATGCATACACTTCCTCGTTTCCATAACTGTTTTTTTAGTCGTTTCTGACGTTTGCTGACGACATCTGACGTCAGTTTTCTAAGGCTTTAAAAAGCGGTGAAAGAAATCTCTCACCGCTTTTTGGGTAATCTCCGGGGAAACTTATCTACTCCTCGTCATCTTCATCATCTTCACTTTCAATCTGCTCCCTCAGCTCATCAAGGTAGGCTTCCAGTTCATCTACACTTTCGGCTTCCTCTTTCTCGTACCGGACTTCGACAAGGATATCCCCGTCCTCATCTGACCCGATAATTGAATTGTCTAATTCACGTTCTGCCATTGATGCGGCAAATTCCGCCATCACTTCCGATGGTACGGCAAATTCTGCTTTTCTCATCTTGTTTGGTTTTAAAGGTTAAACTCTGTTTTTATGGGTA
>JBBRPD010000060.1:0-34780 GCA_038228575.1 Chitinophagales bacterium | reverse complement strand
TACATCAAAATACGGCGCTAAAATCATGTCATTGCGCTGGTAAGTGCAAAAGGTTTGTAGTTGCTAACCAATTAAATAAACCGTGTGCCGGTAGGTACACAACAATCGCAACCCTGCCGGTTTATTATGTATAAATGGCATAAGATCTACCTCAACGACAATATCTTACGTAGGGCAAATTCCTTGCGGTTGCCCTGCGTATTCTGGGGCGCATTACAAACACTGCCATAGGGCAACCGCAAGGGATTGCCCCTACGATGCTTATACGCTACGTTAGCAAGGTAAATCCCGTTTCTTCCAGAAACCCCATGCCGTTTTTCGTACGTAGGGCAATCCATTGCGGTTGCACTGCGTATGGTGGGGCGCACTACAAACACTGCAATAGGGCAACCGCAAGGGATTGCCCCTACCAAATTCATTTTATAACTGAAATCCCTACCAAGCTAGCGCACTTGCCCCTAAAATAGCGGCATCGGCATCGGGTAATGCTGATTGTAACAACTGTACTTTATTCTTGTAAATGTTAAGGAGGTTTGCTTCCATGTAATGGCTTACGTGGTGGAGTAGAAGATCTCCGGCATTGGCGAGGCCACCGAAGAAAATTATGGCTTCGGGAGATGTTATGGCTATCGCATCGGCGAGTGTTTGCCCTAGTATTTTACCGGTGTATTCGAATAACTCCAGGGCCAGTGCATCGCCCTGCAAAGCAGCTTCATGAATAGCTTTAGCCGTTACTTTACCTATATCGTTACGTAGTAATGAGGCATCGGTTCTTTCTCCCAGCCAGGCATCGGCTGTGCGGACTATCCCGGTTGCGGAAGCGTAAGTTTCCAGGCAACCCAATCTGCCACAGCCGCATCTGCGCCCGTCGCGCACAGCTATGAGGTGCCCCAGTTCCCCTGCGAAACCATCATGGCCATAAATTACATCGCCATTGGCTACGAAGCCGCTACCCAGGCCGGTGCCCAGGGTTACCACAATAAAATCTTTCATGCCCTTGGCTGCACCATACATCATCTCCCCTACTGCTGCCGCATTGGCATCGTTGGTGAGGGTTGCTTTAATACCCAGCGCATCGCCAATAAGCCTTGCCATAGGTATTATTTCCCGCCAGGGCATATTAGGGGCAAATACTATTTCGCCAGTGAAAATATTGCCGTTGGGTGCACCAATTCCGGCGCCTGCAAAATGGGCAATGCCTTCTTTTTCCAAATAGGGCAATACTACACTTTTCAACGCAGCAATATAATGCTCTACAGACGCGTGCCCGGTAGTAGGCAGGTTGCCTTTCGCCAGTATTTCGCCGCGCCTGTTTACAATGCCAAATGCGGTATTGGTGCCGCCAATATCAATGCCCAGAGCCAGTTCCTGCATCATAATCAATTCCTTGTTTTTGTAACATACGGCGCACCGCAAAACCAAACCATGCCAGGTAAGCAAAACCTATTGCAGGCACCACATAAGAATGATGTATGCCTATGCTCGCCAGATCGGCCAACTTACCCTGAATAGGTGGAATAATAGCACCACCCAATATCATCATTATTAAAAAAGCAGACCCCTGCGAAGTGAACTTACCCAAACCAGCAATAGACAATGCGAATATGCACGGCCACATAATAGAACAGAACAAACCACCGCTCAAAAATGCATAGGTAGCTATTTTGCCAGTAGTTAAAATGCCCACCACCATGCAAGCCACGCCCAGCAAGGAAAATAGCATGAGCGTACGTGCGGGCTTATCTTTACTCATATAAAATGCGGCAGCCTGTATAGCCACGCAAACAATATACTGATACAGTGGCGACATATCGTTCTGCGCAATGGTATTCACTGCAATTACCACCCCGAATGCTACCACGGGGGTAACAAACAACAGCATATTTTTAAGGCTTTCCGTTGGCTCGAAAGCCTTGATAGAGCCGGTCCAGCGGCCAATCATAAGGCTACCCCAGTACATGGAAATAAACGGTGCCACCTGCGATGAGGCATAGCCGCCAAAATCTTTCAGTTCCAGCAATGCACCCAGGTTACTTTGTATGGTAACTTCTACGCCCACGTACGTGAATATGGCCAGCATACCCAGCACCAATTGCGGGTATTTCATAGCCCCCCAGCCGGTAGCGTCTTTCCTTGCACGGGTAAGCGATATAAGCAATGTGCCTACAATAACTACCAGCCCGCACAGCAACCATTTAAAACGGTCCATTTCTATGCTTTGCAGTAGTGCTTTGTCTTCTGTAATTATAGTATAACTCTTAAAAATGGGCACAAAAACGGCTATCAGCAATAGCGTCATTGCCAAAAGTGCACCCAATGCCTTGGGCGATTTTTCAGTATCGGTTTCGTACTTACCGGAAGGCAGCTTTTTAGAAAAGAAAAAGAGTGCCGCAGCCAATATAAATAAACCACCCACCCCTGCATACAATATTGACACCTTGCCCAAGCCCAGCGAATTAATAAGTGTGTCATCGCTTTTGGTAGCACCAAACAACGCCAGTGCTACTATAATAGGCCCTATGGCAGTACCAAATGAATTGATACCGCCCCCCAGTGTAATACGGTGCGCGCCGGTTTCGGGTGTGCCCAGCAATGCAGTAAAAGGGTTGGCTGCGGTTTGTTGTAATGAAAAGCCAAGTGCAACGGCAAAGAGGCCCACCAGCATGCCGGGGAACGTATTGGCATTTACCGCAAATATCATAATTATTGCCCCCATGGCCGAAAACAGCAAGCCATAGACTATACTATTCCGGTAACCCCATTTGGCCACCAGATCTTTCCCGAATACCGAAGCCGCAAAATACAAGCCCAAAGCACCCAGGTAATAGGCAAGGTAAAAAGCGAAATCAATAAGCTGCGATTGAAACTGATCGAGGTGAAAATAGTGCTTGCAAAATGGTATGAAGACCCCATTGCCAGCCGCAATAAAACCCCAGAAAAAATAAACCGTAACCAGGGTTGATAGCGCACCCGAATTGGATGCGCCGGATTTTGGGGTAGTGGTATCTGCCATATTTTTTAAAATTTAGGGTAAGGTAGTAAAAAGTGAAAAATTAACGATGAAAAATAACTGTTGTTCGACAAAAAAAGTAATCACCAACTGAAAGATAATACCAACAAGCATTACAGCTCGTTTTATTATTTGTCTATCCTGCTTTTGTCAGTTATTTCTGCGGGTTGCTGTCATCGCGTCTCCGTTTCTTTTTTTGTGCGGGTGAGGTTAAAATAGTTGTTTCCTCCAATAATGGGCATAAGTACTTGAAGACTGAAAATGACGATATGACGATACAGAATCAAACGATCTACTTGAACAAACTCTTTGTTCAAGTAGATTATAAACTAGATTGTTTGACCCATTTAAAAACCCTAATATTGCTTTTTTAGTATCAACCTAGTTTGATGAAACCGTGCAAAGCGTAGATAAACTACGTGTGGATATTGATGCGATAATTAAAGAAATAGAATTGTAATGAATAAAGAGACCAAAGAGGTGATCATTTATAGAAGCGCTGATGGTGCGGTTGAATTTTCTGTTCATTTAGAGCATGAAGATGTGTGGTTGACTCAAAAACAACTGGTTGAACTTTATCAAACGGCAAAGTCAACTGTAAGCGAACATATAAAAAACATTTATGACAATGAAGAATTAACTGTTGATGCAACTGTTCGGAAAATCCGAACAGTTCAAAATGAGGGCAGCAGAGAGGTATCACGCGAATTGGATTGCTATAATCTTGATATAATTATTGCCTTGGGCTATAGAATTAATTCCAAAATTGCGACCCGTTTCCGCCAATGGGCTACAAACAGGCTAAAAGAATATATTGTAAAAGGGTTTTCTATGGACGATGAGCGTCTTAAAAACCTCGGTGGCGGTAATTATTGGAAAGAACTATTGGATCGGATCCGTGATATACGCTCCAGTGAAAAAGTAATGTACCGGCAGGT
The DNA here is from genome assembly GCA_038228575.1 of Chitinophagales bacterium. Classification (GTDB taxonomy): domain Bacteria; phylum Bacteroidota; class Bacteroidia; order Chitinophagales; family Chitinophagaceae; genus Flavipsychrobacter. The sequence goes on along the minus strand of JBBRPD010000060.1, from coordinate 30,832 downwards.
ATTAGACTTATATGCCACAGCTAGCAACTATGACCCGAAAAGCGAAGAAAGTGTAGCCTTTTTTAAAATTATTCAAAACAAATTACATTACGCAGCCCACGGACATACTGCAAGTGAGGTTGTTTATTTGCGTGTGGACAGCGACAAACCTTTTGCTGGTTTATCAAACTTCAAAGGAGAGCAACCAACACAAGCCGAGGCAATGATTGCTAAAAACTTTTTGGAGGAAAAGGAATTAAAAGTGCTCAATAATTTAGTAGCTGCTTATTTTGATCTGGCAGAATTAAATGCCATAGAAGAACGGGAGATGCGAATGGATGATTATGTTCGTGAATTAGATAATATCCTTAGCTCGGCAGGGCGAAAAATACTCCATAATGCAGGTGAAATATCGCATGACCAGGCAATGGAAAAGGTAAAAACAGAATACAAAAAGTACAAAGCCAAAACACTAAGTACTGTAGAAAAGGACTATTTAAAAACCATTTCGGCCATAGGGGAAAAAGCAAAGAAAGGAGGTAAAGCATGAGCTATCTGGAAAAATTACTATAAGGTGGAGTGATGGAGTGAAAACCTTTGGGTGAGGTGGCGGTATATGTTCTTTGACTAACCTACAAAAAAAGTAATCACCAACTGAAATGTAACGCCAGCAAGCATTACCGCTCGTTTTATTATTGTCTATCCTGCTTTTGTCAGTTATTTCTGCGGGTTGTTGTCATCGCGTCTCCATGTTCTTTTTTTGTGCCGAAAAACTGCTTTCTGTTTTCTTTAACTTTTGTAAAATAAAGTTTGGCACGGATTATGAAATAGACAACATAAACCAAATAAATACAAACGTTTATGAAGAAGATGATTGTAGCGGCAACCATGATTGGCGCACTATTTACAGCCACAGTAGCAGGCGCAAAACAAAGTCCCGCAAAAGCAACAAAGGAAGTAACCAAAACCGAAAAGACTACCGAAACGAAGGCTGTTAAAACCGTAAAAACAAACAAAAAAATTGTCACTACCAAGGCTACCGAAGTGAAAGCCACGAAAGCTGCCAAACCAGCGGTAATTAAAGCCGATGCAAAAAAAATGACCGAAGCTAAGAAATAGATAACCGATCTTGCATTGTTACAGATGGATGCCCCTGAAAAGGCGTCCATTTGCTTTTTTAGTGTACCCGTGCTATATAAAAAACACAATTTCGCTATTGCCGCTTCCGTATTTACCTGTACAAACGTTTATCTTTAGTCTTCATATCCGAGGTATTTGCTTAAATTTAACTGACTAAAACAGAACGAGCTATGTCATATCCATTCCAGATAAAATCTTACGATGCCTATAAAAAAGCCTATCAGCAGAGTGTTGAAAACCCGGAGCAATTCTGGAGCGACATTGCCGATACGTTCGTCTGGAAGAAAAAGTGGGATACAACTTTGGAATGGAATTTTACCGGGCCCGATATTAAATGGTTTGTAAATGGCAAACTGAACATCACCGAAAATTGCCTGGACCGCCATCTGCCAACGCAAGGCAATACACCCGCATTGTTGTGGGAACCCAACAATCCGACTGATGCCATTAAAACCCTAACCTACAACGAACTTTACGAGCAGGTATGCCGTTTCGCCCAGGTACTCCGCAACAATGGGGTTAAGAAGGGCGACCGGGTTTGCATATACATGGGTATGGTAACGGAACTGCCCATAGCCATGCTGGCCTGCGCGAGAATAGGCGCTATACATTCGGTGATATTCGGGGGCTTCAGCGCACAGAGTATTTCCGACAGGCTACAAGATGCCCATGCCGAATTTATTATAACCTGCGATGGAGCCCACCGCGGCGCCAAAGACATTCCACTAAAAAGTATAATTGACGACGCACTGGTGAGTTGCCACTTTGTGAAAAAAGTAATAGTGCTGCTGCACACCAAAACACCGGTAAGCATGATAAAAGACCGCGACATATGGTGGCACGAAGAGATGGAGCAGGTAGTTACACAAGGCAACTACTACCAACTTGCAGAAGAGATGGATGCAGAAGACCCATTGTTCATATTGTATACATCGGGCTCTACAGGCAAACCAAAAGGTGTGGTGCACACCTGCGGCGGCTACATGGTATACACCACCTACACCTTTGTAAATGTATTTCAGTACGAACCCGGCGATGTGCATTTTTGTACCGCCGACATTGGCTGGATAACTGGCCATACCTATATTTTATACAGTGTGCTTTGTGCTGGAGGCACCTCGCTGATGTTTGAAGGCATACCTACCTTTCCTGATGCAGGCCGCTTGTGGGATATTGTTGATAAACACAAAGTAAACATACTGTACACTGCGCCAACGGCAATACGCAGCCTTATGGCTTTTGGGTTAAAACCATTGGAAGGTAAGGACCTGAGCACCCTGAAGGTATTGGGTACGGTGGGCGAGCCCATAAACGAAGAAGCATGGCATTGGTACGATGAGCACATTGGTAAGAAACGTTGCCCTATTGTTGACACCTGGTGGCAAACGGAAACCGGCGCTACACTTATAGGCAATATGGCTGGCATAACGCCCGCAAAACCCGGCTATGCAACCTTACCTATGCCGGGCATACAGCCCGTTCTGGTTGATGAAAATGGCCAGGAAATTTCGGCGAATGATGTGAGCGGCAACCTGTGTATAAAATTCCCGTGGCCCTCCATTATACGCACCACCTATGGCGATCATGAACGGTGCCGCACGAACTATTTCGCTACTTACCCAGGCATGTATTTTACAGGCGATGGCTGCTATCGCGATGCGGACGGCTTTTACCGCATTACCGGCCGTGTAGATGATGTGCTGAATGTGAGCGGTCACCGTATTGGTACAGCGGAAGTAGAAAATGCTATAAATATGCATACCGGTGTACTGGAAAGTGCTGTTGTAGGCTACCCGCACGACCTGAAGGGCCAGGGTATTTATGCTTACATAATATTGGAACATAAAGTGGAAGATGAAGCACTGATGCGCCTGGATATCTGCCAGACTGTTTCCCGCGTTATTGGTGCCATAGCCCGGCCTGATAAAATGCAATTCGTGACAGGATTACCTAAAACCCGCAGTGGTAAAATTATGCGCCGGATACTGCGTAAAATAGCCGAAGGCGAAACCCAGAATCTCGGCGACACATCGACCCTGCTGGACCCTGGTGTGGTTGATGAAATAAAAGAAGGAAAGGTGTAGCAAAAACTGGTTGACAAACCTACCCTAAACACCCTCGCCGTTCATTATATTACACGTTAGTTTAAACGCAAACTATAAGGTAGCTTTTTGAAACTTATTTTGTAATTTTATATTGCTTAGTAACGATAAGCACGGTTTATATGACAGTACAAACAATTACACTTGACATCATTAATGAAAAAGCTTTTAATCTATTAAAAGATTTAGAGCAGCTTCATTTAATTCGATTGCATAAGGACACTGAACCGCAAGACAGCAAAAAGCCAATAGCTAATTTCAAAGGCAAAATGACTAAACAACCAGTAGCTACAATAGAGCAACAATTAAACGAATTGCGTAACGAATGGGAGTAAAATACCTTTGGGACACGAATACTGCTATCTATTTTTTGCAACAACAATTCCCAGCTGAAGTTGAAAAATATATCGATGAAATTTTTGAGGAAGCACAACCATGTATTTCCGCCATCACTGAGATCGAGTTGCTTTGTTGGCGGGCAGCCTCAGAACGGGACATTCTGGTATTGAACAATTTCATTGACTATTCGTTTGTGGCAGAGCTGGAAAAAGAAATAAAGGCTAAGACCATTTATACATAATAAACCGGCAGGGTTGCGATTGTTGTGTACCTACCGGCATACGGTTTATTTAATTGGTTAGCAACTACAAACCTTTTGCACTTACCAGCGCAATGACATGATTTTAGCGCCGTATTTTGATGTATAAATGGTATAAGACCATTGAAATACGTAAAGCTCATAAAATAAAGCTGCCTGATGCCATCATTGCGGCAACAGCAATTACTTATAATCTTTTATTGTTGACACGAAACACGAAAGACTTTAGCGCTATTGATGGCCTTGGAATAATTAATCCGTGGGAGCGAACATAGCACCACATAAGTTTTGGGGTGGCTAAATGGGTTTAAAATAAATTTCATCTACTTTGCCCCAGATTTTCCTAATCTATACTAGTTTTGATAAAAATTTCAATGTATGAAAAGTGTTCTCGCTGTCGCAGCTATTTGCATATTTTTCGCCGCTTGCGGAGGTTCGGCCAATAACCAGCACCCGTCAACCCAATACGAAGAAAAGAAGGCTTCGATTGGTGAAATGGAACAGGAAAGCCCATTGAAATTTTTGAAGATAACCGGCTCTCACCGCAAAAACATCATTAATCAGGATGTGGTAGAAGGCGAGGTGAGTAATAAGGCTACCCTTACCACCTATAAAAACATACAGGTGCAGATCAATTTTCTGGATGCAGAAGGCAGCAGCATTGAAAAGCAAAAGCACACATTAGATGATGCTATAAAACCAGGTGCTGTTACTGATTTTAAAATTAAGGTGAAGGTAAAAGGGGCGACGGCAGTTTCGGTAGATATTACAGATGCAATTGCGGATAAATAAGTGCGGCAACTAGCGGGTAAGATCCTTCCTGCGTCAGGATAACAAAGCAAGGGAATGAACAACCGATGTGCTTGTGCAAGCTTCCTGCGTCAGGATGACAAAGCAAGAGTGCTTTCATGCCTTAGCGACCAACTATTAACCAGCATGTACTAAATACTATGTACCATGTACTAACTACTATCTACTATCTACTAACTACTAACTACTATGTACTATCTACTAACTACTATCTACTAAAATACTAAAAAACTAACTCTGCCCGGTAAAGAACAAGTCAAGGTCGGTGTATTTAAAGCCGAAGCGTTTGGCGATAGGGGCATTGGTAACAGAGCCCTTGTACATATAAACGCCATTACGAAGCCCTTTACGGGTTAATATAAGGTCATCTACACTACCCGCATCGGCACATTGTTGCAGTATGGGCATAATAACATTACTTACGGCCCGCGATGCCGTGCGGGAAACACCCGAAGCAATGTTTGGCACACAATAATGTATCACATCATACATTTTAAACACCGGCTTTTCGTGGGTAGTAACACGCGAGGTTTCAAAGCAACCGCCCCTGTCAATACTCACATCAATTATAACAGAGCCCGCCTTCATATTGCTGACCATTTGCTCAGAAACCACAACAGGGGTAACACCATTTACGGGCTTTAATGCACCAATGGCCACGTCGGCATTACGGAGCTCTTCGGCCAGTATAACCGGGTCTAAAACCGACGTGAAGCAACGCCTGCCAATGTTGTTTTGCAACTTCATGAGGCGGTAAATAGAGTTATCGAAAATCTTTACGGAAGCACCCAGGCCGAAGGCCGCACGTGCAGCAAATTCGGCAACTACACCCGCACCTATTATCAGTACCCGTGCCGGTGGAACGCCGGAAATACCGCCTAACAAAACACCCTTACCATTATCAGTATTGCTCAGGTAACGTGCTGCTGTTAGTATGGCATAATTACCTGCAATTTCACTCATGCTGCGCACAATAGGGAAGTTGCCCTCTTCATCCTGTATCGATTCAAAAGCGACAGCTATTATCTTTTTGGCTATCAGTTTTTCCAGCAGTTCATGCTTCAGCATGGGCATATGAATAGGTGAAAAAACAACCTGATTGGTCTGCAGCAGGTCTATCTCATTCATTGAAATAGGTGCTGATTTCAGTATGGTAGTAGCCTTGTACAATTCCTGCTTATCGTAAACTATGCGGGCACCCGCTTCGCTGTAATCATTATCAAAATAGAACGAACCTTCACCCGCCATGTGCTCTACTGCCACGTCGTGCCCCTGATTCACCAAAACAGAAACCCCTTCGGGAGTTAAGGGCACCCGGTTTTCCTGGAACGATGTTTCACGGGGTATGCCTATGAAAAGCTGTTTCTTTTTGTGGGCTACCATTAAAGTTTCCTCTAACGGCATATAAGAGAAGGAAGCAGATATGTACGGTTTTTTAATCATTTGAGCCATAGATGATTCAAGATAACACACAAGATACAATAATAGCAGTAATTAAAAAAGCAGATTAACAATTGCCACGGCCAATTAATATTTTAACCGGCATAACCTTTTAACGTGCTCGTTTTGTAGCTTTAACCTTTATTTTTGCAACAAGGCGCAAGAAATTATTATGCTACGACAATCGAACCAGCAAAGGCTTTTGCAAAAATTATCTCCACAGCAGATTCAGCTTATGAAACTGCTGCAGATACCTACGGCGAGCCTGGAAGACAGGATACAGGAAGAACTGGAAGAAAACCCTGCGCTTGAAACTGAAGCCGAACGCAAGGATGCAGATTCGGACTACGACCTGGACGATTCCGGCAGCGATGAGAATTTTGAAAGCGACGGTGAAGAAGTAGAACTCAGCAATGATACCGCCGAAAAAGTAGACCTTGACGACTTTTTGCGCCATGAAGATGATGGCGACAGAAGCTACGATTATGGCGATGATGGGTATGGGGCTGAAGAAAGAATGGAGACCCCTGCAAGAGTGGAAACCAATTTTCACGATCATATTTTAGACCAGCTGGGTATGCTGGAACTGGATGAACGCCTGCATAAAGTTGCCGAACAGATAATTGGCAGCCTTGATGAAGATGGTTACCTGCGCCGCGAAGTAACATCGCTTTGCGACGACCTTGCTTTTGGGCAAAATATTGAAACCAGCGAAGAAGAAATAAACGGACTTATTTTACAAATACAGCAATTTGACCCGCCGGGCATTTGCGTATGGACGTTACAAGATTGCCTGCTGCTGCAACTGAAAAGGATGCCGGAAAGCAAACCGGTAAAGGATGCCCTTATTATAATGGACAAGTATTTTAATGAGTTCATTAAAAAGCATTACGATAAGATACAGCGGCACCTGAACATCAATGATGAAGAATTTAAGAATGTTATTGGCATTATTATTAAGCTGAACCCCAAACCGGGCTCCTCTTTTGCGGTGCTGAATAAGGCGGAAAGCTATATTATACCTGATTTTTTCGTTTTCAATAATAACGGCATACTGGAACTCACCCTCAATTCCAAGAACGCACCGGAACTAAGGGTATCGGAAGGCTACAAGGAAATGATGCGCGCTTACGACAGGGGCCAGAAAAAAGACAAACGCCAGAAGGAAGCAGTGCTTTTTATTAAGCAAAAGCTGGATTCTGCCAAGTGGTTCATTGATGCTATTAAGCAGCGCCAGCATACACTACTGCACACCATGCAGGCTATAATGGATTTCCAGAAGGAGTTTTTCCTTTCGGGAGATGAGGCCGCTTTGCGCCCGATGATATTGAAGGACATTGCGCAAATGACACAGTTGGATGTTTCAACGGTATCGCGTGTGGCCAACAGCAAATTTGTGCAGACCGAATACGGCACCTACAAACTGAAATTCTTTTTCTCGGAAGCACTGCAACTTGAAAATGGTGAAGAAGTATCGACCCGCGAGGTAAAAATGATACTCAACGAAATTATTGGCGCAGAAAATAAACTCAAACCATATTCTGACGAACACCTCACCGATATGCTGGTGGAAAAAGGCTACAACATAGCCCGCAGAACAGTTGCCAAGTACAGGGAGCAGCTTAATGTGCCTGTGGCAAGGTTGCGGAAGGAACTTTAATTTTTTATAGTTTAAACCAGTTGAAAGGCTCAATTGCCTGATGACCTTTTATGCTTTAAAATACGCTGTTCACGCCATTTGCTCCGCGGATCAGAGATCCGTTCAACTGGCTGCACGAGTGCGCTTCGCTGAACACTCGCGCCAGGAACAATCGGGTTTATGGACAAAATTCTGGATATTTTTTTGCAGAGACAGACAGAGTCTGAGAGCCGTTCAACTGGCCGGCACGGGTGCGCTTCGCTGAATACCGGCACCAGAGAAAGAAATAACATATATTCTTGCAAAACGACATTTCATAGTTCTTTTGCGTACTTTCAGACAATATAAATTATGGACTCATGCTGTATCTAAAAAAAGATGCTATATTTTCGGAAGATGAAGATAGAATGTATCGTTACCTGCTTACCCGTGTCTGGGACAGTAGCAAACCTGTCATTGGTTTTATCGGATTAAATCCAAGCTGTGCTGATGCTTGTATTGACGATAAAACAAGTCTAAAACTTACCACGCTATCTGATAGTTGGGGGTATGGTGGCTTCCATATATCGAATCTTTTTGCCTACAGATCAACTGATTCAAATGCATTAAAAAATGTTTCAAATCCTATTGGTGAGAAAAACAACAAATACATAATGGAATTAATAAACATTTGCGAGGAAGTTGTGTTGATGTGGGGTAATAAAGGAAATCTTTTAAACCGAAATAATGAAGTTCTTTCTTTACTGAATCCCAACAACACTTACTGTATTCGTATGACTAAATCCGGCAATCCATCTCATCCATTATTTTTAAAAGGAGATAGCCCAAAAATTAAATATATTTTTCCAGAAAAAATTAAATAAACAACTTTCAACCTATGCAAAATCAAGAAAATATTATTGATAGAATTGTTATTTATAAAATAAATCCGAATGAGCAAGAGTTAAACGGTGATGTCATTCTTGATAGGAATGTCGATGGCCGCATTTTTACAAATTGCCGACTAACTATCATCAACGAAATTGCCGTTTTAAAAAATAATAATAGTAATATAGTAGTTGGAGTATTTTCTCTTAATCACTACTATTTTTTAGGGGATTGAGCAAATTCGAATACGTTCAAAACCAAACCTATATCACCTTCTTACCTCGCATAGCATCTTTCAGGGCTGCGTCCATTACACGCTCGGCGTAGGGGCGGGAAACTTCATTGAGCAATTCTGTTTCTTTTTGAATCAGGTCTTTATCTTTTGCTTCCATGGCTTCGCGTAGTTGCTCCATCTGGGTTACCGTAGTAGTTAACTCTGCGGGGGTAAGTACTTCGCTATGTTTAGTTATAAACTTTTCGGTGGTCTCCAGCATTTGTATAGCCTCGGTCGTAGCCTCTACCAATGCGCGCATTTTAATATCGTCCTTGGCATGGGTGAGCGATGCCAGCAGCATATCTTCCACCTGCTGATCGGTAAGGCCGTATTGTGGTTGCACATCAATGCTCTGGGCTACGCCGCTGCGCAGTTCTGTAGCACTTACTTTAAGAATGCCATCGGCATCAATAAGAAAGGTCACCTCTACTTTTGGCAGGCCCGCAGGCATGGCAGGTATACCGGTTAGGTTAAATTCGGCCAGCTTGCGGTTATCCTGCACCAGGTCGCGTTCGCCCTGATAAACAGAGATGCGCATACCGCTCTGCCCATCTTTTTGTGTAGTGTATTGGCGGCCTGCCTTGTTCGGTATTTTTGAATTACGGGGTATCAGCACATCCATTAAGCCGCCCATGGTTTCAATACCCAAAGAAAGCGGCGTAACATCGAGCAACAACATTTCGGTATTATTGCCTGCCAGTATATCGGCCTGCACCGCAGCACCCAGCGCCACTACCTCATCAGGATTGATGCCATCGTAAACTTCCCGGCCAAAGAATTCTTTCACCGCCTCTTTTACCGCAGGCACGCGGGTAGAACCGCCTACCATTACCACCGCATCTATCTGCTGTGCGGTAAGTCCGGCATCTTTCAGCGCATTGGCGCATGAATTAATGGTGCGCGCAATTAATGGCGCTATCAGTTCATTAAAATCCTGCTTGGTTATGCGCACGTCCTGCCCTGCTATCTGGCCATTAAAAACATCGTGTGTACTCAGGTGCACTTTAGCGGCTTCTGCTGTTACCCGCATTTGCTGCGCCAGGGCTTTATCGGTATGGCTACCGAGGCCCAGCGATGCATTATCTACACCACTATCTTCCTGCCAATACCGCACTAGGGCATTATCCATATCATCGCCACCCAGGTAAGTATCGCCATTGGTAGCCAGCACTTCAAAAATACCATTGTTAATAGTAAGTATAGAAATATCGAAAGTGCCACCGCCCAAATCGTAAACAGCAATTGTTTTTTCTTCCTTATGCTTAACGCCAATACCATAGGCCAGGCTGGCTGCGGTAGGTTCGTTAATAATGCGCAACACATCTAGCCCCGCCAGGCGGCCCGCATCGCGTGTTGCCTGCCGTTGGGCATCGTTAAAATAAGCCGGCACTGTAATTACGGCCTTGGTAACCGTTGTTTTGAGTATGTGCTCGGCACGTTTTTTAAGTTCTTTCAGTATGTAAGACGACAGCTCAATTGGCGAATAAAATTTATCGCCCACCTGCACCTTTACCAGCGCATCGGTGCCATCATCAATAACGTTGTAGACAAAAAAGCTGCTGTCTTTGCTTACATCGCCGTACGATTTACCCATCAGCCTTTTAGCACTGTATATGGTGCGTTCCGGCTGCTGCACCAGCAAATCTTTTGCCGGGTTGCCAACGGTAACATTACCATACTCGTCAAAGTGCACTATTGACGGTACTAATGTAAGTCCGTCAATCTCGCGGAGCGCAATAGGCTCGTGGGTATCCGTCTTTACAATTGCAATTAAACTATTGGTTGTACCCAGGTCTATCCCTACAATTATTTCCTCTTGTAACAGACTGCCTGTGGCTATATTAATGGATACTTTGCCCATGATTTTTATTTGGATGGCAAAGGTAGCGAATGTTAGTTTGCGGGGGAGTTATGAGGGTATAGAAATTATGAAGGGTGGGATGCGGATATTTTATGGAAGACGGATTCAAATACTTTAGTCCGCACTTGTATCTACTAAATTTCTCTCTCCCATTCGCTCCTCAAACTTTTCAATTGTTCGTCAATTTGCTCATTAGTCATCGTAAACTTGAAGCATTACAAAAGGGTATTGGGATACACTTCTTGCTGCGACGGAACCTCAACGGCATCCAGTTTGAAGGAAGGTGCATTCACCCACTCTGACTTTGTCATTCTGAGTTTTCATTCCGCATTGCAGCAATCAACATGCAATGACAATCAACATGGCAGATGCGGTTCAACACCTTCGGCGTTGGCCCCTTTTGTTATTGTTACCCATGGTTTCACCAGCGGCTATTCATGTTAAAGTCCTCCGGACTTTTCTCAAACTGACGCACAACATCCACAAGCCCAAAGGGCTTGAACAATAATAGCCGGGAGTGAAACTCCTGGAATGAAAAAAAACACGACGAAGCCCGAAAGGCTTCAACACATATAAAATGAAGCTACAAAACGCACTTGTCATTGGCAGCGCAACGAAGAATCTCATACACGCCGTTCTTGCGAATAGACTTTGTATTGAACGATGTTTTTAGATTATTTGATTGGCATGATTGTCATTATGATGTGGTTAGCTGTATGCATCGCGGATTGGTACATCTGTGTGCAGCATGCCGCTTATAGAAGATGTTTCCTGCGTCAACATGACAAAGTTAGCGTTGAAGGAAGGTGCATTCTCTAAATCCTCTATGATGGCAGTTGCATAATCTTTTTCTATACGAACATGAAGCATTGCGGACATAGAACCTACTTTGTATAAAGTTACGGAGTATGCTTTTAGCTACACAAACAGCCTAAAAAGCAGCGACCCTACTTCCCCACCTTATCAAAGAACTCCTGCAGCTTCGCAAACACATCTTTGGCAAATGGCAACAGGTGCCCTGCGGCAGCAAAGAACCAGGGTGCAAGTTTAGACAGCCAGGGATAGGTTTTAGAAGAAGCAATAAGTTCGGGGGTGAACATATTCATGCGGGCACCTATCCACAGGATAGAACTATATAATACCGCACCCAATATACCATATAACAAACCACCAGCAAGCTTATTGACGGAGCCTAACATAACGCCCTCCACGGCCTTTTGCAGCATTTTAGCTATGATGCGTACTATGAGCACCACGCCTACAAAAAGAATAAGATAACTGAGCATGGGTGCCCAGCCCGATGTTGTATAGCCGTGCGCCAGCATCCATGTTGCCAGCGATTGCGATAGCTTCAGGGCACATAAAATACCCAGCAATATCGCAATCACTGAAAACGCGGCAACAATAAGCCCCCGGGTATAACCCCTTATAAAGAATAGGGCAATTATAATAAGTCCTGTAATGTCTAGCGCCATTGCTTATGCAAGCAACTGTTTCACGGCTTCTGATATGGCTTTGCCATCAGTTTTGCCAGCCAGTTGTTTGCTCGCTACGCCCATAACCTTACCCATATCGGCTGCTGAAGTTGCACCCACCTGTGCTATAATAGCTTTCAGTTCGGTATGCAATTCTTCCTGCGACATTTGTGCCGGCAGAAATTTTTCTATAATGGCTAATTCTTCGCGCTCTTTTACAGCAAGGTCTTCGCGGTTTTGCTTAACGAAAATATCCAGTGAATCGCGGCGTTGCTTAGCCAGCTTTTGCAGCATTTTAAGCTCTGTAGCCTCGCTGATTTCACCCGAAGCACCTTCGGCTGTTTTTTCAATAATAATTGCCGCTTTAATAGCCCGAAGCGTACGCAATCCGGCTTCATCTTTGGCCTTCATTGCTACCTTCAATTCATCCATTATTCTTGATTCCAGAGCCATTTTTTAAAAATTAAAAAGTAAAAGTAAAAAATTAAAACGTGTTTTGGGAGAAGCATCACACTGTATTTAAACTTTGTCATCCTGAGGTACAAAGGATCTAAATACATCATACCCAAGATGCTTCGTACCTCAGTATGACAAACAAAAAAGCACCTTATACAGCTATTCAGCCGTTTTTTCCTGGTTGTTGGTAGCCTTTTTCAGGAAGTCTTTTGCAAACTCCTTTAACTCGGCTGCCAGGGCAGTATTTTTTGTAGCACGCACGTAAGTATCGGCCATGCCAAATAACGTCTGGTAGAAGAACTGATCCATTTCATCGACCATCATTTTGCTGGTCCAAAGGTCAATGCGGAGCGCCTCTTTTTGTGCGCCGTCCCAAAAACCCACTAGTACCGCTTTAGCTTTTTGCGGTGCGTCAACGCCGCCGTCGGGTGCGGTCCATTCAATGGTTTCAGGCATTTTATCCTCGTCAAGCGTTATCTGTATGTTTATGTTTGAAGTCATGTTAAAAAACTAAAAAATTAAAAACTAAAAATTAATATAAACGTTAGATGTTCTCCCTTTTAAAGTATGGCACATCGCTGCAATGGGTTGCAAAATTAAGTGTTTTTTACTTTTAATTTTTTACTTTTAATTTTTATGAAAGTAGTTATACAAAGGGTTTCATCGGCAAGCGTTACTATTAACGGGCAGGTTACAGGGGCTATTGACAAGGGCTTTCTTATCTTATTGGGTATTACTATTGAAGATACCGCCGAAGATGTGGAATGGCTGTACAACAAAATTGCCCTGCTGCGTGTTTTTGCCGATGAACAGGGCATGATGAATAAAGACATTAATGAGGTGGGCGGCAGCATATTGCTGGTAAGCCAGTTTACCCTGCATGCACAATATAAAAAAGGCAACCGGCCATCGTTCATAAAGGCTGCGCGGCCTGAACATGCTATTCCGCTCTACGAACATTTTATTACCAGCCTGGCTACCAAAATAAATAAACCCGTTGCTACGGGCACTTTTGGTGCTGATATGCAGGTGGCGCTGGTGAATGACGGCCCAGTGACCATAATTATGGATACTTTAAATAAGGAATAGCGCATTTTCGTTAATATTGCCCTTCAACCCAAAACCACCATGCTGGAAGTTAACTTTAATCCGTTCCCTGTAATTACCACCGACAGACTTATACTGCGTAAAGCCGAGCTGGACGATGCTCCCGAAATATTATTTTTCAGGTCGGACCCGGAGATGCTGAAGTACATTGACCGGGAGCCTGCAACAACAATAGACCAGGCGAAAGACTGGCTACAGATGGTGATAGATAACAGCGATAACAATACCGCCATTTCGTGGAACATTACCCTTAAAGACGACGACACAACAATCGGGAACATTGCACTCTGGCGCCTGATAAGGGAACATTACCGGGCCGAAATAGGTTATGTGCTGCACCCTGACTACTGGCACAAAGGCATTATGGCCGAGGCAATGGCAGCAGTTGTAGACTATGCCTTCAACACCATGGGGCTGCACAGCATAGAGGCCAATACCAACCCGGAAAACAAAGCCTCACAAAGGGTATTAGAACGCGCGGGTTTTGTGCGGGAAGCCTACTTTACCGAAGACTACTATTTTAATGGGAAATTTACCGATTCGGCTATTTATTGTTTGGTGGATAAAAGGTAGCAATAATTGCTTGAATGGTTATCGCATAAACGCGGAAACACGTTCCTGAATTTTAATTTTTACCTTCTCCCATGTTTGTCCCCGCAAACTAACAGGGGACTCACTTTCTTCTGCATCTGCAAAATATGTTAAAGCATGCGGTATGGAAATGAGCAGTTGTTGATTGGGATATTTCTCGTTGTAGCAATCTATGATTTGCTCAATTGTAAAATGGTCAAGCAATTCGGCGATGTCCCAAAAATCCTTTTTAACTGCACGTTTTAGTATCGCTGCAACTTTCATTGCAGCAATATCTTTCACACTCATTAATCTTATGCCATCATCTATCACCAAACGGCCTATCAGTTGATGGCGATAGTACCTGATAAGATCAACTTTTATATTGCCGATAAATCCAAAAATACCTATGTTGGAAGGTCGGTCATATGCAAATGCTGGAAAAGACTTTTCAAGAGTCGGTATCAATATGTCTGTATCGAAGTTTTCAGTACAGAATAGATCAAGGTCAACAGACAGCCTATGCCCATAGTACAATGCTAACGCTGTGCCGCCAACCAGGGAAAAATGTTCCAACTCAGGCATCGCCATAAGTTTCTTCAATACTGCCAATGTTGCGGGTTCGACTGTGCTGTATTGTAGCATTTATAATCAGTTAGTTCGTTATTTAGTAAAGCACACGCAAAATAAATTGTCTGTAGCGATAACCATTTTGCATTGGTAAGTACCTCTCTTATTTTTTCATCCCCATAATACCTTCTGCATGCCCTGATATCTGGTACATCGCCCCGCTCAAACACTCGTTCTATGATGAAAGCAGCCTTGTTATTATAGTCCAATGCTTCATAATCAACATCCCAAAAAATGCGCCGGTTAAAAACGGGATACTCTTTGTACGACATAAGTTAAAGATACAAGTTTCTATAGATGTTGGCAATTTAAAGGGTGCATAAATCCGGCTGTAGCTCTATATATAATCTCTTTAGCTCCTCCTTTACTTCATACAAAACCTGCAGTACATCACCTCCTATATATCAAGTGCATCTTCTATTCGTAACGCCAGCGAAGTGTTCATATCGCGCTTCCCCTTTGTAATGGCTGCAAAGGTTTGACGGTATTCATTTATGGAAATAGCAAAGCGCCCTTTTGCAAGCCCCCGCTTATCTAGTTCGCGAACAAGTACAATACCCTGATGTACACCTTTTAACCCACATTGCAGCGGGTCAAGAGTAGTTTTGTTAAAAAAGAGACAATAATTGTTAAAAAAACTTCGTATTTATTTTATGTGATTTTTAAACCAATGATTATCAACAACAAAAGTTAGTCGAATTTTCAAAAATGGCTTGCAATCCCCATTATTAATTTATTTCACTATGCGTTATTCAATATCTTTGCCAGTAGTAATAAGTTCTTTTAAAAACGGCATTTAAGTACTGAAATCAGCTTGTGAAAATCGGTAGTCCCCCAAACTGAATTTGAAAAGTTGGTTTTAATTGAAAATCAATAGGTTCGCTTGATTTCGCTGCAATGTGGGTTAAAATTTAGTTAAATATGTCGCAAGATGGGTAAATTAAAGTTGGTTTTTTGTCGACGCGTGATCCAGAGTATAAGATGTCAAAAAAAATTATTGCTTATTATGAAAATTTCGTGACGGAAAAGGTACTTATCCCCAAAAATATTATTTTGAGTGGGAAGTGGGATGTTTGGCTAATGTATATGCTTGTTCCTGAAGGTCGATATAGCACAGGAAAGGTAGCGATGCCGATGAAACCACAAACGACGGCAAGTGCAAATGCTCGTTGTTATCCGGTACAAGTACCTTTAAGTCTGGTTAAAGATGCCGAAAATGTGCCGCTTGCGATGGCCCAGTTTTTAAACGAAGGTATCCGGTTGTTTTTTGTAGATAATTACAAAAAAATTGACGTAGCGTTTATGGAAAATGTTTTGGCTGATATTAATATGGAATACCTGATTTCTATATCCTATCCACCACCGCCGAGAGACGAATATAAGTTAACTTAACCAACTCTCTGCTATATCGCTTATACCGCTTATACATAATCATCCGGCACGGTTACGATTGTTGTGTACCTACCGGCACAAGGTTTATTTAATTGGTAACCAGCTACAAACCTTTTGCACTTACCAGCGCAATAAGATGATTTTAGTGCCGTATTTTGATGTATAAAGGTATTACTCTCATTCCCCCTCGTGATACTCCCTAATACAAAAAACCGCCACTTTCATGACGGTTTTCGTTATCTCAATTTTTTCTCCTTTTATTAAAAATGTTAGCTACTATTTTTCATGTAGACTGCCGACTGCAAATTGCCAACTGCCGACTAAACTAGCTGCAACCGGTAGTTGTTCCGCAGTTAGGGCACATATAGCAGGTGCCATTGCGGAGGGTGATGTTGCCACAGTTGCGGCAGGCTGGTGCATCAGCACTGGTACCCATTAACTTTTTTACTTCAGCACTGTTCATAGATGCTGCACCTACTGGTGTTGGCACTATTGCTGTTTTTGGCTTGGGTGCTGCATTCTGCGGCGCTGTTATGCGCACTTGCGATAGTTCATGTTGCTTTTGGGCTTCCACTTCCTCTTGCCTTGACAGTTTTTCAGGGTCTTGTACATGTACCAGATCGTCACGGTCAAGATATTCGTAAGCCAGCAGGCGGAACACATAATCTAATACCGAGGTAGCTGATTTAATATTCGGGTGCTCTACCATGCCTGATGGCTCAAAGCGGGTGAAGATGAATTTATCAACATACTCTTCAAGCGGCACACCATATTGCAGACCCACAGAAATTGCTATTGCAAAGCTATTGAGTAAGCTACGCATGGTTGCGCCTTCCTTCGCCATATCAATGAATATTTCGCCCAAAGTACCATCGCCATACTCACCTGTGCGCAGAAAGAGTGCCTGCCCGCCCACTTTACCCTTCAGGGTATAGCCACGGCGTTTGGCTGGTAATTGTTTACGCTCCACTATCCGGCTCAGTTCGCGCTTCAGTTGTGTATCCGGACTTTCCTGCACCCTGCGGTTCACTTCTTCCAGTAATTCTTCAACGGTCAGGCGGCTCATGTCCACTATCTGTCCGCTATCTGCCAGTGTTTCTTCTTTAGCTTCGTCTTTTTTCTTGCTGTCGCTTTTGTTGCTCAAAGGCTGGCTCAGTTTGCTACCATCACGATACAAAGCACAAGCTTTAAGGCCCAACTGCCAGCTGAGGTAGTAACAATCTTTTATTTCGTCAATCGCGGCTTCGTTAGGCAGGTTAACGGTTTTAGAGATAGCACCGCTAATAAAAGGCTGCACTGCACCCATCATACGCAGGTGACCGTGAGCGTGTATGTAACGTTCGCCATTCTTACCGCATTTGTTAGCGCAATCGAATACCGAAAGATGCTCATCTTTCAGGTATGGTGCACCTTCCATCATCATGGTACCGCAGGCATAACTGTTAGCCGCTTCTATTTCATCATCGCTGAAACCTAATTCATGCAGCAGACTGAAATCAGGCGCATAATATTGCTCTGATGTAAACCCGAGGCGCTGCAGGCAGCTTTCGCCAAGCGTGTATACGTTAAATACGAAACCGGATTCAAATGCGCTTTCTACGGCGGTATCCAGTTTTTTTATTTCTTCAGCTATAAAGCCCTTTTCGCTCAGGCTCTGGTGGTTAATGAAAGGCGCGCCGGCGAAAGTACCATGCCCCTTTGCATATTTAACCATGGTGTCAATTTCATCGGCCTTGTAACCTAGTTTCTTAAGTGCGGCAGGTATGCTCTGGTTAATTATTTTGAAATAACCACCACCAGAAAGCTTTTTGAATTTCACGAGTGCGAAATCAGGCTCAACACCGGTAGTATCGCAATCCATTACCAGGCCAATAGTACCCGTTGGTGCAATTACTGTTGCCTGCGCGTTGCGGTAACCGTATTTTTCACCCATCTGCACCGCATCATCCCATGCCTTGGTAGCTGCTTTAAGCAGGTAGTCAGGGCAATATTTAGCGTTGATACCAACAGGCTTAATTTCCAGACCCTCGTAAGCGTCAGTAGCATCGTAAGCAGCAGCACGATGGTTGCGCATTACGCGCATCATGTGTTCTTTATTTTCAGGGTATCTTGCGAAGGTGCCTAAAACACTCGCCATTTCTGCCGATGTTTTGTAAGCCACACCATTCATAATAGCGGTTATAGAACCGGCTATAGCACGGGCTTCCTCACTATCGTAAGCAATACCGCTTACCATAAGCATAGAACCGAGGTTAGCATAACCCAGGCCCAATGTGCGGTAATCGTAACTCAACTGTGCAACTTCCGGTGAAGGGAACTGCGCCATGAGTACCGATATTTCCAATACAACGGTCCATAAACGGGTCATGTACTCAAAACCTTCTACATCGAACTGGCTTGTTTCTTCGTTGAAGAAGCGACGCAGGTTAAGCGATGCCAGGTTACAAGCGGTATTGTCCAGGAACATATACTCCGAACATGGGTTAGATGCCCTTATGGAACCACCTTCAGGGCAGGTATGCCATTCGTTGATGGTGGTATTGTATTGTGTACCCGGGTCAGCACAACGCCATGCAGCGTATGATATTTTCTCCCACAGTTCTTTTGCTGGGATGGTTTTCATTGTTTTACCGGTGCTGCGGGCAGTCATTTCCCAGTCAGCATTATTGTTCAGCGCGGTAAAGAAAGAGTTAGGTATACGAACTGAATTGTTTGAATTCTGGCCCGATACTGTTTTATATGCTTCGCCTTCGTAGTCTGATGCGTAACCAGCGGCTATAAGCGCAGCTACTTTCTTTTCTTCTTCTACTTTCCAGTCAATGAAGTTAACTACTTCAGGGTGGTCCAGATCAAGACACACCATTTTAGCAGCACGGCGGGTTGTACCACCGCTTTTTATAGCACCTGCTGCACGGTCGCCTATCCTCAGGAAGCTCATTAAGCCGCTTGAAGTACCGCCACCACTTAATTTTTCACCTTCAGCACGAATGTTAGAATAGTTGGTACCCACACCTGAACCATATTTGAAGATACGTGCTTCGCGCACCCACAGGTCCATAATGCCGCCTTCGTTCACCAAATCATCATCTACACTCAATATAAAGCAGGCGTGTGGCTGAGGGCGCTCGTATGCGTTGGTAGAGCGTTCCAGCTTGCCGGTTGTAGCATCAACATAAAAGTGGCCTTGCGGCTTGCCTTCTATGCCATAACTGCTAAACAAACCTGTATTGAACCACTGTGGCGAATTTGGCGCACAGCTTTGTAGTAATATACTATATACAAGCTCGTCGTAAAATACCTGCGCATCAGCGGCCGATGCGAAATATCCGTTGCTTTCGCCCCATCCCTTCCAGCAACCTGCAAGGCGATGTGCTACCTGCTTTACTGAAGTTTCGTGGGTAGTTGTGCCGTCCGGCATAGGTACGCCCGCTTTGCGGAAGTACTTCTGTGCTAATATATCGGTAGCTATCTGCGACCAGTGGCTTGGCACTTCCACATTGGTCATTTCGAATACCTTTTCTCCCGTTGGATTTTTGATCACGGAGGTACGGTAGTCGTAGTCAAACATATCAAACGCGTTTACGCCATCGCGAGTGTAATGCCTACTAAAGGAAAGCCCCTTTGTATTAGTTGATGTTGAAGCCATGAGCAAGTATTTTTGTGTTTTAATTTTTTAAGGAAAAAGGGACTGTTTTGTGTTATTTGGACAGCTAAATTATCAAAAACCCCGTGGCTGAAAAAAGAAAGAAACTCACAACGCCCCCGTTTTTTGTGGATAACCTTTGAACCTCAAGCCCGCACTATAAAATATTTATAAAACTTATGTGAATTACAAAATTTCACTGTTTTTGTTAACGCAATTTACTGATACCATTCCGCACGGCGGGATAAGCAATAGTTAAATTTAACTGTTTATACATGTATTCCGCTGAAAGACAATATGGAAGACTACTGCGCCCACATTTACCAAAAACAGAAACCGCCAATAAGGGACTTTTGCAGATATTTTAAAGAACCTTTTGGTTATTAGGTGGTCAAAATGCTAGCGGTATTGATCTTAATAACTTCATTTACAACGGTATGGTATACGGTATCGTTCATATCATATTAAGGAGCAAAGCGCCTCTTTGCAATACAGTTTGCAGCAATACCGCTATCGTGCCATACAAATTGCCCTTCCGAGGTTAGAAACCGCTATCGTAAAACTTTGCTACTTTTACATGCCACCCGAAAAGTGGTGCAATAGGAACAAAAAAATAAAGTCAATGTTCCATACCAACTAACGAAACTCAAATTAAAACTGATATAATGGAAGACAACAAAGCGAAGATCATAGACCTTACCGCCGCAGGTAAGGCAGCAAAAACACTTATACCCTACCGCAAAGGCCAGGGTTGGGGTTATTGCACACCCGATAAAAAGGTGGCCATAGCCTATGTTTATGAAAACACCGATCCGTTTTCCGAAGGCCTGGCAGCCGTAAGAATGGAAGAAACCTGCGGTTACATTGACAGTGAGGACAACCTGGTAATTGGCTACAAATATGACTATGCACTGCCTTTTAAAGATGGCCTTGCCGCCGTTGAAAAGAAAGGCCGCTACGGCTATATTGATAAAACAGGCAAAGAAGTTATACCATTCAAGTTCAACGATGCCGAAAATTTCATTGATGGCCTGGCCATTGTTGAAATAAAAGAGAAATGGGGCTTCATTGATATGAAGGGCGATTTGGTGATACCTTGCAAATACGACCTGGTGGCACCTTTCATAAACGGCGTTGCCTTTGTAGAATTAAACGGTGAAACCAAATTTATTGATAAGACAGGTAAAATAGTGGCTGACCCTGATGAAGATGTGTTCTATGATGGCCTTACCATGGATATTTCGGACGATGGCGAAAAATATGGTTTCAGGGATAAAGCCGGCAAACAGATAGTAGAGCGCATTTACGATCTGGCAATGGATTTTGCCGATGGCCGCGCTGCGGTATGCCTGGATGGCAAATGGGGTTATATTGATACCACCGGTGAACTGGTAATACCTTGCATTTATGATGACTACATTGATGATTTTAACGACGGCCTTGCCCTTGTTGAGCTCAACGATGATTTTGGCTATATTAATAAGGATGGCGTACAGTATTGGGAAGATTAGTTTTTGGACATATTCACATAAAATAGGGGCGGAAAATTTTCCGCCCCTATTTTATGTTGGTAGTATTCCACAATACAGATTTACTTCACAAACCCATCCATAACCTTAAATATCCTGTCGAAATCAGCATCGACAAGGTTGGAGCCGGAAGGCAGGCAAAGGCCATTGGCGAACAACATTTCTGATGTACCATCACCGAAATATTCGCTATTGGCAAATACCGGTTGCATGTGCATAGGTTTCCATAACGGCCTTGCTTCAATATTGTCTTTCTCCAGCGCAAGGCGAAGGTCTTCGCGGCTAAAACCTGCTGTAGCAGGGTCTATTAGAATAGTTGAAAGCCACCTGTTGCTGATGTAGCCTGTTGGTTCTGCCACAAAGTGAATACCTTTTTTACCATTATAACGGTCGTAGTATTTTTTGTAGTTATTTCTTCTTTGCTGTATACGGTCCGCGAGCACTTCCATTTGTCCACGGCCTACGCCTGCACACAAATTGCTGATGCGGTAGTTATACCCTATTTTAGAATGCTGGTAATGCGGAGCCTCATCCCTTGCCTGTGTAGACAGGAAACGGGTTTCTTTAACCAGATCAGCGTCATGCGAAACCAATGCGCCGCCGCCTGAAGTGGTAATAATTTTATTGCCGTTAAAAGACAGCACCCCTATTTCGCCAAAGGTGCCACACTTCCGGCCGTCGATGGATGAACCGAGCGCTTCCGCAGCATCTTCCAGAACAGGTATTTGGTATTGGTGTGCAATGGCCATTATTTCAGGCATTTTTGCAGGCATGCCATACAAGTGTACGGGTATAATTGCTTTAGGCTTTACACCGGCGGCTATTCTAGCCTTTATGGCCGTTTCCAGCAAGGCAGGGCTCATATTCCAGGTATCGGTCTCACTATCAACAAATACCGGCTTTGCACCAACATAGGCAATAGGGTTGGCAGATGCTGAAAAGGTCATGCTTTGGCAAATAACCTCATCGCCAGCTTTTACGCCCAGCAATACCAGGCCCAGGTGCAAACCAGCAGTGCCCGAGCTCAGTGCAGCAACGTGCGTATCGTTACCCAGAAATAAAGAAAGATCGTTTTCAAAACCATTCACATTAGGGCCAAGCGGGGCTATCCAATTCGATTCAAAAGCCTCATTCACAAACCCTTGTTCTGTGCCGCCCATGTGTGGCGATGATAACCAGATTTTAGTATTCATTTATTTATGGTTGTTTAATTTTTATAACTTTTGCGGGGCAACCTACTGCTGTGGCATAGTCAGGTATATCGCCTATTACTACTGCGCCGGCACCAATGGTAGCCCACTTACCTATTCGTACACACTGCACCACCGAGGCACCTACACCAATATGCGTGCCCTCGCCCACCTGCACATCGCCACTCAGCGTGGCGTTGGGCGAAATGTGCACATAATCTCCCAAAACACAATCATGATCGATAGAGGCGCAGGTATTAATAATGCAATGTGCGCCAATAGTAACATCGGGATTTACCCTTACACCCGCCATTATTACAGTGCCTTCCCCTACCGTTGTTCTTTTGGAAACATAGGCATCAGCATGAATTGCGGTACCAAAGCCAGCAACCGACCGTAATTTATCGGCTACTTTTTTACGGGTACTGTTTACCCCTATACTGATGACCACTTTGTCAGGAAACGGCTCACCCGCAGGTAGCGGTAGGGTTACAGGGTATTGCCATATAGGCGGCTTTTCGGCATCGTCCCATATCTGTATAGCCGGTTCATTGGTACTTTCCAGTATTTCTATTATTACCTTGCCATGCCCGCTTGCCCCGTAGAGAATCATATGGTTATTTGAAAAGTATAGTTACCGGCTGTTGATCGAAAACAGTGCGGAAAGGTAGTGAAATTTTCAGAATAGTGACCTGGCATCTTAATTTAGAGGCGGGCCAAAACATCATCTCTTACCAATTCATAATCCTATTATCTTTGCCTCAATTGCTGCACCAAGCCTATGTTTTCAAAATTATATTCAAAATTCGTAAGGGTAACGAGTAATCAACTTTACTTTCCTGAAATTGACGGTATCAGGTTTGTTGCCATTATTCTGGTGGTTTTGTTTCATATTCACGGCTACTTCATGGGTAAAATGGGTAATAGCTTTGCCGATTCCAGCACAAGCCACCCATGGGTATATAATTTTTTTACCAAGGGCGACAGGGGTGTGGAATTGTTTTTTGTACTGAGCGGTTTTATACTTTGCCTGCCTTTTGCCCACCAGTATATTAATGATGGCAAAAAGATAGAACTGAAAAAATACTACATACGCCGTGTTACCCGCCTGGAACCGCCTTATATTATTGCAATAACCTCCATCTTTATACTGCAACTGGCCATGCATGTAAACCCGGGCAACCTGACCACCTGGCAACTGTTTCAGCACTACTTTGCCTCGCTCACCTACACACACGATCTTATTTACTGGGGCCACACACCCATAATTACCGTTGTGGCGTGGTCGCTTGAAATAGAAATACAGTTTTATGTTATGGCCCCGCTCTTTTTCAGGTTGCTGTCACTCCCTAAAATAACGCGGAGAATTATACTCGTGAGCCTGATACTATTCTTCATAGCTGTAACCGCCCCGCTGGATATTATGGACCCGATCAGCCTTACCATCTACAAATTCATTAAGTATTTCTTTATAGGCATATTGCTTGCCGATTTTTATGTGAGCAACACAGCAGTGGAATTTTTCAATAAAAAATGGATAGCCCCTGCCTGTGCACTTTTGCTGGTTATACTGTGCGTAATACCCAAAGAAGATGAGCTATATGGCAAGCTTTCTTTCCCGTTCCTGATTGGGCTGTTCTATTATATTGTGCTGAAGAATGAGCAGGTAAAAAAGATATTCAGTTATAAATTTGTGCCCATAATAGGGGGTATGTGCTATTCAATTTACCTGCTGCACTATACAGTAATTTCTATTTTCGGACGCTTCACTACTAAAATCAGAATAACTGATCATTACCTCCCCAATCTATATTTCCAGATGGTGGTGCTCAGCCTTATAGCATTGGTTATTTCCTCCGTCTTTTATCTTTATATAGAACGGCCATTCATGGATAAGAAGTGGATGAAGTACCTGATAAAGGAAAAGAAGCAAGTGAGCAGCTCAAATGAAATTATTAAGTGAGGACGGGGCTACTGAATGCTATTGAGTATTTTACCTCTGGCGTTATTCGTATTTCATCTCCTTCCATTGCCCTTATTACTTCTGCTTTCTACCCATCAATTTGTCAACCCATTTTTTGTCCATAAAAGGGCGCTCAATATACAGGTAGAACACCGACGATATAGCCAGAATGGCCAACGTAAGCACGCCAAACTGAAACAGCAGGTTAGGCAAAAAGTAGTCGGTAACTTTTATTCTTATGGTGTACTTGCCCAGCATGGAAATAACGGAATAGTGCAGCAGATATATGGTATAACACATGCCACCTATAATGGGTATAAACTTGAAACTGAATACCGCTTTCACAATGGTATTATTGAGCACAACGTAATACAGCAAACCTATAAGGAAGGGGAACAATATTTTTGCGGGCAGGTCGGCACGTGCATAAACGTGGCTCATGGGCATGTAAAAAATAGCCAGCAGTGTAGCCAGCCCAAGTAATGCTACCCACTTTTGCCTGAAAAAATCTTTGGCTATATCGCTCACGTAAAAATCAGCAATAAGAATGCCAATTAAAAAATATTGCACGTTTTCGTAAATGCTGTGAAACGCATGCGGCTCAGGTGGAAAGTAATACTGTAAAACAATAAAAAATACCATTACAGCCGCAATCAGGCTGCGCCTGGTAAGGGCAGATAATTTTAATAAGCGAAACAGGAAGGGGGCTATAACGTAGTATTGTATTTCTACTTCAAGGGTCCACGCAACAACGGTAACCCATGGTGTGGAGCGGTAAATAAGGTTGTGTGCATAACCCAATGATGCCAGCAAATGTGGAAATAGTGCCTTAAACGTATATACATGCAGCACCACCTGTGCCGCGAACAGCACCGTCATTACAATAAAGTAGGGCGGCTCCAGCCTTGTAACACGGCGTATGTAATAGTTTTTCAGCTCTATTTTTCTGCCGCCTTTCAGGTAATGGTTGGCGAAAGGCAGGCACAATATAAAACCGCTTATTGCAAAAAATAATGGAACTGCCCGGTCAGCACCTTGCATAAACCGGGTAAGCAGGGTGTAGTCCGCGGCCTGATCAATAAATTTTACTTTACTTTCCTTCATGAAGTAACCGTAAATATGAAACAGCGTAATTGTAAAAAGTGACAGGAACCGCATTCCGTCAATTTCCGCCATGTATGCCTGGTTACTCGTTATCCTCCTGAACTTGCTCGCTAAATAAGTAAACATGTCTACTGTCCGTTCGTGTTTATTAATCCCTTTCTATTACTACTACCAATACTCCACTTTACGCCTTACCCTACTCCCTGCCACTTGGCCAGCTGCTTGCAGCAATGCCCCAGTTTTTGTTGGCCGTGGCCCCCATAGCAAATTCTAATACGCCACCCTTTACCAGGTCGGCATGAGTAATGTAGGTTTTATTGTAAGGCTTGTCATTCAGGGTAACCGATTGTATGTATTTATTTTCTTTGGTGTTATTCTTAGCCTTGATCACCATTTTCTTACCTTCCGGGAAGCGGACTGTAGCCTCATTAAATACCGGGCTGCCAAAAACATATTCACCATTGGCAGGGTTAGCCGGAAACATGCCCATCATGCTCCATACTGCCCAGGCACTCATCTGGCCACAATCTTCGTTACCTGAATAGCCATCTGGCTGGTCGTGATACATGGTGTCTATTATCTGGCGCACCTTTTCCTGGGTCTTCCACGACTGACCTACAAAATTATACATGTAGGCAATGTGATGGCTGGGCTCGTTGCCATGTGCATACTGGCCAATAAGGCCGCTAACATCGGGCGGAGCAGATTCGCCAACTATGGTGCTGTTCGCAATAAAAAGTGAATCGAGTTTATTAACAAAGGCATCATTACTGCCAAACGATTTTGCCAAACCCTGCACATCGTGCGGCACAAAAAACGTGTACTGCCAGGCATTGCCTTCTTCATAGTTTGATGTCTTCCAGTCGGTAGAGGCATAATAGGGATTAAAAGGTGCAACCCATGTTCCATCTGCCTTTTTAGCCCGCATAAAGCCACTTTGCGCATCGAACAATTGTTGCCATGAGTCACCCCGCTTCATGAACTTCGCGTAATCGTCCATCTTGCCTAGTTTTTTCGCTACCTGCGCAATGCACCAGTCGTCATAGGCATATTCAACAGTAAGGGTTACACTGAAGGAACCTTTGTCTGATGGCAGGTAGCCATACTTAATATAATCGGGCGTGCCCCTGTCATTTGTCTGGTAGGCACTTGCGAGCATAGCTTCATAAACATGTTGCGCATCAAGGCCCTTGGTATCTTTCAACACAGCATCGGCCAATACAGGTACCGCATGGTAACCGCTCATACAATTGGTTTCGAAGGTGCTGAGGTCCCATACGGGCAGCAGGCCGTTTTCGTCATAGAAAGCCAGCATACTGTTCAGTATATCTATATTGCGTTGTGGCTGGGTAACAGTAAATAACGGGTTCAGCCCCCTGAAAGTATCCCACAATGAAAAGACGGTATACCGTTGTCTTTTGCCTGCCATAGTGAGCACATTATTTTTTGAATTCCGGTAAACGCCATCGGCATCACTATATAAAACCGGGGCCATGCAAGTGTGGTACAGCGCGGTATAGAACACACGCTTGCGGTGTTCATCAGTAGTGGTTACCTGTATTTTTTGCAATTCAGCTTCCCATTTGCTTTCGGCCTGTTTGCGGCATTGCTCAAAATTCCAGCCCTTAACTTCGCCCAAAGCTTCCAAGGCTTTTTCGTAGCTGGTTGATGACAATGCAACCTTCATCAATAACGGCTTCCCGTCCAGCTCGCTGAACTCCAGTTCGCCATTATATACCTTGCCGTTTTCATTGGCCTGCGCAATTTCCTCGTGATTTTCAGTATTGAATAAATGAAACTTACTGATGGGTTTTGAGGTGCGGGCCGCAAAAAATACCCTTTGCACACTGGCCCAGCCCTTAGAAAAACGATACCCCACAATGGTGGAATCGTTGAGCTGCAGTATGCGCGATTTGGTAGTGTTATCCCAATTGATCATGTAATTCAGCTGGAAGCGCACCGTTGGTGTGCTACCTTTCGGGAAGGTGTATTGGTGTAAACCACAACGCTCGGTGGCTGTTAAAGCTACGGACACCCCATTATCCATTTTTACGCTATAAAACCCGGGGCTGGCTTTTTCATTCTGATGGCTGAACGGCACTTTAAAGAATGTAGTACTATCGTCAATAAGCTTGGTGTGTGGCATTACCGATATATCTGTCCAGTCGCCACAACCGGTGCCGCTGAGGTGCATGTGGCTGAAACCCGCAATTGTGGTACTGCTATAGTTGTAGCCGCTGCACCAGTCCCAACCCTCATCGCCATTATCGGGGCTTAGCTGCACCATACCAAACGGCACAGTAGCACCGGGATAGGTGTGCCCGTGGCCGCCTGTGCCTATAAAAGGATCGACATATTTAGTGAGGTTCTGGCTGTTAGCATGCGTGCATAATAACAATAAGGGCAATACAACCAACTTCTTAATTTGTGCTACCATTCTACTTGCCAGCAATGAAATGCAAAAACCGGCTGGCTATAAAAGTAAGAGAAATGAGCGGGGTTTGAAAATGTAGCTAAGGGGGAAATATTGGAGCAGCCCGGTACTTACTTTTGCTTTCTGCCAGTGGCGCGTTTTCTAACCGGTTCATGTTCAACTTCGTCTTCATCCATAGTCGCTAACTTACCACTTACTTTATCGCCATATATTACGAACTGAAATTCTGTATGCCTACTTAATCTATCGTCTGTGTTTTTCAGGTCTGCTACGGCATTTGCAGCCTTTTCCCGCGTTCCACAACCTTTCGCCGTTACGTATATCATGACCACGCCTTTATTAACTATGTATTCCATAACATGATCGGCCCGCTTTTGGGCAAGCGACAGATTCTGGCTTTCCACCTTTTTTTCGTTTGCAAATGATACTACTTTCAGCCTTACCGAAGGGTTGTTCTTCAAGTAGGTTACCACAGAATCTAACACCCGATAATAGGCCGGCTTAATGTCATACTTGCCTATATCGTAATAAATATAGCTCCGGCAATTATAAACTTCATCGCCAATGGGGCCAACAGGCACACCGGTTTTCGGGTTGCCTTGTGCAAGCCCGGCAGTTGCTATAACCAGCAAGACCAAAACGAAAATGATATGCTTTTTTACTATCATAGTAATTATCTTTTTTTCAACGGAAATTTCCAGCCATCTGGGTTTATCTCAACCGTATCGCGCTTGCCCTGGTAATATTCTTCTATCTGCTGCTGCCAGTGCCTGTTGGGTAAGGTAAAGCTGGTTCGGTCATGATGTCGCCAAAAGAAAACCGCATACAGTAGCATGTGCCAGTACTTAATCTGTTTATCGAAGCCAATAATAACCACCCAGCCTGCACAGGCATAGGGCAGAAAGTAGTAGCGGGCATTTTCAAGCGCCAGTATGCGCGATTCGTTGGGCCAGTACGACTTTATGAAAGCCGTAAAAAACAACAATGCTGTTAGGGGCAATACATACTTATGCCGGAGCTTTATGCGCCGATAACCAAAATACAATACCACCATTATTACCGCAAAAACAAGCAGTGCAACCGGTATTTTAATAGCATTGGTGAGGCCATCTTCTAAAAATACGAGTGGCGCTGTATTATTGGTTATCAGCCTCAGCAGGTGGTATTTTTCTGTTGGGCCAGGGAAACCGCGGTAAAAGTCAGGGTCTATGAATTTAATACATATTGCCTGCGTTATGCCACCGGCCAGTATTACCAGCAAGGGCAATAACTTTTTGAAGGGAAGCTGTTTGCGGTCATGAATAATGATAGCTACCACCAATGGGGACAATACTACTGATGCCGGGCCTGTGAGCGACACAATAAGCAGCAATAACGAGGTGCCATAAACATACTTTTGCCCATAGCCAGAATCTCTCGCCAGCAGGAAATTGACTAAAAAAAGCGCGGTAATAAAGTGCACATTGGTGATGTTCATAAACACATCGGGACACAAAGGCAGCACGGTGAAAAAAACAGCATACAGTACCTTGTTTTTAAGCTGCATGCATACTGCAGCCTGCCATAAACTAAATGCCAGCAAAAAGGTTACCAGGCACGCACTGAGGTTGTAAACCAGTGGCAGATGCAGATAACCGACGTGCAAGTAGCCCCAGAAAATAGCAATGAGCCGCGGCACAACATGTAAATAACCACCGTAAACTGTGGTGAGCGACCAGAACCCTTTAGCTTCGAATTGCTGGCAAAAAATAGGCAGGTCCTCCGCCCAAAATTGCGGGTAGGTAAACGCATCGGCCCTTCTGAAAAAAAGCACAACTATTACAATGAGAAAAATGCAGCTAATTTGCAGGGTATTTTTGGTGCGCATATTCATGTGCTGTAAAAATAGTTTTTTCCGAATTACAAATAAGGAAATACAGCGGCTAACATTGCGCAATTTGTAAAAGGAGTTTCGAAAGGTGTAAAGACTTCTTTAGAATGCACTATTCAATAATAACTTATAAGTAGTTTAGATAGACTGAAGCACTTTCACTACACCTTTCAATATCTTTAGATAGAAACGAACATGAAATGCGCCCTGCGTCTTCCGATGGGCGTTGCCCATCGCTATCATATTTCGGGGCTTCACCCCTTGCTCATTTTGTTGTAGAAAACGGTAACGCACTGAAAGGTTTGTCTGAACTATGATTTTTTTGATGGAATGATAGGCTATAATACATTTGAGCAAGTAAAAAATGACGGGAGTAGATTTGCCAATGAGGTTGGTCACGCCCTGAAGGGGCAAAATATATCAGCGATGGGCAACGCCCATCGAAACGAACATGAAACGCGCCCTGCGTCTTCCGATGGGCGTTGCCCATCGCTATCGTATTTCGGGGCTTCACCCCTGTTCATTTTGTTGTTTAAACCGGTAACGCCCTGAAAAGTTATTTGTCTGAACTATGATTTTTTTGATGGAATGATAGGCTATGATTACCTGTTGAGGAAGTGAAAACTGATGGGTGTGTAGATTCACCAATGATGCCGGTCACGCCCTGAAGGGGCATAATATATCAGCGATGGGCAACGCCCATCGAAACGAACATGAAACGCGCCCTGCGTCTTCCGATGGGCGTTGCCCATCGCTATC
>JBBRPD010000059.1:0-35041 GCA_038228575.1 Chitinophagales bacterium | reverse complement strand
ATTCAGAACACTTGATGATTTATCCGATGCACTTATGGCTACCGTCAACAAACTCGAATCTCAAATAGTTATATCAATAACTTCTTACGATTATTACATGGACGCCTTTAATGCCGTTTTTTAAAGTATAAATGGTATTATTCCAGTAAGCCCGTAAGCGCCTGCAAACACTATGTTCAGGCTGCTATCATCTATCACCGTACTCCCGCTTACCTCCTCTCGTTTAAGCACCCTGCGAATGGAATTAAAGAAGTTATTGTCGCCTATCAGCAATGCTACAAGCAAGCCGGAAAAGAGCATTTCAACCACCAGCAACCCTACCGGCCTGTCGTTATAACCACCCTGAAATATTCTGGCCAGTCCCAGTAGTACTGTAAAAATAGGTAGCATGTACAACTCTTTCTTTGTCTCAAAGGCGTTTTTTATGGGTTCATATTTATCAGCTACTCTTTTACAGGGAATTATCAGGAACCGCTCTATCTGTGTTAGTCTGTACACTTCATTTCTTTCAAGTGGCAGTATGTATTTTACCGCAGGGTTATCTTTGGCACTTTTATAGCTTTCTGATAGTATATAGTTTCCGTTTTCCGTGTGGGTAAGGCAACCCCTCTGTATCAGGTCGCACACACACATCAGTACGAATCTGTCTTTGCCGCCTGCCAGGTAAGCCAGTTCAAACCGGTTTGTAAAGGGTGTCAGTTTAGCCAGTATTTCTTTGAGGTTTACATTTTTCTCCCGTGTAGTAATGTAAGTAATGAGTAGTGTTGTTGCTGCCAGTAGCAGGTAGAAAAACAAGAAGTGCGGTCCTGTTAGCCTGTAGGGGTTCACCTGGTTAAACAGAAGCCCTATAGCCAGTATGGGTACCAGTAACAGCAGGTATTTGGTATACTTCCCTTCCTTAGCCATTATGTTTTCATAATCAAGATCTGCCGGTAGCGGGCTTTCTGATTTGGCTGGCCAGATATCGCCGGGCGGCTGCTCTCCAAAAACCGCTTCGTATAATTCCAGTGTATCATCATACAGCTTATCGAATTTAGCTTTCTGAGTATCTCCGCCTGCCGATGGGTAGTGGTGCACATCGCGCTCCAGGGTTATTTTACAAAACCGTTGCCAGTAGTCAATGGTGTACGTGAGGTGCATGTGCCAAACCTCGTCCACCACCTTGCTGGGCGATGCGCCATTTGTGTTGATGCAGCAGAGGTATATGAACCGCCTGTATTCTTCTATGGCCCTGACGGTAAAAAAGTTGGACCAATTTTGCTCCAAGCTCAATTTCACTGAGAACGGCATTTCAGCGCCTGGTTCATCAAAGTCGTGAGCCTGTATTCTTTGCCAGAGTGGGTCTGCGAGGTATACCCGCCTTGTTGTTTCATTCATAATTTATTTGTTTAAAAGTTGTTGGGTTATTTAAAGTTGTTGTGGGTTGCGATAAAAATTCGCGCTTAGCTTCCAGGCATTTGCTGTAGCTGTTGGCTTTGTACATAAAGAGGAAAATTGTTGCCGCGCTTATGGTGCAAGCTGCTGTTGGTGTGGCATCGTCGCCGTTTGCTATATCGTGTAGCAGTTTCGCGAAGCCTGTTACTATGCAGGCGAGTGGAATGGAAGTGGTATTGTATACTTTGTTGTAGGCGTGTTCTACTTTTTCAAGGTAGTATGCGGTAGGTTCTGTGTAAAGCAGGTTGTAGAGAGTCCTGCGTTTGGCTTTAAGCGCCAGGTGCGTAATGAGTGCGCTGCAAAGAAAGAAGATAATGTAAAACCCGGAAAACTGTTGGGGCGGTAAATTGTGAGGCGATATTGTGCCGTTCCTGCAAAGGTTGTAAAAGATCGGGACTAACAGTAGTAACCATCTTGCCCTGTTGCCCCGTTCAAAAAATGCAGGCGGTGCGTGTTGCTCGTGCTGTGGGGGACTTTCCGGTGGCCTGCTTACTGGAGTAAGACTTTGTGGTGATGTGTGCCGGAGCTTTTGTCTTGTTTCGTGTACCGGTGGTCCGGTATCTATAAATGTGTAATTAACCATAATTACTTAACAAAATTAAAGCTATTAACGACATGGGAAAGAAAATACGCATGACTTAATGATTTGATAACATGGATTGGTAGTGGCTGAATAGCTCAAATTAACTCTAAGCTTTACAACATAAATTTTCGTAGCGAAAGCTTACCTTTGCACCCTGTTTACTATACCTGTTAAATTGCTCTGACCGGTTTAATTTTGTTCACTAATTAGTTACCTTTGAGAAATTAAAGTTAAGAATGCAGCGCAACCTTAGCACTTATGGTAGTTACTTCCTCAACTTTTATTTGGGTTTAAATAAAAAGGATCAGGATAAAATTGACTACGTATTTGAACTTGTAAAATCGCAGGAGATTATCCCTAAACGGTTCTTTCAGTATATGGAAGGTACCGAAGGGCTTTTCGAAATACGAGTGGAATTCGAGAGCAATATTTATAGGATACTGTGCTTTTTTGATGAGGGAAACTTAATAGTACTGATCAACTCTTTTCAAAAAAAATCGCAGAAGACACCCAAAAAGGAATTGGAATTGGCGTCAAAATTAAAAAAACAGTATTTCATCGACAAAAAAATTGATCAAGAAAATGAAAACAGAAAAAAAGTCGGCAAATAAATTGGTTTCATGGGACGTGCATCTTGACAAAAAATATGGTATTAGCGGCACGCCGGAAAGAGTAGAATTTGAGCTGAAAGCACACGCCTTTATTCTTGGTGAATTGCTAAAAGAAGAACGCGCGAAAGCACATTTAACTCAGGCCGAACTGGCGGAAAAAACGGGCACTAAAAAAAGTTACATATCCAGAATAGAAAATGGCAGGGCCGATATACAATTGTCAACATTGTATAAACTTATTGAACAAGGACTCAATAAAAAATTAGAACTGGCTATTATTTAAGTTGTGCCGGATAGCAACTAAAAACATTTTAAAGAACAAAAATTTAATCTCCATAATTTATATGAACAAAGGACCAATATCGCAGTTTATTCAACACCACTACCGCCACTTTAATGCGGCGGCGCTTGTTGATGCCGCCAAAGGCTATGAAACACACCTGCTGGAAGGTGGTAAAATGCTGGTTTCACTTGCGGGTGCCATGAGTACCGCTGAACTGGGCATTTCATTCGCTGAAATGATACGCCAGGATAAAGTAGCCATCATAAGCTGCACAGGTGCAAACCTTGAAGAGGACATCATGAACCTGGTAGCGCATACGCATTACAAGCGTGTACCTAATTACCGCGATCTGACTCCTGAACAAGAGTATGAGTTACTGGAAGGTGGTTTTAACCGTGTGACCGATACCTGCATACCTGAGGAAGAAGCTTTCCGCCGTATACAAAAGCACATCCATAAAATATGGAAAGACGCACAGGATAAAGGTGAGCGTTACTTCCCGCATGAGTACATGTACAAGTTATTGCTCAGCGAAGTAATGAGCGAGCATTATGAAATAGACACCAAGCACAGCTGGATGATTGCCGCGGCTGAAAAGAACATCCCGATAATTGTTCCGGGTTGGGAAGACAGCACCATGGGTAACATTTTTGCTTCTTATTGCATTAAGGGCGAATTGGTGCCAAGCACTATGAAAAGCGGTATTGAATACATGATGTGGCTCACCGAATGGTATCGCGCTAACTCAGCCGGCAAGGGTGTTGGCTTCTTCCAGATTGGTGGTGGTATTGCCGGTGATTTCCCAATCTGCGTAGTACCTATGATGTATCAGGATCTTGAATGGCATGATGTGCCGTTCTGGAGTTATTTCTGCCAGATTAGCGACAGTACTACTTCTTATGGTTCATACAGTGGCGCGGTACCTAATGAGAAAATAACATGGGGTAAACTGGATATTCATACCCCTAAATTTATTGTAGAAAGCGATGCTACCATTGTAGCACCATTGATATTCGCCTATTTGCTGGGCTGGTAATAACTGGTGCAGATCAGAAATTATTAAAAAATAAAATCCCAAATTGACCATTGTAAGGGGCAGTATTTTACTGCTCCTTATTTATTTCGCTAACCTTCCACCAACTTCCTCAACTTGCCATATTTATATGCGCTTACCGTACCCCGCACCATAAAAAACGTTACATTTATGAGTATCACCAGGACCAACAATGCATAAACGGTTTCTGTAAAATTGCCCGATACCGAATCGTACACGTTTGTTATAATTTCCAGCATAATAAAAATAACACTTATAATACCCGCAAGGCAAAACAAGGAGGTGAGGAATAAAAATGGTATAAAAGGCTTTATGTAGCTGCACCCCACAACTGCCAACAGCAATAGCACCACTACGAACTGGGGCCTATACTCATATAGTACCCCTTGCAGGCCCTCATTTTTAGCCACCGCCCACCCTATGCCATAAACAATAGCCAGCAAACCCAATACCACAAAAGCCAATGCTCTTGTGGTGTTAATATGCCGCTTGTACTTTTTGAGTAACTGACGGCTTTGTTCCAATTCACTATCGAATATATCCATAAGTTTTTTGCGGCCTGACCAATATGACTACACTTTCTACGCAGTTTTCATTTGTTTTTTCAGTTGTTCATATTTTCTTGCATCGATGGTGCATCTAATCATATAATACATATACCCGACCTGAATTAATGCCATAATGATGGATACAACCATACCCGGCATTGAACTTTCATCTGTTCGGGCAATTATCAGCTTCAAACTGCCAGATATCGTAACTATAAAAGCTAACCCGAAAAAAAAGGTAAAGATGGCCAAGCTAGCAAAAGGCCATTTGTAGCCCAAAATATTTATTATAAGGAACATGGAGAAAATACAAATGCCAATTACCTCCCTGCCACTGCGATACTCACTCTGTGTAGTGCCAAGGAAAGCAAAGGCAATAAGTATAAAAATAATAATTCTGGCAGTGTTGATCTGCCGTCTGTACTTTTTTAAAAGGGCTTGCGTAACGTGGCCATCTACATCCAGTATATCCATTGGTATATTATAAATTGTGCTTAATAAACATCATGTTGCCATTCTTCCACGTCCATGCTCAGTGGTAAATATATTCATGAAGTGGTTTCATGGCAATATAATTAATCCTTGGCATGGCATAAAATTTGAATTAAATTTGTGGCACACAGTTTGTATAATACAATTGAGTTCTTAACAAAACATTTCAAACCCGGGTTGTAATTTTCGGGTCTAATAAACAAACCAAAACATTATGAAGAAAGTATTGATGACATTGATCTGCATTATTGCAGGATTTTCAGCAACAGTAATGGCACAGGATAAAAACCCTGATGCACCCCACTTTAAGTTTAAAGAAGGCGATACTTACGACTTCGGCAAAGTAAAAAAAGGACCCGTTGCAGAACACACTTTCGAATTTGTGAATACGGGCAAACAACCCCTTATTGTGCAAGATGTTACGCCTTCATGCAGTTGCACCAAGGTGGAATGGGATAAACAACCAATTTTACCGGGTGCTAAGGGGCACATTACCCTGGGCGTAAAAACATCGGAACTAACGGGTGTATTCAATAAGAGTGTTTACATTCGTTCCAACGCCATTGTGCCTAATGGCGAAAAACGCTATACTATTTACCTGAAGGGCGATTCTGTAGAGCAATAAAAACTGCCATAAACCACCAACAACAACAAAATAAAACCGATATAATAACGATGAAAAAAGCAATCATTATTCTGCTTTGTGTACTTACCGGCATAATACCTGCTGCTATGGGGCAGGCCAAAAAAATTGCGAAAGTAAAGGGTGCTGTGCTCACTTTTAAAGGCGGCGATACGCACGATTTCGGCAAGGTAAAAAAAGGACCTATTGTGCACTATGTTTTTGAATTCACCAATACCGGCAGCGAGCCGTTGATAATTAAAGACATTAACCCATCATGCGGTTGCACCAGTGTTGAATTTGAATCGAAAAAAGTAGGTTGGGACCAAATGCCAGTAATGCCCGGTAAAAAAGGCCATATAACTGTTGGGCTGAAAACCGATGAACAGCATGGTAACTTCCTGAAAGATGTTTCTGTGCTATCTAACGCTGCAAATGCCGGTGCCGACAAACGCTACCTGATACACATTAAGGGTGAAGCGATTGAAAGCACGGAAGCAAAGCATTAATTGAGTTGGCTGTAGACTGGTCTATGCTACTATGCCAAAATATTTAAGCGATGGGCTGATGCCTGTCGCTTTTTTGTTTAGGTAGATAACGATGGGCTATGTGTTTTAGTGCCGTTGTTTTGAGCGCCCTGGATCTATCAATTATTCGGTACGCGGAGACTGGTGTAATGTCAACCTCTAAAAAGATCTGACAACTTTTTGGAAAGTTGTCAAATCGAACAAGTAAACCAAGCAATTTTTAAGACATTTTCTATACCACAACCGCTTTGACAACTTTCCAAAAAGTTGTCAAAGCTAAACGAAGCATACATTGTTTTGTGCCCCTACATTTATCAATTATTTGGTACGGAGACTAGTGTGTTGTGCCCACCTCCAAAAAAGATTTGACAACTTTCTGGAAAGTTGTCAAATCGAACAAGGAAACCGAACATTTTTTTGGTCATTTTCTATACCGCAACCGCTTTGACAACTTTCTAAAAAGTTGTCAAAGCTAACCGAGGCAAACATTGTTTTGTGTCCCTAGATTTATCAATTATTCGGCACGGAGACTAGTGTGTTGTGCCCACCTCTAAAAAGATTTGACAACTTTTTAGAAAGTTGTCAAATCGAACAAGGAAACCGAACAATTTTTTTGGTCATTTTCTATACCGCAACCGCTTTGACAACTTTCTAAAAAGTTGTCAAAGCTAACCGAGGCAAACATTGTTTTGTGCCCCTACATTTATCAATTATTCGATACGGAGATTAGTGTTGTGCCCACTTCCAAAAAGATTTGACAACTTTTTGGAAAGTTGTCAAATCGAACAAGGAAACCGAACATTTTTTTGGTCATTTTCTATACCGCAACCGCTTTGACAACTTTCTAAAAAGTTGTCAAAGCTAACCGAGGCAAACATTGTTTTGTGTCCCGAGATTTATCAATTATTCGATACGGAGACTAATGTGTTGTGCCCACCTCCAAAAAGATTTGACAACTTTTTGGAAAGTTATCAAATCGAACAAGTAAACCGAACATTTTTTTTGGTCATTTTCTATACCGCAACCGCTTTGACAACTTTCTAAAAAGTTGTCAAAGCTAACCGAGGCAAACATTGATTTGTGCGCCCTAGATTTATCAATTATTCGATGCACTTTCCAAAAAAGAATACGTACTGGTGGTTGTAAGTGAAGAACACCAACAACAGCAGGAAAACATTACCTACTTCATCGGTCTATCAAGATGTATTATGGCTCGTTGGGGGTTTTCAAGCCAATATTCTACTTCAAATTTACTCCCTTTTTCTAATTGCCCATAGGTTTTTTGATAATCTGGAGCTAGATAATGAATTCTTACATACGAGCTACTATTTACGTTGTAATCATATACGAAATAATAGCATTTACACTTAAACTCGCCCATCCATTCACTATGTATATTCCCTAGTTTCGCCCATGTTTTTGCAGTTATCTCATCTTTTAGAAAAAGCGGCGACCACATAACTGGAAGAAAATGGTCTGGCATCGCTGGGTTTATTTTTAGCAAGTACTTTTCGCCCTTTGTGTATCGGAAACCATTAAAATAAAGTCGACTTTTAAAATTGTAAAGTTTACCATCATACGTATACTCAAACTTAGATGTTCCTATTTTTCCAGTCTTTGTTTCAGTTAACGTACCAATGCCATCCTCCCAGCTACTATCTATCACATAATTTCTATCAAAATTCATTTTATCAAAAAAATTCCCCAAAGTAATTACTGACAGATAACAAAGTATGCCTAAAAAGAGCAACCAAAATACAAGTAAACCTATAGCCTTAAAGTTACCCATAGCATTTTTTAAAACAAAATTAACTAGTAATGGGTTACGCTGTTGTTGGTGAAGAACACCAACAACGGCTAACGGCGAAAAGTAGAAACCCTATTAAAGCTAAACGCAAGCTCATATCTTAATTAGAAATTGAAAAATCGTCTTCTGGACGGTTTATCATTTTTCTGAAAATAGAATATTGATCTGCATTTAATATTGTTTTCATGCTCTCTGAAAGTCGATAGTGCAATTCCATTCCTGCAACAACATAATAATCGGACGCGCTTTTAATCCTATCGTAAAATTCGTTCTTAGGTAAGTCGGTATATCCTTTTTCGATTGCCACCTTTGTAGCATTTATTTGATCGTTAGAAAGGTGAAGAGTAGTCGAATATCCTAGAATTATCCTTGAGGTATGTTGTTCAGCATTCTGTCCTTTATACTGCGAAAAGGACAAATACTCAAATTTCTGTGCTTGAGAAATTGTAACAGAACCTGGTATTGTAGCTGGTTTC
Source organism: Chitinophagales bacterium (assembly GCA_038228575.1). GTDB lineage: Bacteria > Bacteroidota > Bacteroidia > Chitinophagales > Chitinophagaceae > Flavipsychrobacter. The sequence continues at coordinate 26,604 of JBBRPD010000059.1, read as the reverse complement.
GCCTTTTTTGTTTGGGCAATTACGGCAACTGACGACAACAATAAAACAGCTGCTGCTACCTGCATTGTGGCTTTTAGTGGTGAGCCTGCACCATTTTTTCTGAGCATCATAATTCTGCGTTTTATGGGGTGTTTAAGAAAGGAATGCATAAGTGTTATGGTGAGTGTATTAAAGGTTGCAGAAAGTATCAGTTGCGCATAGCTGTCCCTGTCCGCATCTACCATTCGGTCGGCCTGAAATTCATGCACCTCTTTCAACTCTTTCTTTATCCAATACAGCAAAATATTAGGCCAGCATATTGCCTGCAACAAGCTGACTAATAACACATCATAACTGTGGCCCAACTTTATATGCGCCTCTTCGTGCGACTGTATTACGGGGTCAACCTCTTCGGCCGGAAAGAAAATATATTTGCCCAGGCTGCCCGGTCCGTAGCCTGAATTTAACAGGATGATGCTGCCGTTATTCACCTGCCTTGTGCAATGCCGTACGGTCAATAACAACTTTACTAAACCCCACACATAAAAGCCAATAATAATTGCCACTACCGCACCATAAAGCAATACCATTATATTTATAGTTGGTAGTTCATTTGCCGCAGTAATATATTGACCAACTAATTATTTAGTTGATTTTAAAAAATAAATTTTCCATGCTGGTTAAGGCCCGTCAGTGGCTTATTTTCTAAGGAGATAAAAGATCCTTGCTATCGTGACTATATGGATCTGAGTAAGAGTAGACATAATGAATTGTGTGACTGGTTATGTCATACGTAAGCACTTCGGAAAAAGGACCAACACCGCCCTTAAAAGTCAATTGATGGAGATCCTTTGAAAATAGCGTCAAATAATATCCCGGAGAAGGGAATGAATTTATATAAATGGCAGTATCGCTTACCACGTATATTGGCACCGAATCGGTGGCTATGTAGTTGGTATCAAATGATGTGCGAGTGTTCTTGTCAAACCAGCCGTATGAGAAAGTGCCAAGAAACAAACGGACACCCGCCAGTTCCTTTGTATGGTCTGTTATTACCGGGATATGAGTATCTTTTTTCGTGCAAGCCGGCATTATCAGCACTAAAATAAGGCAACAGAAAAGTACTAAGCGAAGGTTATTCATAGGGTGGTATTTATTGTAAATATACCGAAAAAAAAATTTCAGAAAGTATAGTAGCGCTATGTATAGTACAGGGATGGCTGAAGCTACTGCAATTAATAGATTGGTTACAATGAATAGCGTACGTCCCGTTATTTGTTGGTGAAGAGCACTAATAACGGCGAAAAAGATATTTTAAGGATGACAACCCTGTTATTGATGATTATGCATACCGTTACATGTTTAGCAGTGAGTGACTTCGTCTAGTATTTTAGTGACCTTCATTGTCGCGAAGAATTCTCTCATTACCAAATTGTCAAATTCCCTTACTACTTTTGCATCCATGCCAGTAATATCACATCGCGGGGCCATGATGCCCCCATCGCCTATACGTAAATTGGTTCCGTTTGCTGATGCTGCAAAGAAGAGGGGCACCAAGGTTTATCACCTTAATATTGGTCAGCCCGATATTGAAACGCCTAAAGCCATCCTGGATGCTGTGCGCCATACCGATATGACGGTATTGGAATACAGTCCGAGCGCAGGTTATGAAAGCTACCGCAAAAAGCTGGTGGAATACTACAAACGCAATGATATTGATGTTACATCGAACCAGATAATTGTTACTACAGGTGGTTCTGAGGCCATTATGTTCGCCATTCAAAGTTGCCTCGATCCGGGTGACGAGATCATTATCCCTGAGCCTTTTTATGCTAACTACAATGGTTTTTCTACTAGTTCTGGTGTAAAAGTGGTGCCTATACCTTCGGGTATAGATAATGGTTTCGCGCTGCCTTCTATTGAGGCGTTTGAAAAAGCCGTTACCACCAGCACCAAGGCAATCATGATCTGCAACCCAAATAACCCTACCGGTTATTTGTATAGTGCCGAAGAGCTGAACATACTGAAGGAAATATGCTTGAAGCATGACTTGTTCCTGTTCAGCGATGAAGCTTACCGCGAGTTCTGCTACGATGGCCAGAAGCATATTTCGGCTATGTCGCTGGAAGGGCTGGAGGAAAATGCCATTTTGCTCGATACTATTTCCAAGCGCTACAGTGCTTGTGGTGGCCGTATAGGCGCATTCGTTACCCGCAACCAGCAGGTGCTTGATGCGGCTATGAAATTTGCCCAGGCCCGCCTGAGCCCGCCATCATTCGCGCAAATTTTAGGCGAAGCGGCGGTCGATCTGCCAGCAGATTATTTCAACGAAGTACATGCAGAATATAATTCCCGCCGCGATTTGCTCGTAAAGCGCCTGCAGGCTATGCCGGGTGTTAAGTGTCCGTGCCCGGGGGGGGCGTTCTATGCCATGGCGCAATTACCAGTTGCCGATAGCGAAAAATTTTGCCAGTGGTTGCTGGAAAGTTTCTCCCACAATGGTGCTACCGTTATGATGGCTCCTGCAGCGGGGTTCTATGCAACGCCGGGCAAGGGTAAAAATGAAGTTCGCCTCGCTTATGTATTGAATAACGACGATATTAATGCTGCTATGGATTGCCTAGAAGCAGCATTGAAAGTATATAAGAATTAATCCCTCGCCTATCCTCCCCCTTGGGCAGAGGGCGTGATGCGAATACTATTTTTAAAAACTATAGGTGTGCCATACTTTAACAGTGTGGCACACCTTTTTTGCACAATAACCTATATGGTTTGCACGTTCTGCAACGCCAACCGGGCATTTTAATTTTTTACTTTTAATTTTTTACTTTTCCAAAGTGGCTGGTGTTATTTCCAAACTGTTTATTCAGCGATTCTATAAGGTGAATGCGGGTTTGTTCCTCGTATCATTTATTGCGTTGTTTGGTATTATGAGCGGGGTAGATACGCTCAATTTCCATCATGCGCTTATGCGCGCCATAACAGGCTCGGCAACTAATATGCTGTTGGCTTTTGTGGTGTTTGGGCTGTATAACCTTAAATGCATATCGTTCAGCCTCAAAGAAATTCAGAAGCCGGAAAACGTTTTTTTATTTCAGGTGCAGGGCGTTAGCGATATGCGGCAGTTGTTGTTATATACGTATTGCCACGCCTCGCTTTACCTGCCGGTGTTTATGTATGGGGTAATAGCTGCCATTATTGGGTTTAAAGATGGCCATGTTGTGCTGGCAGTCTTTATGTTACTTTGGCAAGGTGCCATGTGCCTTGCGGGGGCATACATCACTTTTCACCAACTCAACACCACCTGGAAGTATCCGGCTATCCGGTTGCCCGAAATTAATTTCATTAAGAAAAGAGGCTATTATTTTTATCTGCTCTATCATTCATTATATAACCGCAAAGGCGCAATAGTGGGTATAAAAATACTATCGCTGGTATTACTGCAGTTTATGGTGGCACTGAACGCTGATAAACCCAGTAAGGAAAATGTTTGTTTTCTGGTGTTGTTGTGCATTTCCACACACGCGTTGCTACCGGTCTATTTTGCCGATTTTCAGGAAAAACAACTGGGTTTTATGCGCAATATGCCACTTGCCCTTTGGCAGCGTTATGCATTGTACTTCGTTACTTATGCCTTGCTCTTTCTTCCCGAACTACTTTTCCTGCTTTGGAATGAAAGGAATGTATTACCACTATCGGTCATCTTCTCGCTTTATGCACTGGCTATTGGCAGGTTAATGCTGTATTCATCGTTGCAATACCTGAAAAACCTTACGCTCGATAGGTATACCGGGCTCATCTTCGTGATGTTCTTTGTTACACTGGTGTTGCTGGCAGCCATTAATTTATGGGTGTTCTCGGGTATTGAGCTGGCATTATCCGCCATTCTATTCGGTCGCTTGTATTACAGGTATGAATCTACGGCACAGGTAACGGCGTGATTTTAGGTGAAACCATTTAAACTACAGGGTTTTGGCCCTACCTGCTACCGCTTTGTGAATGGTGTTGGCTATTCGTTTTAACCACAGAGTTTCACAGCGCCTGTGGCTTTAAATTATTGGCGAGGTGTTACAGCTTTGTAGAGGGTGCTGTCATAAACTTTAACCACAGAGTATCACAAAGTTTTGGCACAGAGTTTCACAGAGTCTGCGGCTTTAAATTATTGGCGAGGTGTTACAGCTTTGTAGAGGGTGCTGTCATAAACTTTAACCACAGAGTATCACAGAGTCTGCGGCTTTAAATTAATGGCGAGGTGTTACAGCTTTGTAGAGGGTGTTGGCTATTCGTTTTAACCACAGAGTTTCACAGAGTTTTCGCACAGAGTTTCACAGAGAGTAGGGTTTAGATAACCTTACTGCGTGCTGGTGAAACAGCCTATCGGACGGTCTCTTGTTTGTTTAAAAAAATCTACGCACGAATCACCACCGCTCCCCTCCCCATCAAATAATGATTAAATAACCACATTTTTTACCCTTTTTACCTACTAATTTTCCAAAATAGATTACTTTAGCGCAATGAGAGATTATTCCCTCTAAGTTAATTCAGCCCAATACATAGCGGAATAATACATTTTAAACGGAATAATAGAGGACATGCATATAAGGATAGTTTTACCTGCTTACAACGAAGAAGAATCATTACCACCCCTGCTTAAAAGAATAAATGACGCTTATAACGTTTATAAGTGGGATGCCAGTGTGTTGGTGGTAAATGACGGAAGCAGGGATAATACCCTTGCTGTGGCAAAGAATTTTAAAGCAGATATTAAGATAGATGTGCTTGACATTCAGCCTAATGGTGGTTTGGCCAATGCCATTAACCAGGGTATAAGAACGGCGGTAAAGGGCCTGACGGATGAAGACGTAATTGTTACGCTGGATGCCGATGATAGCCAGAACCCGTTTTTGATACAACGCATGGTGCAGCAGTTTTCTGAGGGCAGTGACCTTGTAATTGCTTCGCGCTACCAACCCGGTGCGCGCATCAGGGGATTGAAAAAATCGCGCGAATTCTTTAGCTGGGCTGCCGGTTTGCTGTTCAGGGTGTTTGTTGGTTTTGAGGGTGTTAAAGATTATACCTGCGGCTTCAGGGCTTACCGGGTTACCATGATCAATAAAACACTGGCGGCCTATGGCGATAAGTTCATTACCCAAAAAGGCTTCGGCTGCATGGTGGAAATACTTATTAAAATTGGCGGACAGAGTGCCATCATTCACGAAGTGCCTATGATACTCCGTTACGACCTGAAACAGGGCGAATCGAAGATGAATGTGCAGAAAACCATGAAGCAAACCCTAAAGCTACTTATGGACTACAAATTGGGTAGAATCAATCCATAATAATCAATTCATACATTAGTCGCTACAATATGTCCGGTATCTCATCATACTTAACACCCGGCAGGGTAAATAAAATTAACCTGTTGTGTTTGTTGCTGGCCATTTGCTGGATATTATTTCTGCCACTAAAAAAAGAAATCTGGTACGATGAAACGGTTTCCGTGCTCATCAGTAAAGGGTTTTCTCACGACTCCCCTGCCGAATTTGCGGCCCATACCGCTGCAACCAACGAAACAATAGCCCAGCTTAACACTGCCGCTAATGTATACCATGCTACATTGGTTGATAATGGCAATAGTTATCTTTATAACATTTGCCTGCACTGGTTTACGGGCATTTGCGGTAATTCGCTCACGGTATACGTTTTGTTTTCAAAAATATGTGCGGCGGCTACACTGCTTGCATTTTTTGTACTGTGCAGCCTTTTCTTTGAAAGCAGCATATTTACTGCAGTTGCCATAATTCTCTTTGCATCCGATAAAATATTCTGGGGTATGGCGCATGAAATTCGCGCCTACGAAATGGGTATGCTCTTCATTATACTTTCGGCTATTAACTGGTTCAAGTATATGTACCGCGCTGAAAAACCGATGTACCTGTTGCTCACCGGGCTATTCGCGGCTTGTGCCATATTGTGCCACTACCTGAGTGTTTATGCTATACTGGTATTCATTGGTTACCTGGTAGCAACTAAAAAAGCAAAACTATTTACTGGCAAAAACATACTGGCGTTATTGATACCGGTTGCTATAATTGGCATTTACTTCTACGGCGCCGCATTTGCCTTTGGCAATATGAACCGGCAGAACCTCACCATTAAGGCAAAAACCCTTAGCGAAGGCTTTAGTGTTGCGCAGGTAGCTATCCGCAGCATGAAGTTCACTGCACTCAATTTTAAGTTTATTTATCCTGCCGTTAAAGGCAATACCGCTATTGTGGTGCTGTCTTTCCTTATGGTAATCGGTACTTATTTGTGTGCACTTAAATTCAGTACCGCCAAAGAACAAAAACGTAACCTGAACCTGTTGTTTCTTCTGGGTTGCAGCGGCAGCGTATTTCTGGCAGTGCTCAGTCTTAAAGCGCATCATTATACACCACTTTATTCCCGCTACTATTCATTTTCAGTGCCGTTCTGCACCTTGTTTGTGGCTTATGCACTAAAGGTAATTATTGATGCGGTTGACATGAAAGCGGTGGTAGCCGGTGCCATTACAGCACTCGTTATAATACCATGTTGCGGCTTGTTCTTGCTGGGCACTTTCAAAAACGCACCTGTTTTGGCTTATAACCACATACCCCTCGCGAAAACAATTATCAACGATAATATAGCAAAGCTGGAAGTACCCAACTGGGCCGAAGCATTTTTAGTGAGCAGCTTTTTGCCGGCCGATCATAAAATAGAATACGTAGTTAACACTACTGCTTATAATTTTGTGCTGTACAAATCGGCTGGCAACGAAACCATTCCGGTAATAAGAAAAGATAATTAAGAACAAGTGATCATGAAAAAGGTAATAGTTTTTTTGGGTACAAGGCCGGAAGCAATTAAGCTGGCCCCCGTGATAGAGGCTTTGAAGGCGAATAAAAACTTCAATACCCTGGTATGTTCAACCGGGCAACATAAAGAAATGCTGCAGCAGGTGCTTGATTTCTTTAAAATTACCGCCGACTTTTCGCTGGAGGTGATGGAACCCAACCAGCAACTGGCTGGCCTTACCGCCAAGCTGTTGAATAAAATAAACGACCTTTTGCTAGCCGAAAAGCCTGACATGATAATGGTGCAGGGCGATACCACTACCACCATGGCGGCATCGCTTGCTGCGTTTTACAATAAAGTAAAAGTGCTGCATGTGGAAGCAGGTCTGCGCACCTTCAATAAGTTCTCCCCGTTCCCTGAAGAAGTGAACAGGATCATCACTACCCGCCTGGCTGACTACCATTACCCACCGACCAGCCAAAGCGAAAAAAACTTGCTGAGCGAAGGAGTGCCGGATGCCAAAATATGGATAACCGGCAATACCGTTATTGATGCCCTCTTTCTGGGTTTAAAGAAGATACAACACGAAGTACCTGCCGGTATACCCGCACTGGGGCTGGATAAGGTGAAAGATTTCATACTGGTTACCATGCACCGCCGCGAAAACCACGGCAGCGGCATACTGAACATTTGCAATGCCATTAAGCGCATATCGGCCGATGCTAATATACCTGTTGTCTTCCCGGTTCACCTGAACCCGAATGTGAAGGATGTGGTACACGAAACATTGGGCAATAACCCAATGATTCACCTTGTGCCACCAGCTGCTTACCCTGAGTTTTTATGGCTGTTGAATAACGCCCGCCTTATACTCACCGATAGTGGCGGTGTGCAGGAAGAAGCCCCGTCATTAGGCAAGCCAGTATTGTTGCTGCGCGATACCACCGAGCGCCCCGAAGCTGTAGAAGCAGGCACCGTATTGATGGTAGGTAGCGATACAGAACTCATTTACAAAGAAGCCATGAACCTGCTCACCAACGATGAAGCCTACGAAGCCATGGCCATGAAATCGAACCCTTATGGCGATGGCTTTGCCTCGCAAAGGATAGTGGATACGATGCTGGAGATGTGAGGTAGTAGATAGTAGTTAGTATATAGACGGCTGATGTAGATATTTTAGCTGGAGCCCTGCCTTTTTTGTGATGCAAAAGCCAACACATCGGAATACATCCGTTTATTTTATACATTAAGTGTACCTTTGCAAAACATAGATGAAATATGAATTACAAAATCTCATTCAAGGAAAGAGCGGAGATAGCAAAACAGATTTTGTCCACCAAATTACCACTTACCTTAGAGCAAGCAAAGCAGCAAGTACTTCAAATAAAAATGAAGTCTACTCAAAGCAACAAGAAGAAAACGGCTTAATTGGCTTCATAGAGCAACACAATCTATGGTACTCAGGTATTGTTAGCGAGCATTTCAAAATTGGTGAAGGCGCTGAACAAAAGGTTTACTATGACTCACAAAAAGGATCTGTTATTAAGATTAATGATTCTATTTTCTATGCGTTTTGGTTAGATTATTTCAACAGCCTGATTCTTCATAATTATTTTTTCCCTGATACCCAATATACAACACTTGGTTTCCGAATTATTGACAGTATACTATATGCTGTTGTTGAGCAACCCCATATTCCAAAAACTGAAGATATTAATCTTGCAATTGTGAAGGAATTTTTGCAACAAAATGGATTTCGCAATACCAGACGCAATGACTACATCAATGAAGAATTAGGTATTATTCTTGAAGATTTGCATGATGAAAATGTGATAAGCTATAATAACATGCCATTTTTTGTAGATACTGTATTCTATTTAACTGATAAATTTTATGAACCAGCAGACAAGTAAACATATATATGCACTAACACCTTTGTACATACCACTTGTAAACTGCTAACTATACCCCTCATTTTCCCTACCTTAGCCCCTTCAAAAATACAATTTCCCCATGGTGATGCACGAAGTAAAGACGGAAGCCGATAAAAAGCAGTTTTTACAGGTAGCTATTGATATTTATAAGGACGACCCGAACTGGATTCGTCCGCTGGATAAGGATATTGAGGAGGTTTTTGACGCGGCTAAAAATAAGTTTTTTAAACGCGGGGAATGCACCCGCTGGATATTAAAAGATGATACCGGCAAGGCCATAGGCCGCATTGCAGCGTTCGTGAACCGCCAGTATAAGCAAGACCAGCCCACAGGGGGCATGGGTTTTTTTGAGTGCATTGATGACCATGCGGCGGCCGACTTCATGTTCAACTTTTGTAAGACTTGGCTACAGGCCCGGGATATGGAAGCCATGGATGGCCCTATCAACTTCGGCGAGCGCGAGAAATGGTGGGGACTGGTGGTTGATGGCTATTACAGCCCGCTGTATGGCATGAACTATAACAAGCCTTATTATGTAGCATTAATGGAGCATTACGGCTTCCAGACCTACTTTAACCAGATATGCTTTGCCATGAAGGTAAAGCAGCAACTGGAACCTAAATTCTACGCCCGACACGCTGCCATTGCTGCCGACCCTAACTACGGGGCCGTAATGGTAAAGAAAAGCCAACTGGAAAAATTCGCCAAGGACTTTACCTATGTTTATAACAAGGCATGGGCGGGCCATGGTGGTGGAAAATCGTTGGAAGAAAAGACCGTACAGAAAATGTTCAAGACCATGAAAGCCGCCATGGATGAGCATATTACATGGTTTGCCTATTATAAAGATGAACCCATAGCCGTATGGTTAAACCTCCCCGACCTGAACCAGTATTTCAAGTTCATGAATGGTAAATTCGGACTGCTGGAGAAGGTAAAATTTTTGCTATTGCAACGGTTTGGTAAATGCAGCCGCTTTGTAGGATTGGTGTTTGGCATTATACCCGAATTTCAGGGTAAGGGAGTAGATGCGTATATAATTGTTGAAGGCGCCAAAGTGATACAACCCATGGCCAAGTATGATGATTATGAAATGCAATGGATAGGCGACTTTAACCCCAAGATGCTCAATATAGCCGAAAGTTTGGGTACTCACCGCAGCCGCACCCTGCGCACCTATCGCTATCTATTCGACAGAAATAAAGAATTTAAAAGACACCCGATGTTATAAGTGGTGTTATTGTATTCTGCAACGGTTTGCGCGCATTTGTGCATTACATAAAGGTGCGAGCAAGCATCCTACAGCACTTATACATTGAAAAACGTTACTACTTTCATGTCATTGCTCCGGTAGGTGCAAAATGTTTGTAGCTAATACATCCAATTAAATAAAACCGTGTGCCGTAGGTACACAACAATTGTAACTGTGCAAGATTATTATGTATAACCGGTTACACAACGTGCACAAAACAGGCCACGTATGCACATGCAAAGGGCGCTGCAACTATCAGCGAATCGAACCTGTCTAGCGCACCACCATGACCCGGCATCATGTTGCCGGAATCTTTCACATCTGCCAGCCGTTTTAGTTTCGATTCTATAAGGTCGCCGAGCGTGCCTGCTACACTGGCACACAAAGCCAGCGCAACCCAGTCGGTGATATTATGCTGAACAAAATAGCCATACACTGCCGCACCAATAACCGCAAGTAAACTGCCGCCAATAGTGCCTTCCCAGGTCTTTTTAGGCGAAATTGGAGAAAATGGTGTTTTGCCAATGAAGGAACCGACAAGGTATTGCATGGTATCGTTAGTCCAGATCATTAAAATGAGAGCGAGTGGAAAGATGCTGTTGGCATTATACAGGTATAGCAGCGAAAGCATGGGTATCAGCAGGTAAAATAAACCAAATACGCACAGCACCAACGCCTGATAAAAGTCCTTTTTTGAAAGCAGCGCCACCATAAAAAAAACAGCTGGCAACGCTATCATCGCCTTCAGCATGCGTATGGGCGCCAGGTAGTACCACGCTTGCAGCGTACCGTCGTTGGTCTGCACCAATAATAGCGCTACTACTACTGTAAGCAATAACCCAGCCACAATAAATACCGGTGTTAACCATTTTGGCCAGTTAGCATTGGGGAATATCCTTTTCATGAGCAGGGTAAACTCCCGGTAACACAACACCTCAATAAGGCAAACCAGCGCAAGGAAAGATGCCGGGTTCCATAGCAAGCCTGCAAGCATTATAATGCCAAACACTATTGCACTTGCTGTTCTTTTATAAAAGGTGGGGAGGTTAAGCGCCATGGATAAAATTAAAAAAATAAACGTAAAAGTAGAACTGACCGGGCGATATTGCTATACAATGCTATCAAATTCTGAGGCTATGGCAGGTTGCTCATCCTCAAAATCATCGCCCCAGGTTTTGGGTAGTGGTGTTTGGGTTTTGATGAGCAGATACAATGCACCGGCGAATACCACAACGCCACCAACCAGCAGCCCGACCGGTATGCTTTCGGAATTCGCAAATTTATTAACGGAAGCATTTGTTTTTGCCATATAGGCTAAAAGAATCTGCGTGCCATTAAAAGCCATGTGCGCGGCAATACTGCACCATAACGAACCGGTAAAGTAATAAATGCTTGCCAGTATAGCACCGGCCAGGCATATAGAAAGCAGGCCGAAAATATTAGAATGTATGTAAGCGAATATTACCGAGGTGAAAACAATGGAAAACAAGATGCTGTGCGTTCGCTTATATAAAAAGCGGGTAAGTATGCCTCTGAAAAAAAGCTCTTCGCCTATGGCTGGTATAATGGCCATTACCAGGAAGGTGCGTATAAAATCGGTAGCTGTGGGCATAGTAAGGTATGCCTTCATCATTACCTCATTGTGTGCCTGACTTGCTTTTAATGATGCACTGAAATTGAACAACCCTATCCATGCCTGTAGCTGTTCCAGTAGCGGCATTGCACCCAGAATAAGTAATACCGCCAGCACTATATGGAAAGCCTTTTTAGGCTGAACCAGCCCTGTATATTTAAGCGGCTTGGGATGCGTGAAGTAGGCAAACAATAATGACGGCAATATAAACATGACCGCGCTGGAAATGCCTTGCACAATAAGCGACACCTTTATCAGCTGAAATGGCGAATCTTCTTTAAGTCCCATCAAATCGGCAAACTGAACGCCGGCAATCCTTGGCAAAAATACCAGCAGGCATCCGGAGCAGAGCGATATCATGGTAAACACCATCAATAGGAAAAGAAACAGTTGCAAACCCCAAGGGTAGTATCGGAAATACTTCATAATAAAGTCGTAAGTCTTAAGTCTGTAGTATAAAGTCTAAAGTAGAAAGTAGAAAGCTGTAGTCGGAATATTATAAGTCGTAAGTCGTAAGTTGTAAGTTGTAAGTCGTAAGTCTAAAGTTGAAAACTATAATCGGAGCGTTGTAAGTCGTAATTAGTAAATATGTAAAGCTATAGTTGGCGCATGGTGGGTTTCCTGACAGGGGGAGTACTTTCCGGCAATTAATAATCTGTGCCCTTATAGAAAACTTTAAAGATCCCCTGCCCTATCTGGTAGGTAATAACATCATAATTGAGGGTCCAGCTGCTGAGGTCGGCATTGGTAACATCGTAGGTCTCGCCTTCTGTAAACAGGCGCAGGGTATTACTGGTGTTAATGAAGGCCAGCGAATTATACTGTATGGTAAGGTCGTTAGGATAGTAATTTTCCATGTCCGTTATCTCTCCTTTATAGAATACCCTCAAATAGCCCGTAGGGTCTTTAAATGCCACTATATTGTCGCCAACCTGGTAGGTGGGGTTAAAGTAGCCCAGGCTCCTCACACTATCGCCGTAAAACAATTTGAAGTAACCATCGTTAGTAACAAACGCCACCACATTGTCGCCTACGTGATACGATGATGGCGCAAAATTATCTATCAAAAATGTCTGTCCGTTATGGAATATCTTGAACTTGCTATCGGCATCAACGTATGCAACCGTATTTCTGCCGGCATCAAAGCTTTTAACCGGATAATCTTCCTGCGCAATTTTACCGCCCCGGAAAAATATCCTGAACTGATTTGAAAAGTTATTGTAAGCTATAATGTTATCGGCCACATTTACAGATGCCAGCGTACTGTCTGGTATAAAGGTTTCAATGGTTTGCACGGTGCCGTTGTAATATACTTTATAATCGCTCTTCAACCCATCGAGGAACAGTATAAGGCTGTCTGCTATAAAGTACTGATCACAAATGCCGGTAAGGTTCTTGGTAACGCCCTTATCAAATACGTATAAAGATTTCTGATTAAGATAAGCTACCAGGTTATCAGTAGCATAGAACGCATTGGTAAACCCTACATTCACTTGCCTTACACCGCCTGCATAATATATTTTGAAGGTGCGGGAATTGTCAAGGTAAGGAATGGCTATTCTTCCATTCTTTTTTTGCGTAGGTATCAGGAAATCAATCTTGTTGATCATACCCCTGTTCCACACCATGAATTCGTTTTGGTTATTTACAAATGAAGCGAGGGGCTGGGCAAATGAGCTACAGTTAGTTAATACTATCAGGAACAGGCAAGAAAGGATTCGCCTCATAGCGTCTTGTGATTATCTTGAATACAAATTAACAAAAAAAAAGCCAGCCTGAGAACAGGCCAGCCCCTATAAACCCTATCACTATGAAAACTGACGCAAAATTACCATATTTTATGATTCCTAACAAAAAAATGTTGTGCTTAGCAAAAAAACATACAGGCTCACGTAAATTAAAATGCGCCTGCATAAGCACATCGCAAGGAAAACCGAAGGTAAAATTGGTTGGAAGTTATTGTTTAAGTATTACTTATTAAGCATACCTTAAAATAGATGAAAGATGGGTATGGAGCGAAAGATGGAAGTAAACTTTATGATCGTACAATTTCTCATAAAAAAAGGCAAAAAAAAAGCCAGCCTGAGAACAGGCCAGCCCCTATAAACCCTATCACCATGAAAACTTCTTTATGCTGAGAGCGAAATTTAATTTTTATTTAACTTTACAAATATAATGGAACTTTTCTGAGTTGTGCAACATTTTTTTTGATTTTTTTAATTAAATATTGCCATCAAAAAAATACACTTTCAGTTAATAATATACTATGCTTTTCCCTTCTTTTTAGGCGAGAAAATCGCAAGCATCCTACGTCCTTCCATTTTAGGCATCGATTCCAAGCCGCCATGTTCTGCGAGCCTTTCTGCGAACTTCAGCAACAGCAATTCACCCCTTTCCTGGAACATTATAGCACGGCCCTTGAACTGTACATAACACTTAACCTTATTACCTTCCTGCAAAAATTTCTCTGCATGTTTGGCTTTAAAGTCAAAGTCATGGTCATCCGTATTGGGGGTAAAGCGTATTTCCTTTACCTCGCTTTGCTTAGCCTTTGCTTTTTGTTCCTTATCCTTTTTCTTCTTTTCGTAAAGGAATTTTTTGTAATCAATAAGCTTACAAACAGGAGGCACGGCATTAGGCGATATTTCAACAAGATCAACCTCCTGGGCAACAGCCATTTTAATAGCATCCGCTATAGGGTATATTCCCGGTTCAATATCGTCACCGATCACACGTACTTGGGGTGCGGTTATTTCACTGTTTAAGCGATGTTCATTTTGTGGTAGCCTGGGCCTGAAAAATGGTTTACCTTTTGGTCTTTTCTGCATTAATGGTTTTTAAAATTTTATGGCAAAAATAAAATATTTGTTGGTTAATTCCCACACTACTCACAAAAAGTTTTACATAAACAAATTGCAGGCAGGTGTTTATTTTTTAATGGCTTAAATGTAGTTCTTTTCTTTTGGACTCAACTATAAGGCCGGGGTTAGTTATTTTATGAGCAATATTCTCCGTGTTGCCTGAAATAACTTTTGATAAGATATCCAACAGGTCTTCTTTACTCTTTTTGTTAATAGAGTCGGTGTGTATTGACATGGAAATAAAGTCATTCAACACTTCCGAATAAACACTTTTACTTATATTAAATGGATCAACCACAATGTCTTCATGCCGGGCAAATTTTAACTCGCTGGTATACGTCCAGGAAGAAAGAACAGGTAATTTAAGTACCGCGGCCGGAATGGGTTTACATTCAAATCTACAAATCGTTTTCCAACCTAAAGGGATACAATCAAGTTTTTTTCCAGTTTGTTCAAAAGCATCTAAGAGCTTAATATTGAAAAATTTAGGTAACATCTTCTTTTCTTCTCCAGCTAAAATGATATCAAACTTCGTATTTAATTTATATTGAACAGGTGAGTAATCGACAAATAGCCATTCTGTATTGGGTTTAGCGTATTTTTCAACGTCAATTAACTCATTTAGAACAGTGCGGTCAACGATTCCCTGAATTTGAAGATATCTATTTTCCATTACCATAGTAGTAAATTTACGGGTATTTAATATGCGATTCCAGTATTAATATCAGTTTTCCAATTTCATTAACGGTCAATTCCCTTGTTTCATAACATGCATTAGAAAGTTCGGTATGGTTAGGCGAATGATTTAAAGGGCATCCAATTTTATCCAGCGCATCTCTCATATCTTTTAGTGTAATGTAACCTATGCAGTATTTATAAAAATTCTGTGGCTTTGCTACCCAAATAATTTCTTCTTCTATAAGTGCAAGAGCATCGATACTTCTAATAACTTTTATACCGGCATCAACCAAACTTTTAGTCCTGGCAACATAAACAACAGGCTGTTCACTATAATTTTTTTGACACGCAATAGCAAAAAGACAAGCCTTTGCGGGATTCACTGAAGTATAACATCGGTAAGGAATTGAAGTACTGTTACTCCCACCAGGAAAATTGTAAGTCGTACCCCGGAAAACATATTCTGGAAGTTGTGTTAAACTAGTCAACATCCTAATTGCTCTTTATTTCAACTCCTTCCCGTGTTTTTCCCTTTATTTGTTCTTTAACTATGTTGTTTATTTCAGTACCGAATGCTTCAATGGTAACAGCGCCTTTATCGCCTTCGCCGTGTATACGAACTGCAACCATGCCTTCTGCCATTTCTTTTTCGCCTACAATAAGCATGTAAGGTACTTTCATCATTTCAGTATCGCGTATTTTACGGCCTATTTTTTCGCTGCGGTCGTCAATTTCGGCTCTTACATCCATCTTCTTCAGTTCGGCAATAACATGCTGCGCATAGTCGTTATACTTGTCGCTAATAGGTAATACCTTAACCTGTAAGGGCGCTAACCACAACGGGAAGTTACCTGCACAGTTTTCAATTAATACCGCAATAAAGCGCTCCATAGAACCGAATGGTGCCCTGTGTATCATTACCGGACGTTTGCGCGTATTATCGCTATCTACATACTCCAGTTCAAAACGCTCAGGCAGGTTATAGTCCACCTGTATGGTACCCAGCTGCCATTTACGGCCCAGTGCATCGCGCACCATAAAATCAAGTTTCGGACCGTAGAATGCGGCTTCTCCATATTCTATAACAGTCTTCAATCCTTTTTCAGCGGCGGCTGTAATAATAGCCTGTTCCGCTATCTCCCAGTTTTCGTCAGTGCCTATGTATTTACTGCGGTCTTCCTGATCGCGTAATGATACCTGCGCTGTATATTCACTAAAGCCAAGCGACTCAAATACATACAATACAAGATCAATAACTTTCTTAAACTCAGTCAATACCTGGTCTGGTTTGCAGAAAAGGTGCGCATCATCTTGTGTAAAGCCACGCACACGGGTCAGGCCGTGCAATTCGCCGCTTTGCTCATAACGATATACGGTGCCAAATTCGGCCAAACGGAGCGGTAAATCTTTATACGATCGTGGAGAAGATTTATATATTTCGCAGTGGTGCGGGCAATTCATAGGCTTCAGCATGAATTCCTCCCCCTCTTGCGGGGTAGTAATAGGCCTGAAGCTATCCTTACCATACTTTTCCCAGTGGCCCGATGTTACATATAACTGCTTACTGCCAATATGCGGCGTAATTACAGGCAGGTAACCGGTTTCAATTTGTGCTTTTTGTAAAAACTGCTGCAACCTTTCGCGCAGCATGGCACCCTTAGGCAACCATAACGGCAGGCCGCTACCTACTTTTTCCGAGAAGGTGAACAGTTCCAGTTCCTTGCCCAGTTTACGGTGGTCCCTTTTCTTAGCTTCCTCCAGCAAAGTAAGGTATTCATCCAGTTCTTTCTGGTTAGGGTAGGTTACACCGTATACACGGGTAAGCATTTTATTCTTTTCGTTGCCACGCCAGTAAGCACCGGCAATATTGGTAAGCTTTACGGCTTTAATAAAGCTGGTGTTCGGTATGTGCGGGCCACGGCAAAGGTCAGTAAAACCACCTTGTGTATAGAAGGTAATGCTGCCATCGTCCAGTCCGTCAATCAGTTCCAGCTTGTATTCGTCGCCTTTTTCAGTGAAGTATTGCACGGCATCAGCTTTAGCAACATCCTTCCTTACGTAGGCCGATGCGGTCTTAGCCAATTCCTTCATCTTAGCTTCTATCTTCACCAATTCATCTTCGGTGAGGGAGCGGTCGCCAAGGTCAATATCATAATAGAAACCAGTTTCAATAGCGGGACCGATACCCAGCTTAACACCGGGATACAGTGCTTCCAGCGCCTCAGCCATAAGGTGAGCCGAAGAATGCCAGAATGTTGATTTGCCGCTTTTATCATCCCACGTCAATAACTTGATAGACGCATTGCTATGAATAGGGCGTGAGCTATCCCAAACTTCGCCATTTATTTCGGCAGCCAGTACTTTACGTGCCAGCCCCTCGCTTATTGATTTTGCTATTTCCGACGCAGTAACCCCTTCGTTATATTCGCGAACGGCGCCATCGGGTAAAGTAATTTGTATCATGTTTTGTACTATAAAATGTTTGCTAAGGTACGAATGAAGTTTTTATGAAAAAACCACCGGCACAGGGCCGGTGGCTTCCTGCATTAATATTTGTACTAAAAGTTAGTATACGTAATATGGAAATGGAACGTATCATTCAATATTACAGGTGCCGTAGGGCTACCGCCCCTTGCAGCTGTAGTATCAGGATAATGTGCCGGTAAATCATATTCCAGAATGAAAGAACTCTGGGTAAGATTAGTAAGGCCGCCATTGTAAATATTGTGCAGATACGATACAGCAGTATCATAAGCGATGTTGTAACCTGTACTGGTAGTTGCATCAGCATAAACCGACATAGCAACAGAATCGATAAGGCCATAGCAACCCAACAGATCTATTTTAGTGCCATTGCTTTTCACGGCCCATATAAAGCCTACAGAATCAGCATCAGCCGCCGAGCACGAAACACCGTTATTGTGCACCGCACCACGGTTCAGCGAATCGAATTTCAGGTAATTATCCTTAATGCAAGCCTTTCTGAAATTGCCGTAGTCAACAGTTGCCGGCACACCATTGGGCATCCTTAAAGTTACCATGCTGGTCGATATTTTCCACTTGCCGGTACGCAACATGCCATCAGGCCCCGGAGGCACAGTAGTTGTTTTGGTACAAGCTGCAAAAAAGAGTATAGTAACCAATAAGGGTAGTAATAATCGCTTCATATACTAAAATAAGTTTGCTATTTTAAAGCATAAAGCTACTAAATATATTCGTGATGCAAAAAAGATGATTATAGTAGTACATAGTAGATAGTAATTAGTACGTAGTATCCGATGGCGAAACCACCAGTTGTTTTCTTCCAAAACAGCTTTCGACTTTCTACTTACGACTTACGACTATCGACTTAGAACGAAAGTAAGCCGTCGGTACTTCTAAATTAAAACTCCCAAAACACCTTTCGACTTTCTACTTTTGACTTACGACTTATGACTATTGACTTACGACTATTACACAACCAACTAACATTCCATATTTTTTAATACCTCGCAGAGCTGCAATAGCTGTATTTTAGTACCATGAAAATTTTCACCTCCGCGCAGATACGTGCCTGCGACGCATACACTATACAAGCTGCTGCTATCCAATCTACCGACCTTATGGAGCGGGCAGCAGGTAAGTGTGCAGACTGGCTCCGGAATAATTTCCCGAAAGATACTTTGTTCGTGATATTGTGCGGAACGGGTAATAATGGTGGTGATGGCCTGGTTATTGCCCGCTTGCTCCGGCAACGGCTGTATGGTGTAAAGGCATTCCTGCTTCATTTTGGCAAGGAACTTTCGGAAGATTGTAATGCCAACCTGCAACGGCTTAAATTAATGGACGAAAACCTGGTAACCATTGTGGAGCCGGAAACTTTTATATCTGACCTTCCGCCACATATTGTTATTGTAGATGCTATATTGGGCACTGGTTTAAGCAGACCGGCAAGCGGCTGGGTTGGTTCTTTTATTACCAGCATCAACAAAATGCCTAACCGCAAAGTAGCTATCGATATGCCCAGCGGGCTATCGGCAGATACTATTCCTGATAAAGAATCGCCTGTATTAAAAGCCGACGATACCCTTACATTCCAGTTTTATAAGCGGACTTTTCTGCACCCGGAATCGGATATTTTTACGGGCAAGGTGCACATACTGGATATTGGGCTGGACAGCACTTTTATTAATGCAACCCACAGCCACTACCGCACTATTGATAAAGAAGATCTGGCTGGCCTTTACAAGCCAAGGCCAGTTTACAGCCATAAAGGCAACTTCGGCAGCGCTTTGCTGGTGGGCGGCAGTTATGGTAAAATAGGCGCTATGGTGCTGTGCAGCAAAGCCGCGCTACGGGCCGGCGCAGGCACAGCAACCGCACTACTACCGCAATGTGGTTATGAAGTAATACAGGCCGCGGTACCGGAGGCTATGTGCAGCACCAGCGGGCAACATGTAATTGAAACAATAAGCGGCTGGGAAAAATATTCCGCAATAGGTATAGGGCCGGGCATGGGCACCGACGCAGCTTCCGTAGCTGCCTTTATTGAATTTATTGATACCTGCAAACAACCGCTGGTAATTGATGCCGATGCCCTGAATATTATAGGGCAGCACCACGAATTACTGGCCAAATTGCCCATGGGGTCAATACTTACACCGCACCCAAAAGAATTTTCAAGGCTTTTTGGCGAGAACACCAACAGCATGATACAGCTGGATAATGCCCGTATACAGGCTATGCGCTACAATGTAAACATTGTGCTGAAAGGCCATAACACAGCCGTAGTAACAACAGAAGGCGAATGCTGGTACAACACCACCGGCAATCCCGGTATGGCTACGGCGGGCAGCGGCGATGTGCTTACCGGGGTTATTACAGGCTTACTGGCACAGGGCCACCAACCACATGAGGCAGCTATGCTGGGTGTTTACCTGCATGGCCTAGCTGGCGATATGGCCGTAAAAGACATTTCCGAAGAAGCATTGATAGCAGGCGATATTATAGAATACCTCGGCAAAGCCTTTTTAACCCTGGACCCCGCAGCCACTACACAAAACAGCATTTAATACATTTATCCTGAACAATATAAGACAAGATAACATTCAACTTTCGGGTAGTTGTTCAGTTTTGTAAATATTAGTGAATTTCGGCAGCTAGCCCTAATAAGGGATTTAAATAAAAATATGGCAATCCACTCGAAAAGGTGAATTTTATCCGTCAGCTAGTTCTTCCTCATTCTCGGTCGAATGGTCTAACTTGCCTTTAACCTTGTCATTCGCCTGCTTAAGATGAAGTTGATTATTTACATAAAGTCAACATTGATACCCACCTTCCCGGCGTACTTATCTGGGCGTAGTTTCTTTTTTTTCTTATCCTTTGGAATGGCTTAAAGCTACGAAATGGAACCGTAAAATATTCTGCACTATTTGTGAATTAACATCCCAATTCTTATCAACTCTAAATCCTTTGTTTCATTGTTGACGAAAAACCATGAAATATTCTCCTCCTTGGGTATCACAAAATCTATACTATTCTCCAACCCAAAATAAGTCGCTACATGGTCCAAATTTATTGGAACATTTTTATTCAAACCTTGACTATCATGTTGGTCTTCTGTACCATGGTAATTACACTCAATCCAATTTGCCATAATTCTTGTATTTAATTATCTCAAAAATAGCAATAAATACAAAAGTAACAGGGTTTAATAAAATGACAAAAATACATATTCGTTTAAAAGCAAAACATTATTTAAATTTACCATTTTTAATGGTAACATATTTAATATATATTATAATAAATGTGTAACACTAGGTAAAAAGACGCTTGTGGGGTGCGGTAATTTTGTTTAGCATTACAGCAAAATAAAACACCAATGAAGGATACGAAAAAATCGACAAAAAAAATTGATACCGTAAGAGTTAATTTAAAATCAGAAAGCAACTTTAAATTTGAAGACATACTTTCGTCTTCCGATGTGGACGGGAGAGAGTACGCAATAAAAGGGAAGGATGTCACTTTAAATATTTTGGAAAACACTAAAGCCTATATTATCGGCCTTGTTGAAACGTCTAGGAGGTTTAATGTACCACCAAAGAAAAATAGAACCAAGAAAAAAATAGAATCAATAGGATTATTGGTTGACGAGGGACTTGCGTATGCGAACATATTTGTGTATGATAAAAGCAAAAGGATACTAATGTACGAAGTTAATAAGAATGGATGCTATATTGACCATTTTATTGAGTTTGTATATAAATGTTGTTCACTCAAGAGTTCTGAATTTAAGGAGATTGACATCGAGGTTGAGGCTGTTTTAAGTGTTGATGGTTTCAATAAAATACTCAATATGTCGGTGAAAAAATCAATTGAATTTAAGATAGCACGTCCGTCTGAAATTGTTAGTTTGTATAATGATAAACACGGTGCGGTTGCCGAAAACGTAAGGATTGCAGTTGCAACTCATTCGGACAGGGTTTCGGCTAAATTTGAAGTGATGATGACTGGACAAGCTAAACATGAAGGTAAAAATTTAGCAATAAAACCAGTTGGGGTAATACTTAGCCAATTAACTCAGTTAATGGTTGGGGAACATAGGGCGAATTTGGAGAAATTAGAGGTCGTAGGGTATGAGGAGGATAGCGAAGATAACAAGCTTTCTGCCATAGATTTGGTTTCTGACAGATATAAAAAATACATAAAATTAGACGAACCTAGGGATAACAGTGATTTATTAGAGGGGCAACGTAAAAAAGAGATAAAAGAACTATATCAAAAATGCAAAACAGACTTCAACGCTATGTTCAAGGATTAAATAAATCTCCACTTTATTTTATAGAGAGGTTTTTAGGGATGCTATTCGGCGTGGCATTCTTCTTTTATTGTCACAAACACTATAAGGCATGGGAGTTTATTACTGGAAAGGATTTTACTGACAGAATATTGACTATTTGTATTGCTTTATTTGGATTTTTATTGGTTATCCTAACCTTGATTATCCAAAATTCGGATTCTGTCATATCTGAAATGAAAAAAAATAGCAGTTATGGGAGATTAATTAGTTTCAATAAAAAAATCATTTTCACGTCAGCGGTTGTTACGATCCTGTCGCTTTTCATTCTATTTTTAAAAGAGATAATTACAGCCATAAATGTTTGTATATTTCCAATTATCGGGTGTATCAATTTGGGGTTGTTTCTCTGGGTAATTGTTGATACCTTTATTTTCATACGCATATTCTATAAGATTATAAATACTAAGCAAAAAGGTACGGGGGATTGAATTGCTTAGCTTTCATAGTTGCATATTCCAATCTCACTCCTCCTAACCTATCAAATTGGCATGGGATATGATTTGGTATTTTGCAAAAAAAAAATGAAAATTTGCAATATGAAGTCTAAAGAACTAAATGCCGAAAAGTTGGTAAAAGTGCCACAAAAAGGTTTATTGTCTTTAGTGGCAGATAAATTAAAAGATAGAGTATTGTTTCCTGAAAAAGTAGAAAACATTAAACATTCTCTACGAAAAATAAAGGTAGTAAATAGCTAACTAAATATTTTACCAACAAGAGCATCAGACGCAATTTTTGCGTCTTTTTACTTTTTTTATCCAAATTTTTCGCCAGCTATCTTCAGGGCTTGGGTGCTCAGCCCATGCCTCTCCTACTTTCATGCCGCCAAGCCAACCTGATTCGACAGCATCAGCATTCTTGCCTATAGAGGCCAGTATTTCTCCAATTTCCCATTGCAATGTCAGCTATCAGCTTCGCTAATGGGCTGGTATCGTTAGCGCATTTACTTATTTGTTTTGCCATATTGCAAAGTAGAAAACCTTTTGCGTAGTCGGACAGGGATATATTTCAAACTGAGACGCGACTACCAACTTTCGGGTAGTTGTTCGGGGGTGGGGTAAATTTCTTACTTTTGCACTCTTTTTCACCTACAACTATAATGAAGCATGTGGCATAATATAGCCGCGTTTATAATAAAGTACCGCATAGCATTGCTCATCATATTACTGGCGGATACGTCGTTTATGGGCTATCATGCTATGAAGGTAAAACTGAGTTACGACTTTAATAGCGCTGTTCCTACTGATAATCAGAAATATATAGAATACCAGAAATTCCGCAAGCAATTTGGCGAAGACGGTAATATGATGGTTATCGGGGTTAAAACCAAAGATTTTTTCAATCCCACATTCTTTAATGACTATGGCCAACTGGTTAAAGATCTGGTTAAAGTAAAGGGTGTCGAAAATATTTTAAGCATACCCGGTGCTGCCGCCCTGGTAAAGGATACCGTTTCTCAGAAGCTGAAAGTACAACCCATTGCAGGCCCACTGCCCTATACCAATGTAGATAGTATTAAAACCGCTTTTCTTAACCTGCCGTTCTACAAGGGGCTTTTGTACAAACCAGATTCTAATGCCTACCTCATGGGTGTGCGCATACAAAAGGATGTACTCAATTCAAAAGACCGAAGCGCCGTTGTAAATGAAATTGTGAGTTTGTGCAATGCATTTGGTGCCAAACACAGTATAGAGATGCACTATTCCGGCCTGCCGCTTATCCGTACGGATATGGCGATGCGGGTGCAGTCGGAAATGAGGTTCTTCCTCATCATGTCCTTCCTGCTTACTGCCGTTATCCTGGTGTTGTTCTTCCGGTCGTTTTCTGCGGTGCTGGCATCCATGCTGGTCGTTGCAATAGGTGTTATCTGGTCTATAGGCACTATTGTATTACTGGGGTATAAAATAACCATACTCACTGCGCTTATACCGCCGCTGGTAGTGGTAATAGGCATACCCAATTGCGTTTACCTGCTCAACAGGTATCACTTTGAGTATAACAGGAACCCCAATAAAATGAGGTCGCTGCTGCGCATGGTGGACAGGATGGGTATTGTAACCTTCTTCACCAACCTTACTGCCGGCATTGGCTTTGGGGTTTTCTTTTTTACCAAGAGCACTTTATTGAAGGAATTCGGGTTGGTTGCGGGTATTAACATACTCGGTCTGTTCTTTATTTCGTTGGTGTTCATCCCTGCATTCCTCAGTTTTTTGCCACCGCCTAAAGTTCACCACACCAAGTACCTGGAAAGCGGCTGGATCAATAAACTACTGGCCAGCATCACTAACTGGGTATTCGGCCACAGAAGTGCTATTTATGGTTTTACGGTAGTGGTGTGCGGTCTTTCGGTATGGGGTATGCTACGCCTGAAAAATGATGCACACATTGTGGATGACCTTCCTAAATCGGATAAGGTATATCTTGACCTTAAATTCTTTGAGAGCAATTTTAAAGGGGTAATGCCACTGGAAATTGTAATTGATACCCGTAAAAAGAACGGGGTAATAACGCTGGACGTGCTCACCAAAATGAACGAGTTCTGCGCCTACCTGGAAAGCTACCCTGAAATAGGGCATCCGCTGGCAATTACTGAAGGTATTAAGTTTGCCAATCAGGCTTATTTTGGTGGCGATACCGCCAATTACCAGGTGCCGGGCGATATGATACAGGCTGCCTTCGTGCTACCCTATCTGCGCACCAACAGAGGCAGTGGCGATAGTAACAGCATGTTCAATAAACTGTTGTATTCGTTCATTGACAAGGATAAACAGAAGGCCCGTATCAGTGTTAATATGGCCGATATCGGATCGCATAAGCTACCCGGCCTGCTGGCCAAGCTAAAGCCTAAAGCTGACAGCCTTTTCAGCCCCGATAAATTTGATGTTACCTATACCGGAACCAGTGTAACTTTTCTGGAAGGGAGCAAATTTATTGTGAACAGCTTACGAGATAGTCTTATACTTTCGTTCCTGATCATTTTTGGCTGTATGATGGCTGTGTTCCGTTCGTGGCGGATAGTAGTCATCTCTATTATAGTCAACATTGTTCCTTTGCTTATTACAGCAGGGCTCATGGGTTGGTGCGGCATCCGCATAAAACCCTCTACCGTATTGGTTTTCAGTGTGGCATTGGGTATTACTATCGATGTGACCATTCGTTTCCTCGTCAACTTTAAGCAAGAACTGGCACAGCACGATGATAGTATCGCCGACACCGTGCAACGTACCATTAAAGACACCGGCCTCAGCATTATTTACACGTCATTAATATTAGTAGCCGGGTTTGGCGTGTTTGCCCTGTCGCAGTTCGATGGCACCAAATCACTGGGCTATCTTACCTCTATAACCCTGTTACTGGCCATGGTAACCAATCTTACCCTTTTACCGGCACTCCTTTTATGGATGGACAAGGTAATAGAAAAGAAGAATAATGCCGTTGCCTTCCTGATGGGCGAAGACGAAGAGGACATTATAAAAATGAACGATTAACCGCCCTGTTTTAAGATTTCGTTAAGAGCGGACAACCGAAATTTTGGTTAGTTTTATTATCAGTATTAATTTTCAGGAATTATAACTGTACTAAACCATTTGTTAACTAGACGGATATGAGGCATTTCTAAACCCCGTATTTTTATGGAACTAACCAAAATTAAAAATAAGGGGCAGGGCCGCTTATTTCGTAGTGAACTTTTGGAAATGATGACCAAAACACATCCGTTTGTGGTCTACACTATGTATTTCCCGGTCATTTTTTATATGTTGTATATTGGTGCTACCCGCGAGCATACACCAACCTTTAAAGCAGCACTACTCTTCATTTGCGGCGTTTTATTCTGGACCCTTTTTGAATATATTATTCATCGGTACGTTTTTCACATTATAGCCCACAGCAGCCGCTCGAAACGATTAGCATATACCATGCACGGCGTGCACCACGAGTATCCGCGCGATAAAGACCGGCTGTTTATGCCGCCTGTACCCAGCGCGCTGTTAGCTATTGTTATTTACTATTCCCTGCACGCTTTAATGGGCGCGCATGCGCTTGCATTTTTTCCGGGTTTTCTGTTGGGGTATATGGCGTATGGGTCTATGCACTATGCCATTCATGCATTTGCGCCACCCAAAATGCTGAAAGCTTTATGGCGCAATCACCACCTGCATCACTACAAGCATCCTGATAAAGGCTTTGGTGTAAGCTCCATGTTGTGGGATGTGGTTTTCCGTACTGTACCGGATAAGGGCGACGAAGGGTAGCTGTACAGTTGGCAGTTTACAGTCTACAGTCTGCAATTAGCAGTAGCTGAGTGAGGATGTGAGCATAAGACCCAGAGCTACAGCCATCCTGTGAAATCAATAACAGTTTTCTGACAATGACTGCCACGCCCGTCCTCTGTCATTTGAGTCCAGTCTTCATCGCAAGGTGTGGTTATGCGTATGGTCAGTTTCTTTTGCATAGAGGTGTATGTTTTGCAGGTACTAATACCATTTATACATAATAAACCGGCAGGGTTGCGATTGTTGTGTACCTACCGGCACACGGTTTATTTAATTGGTTAGCAACTACAAACCTTTTGCACTTACCAGCGCAATGACATGATTTTAGCGCCGTATTTTGAT
>JBBRPD010000058.1:0-35557 GCA_038228575.1 Chitinophagales bacterium | reverse complement strand
TTTACCTCGGGTTGTGTCATCCCCGCTGATGTACTTTTCTTTTCTTCAGCGAAAAGATAAAGTACCAAAAGAAAGCGCCGGCTGAAAAAATCGCGCTACACACAAGGTCTGCGCGAGCTGCCGTTTTTCGACATAGCAGGGCTTCTGTCCGGGTGGTTGTAAGTTGGATCATGTCATCGCGTCTGTACCGTGGGTTTCGCCCACGGTTATTGTTGTTTTAGCCCTTCGGGCTAATGGGGTGTTTTTTTTGGGATGGTCTGTTTTTGGGTTTTGCATTTTTTTGGTTGATTTTGATGTAAAGTTGGGGTGTGTTGCGGTAGCAGAAAAATGGGTGTTATATGATGCGTAGTTAACTGCACATGATGTGTAGAAAAGTGCAAATGATGCGTAGTTTTCTACGCATCATTTTTTTAGTTTTTGGAGGGGAGGTATGCTGGGAAAGGGTTTGGAAATATTGGTTTTGCGGTGCTGCGCATGAATGCCACCAGGGGAGATGCCATTTAGAGTTTATGTCTGTATAAGGCCGAAAACAATCATTTGCCGTAGAGGGACCCACCTCAAACGACGCAATTTGGCAACATTCCCTATCCGCATGTTGCCGATAAATGTACTCGTACCAGACGGTAGCTAGTTAAGGAACAGGGATGCTTGTTGTTTGCCCCGTTATTTGCTATTTACCGCGTTCAAATTTATATTGTGCTATGCCTATTTCTTCGCCAACGAAGCGATTATTTCCCTGAAACTACCGAGCGCGGCTTCGAGATTTTCAACAATATCTTCTGCTAATACATCGGGATCGGGAAGGTTGTCGAGGTCGGCGAGGGATTTGTCTTTTATCCATGTTATATCCAGGCTGGTTTTGTCGCGGGCTATAATTTCGTCATAGCTGTATTTTCTCCAGCGGCCTTCGGGGTTTGAATCTGCGTTGAATGTTTCCTTGCGTTTGTGCCTGTTTTTAGGGTTGTAGCAATCTATGAATTCTTGCAGGTCATCAGTTTTCAGCGGGTTCTTTTTGAGTGTATGGTGTACGTTGGTGCGGTAGTCGAATATCCATATCTCTTTTGTCCATGCCTGTTTAGCGGCTGGTTTGGCATCAAAGAATAACACATTTGCTTTTACGCCGTTGGCATAGAATATACCTGTGGGCAGCCTGAGTATGGTGTGCAGCTCGGTTGTCTCCAGTAGCTTTTTACGGACGGTTTCACCAGCACCGCCTTCAAACAGCACATTATCTGGTATTACTACTGCTGCCAGCCCGGTAGTCTTGAGCATGGTGCGGATGTGTTGCAGGAAGTTGAGTTGCTTATTGCTGGTAGTGGCCCAGAAGTCTTGCCGGTTGTAGGTGAGGTCTTCTTTCTCCTGTTCGCCTTCTTCGTTGGTAAATGTCTGGCTGCTCTTTTTGCCGAAGGGGGGATTGGCGAGAATGTAGTCAAACCGCTCTCCATTGTCTGCTATAAGAGCATCAGCAGGAGATATGAAGTTGTCGCTATCTATATCGCCTATGTTGTGCAGGAACAGGTTCATGAGGGCCAGCCGCCTGGTACCTGCTACTATTTCATTGCCATGAAAGGTTTTGTATTTCAGGAATTGCTTTTGCTCTTTATCGAGGGTTTGTGCGGCAATATGATCGTAGGCGGCCAGGAAGAAACCACCAGTGCCGCAGGCAGGGTCGGCGATGGTTTTCATGGGTTGTGGCTGTATACAGGATACCATGGCTTTTATGAGCGCACGGGGCGTAAAATATTGCCCGGCACCGCTTTTGGTATCTTCTGCATTCTTTTCCAGCAGGCCCTCGTATATTTCGCCTTTTACGTCGGCACCCATTACCGTCCACTGCTCTTTATTGATCATATCAATGAGCTTGTAGAGTTTGGCGGGGTCTTGTATCTTGTTCTGGCTCTTGGTAAATATCTGTCCGAGTATACCCTTCATGCTGCCCAGCTCGCGTAACAGGCTTACATAATGCACTTCAAGTTCTGCACCTTTTAGCACGGTGAGGCTATCCCAGCTATATTGTGCGGGGATGGGCAGCTTGCGGTTGTAGGGTGGCTTGGCATATTCATCTGCCATCTTCAGGAATAACAGGTAGGTAAGCTGCTCCAGGTAATCGCCATAGCTTACGCCATCATCGCGGAGGGTGTTGCAGAAAGACCAGACTTTGGATATGATGCTATTGGTGGAAATGTTGTTCATGTCTACTAAATTTAAAAAGGCAGATCCTCATCAATGATAGGAATAATTGGAGTTGTCGCATAGTTTGGTATTAAAGCATTTCCATTTCTAAACTCTTCGACTAAATGAAAATGTTCTAACGGAGGATTTTCCCAATAATCTTTAGATGCGTGTTCCAAAAGAATTATTTGAAATTCATTTTTATACTCCTGTGTAACAATTTTTATAAAAGAGTTTAAAAGTGAAAAAGCATCCTTAATAGTTTTTCTGTCATCATCATTGTTAACAAGACCCGTTTCGGGGCTGAGAGAAGCATTTTCTAGGTAAGGCTGGCTCGGCTGATCCAGAATTAAAAATTGCGGAATAAAGGGGAGCCCCTGTTTTATTAAATGGTCGTGCATTCCAAGAAACAAACAGAGGTGTAAGAACATGTGATTTGACTTGCTGCCAATATTTGTCCGCGGTATCATCTCATCTGGTTTCCGAAGTTTCAGTATTTTGTTGTTGGTATCGAAAAATACTTTATATCCCTGATAGACACCCATTGAGTTAGTTGCATCGTAATATTTTTGGATAGCCTGTTCAAAAAAATCTACTATAACACGCTTTCTCTCAGCGGTGTCATTTTGAATATTTCCGAGTTCTTTTAAACTCTGTCGTATGGCTACTTCATCAGGTAGGTCACTAATTATATTCCAATTATCGAGGTGAAAATTTAATTGAGATTTGAGTTCGCCAATAAATATATACTTCCCTATCTCATTGGAAAATTCTTTACTTGCAGTAGGCAAATTTAAAAGGAGCTGATCTATTTCTTTTACCCTTGCTTTTAACGTGGTTAATTCAGCTTTGGCATTAACGGTGAAAGGTTTCTTTTTCGATATTTCATTCTTTATTGTTCGTAGTGTTTCCGTAAGTGTGTTAAGAAATATTTTGACCTCAACAGTAGGAATCACTTCCGATATGTTTTCATTGATATATTCAATTGGTAGTAAGCTATCGTAATCTAACGCTAAGGTGTTTTTATAAGTTTCGTATTCTTCGTTAAATCGTTCCAAATTTCTCATTTGGCGTATCAAGCTTCGTTTTTCGCGGCTGAGCTCATCTACTCGTTTTAGGTTATTCGAATAACTGGGACTGATATACTCGCTAACTAATTTGGTAAGTATTGAATGTGCTTCATCATAGGTAAATAGTTTTCTCTCTACTAAATCATACTCCTGGGCTTTACTTACCAATTGGATAATCTTTTCGTTAAAAAGTTTTTTCTGCTTTTCTATTTGCTTTTCCTTTTTTGCAATTTTGTCTAACTCATTTTCTAGCGATAGTATTTGTTCTTTGATAAGCACGTTATTAATATCATCTACTCCGATAACAAGAAAGAAAATTCTATTTAGCGCTTCGACGTATTTCTCCCTATCATGTATCTCGAAATCAAAGAAAACATTTGCATTAGCTATGGTATTCTCCGAGAGTGTATTGAGTAATAAAAAATATCTAAATGATACTTTTGATCCCATTTTGAGTTTATTGCCGCCGTACGGAATCACTAAACCCTCATCAATTCCGAAATCATTTTCAAGAATTATTTTGAGTTTCTTAATGTCTATATTTCCTTTTATCTCATTAGGAATCTCTCCAACACTTGAAAAGTAGACTTCCTTTGAGCCATTATGTTTATCAGGATGTTTTCTTATAATAAGGTAGTCTTTATCCCTTATAGAAAACGAAAGCCCATACCACGATACATTTTCGTTGATAACTTCTTCAACTATTTTTGACGTTGAAGAAAGCAGGCAATAATCGACTATTGATATTAGGGTTGATTTCCCTTTACTTTTTTCACCGGTTATAACATTCACTTTATTATTTAAAAATTCAATTTTTCTTGGCTCAGTGTTATTGTTAAACCAAAGCGTAATGTTTTTGATGTAAAACTTCATAGCTGAATTTTTAACTTTAGAAATATGTTACTTGTTTTTTCCAACTCGAAAAGGCTGCTTAATGCCATGTTTGCCTTTACATTTTTTTGAATTCTCTTTCCTGACTTTTCTAAATTATATTCTTCATCACCAATGAAAAAAACTTTATCTCTATTTATTTGAATCGTTTTGCCCTCGCTTAAAATTGTAATTGCATTTATTGCAAGCGGAAGGAAATCCAGAAACCGACTATTTAGATTTACCAAGCAATCTGGATACATAACAATAAACTCTTCAAGACTTCTTTTGTTTGCAATGCTATTCAATCGCTTAACGCTTGGTTCATGAAGAACAAACGGTAAAATCATCAGTATTGTAGCAATGTCGACCATTTTATGTGTACGAATAAAATGCCCAATTGCGACTGTAGAAACAGCCTCGTTGTTATATAGATAATTTGCTCTCATTTTGCATATTTACTTTTCCAATCAAAATGCCAACCGATATTGTTTGTTTCATTAAGTAAATAAAAATGCCCATTGCTAAGTGAAATATCGAGTTCTGTATCTTCAATTTTTAAAACTGCTTTTCTAATTTCATCTAAGCAACCCAATGCAGCAAATTGAATATCGCTTTCCATATCATCAATTGTTTCGCCATTCTGATTTCTAAGCCGTATTTCGCGATATTTACTATCGAATGAATTTTTCCATATCCTGACTGCATTCGCATCAAATTTCTTGCGCTCAGATATCCCCAGTTCACCCGAAGTCTCCCAATACGAAAGATTGTTGTAAACTATGAGCATGTGTGTTGTTAGCTCTATGATTTCGTCGTAATCAATTGCCTGAATGGCTTTTATATCTAAAAGCTGCTTGATGAAATTCTGGTTTTCTGGATTTGAAGGAAGAAATATTTCATGGTCTCTGATTGGAAGTTTTGTGCTTAATGCAATCTTATAGCAATGGGAGAAATTAGCATTGAAATTTTCAAAACTAATTTCATTTTTGTCTCCTTCTTTGACTGTTAAATAATTTTTGTCTCTTAAAGAAGAATTTAATGATACATACACGTCATTAATTCTTTCCTTTACATGGATATTTTCTAGCAGTCGCAGCTTAATTCTCTCAATTAAATTATCTTCATTTAGATCAAATTTTATTTTCTTTAAGAAAAGAGACAAAATCTTAGACGGTAAGTTGTGTAGTAAATTGATATACCCTTTTATTGTTGCATCTTCCGTGGTATTTGCAATATGTTTTAAATATGATTTGAAGTCTCTCACACTTATCTCGTCTTTGTTGAGCTCGTTAATTTTTACCAGAAATGGGTTACTAATATTATTTTTGTTTGTGATTAACTGGAAGCTTGTTGCATAAAGGAAGTTTTCGCTGCTAGTTTGTTCATTAATAATCTTGGTCCAATTAGAAATCGTTTTCCACAAGTCTTTATCCCTTTCTGTTAGATTGATGATTTGACCCTTGCTGTTTTCCTGAACAGAATGTTTTGTTTGAATTAAAATGGATTGACCATTTGCTAATTCTATATGAATGTCATCTTTTACTTCTAAACCTATTTTCTCTCCGTGTCGTAAATCAAGCAGTAAATAAAAAAAATAGTAAAACTGATAATCAAACCCAATTGATGTATCGGCTGCCGACGTATTATTTTGTGTATTGCTATTCATTTATCATTGCTCAGCTAAAATTCTATTATTTAATTAATTTCCCTTCAAATGCCTGCTTTAATATGCTCTGCCGCAGCGCCTCTGCTTCTTTAAGCCCGTTGGTTATTGTTTCTTCTATTTTATCGCATACGCTTAGGCGGGATTCGATTTCTTGGACGATTTTTTTTTGTTCGTGTTGTGAGCATATTGGAACTAGCATAGTGGTAATGTCTGGTGTAGATATCCTCATGTGACCCGCAGTGGATTTGGCTTTTTTTTCTATTGTCCTTCTACAAAGTGGCGAGGCGAAAAAATAAACTATATAGTCCGCCAGATTTTCCTCTTTTAATTTCACACGAAACAGACGGTCCGGATAAATAAGGTTCTTAGGAAAGGTATTGGGCACTTTCGCACAGTTTCCAACGTAATCTACTGAACCATTTAGCCGGGTAAATAACAAGTCTCCAGCGCTTAGCAAGTCATCGCCTTTTATCAAGGTTGATGCAGCTATATACTTGACGTCGCCGAAATTTATCGCTCCTGTCCTTACACTACTTGATCTTAAAATAGGAAAATAAGTTATTTCGTTAGTAGGTACGGCTGCTGTTCCGCTGCGTATCTTTAAAATTAAATCCTGAAAAATTACTTGCCTCCACCCCTCAGGCAATTCCCCATCCTTCACATTATCATTAGTAAGTCTGCCCTCAAAAGCCCACTTCAATACTGACTGCCGGTACACTTTTAGTTGCTGCTGTAGTGTTTTGAGGCTTTCTACTCCTTTATCGAGTTTGCTGAAAAGTTCTTCGAGTTTGGAGACGATGAGTTGTTGAGTGTGTTCTGGCGGGATAAAGGTTAAAAGTTCCGATAGGGTTTTCAAGTATACACCTTTTTGAGCGGTTCCTTTGGCATTATCAAGTAGCTGTTTTTGAAAGTAAATGCTTTGGAAAAAGTAAACTAGAAAATTTGGATATGCATTCGTTTTGATAACTGCTACACTTCTTTGCAAGGTAAATTTCGGAGCGTTTATGGGAACAACTGCACATCTTCCAATAGTCGCAACTATTGTTAAAAGAATATCGCCAGGTGTAACTTGAGTCCTTTTATTCTCTCTTTCAAAATCAGTTTCATTTATAAGTCGAGGATTACTAAAGTCAATACGTCCATTAATGACATCTTTAGCACTTATCATGGGCACGCCAGTTAATTGAGGTGCCGGGGGATTATGAGAGCCATCAGTTATTTTTCTGCAAACTTCTTTTAACGGCAGTATTTTCCAATCTTTTGGAAGCAATATTGAGTCAATCATCTCTTACGCTGCTAATTCTTCATTTAATTCATTAATAATATCGGCCATTCCTTCGCCAAACAATTGCCACATTTTGCCTCTGCCACCTAAAGCGTCGAAGGGGGTGTAATCTAAGTCATCTGCATCAATATGTATGCTGTTGGCTACATGGTCTTTTATCATGCGCAGCCATTGCATCTGGTCTTCAGTAAATTTCAGCGGGCCGGCCTGTTTTTTAAACAGCCAGTTTTTAAAGTTGGTGTCCACGGTTTTGTCGTAGCCGGTGAGGGTGGCATCTATACCGCACACGTAGCGTATGAGCGATACCCGGGCTATGAGTTCGTTCTTAGGTGCGCTGCCGGTAGTGGCGGTAAGTTCGTAGGCGCGCCATATATGCATGGGGGCCAGTAGGGGCTTATCGGCTTTAAGCAGTTCCAGCACGTCTTTTATAACCTGGTAGGTGAGTTCGCGCCTGCGGTAGGGTTGGTTGTAGAATATTTGCAGGGCGGTTATCTCGTCCTTGTGGGCTTCCATCCACTGTTTAAAATCCTGCACCAGCAGTTCGGCTTGTTCTTTATTGTCTTTGTCCCAGCCTGCATTTAAAATGTTGTCCTGGTTTATGCTGTCTATTATCTGGCTATGGCTTTTGCGCACCTGTTCTATAAAGGTATTCAGCTCGCCAGTAAAAGTGGTTGCAGCCCGCTCTATCAGCAGGGCGTGTTGTGCATCGTTGGCTTTCTGTTTATCGGCAGGGCTTGCAGCGGGTATGGTAGTTTCAGTTTGCCGGCGTATTTGCTCTATAGCATCAGGGTCGTAGGCATTCAGTAGTTCTCCGAGTACCTGCGGCAGTGTCTTTCCTGCCTTAGCGGTAAACTGTTGCTGCTCTTTTTGTGTTAGTTGTTTGTTCAGGCGTGCCAGCCTGTTGGCCAGCGAGGTAAAGAGGTCTTCGTCCCTTGCCCCCACAGCCACCGCGCCCAGCAGGTCTTTCAGTGCCACGCCGGGCTTTTTTTCCAGCGGACGGCTATCGGTTTTCAGGCTCTTGGTTACGCCTACTGCATCTACTATTACAAAGTGGTCTTTGGTAAACTTTGCAGTCTTGGACACCTTGTGCAGGTCGTCGATAGATAGGGTGCGTGTACCCCTGCCTTTCATCTGCTCAAAGTAGTTACGGCTTTTTACGTCGCGCATAAACAGCAGGCATTCCAGCGGCTTCACATCGGTGCCGGTAGCTATCATATCCACCGTTACGGCTATGCGGGGGCTATAATCGTTCCTGAATTGCGCCAGCACACTTTTGGGGTCTTCTTCTGCCTTGTACGTTATCTTCTTGCAAAATCTGTTCTCTTCGGCAAACTCCTCCCGCACTATGTTAATGATGTCATCGGCATGGCTGTCGGTCTTGGCAAATATGAGTGTCTTGGGTACCTCAAAAGTGCCATCGTCATTATATCTATCGGGGAACATGCCGGGCAGGTTATCTTTAAAGCTGCGTATTATGGTGCGTATCTGGCTTGGGTTTACAATATCATCATCCAGCCGCTTTGCGCTATAGGTTACATCTTCGTCCAGTTGCTCCCAGAATTTTCTTCGGGTCAGTCGTTCCCGTTTATCTATGTACTCGCCAAATTTTATTTCGGCACCGTTCTTGCTTATTTCTGTTTCTATGGTAAATACGTTGTAAGGCACCAACACCCCATCTATCACCGCTTTTTCAAAACCATAGTCGCTTACTACGTTCTGGTTAAAGAAGCCAAATGTGCGGTTGTCGGGCGTGGCCGTAAGCCCTATCAGGAAGCTATCAAAGTATTCAAGCACCTGCTTCCACAAATTGTATATGCTGCGGTGGCATTCGTCTATGACCACAAAATCAAAGAAAGCAATGGGTAGTTTTGCGTTATATTCTATAGGCGGTACCGCTTTGGGTTGCCACTTTTCGTTTGGGTTTTCTTCTTCGGCACTGTCTTCCAATTCTGTACCTTTCAGCACAGAGTAGAGGCGTTGTATGGTGCTTATGTATACCTGGTTGTCAGTAGGGATGAAGCTGCTTTTCAGGCGGTGTACACCGTATAGTTCTGTGAATTTCCGGTTGTCGTCATTGGGCAGGTAGGCGTTAAATTCCTGCTCTGCCTGTTCGCCGAGGTTTTTGGTATCTACGAGAAACAATACGCGCTTTGCACCGGCATATTTCAGCAGGCGGTATATAAAAGTAATGGCAGTAAATGTTTTGCCCGAGCCGGTTGCCATTTGTATGAGGGCGCGTGGGCGGTTTTCTTTAAAGGAGTTTTCGAGGTTATTTATAGCTAACACCTGGCAGTCGCGCAGGCCATCGGTGGGGAGTACCGGCAGGGTGAGCAATCCTGTGCGGAGTGTGTTTGCCTTTTTTATCCATTCCTGCAATACCTGTGGTGTATGGAAGCTGAATACGGGCCGGGCCCTTGGTTTGGGGTCGCGATAATCGGTAAAGCGGGTTACTTCGCCGGTACTTTCATATACAAACGGCAGGGGATCATTATTGAGGTATTTTAATTTGCTGGTAGCGTACTCAAGACTTTGTTCCTCTACGGAAGTTAGCTGTATGCCTTTGTTCTTTTCTTTGGCTTCTATTATGCCTACGGGCTTTTTATCTACAAAAAGCACATAATCGGCCGGGCCTGTTGTGGTCTGGTATTCCCTTACTGCCACACCTATGCCAGCTGCGAGGTTTATACTCGTTTTACCCTGAATAATCCAGCCACAGGCAGCAAGCTGCTTGTCTATTTCGTCTCTGGCTATCTGTTCCGGGTTTTGATTCATAATGGGTTGGTGCAAAATACAAAGAATATGCGAAATAAAATATTGTTTAAAAATTTATTTAGTCACTCTTAAAAACGTGTGATATAGTTTTTGGGGGTTGTCTCTCACATATTGCTTTTTGTGCTACTGCAAAAAGTAATCTTAAACTTTGGTTAGTTATACAGCATAACCAGGCACAGTTACGATTGTTGTGTACCTCCGGCACACGGGTTCATTTAGTTGATCATTAGCTACAAACATTTTGCTCCCCACGGGAGCAATCACATGATTGTAGTAGGGTATTTTAAAGTATAGATGCTAACCTGCATTATTCAAAAATTTTTCTGCCGCTGGGTCACCCGACTCTAAGGGTGACATGCTATGTTGTGTAATACATTCATTACCAATCAATAAAATTATGTCAAAACATCTCACCCTTCAGGGCTGGGGGCTTAACGGGCGGAAGACATTTTTAAGGTATTAAACATTCAAAAGCGCATTTATGAATAATGCAGGCTAAAATTGCGGCTATTATTTTGGGCAGTGTTATTAATTATCTTCGTCTCTTTGGGAGTGGATTGAGGAAAGGCCATTGTTAAGTTAATGACATTGTCCAGCATGGGTGATATAGGCCAGCACCTTAGTTTAAATACATTGTATTTTGCGAGGTCTGGCTTTTGCTAAAACCGCTATTCTCTATCAAACAATAAAAACCTTCTTTTTTACCTCAACACTTCAATCTTTTGCACAGGCAGGCCTTCGGTTTTGAGGTAGTAGATGCCGGGGGTAAGGTTGTGGGTGTCCAGCGTTGTGGTGGGTTGGGTTATGGTGAGGTGAACCAGTGCCTTGCCGGTATAGTCGTAAAGCGCTGCTGCAAGGGGATGGTTAAATGCATAGCCGCTTATGGTTACACTTATTTGGTCGTGGGCAGGATTGGGATATACGGAAAGGGTTGCTGCGTTGGTGGAAATGTTGGATACACCAACGAATGAAGAATCGATAACGGAAATAATGTTCATATTGTCAACAAAGAAGCCGGTATAGTTAACGGCACCGTCACTGATCAGTTCAAATTTCAAGTCTATTTGTTGGCCTATGTAGTCGTGCAGGTCCATTTCTTCCTGCACCCAATCTGGGTGTTGGCCATCGTATATAGGTTCATTGTAGCGTTGCGATGGGGTGCCTGGTTTGGTGTAGCGGCCGCAAAGTGGTTGCCATGCTCCGGAACCTGCTGGTGCGGCTTGTATAACCACATAGTCGTACGATGATTCTATGCCCCAGTTGCAATAGAAATACAGGAACGATTGTGTAGCATGTGTAAGATCGACCGGAGTGGTTAATTGTAAGGTAAGATCGTCATTGTCGGGGTAATTGGCGCAACCGGTTACACTGCTGCCTATACTCGCCGGGGCTGAATAGTATTTGGTGTTACAGCTGGCCCAGCCTGCGCTCGTCCAGTCGGCAAGGGTATTGGTATTGGGTAGCACGTTTCGGTAGCTTTTACCGTAGTAAAATTCCACGGTGTCTGCTACGTAGTAGTAGCCATTATATAGCTTGAGTTCGTAACGAATGAGTTGACCGTTTGGTGTGCCTGATGCTATGGTATATGGCATGGAGTCTGTTACCGTTTGCAGCATGGCTAGTGAAGTAAATGTTTGCGGTCCGGAACTGATGGTGAGCCAGCTATCCAGCGGCGTCATGGTTACTGTAAAGGTAGCGGTATCAGGATAGCCAAGGCGCTGCATGGCGTAGTGCAGTTGCCCTGTTGGTGTAGTAATTATCTTTTCATCGGTTTGGGTAATAGTTACGAACGGCAGCAATAAATTGGCTGCGTATATATTGGTGCGCAAATTGCTTTTGGCATTCGGAACAATGCTTGTTGCCGGTGCATAAAACCCTTCAGAAGCCAGACCAATTTCAGGCGTCATGGCAAACACTTTCGGGTTGGCTGAGGTGTCGCCATACATCCAGTCATCAGAGTCGCCATTGGTAACATAACCTACGGTTTGGTCGCCGGTGCCATAGCGGTAAGGGGTGTATTGGGTAATATACCCGGCAATACCCTGAAACTGCAGCGAATCGGGCGTTAACAGCGAACCAATATAACCCCAAGGATAAATAACGTCGTTGCCATAAGTATGGTAGTTAAGCGTTGTTTTGAAATGATGGTGTTGTGTGAACCATTTTACAGCCTGTGTTTCAGGTTCGGAGAAAGCCGACGGGCCGCGGTACACATCGCTTGATGTTGTTGGGCTCGACCCTATATTATCATACGCAAATTCATAGCCGTAATTCCTGTTCAGGTCAATGCCGTAGGTGCCATCAGCATTATGCTTGCGGTTTTTACGCCACAACCCACCGCCGCCGGGATTGGTGCTGATGTTATACAAGTAACCGTCAGGGTTAATGCAGGGGATAAAGTAAAGTTCGGTATTGTCAATAATGCTTTTTATGTGCTGGTCGGTAGCGTAATGTTCCAGCAAATACCAAATGTAATAAATGGTGCTGGTAATGCTTCCCGGCTCGCGCGCATGGTGCAAGGCTGTATAGAGCATCTGTGGTTTTGAGGGTTGGTCAACCGACGGATTGTTGGAAATGCGCAACCAGTAAATAGGCCGGCCTTCAACTGAATGAAAGGTATCGATAGCCGCTTTAGTGCTGATGAGGCCGGGGTACAAGGTGTGCATAGAATCGAGGATATTCAGCAGGTCGGTATAGGTATAATAGCCGGCATAGGTGCCCAAACGAAAATGGGCCGGAGCATCGAGTGCCGGCCCAGGATTACAATTCGTACTGGTTGTAGTTTTACTGTGCTTTTTATCTTTTTTGTTCTGATTGCGGTAGAATTTGGTTACATCTTTAGTAATGATATCTACCTTGAAACCTGCCTTTTTGATGGCCTTTATTTCGCTTGCGGAATAGTCGGTAATAATGAAAACGCCCTTCTTTTGTTCGCCATGGTCAACAGCTACACCAAGTTCGGAAAGGTTACGGATAGTGTGTTGTTTGCTATCGAGGTGCACTTTGGCACGGGAGTATTTTTCTTGTTTTTGTGCATAAGATGTTGCGGTAAGGCAAAGCATCATTGCCATTATAAAGCAGATAAGTTTCATATAGTTACTTTAAGCGAACTATAAATGTAAGAAAGAATAATGAAGAAGTAATGCGTGTTTTGAGGGATATGGAGTTAATATTTTTTGCAGACAAGAAATCTTCTGATTTTTTTTCTGTGTAGGATTTTCCCCTGTATGGGATTTTTGAAATGTTTAATTAGGGGTTGTGATGTTGAGCATGAAGTGGTTTTGAATGTTTAATACCTTAAAAAATGTCTTCCGCCCGTTAAGACCCCAGCCCTGAAGGGTGACATGTTTCGTCAGCATTTTATTGATTGGTAATGAATGCAGTACACATCATAGCATGTCACCCTTCTGGGTCGGGGTGACCCGGCGGCAAAGAATTTGTGAATAATGCAGTTTAATGAGGGGTTGTGATGTTGAGCATGAAGTGGTTTCGATGAAGCAGGTTATTGCGGCATATTTTTGTTTTGATTTTATGGGTTTGATGAGGGGTGGATCATTAGTGTTTACAGATAGGAATTGGTTGCAGTCATCGCGTGTGTTGTACTTTTCTTTTTTGTGCCAAAAGGAAAGGTACCAAAAGGAAAGGGCACTTTATTTCGGTAATGTTTGTCTTTTAAAGATCTCAATGAGGGCTTACGCCGTTTACCTATCGCTCCGCGGGTAAAAGAAGCCCCCCCCCGCTGCTAGTGTGAAGGTTGGCGTTCTAATGTCCGCTGTTGCGGGTTGGTGCAGCATATTTTTTTTGATTCGAGGGTAGTGTGAAGGCGGCCCCTTACTTCCGCATACTTATTTTCTTCCGTATGCGGCTGATGGTTTCTATGTTCATGCCGAGGTAGGACGCTATGTATTTGAGGGGCAGGCGGTTTACGAGCGCAGGGAAATTTTCTACAAAGAACTGGTATTTGTCTTCTGCGCTTTGGCCACGAAGTAATAATAGCCGCTGCTCGGTCATGCTGCAATAATGTTCGGTCCAGATGCGGCCTACAAAATTAAATTCTACATGGTCACGATAAATTTTCTGTAGCTTATCGTGGTGCACTCTGGCTATTATAGTGGGTTCCAGGGTTTCTATGCATTCGTAACTGGGCTTGCGGGTGTAAAAGCTGATAACGGAAAGGCAGATGTGGTTCTCATGCATGAAGCGCGAACAGATCTCTTCTTCGTTTTTGATGTAGTATGCCCGCAGCAAACCCTGAAACACAAACGATACATGATCGCTCCGCTGCCCTTCCTTCAGCAGGCAGGTGCGTTTGGGCAGTTCTATAATTTCAATATCATTGGCGAGTCGTTCTTTCAACTCATCGCTGATTTTATAGATACCCGATATATAATCAATGAACTGAGCCAGCATAACAGAGGGATTTGCCCACTAAAAGTAATGCAAATGAATTGGATTTCGTTAGTACCGTTTCGAGTAGCTACAGGAGCGCCCCTTCACGCATTCTAAAGACTGTATATGAGGAGAATGGTATAGCCATAGCACTGCAATAGTGTAGATGACTATAAAAGTAAACCATTATTCTAGTAAGGTTTAAGTCAATAAAGTTTTTATGAATAAAAGACGTAAAAAATTATAAAATATCATAGTAAAAATATAATTTGTGGCCTTAAGTAATTGATTATGAAATTAGTAACAGTAATTGTATTGTCGTTAGCGCTATTTCTAAGTTCGTGTGGGCCTAATGCCGAAGAAATAGCACAAAAACAAAGGTACCACGATGATAGCGTTGCCACCGTGACTGCAAACAGAATAGAGCGTAAGAATAAATTAATAGGTCAGCGTAAGGAATTTAAAGAAGAACTAGCAAAGTACACCGCAGAATTAGAAGCTGCGCGGGATAAAATGAACAAGTTAAAAGAATTTCATTTTTTAAGAACCGATAGTGAGCGTGAACAGCAGATTAAACAACAATCTCTATATATATCTAAACTGGAAGAAGGCGTCACTACACTAACCGATAACATTGGTACTATTGAAAGCAATCTGGCTAATCTGTAAAGCAGGTTAGTTGTATCGCAACTTGATAATATTTCACTTGTTGTTTTGGATTGTTGCTTACTTCATCTTCACGATCTCCACGCGGCGGTTGCGGGCTTTGGCATCTTCGGTATTATTGTCTGCCAGAGGTTTTGTGGGTCCCCATCCTTTTGCCGATAGTCTGTTTTTACTGATGCCTTTAGCAATAATACCCTGCATAACGGCATTGGCGCGGCTTTCAGATAGTTTCTGATTGGTTTTAGGGTTGCCGGCATTATCAGTATGGCCTTCCACGCTAATTTTCAGGGTATTGTCCAGGGTCATCATTTTGGCAACCTGCTCAATAATGCCTTGCGATTCCGGGTTTATTTCGGCCTTAGAGGTTTCGAAGTTTATGTAGAGCGCTATTTTTCCTTCTTTGTTTATGGCAGCCAGCATATCATCGGCCTTCGCTTCTTGTGCAAATGAAAAAGTTACTGACACCAGCAGGAACGACAATAGAAATATTATTTTCTTCATGAATAGCTTATTATAAGCCTGCAAATTAATGGTTATTGTTGGTTTACAGCTACCGTTGTTTGGGGGATAAGCCCGCAAATCAATACCCATCATCGCCGCGCCAGTCATCGAGCCAGCGGGTGTCAATGCGGCCATTGATGTCGGCGAAGCGTACATCGGTAGAAAGGCGCATCATATCGGTATTACAATCAAGACTGGCATGCACTATAAAAGGATCATGTATCATTATATCACCGGCCTTAAAATCGGCATACAACCAGGGCGTCCCCGCAATGTCGGCTACTGCTTTAAGGTCGTTAGCTATGGGGCGCTTATCGGCACGCTGTTCTTCATCTGTTTTCACGCTTGCCCGCAGCATGCTCAGGTCCATTTTATGAGAGCCTTTCAGGTATAAAAGGCCGCCGCATTCCATGGGTATATCGCCCAGCGGTATCCAGATAGTGAGGATATTGTCTGTGCCATCATTAAGGTAAGTATAGTCAGAATGCGCTTGCGACGAAACCTGGGTCCCTTTGTAAAAGTGCCGCAGTGGCTTGCGTTTTAGTTGCACCACATCAGTTCCTTCCATTAGTATAGATGCTATGGCCCTGAGCCGGGAATTATGGGTAAACTTTACGAATTGGGTATCTTTTACAAACTGTGCCGCAGGGTGGTGTGGCAGGCCATGTTCCGATGGCTGGTATTGCAGCCTGCCGGAAAATATACCCTCCCGCCGCGTTGTGCCTTCCTTAAAAATGATGGGGTCAAAAAGCTGCATATATTGCTCCCTTACATCAAGAACGGCTTCGCGATTCAGGAAAGATGGCAGATAGATATAACCATCCCTTTGGTATTGCGCTGCCATACCTGCTGCATCTTTTACATCTGCAGGCTGCAGTTGCTCAAAGTATTGAGGCGTAAAAGGGATTTTCAGTCCGTTAGACGTATAAGATGTTTGCATTAAAGGTTATTGTTAGTGAGCTGGTAGTGCATACAATATTACTCAATATCCTGTAAAAAGGAACTGCCGGATTTTTAGGAGTTTTAAGCGAAGGGATATGGTTTTGGGGTAGGGAAAGTTTGCAGCTTTTAAGTGGCGTGGCAATTTTTACCAGATAATCGCATTCGTGTTATTGGAAGCCGTAATCGTTACTTTGTGCCCACCAGTGAAAAGCTTAGACAACTTTTTAGAAAGTAGTGAATCGAAATAGTGCAATTTTATACGTAGCGGCTACCGCAACCGCTTTGACAACTTTTCAAGAAGTTGTTAAAGCTGACATAGCGACCATTGTTTTGTGCCCCACCACCAACGAGATTTGACAGCTTTTTAGAAAGTTGTCAAATCGAAATAATGAAATAGTGCAATTTTTATACGTAGCGGCTACCACAACCGCTTTGACAACTTTTCAAGAAGTTGTCAAAGCTGATACAACGACCTTTGTTTTATGCCCATCACCAACGAGATTTGACAACTTTTTAGAAAGTTGTCAAATCGAAATAGTGCAATTTTATACGTAGCGGCTACCGCAACCGCTTTGACAACTTTTCAAGAAGTTGTCAAAGCTGATACAGCGACCTTTGTTTTGAGGATTCATTGTTTTGTATTATTTCAAAACGACACCAAAACGTTTTAAAATGCCAACTTTTCAAAATAGCTTTGGCTACTGATATTTATTAGTATGGCGCTGACTGAGCATTATTATACCCGTTTTGAAGAGAGTTGCTTTTTTCATGTTTACAATCGCACAGTAGATCGACAACCAATGTTTAAAAATGAAGATAACTATCAGTTTTTCCTGAAGCAATACGATCACTATTTGTCTCCTGTAGCGGATACTTATGCCTTTTGTCTTTTGGGTAATCACTTTCATCTTCTGATAAAAATAAAGGATGTGGTGTCAATTATGGAAACAAGCATTCAAAATAAACAACTACAAAAAAACGCCGCAGAAAAACCAATACACGACATAGTTAGTCATCAATTTCGTAAGCTGTTCCAATCTTATGCAATGGCATTCAACGTGCAAAATGACCGAACCGGTACATTGTTTCAAACACCTTTTAAAAGAGTTAAGGTAAATTCTGACAATTATTTTACGCAGTTGATCTATTACATACACTCCAATCCACAAAAACATGGTTTGACAGATGACTTCAGAAGTTGGCCGTGGAGTACTTATAAAAGATTTCTGAATGATAAGCAGACAAAACTGAAAAAGGAAGAAGTACTAAGGTGGTTTGGAGGTGCAGAACTTTATAAAAAATTCCACAATGAAAACCACTCAGATAGAATTATCGAACAACATTTACTTGACGATGACCGAGATTGATTTTACTTGTTGGAATTAAGTTAGTAGGAGCTAGACAGTTGTCAAAGCTGACATAGCGATCATTGTTGTGTGCCCCACCACCAACGAGATTTGACAACTTTTTAGAAAGTTGTCAAA
This sequence comes from Chitinophagales bacterium, assembly GCA_038228575.1. Classification (GTDB taxonomy): domain Bacteria; phylum Bacteroidota; class Bacteroidia; order Chitinophagales; family Chitinophagaceae; genus Flavipsychrobacter. The sequence goes on along the minus strand of JBBRPD010000058.1, from coordinate 17,737 downwards.
TCGAAATAATGAAATAGTGCAATTTTTATACGTATCGGCTACCCCAACCGCTTTGACAACTTTTCAAGAAGTTGTCAAAGCTGACATAGCGACCATTGTTTTGTGCCCCACCACCAACGAGATTTGACAACTTTTTAGAAAGTTGTCAAATCGAAATAGTGCAATTTTTATACGTGGCGGCTACCACAACCGCTTTGACAACTTTCTCAGAAGTTGGCAAAGCTGATACAGCGACCATTGTTTTGTGCCCCACCACCAACGATATTTTACAACTTTTAGAAAGTTGTAAAATCGAAATAGTGCAATTTTTATACGTAGTGGCTACCGCAACCGCTTTGACAACTTTTCAAGAAGTTGTTAAAGCTGACATAGCGACCATTGTTTTGTGCCCCACCACCAACGAGATTTGACAACTTTTTAGAAAGTTGTCAAATCGAAATAATGAAATAACATAAGGTTTTTATTGAAGCGGCTACCCCAACCGCTTTGACAACTTTTTAGAAAGTTGTCAAATCGAAATAGTGCAATTTTTATACGTGGCGGCTACCGCAACCGCTTTGACAATTTTTCAAAAAGTTGTCAAAGCTGACATAGCGACCATTGTTTTGTGCCCCACCACCAACGGAGGAACTGCCAAAAATAAAATGAGTGGCACAAGGCCACTCATTTTAATATTACGCTTCCATTTTTGCGCCATCTTCTTTGGCTTTGTATGCTTTTACCTGTTCCAGTGCGTCAGGTATTACGTCGCTGGTTATAACAATGAAGCTATCTTTTCTTGCATTCTGCATAGCATAGTCTATTGCTTCAGGCTCTTTCTTAATTACGGTTATCTTTTTGTTCGGGTCTACGGAGTGGATGCCCTTGGTCATGAGGGATATGATATCTTCTTCTGTGCGGCCGCGCAGGTGTTTGTCCTGCCTTATTACTATCTCGTCAAAGATGTTTGCTGCTGCTTCACCTAATGAAATTATATCCTCATCGCGCCTGTCGCCAACACCTGCAATAATGCCCACTTTTACCGAAGCCTCCACGGAAGCCAGGAATTTACCCAGTGCCTTGAAGCCATGCGTATTGTGCGCGTAATCTAGCATTACCGAGAAATTACGGAAGTGGAACATATTCATACGGCCCGGTGTCTGTGCCGGTGAAGGCACAAATGTTTGCAGTGCCTGGCGTATGTCTTCGGTCTTAAAGTCCTGCACATAAGCGGCAAGGGTTGCGGCCAGTACGTTGGCAATATTGAATTCCGCCATGCCGGAGAAAGTAAGCGGTATGTTGGTCGCTTTTTCTACACGTATCTTCCAGCTGCCTTTTAATATTGTTACGTAGCCATGCTCGTAGATAGCGGCAAGTCCGCCCTTTGCACAATGCTTTTTAACCCGCTCATTTTCTTCGGTGAGGGAGAAATATGCAACCTTGCAACTGAGCCCTTCATGCATAGCATATACCAGGTCGTCATCGGCATTCAATATTGCATAACCTTCCGGGAAAACAGTGTTGGCCGCTACGGCTTTTACCTTAGCCAGTTTTTCAATAGTATCAATTCCGCCAAGGCCCAGATGGTCTTCCGCTACATTAGTTACTACCGCCACATCGCAATTATGGAAACCGAGGCCGGCACGCAGAATGCCGCCCCTGGCGCACTCCAGCACCGCATAGTCAACAGTAGGGTCGCGCAAAACAAATTCGGCAGATACGGGTCCGGTACAGTCGCCCTTCATCATTATCTGGTTCTGTATATATACACCATCGGTAGTGGTGTAACCTACTTTGTAGCCCATTTGCTTTACAATATGCGCTATAAGCCTTGTGGTAGTAGTTTTACCGTTAGTGCCCGATACCGCTACGATAGGTATACGTGCGCTGGTGCCTGGTGGGTACAACATATCAATAACAGGTTCGGCCACATTCCTTGGCAAGCCTTCAGTAGGGTCAAGGTGCATACGGAAACCCGGTGCCGCATTCACTTCCAATACACTGCCGCCATTTTCAGAAAGCGGTACGGAAAGGTTATCGGCCATAATATCAATACCGCAAATATTCAGGCCAATGATGCGCGCAATGCGTTCGGCCATAAATATATTGGTAGGGTGCACATAGTCGGTAACATCGGTTGCGGTGCCGCCGGTACTTAAATTCGCCGTTGGTTTTAACCACAGTTCTTCGCGGTCTTCCAATACGGTATCCAGCGTATAACTGCGTTTGTTCAGTATATCCATGGTAAAGCCATCAACCTTTATGGCAGTAAGTACTTTTTCATGGCCGTAACCCCTGCGGGAATCGCTGTTCACAATATCAATCAGTTCCTGTATGGTGTGCAGTCCGTCGCCTATAACGGCTGCGGGTGTGCGCAATGCGGCAGCAACAAATTTATAGTTCACAACCAGTACGCGGTAGTCGCGGCCGGTAATGAACTTTTCGCAAATAACAGCCCTGCCATAAACCTTGGCTGCTTTAAGGCCCGCAACGGCATCTTCCCAGGTGCGGATATTGGTAGTTGCACCCTTACCGTGATTGCCGTTTACTGGCTTGGTAACAATAGGGTAGCCAATTTTATTAATGCAAGCCTGCAGGTCTTCTTCATCATAAATAATGCGGCCACTCGGCACAGGTATTTCTGAAGCTTCCAGCAGGTTTTTCGTTTCTTCTTTATCGCAGGCAATTTCAACAGCTATGCTGCTGGTGGTGCTGGCAATAGTGGCCTGAACGCGCTTCTGGTTAACACCATAGCCCAGTTGTACCAATGAATGGCGGTTAAGGCGTATGTAAGGTATTTTTCTTTTTATAGCTTCATCGACAATAGAGCCGGTGCTAGGTCCCAGGCGCGAATCTTCGCGAATTTCGCGAAGCGTTTGTATCTCACTATCCAGGTCAATTGGTTCTGCATCAACCAGCGATTGCGCTATTTTAACAGCCAGTTTTGCGGTTTGGATACCCACCTTGGCTTCCTGGTAGCTAAATACGACATGGTATATGCCAGAGTCTTTTGTTTCGCGGGTGCGGCCAAAGCCGGTGTCCATGCCAGCAAGGGTTTGCAGCTCAAGGGCAATGTGTTCTATAACGTGGCCCATCCAGGTGCCTTCGCCAATACGGGTAAAGAAACCGCCGGGTACACCTTCGGAACACCGGTGTTCAAAAAGTGAAGGCATGAGTGCGGATATCCTTTCTAGGAAGCCGGGTATTTTGTCAGTTGGGCGCTGCTCCATATCTTCAAGATCGAGCAACATAACAATAAGTTTATGTCTTGAGGATGACCAGTAATTGGGTCCGCTCATCGCTTTTATGTCAAGTATTTTCATACGTCAGTTTTAAATTAGTATATTAGAGAAAATGACAAATTCATCCCGCCATATGGCAGATTTATTTTGTCAGGGTACCTAAGGTAAGTATTTTATTGAGTATTGCAAATTGTTGATGCTTTTAATTCGATGATCAGCACCTCGAAAGGCGTATATTCGTTTATAGCTACTGTTATGGATATACACTTTCAGCACCCTGTACTCGGGCTTCTCGCAGCTCTTTGCTTGTTCATTTACTGGCTCTCATTTATGGCAGGCATTATCATGCTGGCAGTTTTCTGGGTCAAGAAGAACAGAAAATTTAAGCGTATTGGTTTGCGGCTATTACTTGTTGCATTAATTTCGGCTCTGCTTTTCACAGTTTGCCTTGTAATTTAAACATCTTAATTGCCATAATATGAATACAATGAAACAAATCCTTTTTTTCATATTGCTGAGCTTATTAGCTTTTTCTGCCCCCGCCTTCGCCCAAAGCAAAGATGTAAGGGCTATTACCACCATGCTTGCCGCACAGGTAACACAATGGAACAAAGGCAATATTGAAGGCTATATGCACGGCTATTGGCAGGATGACAGCCTGCTGTTCATAGGCTCAAAAGGCCCGCGCTATGGGTATGATGTAACGCTGAAGCGCTACAAAGAAGCCTATCCTGATACTGCGCACATGGGTAGGCTTACATCAACACTCACCCGTATACAAAAGCTGAGCAAGAACTACTACTTTATTGTAGGTAAATGGGCGCTGCAACGCAGTGTGGGCGATGTGAGCGGCAGTTATACGCTGCTGCTAAAAAAATTAAAGCATAAGTGGGTTATAGTGGCCGACCATTCGTCGTAGGGCCAATAATTGATATTTTACTAGCTTCGCCCAATAATCAAAAAGCCAATTACCCTGAATGCTGTTCAATTCCCTTCAGTTCCTTATCTTTTTTATGGTGGTAACGCTGGCATATTTCCAGCTGCCGAACCAGAGAGCGAGGGTATGGTTGCTGTTGGTGGCCAGTTGTTATTTTTATATGAGTTTTGTGCCAAAGTATTTATTGATACTGGGTGGTACTATTGTTATTGATTATTTCGCAGGTTTCCTTATTGCTAAACATGAGGGTAGGGCGCGTAAGGCCTGGCTTACGCTCAGTATTATAGCCAATGTAGGTGTGCTGGTATATTTTAAATACTTCGATTTTCTGCTCGATTCTGTTGCACCTGTCATAGGGCAATTCTTCCCGCATTATACTATCCCTTACCTGAGTGTTTTGCTGCCCATAGGCTTGTCGTTCCATACCTTCCAGGCCATGAGTTACACCATAGAGGTTTACAGGGGCAAACAGCCGCCGGAAAAGGACTTTACGGTATATGCGCTCTATGTAATGTTCTACCCGCAACTGGTTGCCGGGCCTATTGAAAGGCCGCAAAACATACTGCCACAACTGCACCAATACCAGCCTTATAATTGGGACAAAATAAAGGAGGGCCTTGCACGCATGCTGTGGGGTTTTTTCAAGAAGGTGGTTATAGCTGACAGGCTGGCCATTGAGGTTGGCCATGCCTACAACCATACGGGTCTTTCAGCATTGTCGTTATGGGTAGGCGCTATCTTTTATTCGTTCCAGATATACTGCGATTTTTCGGGCTATTCTGATATTGCTTTAGGTTCGGCAAAAGTGATGGGTATAGACCTGATGGAGAACTTTAAGCAACCCTATTTATCGGCCAATATAACTGACTTCTGGACCCGCTGGCATGTTTCGCTTTCTTCCTGGTTTCGCGACTATTTATACATACCACTGGGCGGTAACAGAAAGGGAGAGGTAAGAAGAAAGGCAAATGTTTTCATTACTTTTTTGCTCAGCGGTTTATGGCACGGGGCCAACTTTACTTTTATTTTTTGGGGTGCATTGCACGGCCTGTTGGTAACACTGCTGCCGGGTGATAAAAATAAGGTAAGCAGCGGCGTGACCAAGGTTGTAAAAATAGTGTTGAATTTTGTGCTGGTGTCTATATGCTGGGTGTTCTTCAGGTCGCCCGATGTGCATTTTGCATTCAGGTATATCGGCGGCCTGTTTAATTTTATTCACGGTAGTACAACATTCGGTTTAAACGGGAATGAGTTGCTTTTTTCGGCAGCATTGATGGCGTTTTTATTGTGGCGGGAATTCAGGTTAAAGAGCTTTCTGATACAGCAGGACAGATCATTTGCCTTGTACGTTTTGGCAATGGTTACTGCCTGTTACTTTTTCGGTGTTTTTGGCGAGAATCAGTTCATCTATTTTCAATTTTAGCGGTATGAAAAAAGTGCTTTCCTATAGCTGCATTATTATTGGTCTTGTGCTCCTTATTTCGGGTACACACCGTGATATTGTTGCGTATATATGGGAACGTAAACACCACCATTTATGGTGGGGCGAGCACCAGAGTAATTTCGGTGACCTGAGTAACATAGCCTACCTTGATGATATAAAGATATTCCAGACGCCGAATGACTACCAATTTACACCTCCTGCTGATACTGCCGGGCCTAAGAACGTTGACCTGTATGTTTTCGGCGATAGTTATATTGAAGATGTGCCCTGTTATGCATTTGCGCATGTAAATGCCTGCCGCACAGGCCGCAAAGACCAACACGACCTGATATACCAACTGGATAAAGCCAAACGCAATGTTCTGCTAATTGAAACGGCGGAGCGATATGTGCGCAGCAACTATGGCACAAGCGATATTTATAGCCACATAAAGAAAGATGCGTTACCCGTAACTAGGGCTAAAATTATGAGCCAGAGCCCGGTATTTGCTTCCATGGATTTGGGCTTGCATATTGGTGACTTTTTCAACCCCAATATTAACCAGAACCTGGAGTATTTGTTGTTTAATGTGAATGCCATGAATGAGCCCCGCCTGCTGAAGGCAGACATGAATTACTATTTGTTTAACCGGGGATCTGGCGACGTAATTATTGCCGATGACGGGCAGCATCTTTTCTTGAAGGAAACAGTGGAGCCAAAGAGTGATTACAGCAGTTACCAGCCCTTTAGCGATGAGGATGCGGCGAAATGGATCAATAACCTGAATGCCATTTATGACCATTACAGAGGGGAGGGTTTTGACGAGGTTTATTTTGCTATAGTGCCTAACCCGGTAAGTGTTATACAGCCAGCTAACTATAATAATTTGATTCCCAAATTACAAAATGCCCCGGGGCTGAAGATGCACGTAATTGATGTCTACAGCCACTATAAAAAAGCCGGCAATGCCCGCCAGTTTTACCGTGCCGGAGATACGCATTGGAACAATAACGGCATTCAGGTTTGGCTGGAGTTGGTGAATGAAGAATTGGGGAAAGTGTCCGTTAGATAAAGCGCGTAATCCGTTGCGGTTGGCCTTAATATGCGACCGAATTTTGGGTACGCTTCTTGCAGCTGCACACGGGTAACCCGTGTTATGCAGGGCAACCGCAAGGGATTGCCCCTACGCAAATTTCTTTATTATAAATGCCTTTTACGCCTCAATTACTTAATATAAGCAAACTATGTAGGGGCAATCCCTTGCGGTTGCCCTAGGTAAGCGACTGGATTTTGGGTTCACTTCTTGCCGCTGCACGCGGGTAACCCGTGTTATGCAGGGCAACCGCAAGGGATTGCCCCTACGTATTTTCGATCTGTATCTTTGTAAATATGTTGCTACTACGCAAATTTCTTTATTATAAATTCCTTTTACGCCCAACTACTTGTATTAGCAAATTATGTAGGGGCAATCCCTTGCGGTTGCCTAGGTAAGCGACCGAGTTTTGAGTATGCTTCTTGTGGCTGCATCCGGGTAACCCATGTTGTGCAGGGCAACCGCAAGGGATTGCCCCTACGCAATATTTACCGTTATAATTATGTTGCCATTACGGAGACTCGTTTCAATACAAATTCTTTTTATTTTATAACTGCCTATATTGGCAAACTATGTAGGGGCAATCCCTTGCGGTTGCCCTAGATATGCGACCGGGTTTTGGGTGTGCTTCTTGCGGCTGCATCTGGGTAACCCATGTTATGCAGGGCAACCGCAAGGGATTGCCCCTACGCAATAGGTACCGTTATAATTATTTGTCAATGCTGCGATTCATTTTATTTTGCACGGCAACCGCAAGGGATTGCCCCTACGCAATTTTCGATCTGTTTCGTCGTAAATATGTTGTCAATGCAGCGTTTCTCTTTATTATGCTGGGCAACCGCATAGTTACCCTACGCGATTATGAATTCCCTTTGCTATCTTTGAAATACTTATATTTGGAACAATAATGTCTCCCACCTCCTGCTATATACAAGTTGGCACAGAGTGTATGCACTACCTGAAGGTGGGCAGCGGTAGCAGGCTGTTGCTGGTTTTTCATGGTTATGGGCATGATGCCAATGCGTTGAGGCTGTTTGAACCGTATTTGTCTGCTGAATATACCTGCCTTTTTTTCGATTTGCCGCACCATGGCCGAAGTAAATGGAAGGAGTATGTAACCTTTACTGCCGAAAACCTGGAACAACTGGTTACGGAGCTGATGCAGGTAAACAAGGTTGAAAAAGTGTCGCTGTTGGGTTACAGCATCGGGGGGCGGGTTTGTCTGGCTATTATTGACCAAATGCCTGCCGCCATTGACAGGGCTACACTGCTTGCCAGTGACGGATTGAGGGTTGATAATTACTACCGTTTTTTTACACGCAGCGGTTTCGGCAAACGTATTTTTAACCAAATGCTTACCGAGCCGCGCCAGTATCACCGGCTGCTTGTTATACTAAAGAAAGGTAAAATAGTACACGAAAAACGCTACAAATTCGCAATGCACTATCTGAGCGATGAAGCCACGAGGCAGCAGTTGCGCAAGGTGTGGCCGTCGCTTGCCGAATTAACCCCAGACATAGCCATCCTTCAAAATACTATCAAAAAGAACAAGGTGCGCATAGTTATTTTTATGGGGAGGTATGATAAGATCATCCCGCCTTCGGTTGCAGAAAAATTTAAAAAGGGATTGGAAACAGTACAGGTTATTACCCTTGATAAAGGCCACCGCATTTATGATGCCGGCAATGTAAAAATGATGGCAGAGACGTTGTTGCATTAAGGGCATTTATGGGCTGGCACTCGGGGCTATATACTTTACCACCTTTGGGTTGTTATCTTTGCCGCACTTTATGGCTATAAGCATCACTATTTGCGCAATACTTACGGTGGCATACCTGCTGCTGATAGTGGCGTATATAAAAGGCTGGGCAAAGCAGCCAGACTTCCGCGTGCCGCCCGGTTATGAGCCGCACACGTTTATTACCATAGTTATTCCGGCCCGTAACGAACGCAGTAATATCGGTGCCTGTATTGATGCCATACTGGCCCAAAAGTACCCTGTGCATTTGTTGGAGGTAATTGTTGTTGATGACCATTCCACCGACCGCACTATTGATGTAGTGCTGGAATATAACGATGAACGGGTAAGGTGCATACAACTAGCAGACTACATTATACCGGGCACGAAGCTGAATGCTTATAAAAAGGCGGCTTTGGCAGCAGGTATAAAGGAAAGCAGGGGTAGCCTTATTGTTACAACAGATGCCGATTGCACGGCACCGAATTTATGGTTACTCCATATTGCCGGGCTGTATGAACTGAAAAACCCGGCTATGATTGTAGCGCCGGTTATTTTCAGCGGATCGCATGGGGTGTTGAATAAATTTCAGCTGATTGATTTTATGGGTATGCAGGGCATAACAGCCGCTGCGCATGCCATGAAGATGGGTAATATGAATAACGGTGCCAACCTAGCCTTCAGCAAAGCTATTTTTAATGAAGTGAAGGGTTATGAAGGCGTGGAGCACCTGGCATCGGGAGACGATTACCTGTTAATGATGAAGGTAGCGAAGTTGCCTGATGCGCGTATTGAATACCTCAAATCGCCAAACGCAATTATATCTACCTTGCCGCAGCCAGACTGGAGCAGTTTTTTGCAGCAGCGCATACGCTGGGCTTCCAAATCGGGCAAGTATGATGATAAGCGGCTTACGGCAATTTTAATGCTGGTTTATCTGTTCAATTGTTCATTTGTTGTTTTGGGTATAGCAGGTATTTTTAACCACCACTACTGGGTGGTGGCGGGTATAATGTTCGGGCTGAAAACTATTGCCGAATATATTTTTATGGTGCCGGTAGCTACATTTTTTCGAAAACAATGGACACAACCCTATTTCCCTGTTTTACAACCACTACATATACTTTATATAGTGCTTGCAGGCTTTCTCGGTTTTATAGGTAATTACAGGTGGAAGGACAGAAAAGTAAATTAAATTTTTGTTATACTTAAATGGAAATAACAAATAAATGGATAATCAATCTGCCTGATATTTTAAAAACACGAGATACTTGCGAAAACGTTGTTAAAATAGAATTTGGTACTAAAAAATTATTATACATTTTTCAGGTTTAGACGAATATTGTTTATACTTTTGCTTGAAATTTTAAATAAATAATTATGAGCACAATGACTCGTTCAAAGATTGACTTTAAGTTGCCTTACAAGGTAGCTGATATTAGCCTGGCTGAGTGGGGCCGCAAAGAGATAAGGTTGGCAGAGGCTGAAATGCCAGGTTTAATGGCAATCCGCGCTGAGTATGGACCATCTCAACCATTGAAAGGTGCACGCGTTGCGGGTTGCCTTCACATGACCATTCAAACTGCGGTTCTTATAGAAACATTGGTGGCGCTGGGTGCTGAAGTGCGTTGGAGCTCTTGCAATATCTTTTCTACGCAAGATCATGCTGCTGCTGCTATTGCTGCTGCCGGTATTGGTGTTTTTGCATGGAAAGGACAGTCTCTTTCGGATGCTGACTGGTGTATTGAGCAGACTTTATTCTTCGGCAGCGAAGATCGCCCGTTGAATATGATTCTTGATGATGGTGGTGATTTGACCAACATTGTTCTTGATCATTACACCGAATTAATACAGCACATTAAGGGCCTTAGCGAAGAAACAACTACAGGCGTTCACCGTTTATATGAAAGGATGCAGAAAGGCACGTTGCCAATACCTGCTATTAACGTAAACGATTCTGTTACCAAATCAAAATTCGATAACAAATACGGTTGCCAGGAAAGTCTGGTAGATGCTATCCGTCGTGCTACCGATGTTATGATGGCTGGTAAAGTTGCTGTTGTAGGTGGTTATGGCGATGTGGGTAAAGGTTCTGCGCTTTCATTGCGTGGTGCAGGTGCCCGTGTTATTGTTACCGAAATAGACCCTATTTGCGCATTACAGGCATCAATGGACGGTTTTGAAGTAAAGAAAATGATTGATGCTGTTAAAGAAGCTGACATTGTTGTTACTGCTTCAGGTTGCCGCGATCTGATCACTGAAGCGCATTTCCGCCAGATGAAGGATAAGGCTATTGTTTGTAACATCGGTCACTTCGATATTGAAATTGACATGGCCTGGTTGAACGATGCTTACGGTGCAACTAAAGACACGATTAAGCCACAGGTTGACATGTATACCATTGATGGTAAAGATGTAATTATTCTTGCAGAAGGCCGTTTGGTTAACCTTGGTTGCGCTACCGGCCACCCAAGCTTCGTAATGAGTAATTCATTCAGCAACCAGACTCTGGCGCAGATTGAGTTGTGGACTAACCACGCTAACTACGAAAACAAAGTGTATGTATTACCTAAGAAGTTAGATGAAAAGGTAGCACGTTTACACCTTGCCAAAGTTGGTGTTGTTCTTGAAGAACTGACCACAGCACAAAGCGATTATTTAGGTATTGACAAAGAAGGCCCATACAAGCCAGAAATGTACAGGTATTAATAAATTGAAAAGTAAAAAACTAAAAGGCCCGCGTTTTGCGGGCCTTTTTAATGTCATCTGGTCGAGGAATGTCCATCCGAAGCGAATTATATTTAGTGCGGTAAGATTTTTTGCTATGTTTTACCAAGGTGAATTCGGAAGTAAATACTTCCTGAATGTTGGGACGAAGCGGATGCTTAGACCAGTAGGGTATCCCTAGCCTAAAGAGAAATTCATCAGTTGTTTGATTGCATTTGTAATTATCCGTACATTGCAAATAATTAGCTATAAGGAGTTAATTCCGAATTAGTTGAAAATACTATTTTTAGTCATGTAACTTACAGTAAATATATCCGGATATGGCAAAACTTATCAGAAAATTTAGTTTTTTTTTCATTTTTCTTGTGCTCGTTTCTATCGGAAGCCAATCGCTTGGCCAATCGTTTGGGTGGGTAAAGTATCCAACTTGCAAGCTACCTGATTCAGCAACTGTCGGTGCAATGGAGGGTTGGAAAATAGGCTTAGCCGAATCGAATAAACTGTGTTTTGCCGGAATATCTCTTCACCTAGACTCCATCAGATTTGGGTCTCACTTAGTCACTGATACTACATTCCGCTATAAGATGTTTGTTGGGGAAATTGATTCTAGTGGTTCCTTTTTGTGGGTGAAGGTGTCGGATTCATCCGACGTAGCGCCTCTTGATGTTTGTGCAGACACTAAAGGGAATGTGTTTTTATTGGCGGATTTCGATAGTCTTAAGTGTAATATCGGTGGAGCCTCAGTAAATGGTGACACAGCCAAGATATGCCATGTGCTGTGCAAATTTGATCCATCGGGCAATGTTCAATGGCTTAAAAAAATTGCAGCATGGAGTAACCTGTTTGTTCCTTTTTCTTTACCACAGGGTGGTGCAATTACTTTGGATAAACATGGAAATATATATGTTGGTATTAGTTATAGTTTGCCTAATATAGTTGTAGGCAGTGATACTTTGCCTGGATTGAGAGGAACTGCTCTTATTAAGTTTGACACCGCTGGAAATGTATTGTGGGTAAAGGCTTATTCATCAACCGTGGGTGGCTACATCGTCAAAATTGTATGCGACAACAATGATAATGTCTATTATTTAGAATATAGAGGATCAGCCGTATTGGTGAAGCATAACAGTTATGGTAATTTTATTTTTTTTAATTCAATTGGCGATCAGATTGCAACTGGGATGGCTATCGATAATTTGGACGGAATATATACGAGTGGCTGGTTCTCATCAGACTCGGTCAGAATTGGAAGTTATGTTGTACATCGAAACGGTGTTTACAATTCAACTTTCGCAAAATTCGATACCAGTGGACATATACAATGGCTAAAATCAGCCATAGGTTCTGGGAATGTTTCTTACGAAGTGAGCACCGATACCTGCGGTAATGTCTTTTTTTCTGGTGGAATCAGTCCTTTCCCTTGGCTAGATTCGATATCATTCGATGGGCATTCTTATCGATATGACACCACAGCTTTTGGCAATGAGTATATTTGCCAGTACACAAATGCCGGTACTTTTATAAGTTGCTTTCAATTACCGGGTAGTGGCGATGATAATAGCAACATTCAGTGCGATAACCAGGGACATATCTATTTATCTGGAGATTTCGTAACGCACTCAAACGACTCGCTTATATGGGGTAATGAAACAATTACATCTCCGCATGCACTTGAGTACTTTTATGTTGCTAAATATGCATATGACTCATTGCCCTGTATGCCATTCACTCATCATGTAAATAGCGTAGAAAATATTGCTGAAATACCCACTAATTTAGTTTACCCAAATCCAGTCTCAGCCGCTGTACATATTCACTGCCCTGACTGTGCCTCCCCTCAAAATAGTGTTTCGTTGATAGATATCTATGGTAGGACGGTTTTGTTGTATACTCCATTAGCTACTGACTTTACCATAAAAATTTCCGACATAGAAAATGGTATTTATTTTTTGAAAATAGTCAATCTTGTGCAAACGGAGATACACAAAATAGTCATCAATCACTAGTCCTTATTTGCAAATATTTAGTTTACAAAGTTGCTCAGTTTGTCGTACTAACTCGAACTACGTAACAGTGGTATGTATCGCCTGATGCCATTGTATTGTCGTACGACAGTCAATTTGCTACCTGCTTTCTTCAACATGTTTTAAAAGGGCCGCAGCATCCTTCTTTGATAGTGTACCGGCAAAATCAGATGGGTTGATTTTCTTTTTGGGAGTGTGTTTTACTTCAGTTTCTTCAACGCTGAACAGTATTACTTCCAGCTTTTTACCTACCTAATCCTGCGGGATAGGTATATGCAAGTCGGTATTTTGCGGAGTTACAAAGGTTTTTATCATAAAAATTGAAGTAGCCTCGTATACAGAGTTAAATTAAAACAAGGATAGAGATTAGGCGATATTTACCTTTTTCATCCGTGCCCGCAACATGGTGTGTCATACACAACTAAGTCATAGGCGTTGACAATCTCCTGATTGCGTGCACCGCATGCACGACTTAACTGACGGATATTCTCCCTTTTTATCGGTCTAAGGATGTGCTTCCGAAGAAAGTGATGCTTTATGCGCTATAAGATAAAAAATAAAAACTTAATAGGCTCGCGTCTTAAGTTTAAGTTATTACAACTGGATAAAGGTGAAGTAGGGAAACCGGAAGTATTTTATTTTAACAAACCTGGATTGTTGAGTTTTTTAATAAGGAGATTTGCTTCTTCAATTTTTTCGCTAAGACCTATATTTCTATCGGTAGCAGCGACTTTTTTTTGGCTGCGTTCTCTTGAATCAGCTTTATTTTCGGCAGTTTTTTTACTTGCTATGCTCATGGTAATTATTTAGTTTTTCTTTTTACTAAAAAACCTGAATAGGTTTTACTGACTGAAAATTCTTCTGCTGTTGTAATGTTTTCATCAGTAATACTTACTCCAAAGATAGCGAACTCTGTTAAGAAATCGATATAATATTTTCTTAATATTTCATTATAAACACGAGTTTTCTGCTCCGTATTACCTTTAAAGAAGATGATGCATTCAGGAAATCTCTCAGTAAATATTTTTATGCAAATGACAATTGTGCTGAAAATTCGAATTATATCGCCGTTATTGCTCTCATCACGATAATCAATAATGCCATTTCTAATTATGCTTCCTAACGCCAGATTGTAAAAACCCGGGGTATCCATTTCTGTGAATAGTATTCGCTTAATAATAGGTTTTTTGCCGGCACTTAAAAATTCAAAAATATGTGTATCTATCTGTAATACACTATAAGTATGGTTTTCCATATCGACATAAATATAGGGATGATTTCCCTTTGAAATGAATGAAAAAATCAAGTTCATACCTTTTTTTGCCCGGTACTCATTTCCCCTTAATTTTAATTAACTGTAAAAGCACCCACAAACCCGATAAACGCATGAAAATCACTAAAGCGCAGCCGGCCGATTCCATTTCACTTTTCGTAAAGGAAGTCTTGACTTTTGAAAGTGAGAAAGGGGAAGATAAAACCGTGTTGCCATTTTATGCGGATGGGTATCCGGGTATTATGTTTCAACAGACAGGTAGTGGATTATACGTGCTGCCACATAACAAGCAGATGCCGGCATTTTTTTTGTACGGGCAAACCATTCACCCAATTGAATTGAGTATGCAAGGCCAGTACCAGCTTATTGTTTTTCAACTGTACCCTTTTGTTTTAGAAAGTTTCTTTGGGGTTGATCCGAGAACGCTGAATGATGGTTGTTACGATCTTACACAGCTGCAACATTACAGTATAGCAAATGTTCTGACAGCATTGCATGCCGCGAATGGGTTTGAGGGGTGGACGCAAACGATAACAGCATTCTTAAACCGGGTTTTTCTTTCAAAACAAGCGGGGCTTGATGATGTTATACGGCAGGCCATTTTACTTATAGTACAAGGCAAAGGACAACACACCATAATGCAGCTGCGGGAAGCGTTATGCATCAGTGAAAGAACGTTCGAAAGGCGTTTCCTTGCGCAGGTAGGCATCACCCCGAAACAGTTTTCGAAGATCATACAATTTGATAATTCGCTCACCGGCATTAGAGACAATCATTTTGAAAAGCTTTCCGATGTTGTGTACAACAATGGATATGCCGATCAATCGCATTTTATAAGGGTTTTTAAGGCCTTTACGGGCATAACACCATCTCAGTTCAGTGCCAGGATCAGGTAGGCGCGTATTTTGACGGTTTTGTTCTATTTCTTTTTTGCAGGCTGCCCCACCTTTGTATAAAAAGGAAATGAACAAAACAAAAGAAATGACGTTACTCTTCACCATATTGTTTTCGGGCCTAGTGGCGGGACTGCTGTTTGGCTTCAGTTGCGCCGTGAACCTTGGGTTGGGTAAACTGGGCGATTCCGCATACATCAGTGCTATGCAGTCCATCAATACCGAAATACAGAATTTCATTTTTTTACTGGTGTTTATGGGCCTGCTGCCGTTGCTTATTATCGCTACCATCGGTAGTTTCCCGGCACCAGAGAAAGCGCGGTTTTATTTGCTCCTTACCGCTACTTTGGTCTATTGCATAGGCGTTATTGGGGTAACGGCAGTGGGTAATATTCCGCTCAACAATCAGTTAGCGCACATACAGCCTGCAACAATGACCAACGATGCAATGTCCGCCTTCCGTATCAATTTTGAAACAAAATGGGTGCGCTATCATACGGTGCGCACGGCGGGAGCTATACTCTCTTTTCTCCTCACCATACTCGCGGCTTTTAAAAAATAACTAACCATGCAGATCGAGATATTTTTTACGATAGTCATCCTTCTTATGCCCTATATTAATAAGGCAAAAAGCAGGGACAATGGCGAACGGATATATAAAATGGGGAAGAACATTGAAGGAGAGCGCTTGCTGGATAAGAGCAATTCAAGAATACGATGGGTAACCAGTTGCCAGAACTGCCACGGCAAAAACGGTGACCGCATGCGCAGTATTCATATCAATTACTCTTACCTGCAGGATCCGAAAAATTTCATGGTGCCGTATACCGATAGTTTGTTTTATCGTTTCCTCGATCATGATTTAAAAAGCGATGGGACCAAGGCCAATATTGGTGTGATATGGAAAATGTCAGATCGAGATAAAAAGGACCTGCTCAACTATATAAAGCGGTTGTAAACGACATTCGGGTAGTATGCAGGGCTACAAGGGGATGTGTTATTTTTTCTCAATCGGTCTGTAATGTAAGCTACAAGACAATTGGTTAAATGCATACGAGCGAAATTGCACCCTAAACCTACAAGCATGAATTTATTTACAAAACTATTTTTTTCGGCAGCAGCGGTTACCGGGTCTTTAACGGCGGCGCGCGCGCAGCAGGTGCCTAAAACGGTTATTGCAGAACACTTTACCAATACGCTCTGCAGTGTTTGCGCCAGTCGCAACCCTGGTTTTTATAGCAATCTCTGGAACTATCCGCAGGTGCTGCATGTGGCCTATCACCCCAGTTCTCCCTATGCAGGTTGTACATTAAGTATGGCCAACCCGGCTGAAAATGATGCACGCACTAACTTCTATGGGTTATATGGTGGTACACCCACGCTTGCGGTGCAAGGGTTGGTTGTTTCCGGTACGTTTACTGATGCATCTATTTTCACCTCCAAACTCGCGCAGCTTACCTCCTTTAGTATGCGCATTACCACCACGGCTCAAGGTGCCGATTCCGTGAAAGTAGTAACTACCATAAAGAAGGTAGACACCAGCAGTGTAACCAATTTGCAGTTTTATGGGTTGGTTGCAGAAGACACCCTCAACTTTACTTCCGGCAATGGCGAAGCGCATCATTATGATGTATTCAGGCAATCTTTGTCTGGTACTACATCGGTAAACGTTAGCTCCCTCGTTAGTGTTGGCGATTCATTCATGCATACCAAGGTGTTGGCTATTAAAACCACCTGGACCAGGAACAAACTATTTGCGGTTGGCATATTGCAAGACAATTCGAAGAATGTGTTGCAAGCGGCAAAATCGGGTCATATACCGTCTGCGCCAAGTGCGGTAACAACATTGGCTGTGCAGCCAGACGTAAACATATACCCCAACCCAGCAACCGATAAACTTTTTATTGAGGGCGATTTTCAGCTCCCGATTGCTATTGCTATCACAGATTCGAAGGGTGCGGTTGTAGTAACACAAAAAATTTCAACCACTGGTGCAATTGATATTTCGGCACTCAAGCCAGGTGTATATTTTATACATATTGATGGCGGGCAAAATTCGCCTGTCCACAAGTTTCTAAAAAACTAGGCAGCGGCCAACGTTCCTAAAAAATGACGCTTCCTTTGCAGGGGCGTCATTTTTTTATATGTACAGATGGGCTGTTTTGAAAACACTGTTGTCCGGTCTATTTACTGGTTGTTGTCATCGCGTCTCCATGTTCTTTTTTTGTGCTGCCGCAAAAAAAGAACCCAAAAAAGCGGCATCCCGAATGCTTTCGGGACCATCGCTGCCGCGGGCAAAAGGAGCCCTGCGGCGTGTTTTGCTGAAGCTTGTTACTCTAATGTCTGCGCCGGGACGGCGGCGCAGGTGTTACGTACTTTTACAAATAATATTTTAATCGGACAGTAGT
>JBBRPD010000057.1:0-35605 GCA_038228575.1 Chitinophagales bacterium | reverse complement strand
CTTTAACATGAATAGCCCCTGGTAAAACCAGGGGGTAACAACAACAAAAAGAGCCAACCCCGAAGGGCGTTGAACCGCTCCCGGCTATTTTTGTTCAAGCCCTTGGGGCTAGTGGTTGCTACGCTTCCGTTTGGTGAAAAGTCCGAAGGACTTTAACATGAATAGCCCCTGGTAAAACCAGGGGGTAACAATACCAAATGTAGCCAACCCCGAAGGGCGTTGAACCGCTCCCGGCTATTTTTGTTCAAGCCCACGGGGCTTGTGGTTGCCACGCTTTCGTTTGGTGAAAAGTCCGAAGGACTTTAATATGAATAGCCCCTGGTAAAACCAGGGGGTAACAACAACAAAAAGAGCCAACCCCGAAGGGCGTTGAACCGCTCCCTGCTATTTTTGTTCAAGCCCTCGGGGCTTGTGGTTGTTGCGCTTACGTTTGTTGAAAAGTCCGGAGGACTTTAATATGAATAGCCCCTGGTAAAACCAGGGGTAACAATAACAAAAGGACCCAACCCCGAAGGGCGTTGAACTGCTTCAGCCGTGCCGTTGTTATTCCTGCTGTATTGTGGAAACCCATATCAGGCACAGCAAAACAAGTTGGTTGGCATCATGAAACACCTGCCCACTTTTGTACCCCTACAAAAAACGGGGTCATTGCAAGGCTCTTTGCCGAAGCAACCCAACGACCGAACGTGCAAAAATTGCCATGGGCATAAAAGCTTTTTTAACAAATATACAATCGTCTGAAAACCTTACTGGTATTAACTTTCAGGTAAATACTCCATGTGATTTTTATGTTATTTCCGTATGTATTTCCGTTCAGCATGGAGAAATTAATATAATTTTATTGAAATGATTATTTTGTTTTATTTAAATAATCGGCGACAAAATCTGTAGCCAATATAAAACAACTCATTCGTAGGAAATCACTAAAAAAAACAAAACTGTAATGTCATTTAGATTTTCGCATAAAAAAGGAATAAACCTCACGCTTTTTGTTTTGTATAGTATGGGTAAGGTAGCAGAACCCTCCAGGCTTTTTCTGATATTTTATCTGGCCGATCTGAAGCACCTTGCAAAGCATGGTAGCCTGATAACAGGCGATAGGTATGTAGCTATGAAGTACGGCCCTGCCCCTATGCAGATACTGGCGATATGCCAGCAAATAAAAACAGATACGGAAGCGGTAGACAGCAAATTTAAAAAGATGTCCCCGCTGGGTATAAATGAGCAACACCAGTTAGTGGCAATGGATACCTATAATGTAAAGTACCTCCTGGTAACAGAAGTAGAATGCCTGTTCGAAATACTGCACCTCTATAAAAATGCATCGCAGGAAATGTTGAGCCACATTGCAATGGGCAAGGCATGGGCAAATGCTGATATCAATGGCGAAATAAGCCTTGCAGAAATGGCGCAGGAAAGTGGTGCTACACCCGCTATGCTCGGCCACATAGAACAGCAATGCAAGGACGAAGTATTGGCGTTCAAATAGCTTTCAATATATGTGCTGAGTTTACATTGCTACCATTACTGACCGTACTCATTGCAATCTCATGGGTCTATGCGCCAAGGCTAAAACCTCTGGCGCATTTTTATGCCACCTCAACCGTAAAGCAATTAGCAAATGAAAAATTAAACACGCATTTAACTGTAAAAAAATATCATGCCACAAATTGCGGCATCATTGCGTTGTGTTTACAAACACTATGATTATCAGTGCCAGTTGGTGGCATTAATAACAATTAGTTAATGGCGTTTTCCACGTAACAATTTGCTGCAATACGCATAACACACCAAATGCAATCCACCCCGTTTTTCTCCCTCAATTTTACGGTTCACTGTTAAAAACCAGTAAAAAATGAAACAGAAAAACTTTTTGAAACAGAGCGCGGTCACCACATGCGCACTGAACGAAAACAGGCAGGAAAAGCCGACAAGGCTTTCCGGTAAAATGGCACTGCTCAGCGGTGTGGTTATCATGTGCATGCAGCTGCTGGGCAGTAAGGCAAACGCACAAATTGCTACCTACACAGGTACCGGCGGCACAAGCACCGCTATTACTTATGTAGCCAATGAAACAGGTTCTGTATTACAGAAAACAGGCTTCGGCACAGCTACTCCGTGTGGTAGTGGTGGCTTAAGCGGTATGACCAACAATGGTGTTACTACTTATGCTGCAACAAACGCACATGCATTCTTCAAAATCGCTCCCAACACAAGCTTCCAGCTTAATGTTACTTCACTTTCTGTAAAGCTCAGAAGGTCAGGTTCAGGTCTCGCAAAAGTTCGTTTCGCATACAGCCTTGATAACGGTGCTACCTGGACAGACGATGGTGTTGACCATGCTCCGGACAATTCATCTTGCGGCGCAGGTTCTACTGTATTTACTTGGGGAGGCGGAACTCTACCAGTAGGTATTACCAGCACCACTAATGGTATCATTTTTGGTTTCTACGCCTACGCTCCAATAGCAGCCGGTGGTGTATTTCAAATCAATTCCATTATTGTTGGTGGCTCTGTTGTTGCAGCAGGTTCGTGCACAGGTACTCCTGCAGCTGGTACAGCAGCAGGAAGCCCTGCAAGCCTTTGCGGCAGCGGCGCTTCAGTACTTTCATTGAGTGGCGCAACTGCTGGTACTGGTATTTCATACCAGTGGCAGTCGTCTTCAGCCAGCTCTGGTCCGTTCACTGATATTTCAGGCGAAACCAACCTTACTTATAACGCTTCCGTATCTACTACAACTTACTACCGTTGTGTTACTACCTGCGCGTCATTTGGTGCTGCCAATTCAAGTGTTGCCAGCGTTACTGTTAATCCGTTGCCAGCTTCTATAACGGGTACTACTACAATACCACAGCATACCACATCAACATTGAGCGATGTTGACGCAGGTGGCACCTGGAGCAGCAGTGATGCATCTACTGCAAGTGTTAACGCTACTACAGGCGATGTGTATGGCGTTGCTTCAGGTTCGGCAACTATTACTTACACCTTGCCTACCGGTTGTGCTACTACAACGGCTGTTACTATCTCTAACATTCCTTTCAATACCTGCGCACGTAACCTTGTTGTATTAACAGCTAACGGCACCAGCAGCGCAGCTGCTTCGGTTACGTTAAGGGAATATGACAACTTTACACTTAACCAGGCGACACCTATCAGCACTGACGGCATACCAGCTACAGGCGCAGGACAGTTAACTATAAGCGGCTCTGCTTCAACTGAAGGTCACCTTGCATTAGATGCAGAATGGACACACCTGGTATTTGCAGGTTATGATGCGGCTCCGGGCACAGCTAATGTTGCAACCGCTGCAGGTATTAACAGGAAGATTTATTCAGTCGATGCATCAGCTACTAACACACTGGTAGCTAACGATGGCCAGACCACTACTTTCAAAACATCAAACATCCGCAGCGCAGCTGCAAACGGTACAGACTACTATTCATCAGGTAACAGCAGCACCGCAGGTACAGCAGGTATTCAGTTGAATGGTGCTACCACTTCAACACAGATCACTGCTACTACTATCAACACGCGTGTTGTAGGTATTTTTAATGGCCAGTTATATTACACATCAGCAAGTGCTGCCGGCATGGGTCTTCCTTTCGGTTTGTACAAAGTTGGTACTGGTATCCCAACCAGCATCACAGCCTCTACTAACGAGATCACTACTGACACTAACTCCAGCCCTCTTGGCTTCTCTGTTAGCCCTGATGGCAACACCGCTTACATTGCTGACGACAGGTCAACTGCAGGTAAGGGCATTTACAAGTACACCCGTTCAGGTGCTACATGGTCATTCGCATACAAATTGGCAAACGGCGCAGGTGCACGTTCAGTAGTTGTTGACTACTCTACAGTTCCTTATGCTACTGTTTATGCAACAACTGCGAGCAACGCATCAACTACACGCGATACCCTTATCAAAATAGTAGATAGCAATGCCACTGCACCTTATGTAAATCTTGCAACTTCTGATTCTGGTACAAGCTTCCGTGGTGTTTCTTTTGCTCCGGGCTGCTGCGCTAAGATCTACGCAATCACTTCTGATGTTATTTGCAATGGCGACAGCGCAACGGTTGTTATTTATGGTAACCCTGGTGCTACTGTTTATTACAGCGATGGCTCTTCAACCTTTACTGTTACCTTGAATGCAAGCGGTACCGATACTATCCGCACTGGTGCATTAACTTCAACACTTACTTACAGCTTGGTAGCTATTACTACCAGTACCTGCGATTCAGTTGCCCTTACGGGTTCTGCTACAATTACTGTAAATCAAGCTCCTGAAGTTGATGATATATCAGCTGATTTCGGAACTTCAGTTTGCGTAGGGTCAACACTTGTTTTAGGCGATGCATTCCCAGGTGGTGTATGGAGCAGCAGCGATAATGCAATTGCTACAGTTGACGCTGCAACAGGCGTTGTTACCGGTGTTAGTGCTGGTGCAGTTACTATTTCTTACACTGTAACTAACAGCTGCGGTGCTACTACGGTTACTATTGGTATTACTGTCGATGCGCCACTTTCAGTGGCTGCAATTTCAGGTCCGTCAAGCGTTGCAGTAGGCAGCACTATTACGTTAACTGATGCTACCGCAGCAGGCACATGGAGCAGCAGCGATGTATTGGTTGCTACAGTTGATGCAGTTTCTGGCGACGTTACAGGTGTATCTACAGGTTTGGCTACTATCACTTATACTGTTACCAATTCTTGCGGTAGCGTATTCGTAACTTACGATGTGCAAGTAACCGGCTTATTGAAAGGTATTGCACCTAATAGTTCTGTTGCTAATACAACTTCAAACATCAGCTTGTATCCTAACCCTGCCAACACTACACTGAACATCAATGCAACTGAAAAAGTAAATGTTACTATTCTTAGCGTTGACGGTAAAGTATTGATGGAGCAGAAAGATGCTACTACGATTAATGTTAGTAATCTTGCAACCGGCGTTTACATGATCAAGATCTACAACACAGAAAACGTGCTGATCAAAAATACCCGTTTTACCAAGAACTAATACTTTTTTAAAGCATAAAACAGCATGGAGCCGCCCTTTTTTGGGGCGGCTCTTTTGGTATTCATAAAGTGGCCAATTGCGAGGCCCTTCGGCGAAGCAACCTTACGGCAGCCGAGCAAGAACGGCATGTGAGATTGCTTCACTGCGTTCGCAAAGACCCTCATTTTTTTGTTTTAACAACAGGGTTATTGCAAGGTCCTTCACCGAAGCAACCTTACAGCAAACTGGTATTCGCTAGTCGGATACGGGCTCCCGTGCATGCCTACGGCAAACTGTTTACAACGGCCTGCTTTTTTGTCTGCCGCTTTTTTAGTATATTTGATTCAATCTTACCCAAAAACAATGATGAATCGTTGTACTCTTACGCTCGTTTTCCTTTTTATTACAATCCCATCATTTTGCCAAGTTAACTTAGTTCGGAATCCCAGTTTTGAGCAGCATGATACCTGTCCTGATGATTATGATCAGGTAAGAAAGTCGCATTTCTGGGATGGTATAGATACAAATTACGTATATATGGACTCTGCTTTTGTATTCGGGTACCATAATTTTTTACCGGATTATATGAACGCATGCGATACCGGCGGCATATGCGGGATACCACATAGCCCGTATTTTTATCATTATGCACGTACGGGTAATGCTATGATGGAAAGCGCTATGTATTATGATCTATCGTACATTCATACATCTGGTGCTTATGAATACAATTACACGCAAGGAAGATTAATAAATTACCTCGTAGCGGGAAAAACATACTGCGTCACTTTTTATGTATGCCAGGAGCATGGCTCCGGTTACTCTATAAATAAAATAGGCGCATATCTCGATGATGGTCGGATTGATACAGCTAATACTCCATTAAAGGCGGCAAAACCGCAAACGCAATATACCCCACAGGTATTGGAAACAGCAGTGATTTACGACACCTTGAATTGGACCAAAATTCAAGGCAGTTTTATTGCTAACGGAAATGAAAAATATATAACGATAGGTGTTTTTTTTGATACTGCACATCACCTACACATACCGAATGGGTTTATGATGGGAGGGCAGCAATATGGTGCATACCTTATAGACGATGTCAGCGTCATAGCCAGTGATGCAGTAGCATATGCAGGGCATGATACTACAAGCATGCATCCCGGAGACACCGTGCGGTTAGGCCTTAACGAAGATGGTGATGGTATGCCTTGCTGGTGGTACAAGCTCGGCGTAGCCGCTCCGATAGATAGTGGGGGAACTATTTATGTACACCCAGACAGTACGACTACGTATGTTGTAATGATGGACCTGTGCGGTACGATTACTTACGATACTGTTACGGTATGGGTGGGGCGCGTTTCCGTTAACAATTTACAGTTTACAGCAGGCAATCTTCGAGTTTACCCGAACCCCGCAATGAATGAAATTACAATTGAGGGTGCTAAGGATTGTGAGATTGTGTTTTTCGATATTGTTGGTCGTTTAATTTCACGCTTTGATATGTCGTCAGCTAAAGAAAACATAGACGTAGCAATGCTTAAAAGCGGCATTTACTCGCTGCAGATTACAGACAGGTATACCGGAGAAAAAGCGGTCAGCAAATTCGTAAAAGAATAGGCCGTAAATAACCTGTTGTTCGGTTGAGGTTACACCTCCAACCTACGAAATAGCCCCTTGCCGTTATGCAAGATGCTTTTTGCGTCAGCAGGACAAGTTAGCTTGGTGGCCCAATTGTACTCTTGTTGAAGCCCTTCGGGCTTCGTCTTATTCCTTTGCATTCCGGGAGTTTCACTCCCGGCTATTTTTGTTCAAGCCCTTGGGGCTTGTGGATTTTGTGCTTCCGTTTGGTGAAAAGTCCGGAGGACTTTAATATGAATAGCCCCTGGTAAAACCAGGGGTAACAATAATAAAAGTAGCCAACCCCGAAGGGCGTTGAACCGCTTCAGCTATTTTTGTTCAAGCCCTTCAGGCTTGTGGTTGCTACGCCTCCATGTTGTGAAAAGTCCGGAGGACTTTAACATGAATAGCCCCTGGGAAAACCAGGGGTAACAATACCAAAAAGAGCCAACCCCGAAGGGCGTTGAACCGCTCCCGGCTATTTTTGTTCAAGCCCTTCGGGCTTGTGGAATTTGCGCATCCATGTGGTGAAAAGTCCGGAGGACTTTAACATGAATAGCCCCTGGTAAAACCAGGGGTAACAATACCAAATGGAGCCAACCCCGAAGGGCGTTGAACCGCTTCCCGGCTATTTTTGTTCATGCCCTTGGGGCTTGTGGTTGCTACGTATCCATGTGGTGAAAAGTCCGGAGGACTTTAACATGAATAGCCCCTGGTAAAACCAGGGGTAACAATACCAAATGTAGTCAACCCCGAAGGGCGTTGAACCGCTTCAGCTATTTTTGTTCAAGCCCTTAGGGCTTGTGGTTGCTACGTATCCGTTTGGTGAAAAGTCCGGAGGACTTTAATATGAATAGCCCCTGGTAAAACCAGGGGTAACAATGCCAAATGGAGTCAACCCCGAAGGGCGTTGAACCGCTTCTGCTGTGCCGGTTGTTATTCCTGTTCTATTGTGGAAACCCACATTCATGCTCGGCATGACAAGTGGGTTGGTATCATGAAAGCCATCTGCCGAAACGCACAATTGGCACTTTAAGCATAAAACTATAATTTTGAACAACAACGTTTAATTATACAACATGCTCGATAAAATACGCGAAAAAGCACGCCAGTATTTCCCGGAGGTGCAGGCAATACGCCACCATATTCATGCTAACCCCGAATTATCGTTCAAGGAATATAATACCTCGAAATACGTTTCCGCTAAACTCACGGAGTGGAATATTACGCATGAAGCCGGCATTGCAGATACAGGCATCGTAGCTCTTATAAAAGGTAAAAACCCAGAAAAGAAATGTATTGCCTTGCGCGCAGAACTGGATGCGCTGCCCATTAAGGAAGCTAATGATGTGCCCTACAAGTCGCAAAATGACGGCGTAATGCACGCGTGCGGTCATGATGTGCATGCCAGTTGCCTGCTGGGCGCGGCTCGCATACTGAACGACTTAAAAAATGAATGGGAAGGTACAATTAAACTTATATGGCAACCGGGCGAAGAAAAGCACCCGGGCGGTGCCAGCCTTATGATAAAGGCCGGTGTATTGGAAAACCCCAAACCAGAGGCAATTATGGCATTGCACGTGTATCCGCACCTTCCGAGCGGCCAGACCGGCTTCAGGGCGGGGCAGTATATGGCGAGTGCCGATGAGGTTTATATTACTATTGAAGGTAAGGGTGGCCATGCGGCACTACCGCACCAAACCATTGACCCTATAGCAATTTCGGCACTGGTTATTACGGGTTTGCAGCAGGTAATTTCCCGTAAGGGCAATCCGCTCATACCATCTGTGCTCACATTTGGTAGCATACAGGCCGGTTTTGCCACTAACGTTATTCCTGATAAAGTAGAGATATTGGGCACTTTCCGCACCATGAACGAAAAGTGGCGCTATGAAGCCCACCAATGGATAAAAGATTTTACCGAACAAACCTGCGCAGCCTATGGAGCAAAAGCAACTGTAGAAATTCCGGTTGGCTATCCATCGCTTTTCAACGACCCTGCACTCACAGCCAAAGCCGAAAACTGGGCGCGCGAATTTGTAGGCGGTGAGAACGTGCACCTGCTGGATATGCGTATGGCTGGCGAAGATTTCAGTTTTTATACACACCAGGTTCCGGGTTGTTTCTTCCGTATAGGCACCAGCAAGGCAGGGAAGGAATTTTTGGCACCTGTGCACAATGCGCATTTCGATATCGACGAACAAGCGATGGAAACAGGTATGGGAATTATGGCCTGGATGGGGCTTAACGCACTGGAATCGTAATTTTTCACCCGCGTTCACCTACCGAAATATCACAAGCAACCCCCAATATTATTTTAAACGCACACCTAAAAAACCTTTCTTTTATATCCGCCAAGTTATATATTTGCAAAGGTTTGTGGTAAAGTAATCACATTATAAACAATCGAATAATGACAGGTCGTATATCTCTTTTGCTTTTTATACCTCTATTTATACTTTGTTCCCTTACAGCGGGAGCACAGGATTTGAATTACAATTCGCACACAAAATATTTCGACCTGTGCTCTTATAAGAAAGAATGTTATTCTTGCGAGTCTTGCCCAAGGGAAATGTACAAGGTGAAAATTAAGAACAAGACGGACAAAAAAATAAAATCGGTTTACTATCAGTACTACTCCCCTTTATATCAAAAAAACCTGACTAAAGAAGCGGTTATAGAGGCGGATAGGATTGAAAAAAATGACATAGGCTATCTCTACATTTGTGTTAAGAACAAATTACACTGGGCTATTACCAAGGTTGTTTACGAAGATAACAGCGAAGTAGCATTTGTTGTAGATGGTCCCCTTCGCACATACCATCAGGAACCAGACGAGTGCCCTTGCAACACTACAGAAAAAGAACGCAAATATTAATTACCCACCTTATTCGTTGAAAAATATCCACTCTCGTACGGGGTGGATATTTTTATTTCACACGCTATACAATACGGAACTACAGCATGCAGCAGGTAACACCACAGCAACTAAAAAACTGGACTGAAAGTAAAAAGGAATTTGTGCTTATTGACATACGTGAAGGCTGGGAAAGAACAGCGTACAACATAGGTGGCACACACATACCCATGGGCGACCTTATGGGCAGGCTCAGCGAAATACCTAAAGATAAAGATGTGGTCATCTATTGCGAAAAAGGCATACGCAGCGTAATATCTATACAACGCCTGGAAGGGCAGGGCTTCAATAATCTGTTTAACCTTAACGGCGGCATGAGTGCGTGGAAATACGAGTACGGTAATAACCTGTAAAATAAACAGGGCTGTGGGCTAGCCAATACTCAATTGACCGCCACCGGCATTGACTAATAGCGTATGTTGCATGCCAAGCGCCAGTGTGTAGTTGACATCCTGGTGCCCGCAGGGGAAGTTGAAACAAACCGGGTAGTCGTACTCTTTTACTTTATCCCATATTATTTCATCAATGGTTTGCCCGAACGGCCTTTCCGTATCTTGCATATCGGTGAAACCACCAACTATCAGCGCCTTTAAATCGCGTAATTTGCCGGCCCTTTTCAGGTGCATCAGCATGCGGTCAATGTGGTACAGGTGCTCGCCCAAATCTTCAATAAACAATATCTTACCACGGGTATCTACTTCCGAAACCGATGCCGTGAGGTGGACGAGTAACGATAGGTTGCCACCCGTTAAAATGCTATTGGCTTCGCCATACCGGTTAAAGCGGGCGGCTGGTGCAAAATACTTTTGCGGTAAACCAGTGAGTGCCCGTTTTAACGAAAGCAGGTAGTCTTCCTGCTCTGTTTCGGGCTTAAAATGGCCACACATGGGGCTGTGCAGTGTTGGTATGCCAAAATTAGCCTGCACATGGTTATGTAAAACGGTTATATCGCTGAAACCACATATCCATTTAGGTTTTTGCACGAATTTTGTAAAATCGAGGCCGTCAATAATGCGGCTCATGCCATAGCCTCCGCGCCCCATAAGTATAGCGTCAATGGCCGGGTCGTCCAGCATGGCCTGCAGGTCTGCCTGCCTTTCGGCATCCGTACCGGAAAAATAATGGTGTTCCGTGCCTACGGTTTTGCCTGTCTTTACTTCAAAGCCCCAATCGTTCAGCACTTTAATAGCATAAGTAACCCGCTCAGTTGCAACATACCCTGAAGGACACGTTATACCAATTACCGACCCTTGTTTGAGATTCATGCTTCAAAAGTAAAATTTCAATTGGTTTTTCTTCACGAAAAATTATGTACATACCTTCAAATTTAACGCTCAGGTGATATTTCTTTGCAGGAATTGTATTTACTTTGCCTGCCTTGCAATAACTAATTAAAGTTATATCTTTATACACTATTGTTATCTCACTGACGCTCAGCAGGGTGTAAACTAAATACTATTATGATGCAGTTTAAAAAAGTATATTTAATCTATTGCATTAGCCACCTTATTATTGTCAATGCTTTAGCACAGGCAGATAATTCAAATATACAAAAATCAAAAGCTTATGCCACCAGGGGTAAGTTCAACTACGATCATGGCCGTTTCGATTCTGCTGTGCTCTATTTTAATGCTGCTATTAAACTTAATCCTAAGGATGCCGCAGCATACTTCTACAGGGGCAATGCAAAGGAACAATTGAAAAAATACGATGAGGCCATTACCGATTTTAATGAGGCCATAAAACTTGACCCTAAAGATGGTAGTAACTACTGCAACCGGGGCATAGCAAAAACGGAACTGAAACAATATGATGAAGCGATTGAAGATTTTAATGCGGCCATAAAAGCCGACCCTAAATCAGCAAGTGCCTATTTTTACCGGGGCAATGCGCATGATGAATTAAAGAAGTATACCGAGGCGCTTACCGACTACAATATGGCCATAAAAATGGATGGTAAAAACGCTGCAGCCTATAACCACCGGGGTATTACACTCATTAACCTGAAAAAATATAAAGAAGCCGTTGTTGATTTCAATGAAGCTATAAAGCTTAACCCTAGAAATGCTGCCAGCTACGATAACAGGGGCACCGCAAAGTATGAATTGAAGGAACAAGCGGAGGCAATAAAGGACTTTGATGCCGCCATAAAGCTAGACCCACGCAATGCAAAAGCATACGACAACAGGGGCCGCGCTAAAGACGACTTAAAGAAGCACAAGGACGCCATTGCAGATTATGATCAGGCACTGAAACTGGACCCTCAGAATGCCAATGCACTCAACAACCGCGGCTATGCAAAGGCTCAGTTAAAGCAATACAAAGAGGCGCTGAAAGACTTTGAACAATCAATAGCATTTGATGCTAAAAATCCAATACCGTTCAACAATATTGGCTACGCCTATTTCAAGCTTGGCGACTGTAAGAAAGCCATTGCCAACTACGACAAAGCCACCACCCTCGGTGGCAAAGACTACACCCCGCACTTCCTTTACCGCGAAGACGCTGTAAAGGTGTGCAAAGGAAAGAAGTAGTTTTTCTTTAGTAGTTTTCTGTAGTAGTTAGTATTTAGTACATAGTATTTAGTATCCGATGTTGTTTCTTCATTGGTTTGATGCATTGTCGTATCGTAACCCGCCTACCTGCATTGGTTCTTTTTAACCACAGAGTTGCACAGAGTTTAGGCACAGAGTTTCACAGAGTGATGTAGATTTAGTGTTGTTGGCACCATGGGTTGAGTTTTGTTACGAGTAACATGGTCTCGCTCACGCTTCTTACGGTATTATATTCTGGCTTGTAATTACGCTACTAACATCATGTCATTGCTCCGGTAGGTGCAAAATGTTGGTAGCCAAATCAATTAAGTAAAACCGCGTACCGGACGTACACAACAATCCTACCTGTGCTGCATTGTAATGTATAACCGATGTCATTTTTTTAACCACAGAGTTGCACAGAGTTTAGGTACAGCGTTTCACAGAGTGATGTAGATTTAGTGTTGTTGGCATCATGGGTTGAGTTTTGTTACGAGTAACATGGTCTCTTGCGCTAGCTCGTTAGGATGAATGTTTTGCCGTATTATATTCTGGCTTGTAATTACGCTACTAAAATCATGTCATTGCTCCGGTAGGTGCAAAATGTTTGTAGCCAAAAATCAATTATATAAACCGTGTGCCGGAGGTACACAACAATCGTAACTGTGCTGCATTGTAATGTATAACCGATGTTATTTTTTTAACCACAGAGTTGCACAGAGTTTAGGCACAGCGTTTCACAGAGCGATGTAGATTTAGTGTTGTTGGAATTATGGGTTGAGTTTTGTTACGAGTAACATGGGCTCTCTCACGCTTCTTACGGTATTATATTCTGGCTTGTAATTACGCTACTAACATCATGTCATTGCTCCGGTAGGTGCAAAATGTTTGTAGCTAATAATCAATTAAGTAAAACCGTGTGCCGGAGGTACACAACAATCGAACCTGTGCTTCATTGTGATATATAACTGATGTTATTTTTTTAACCACAGAGTTGCACAGAGTTTAGGCACAGCGTTTCACGGAGTGTTTTTGTTGCTGAGTTGCAAATATGTTAACGCAACATGTCACTATTCATGGCTGGGTGAATACACAACCTTTGCGAATCTTTGCGCTGCTACTTTGCGCTCTTTGCGTTTAAACCTTTAAACCTGAAAAAATATGGCCGTCCCACAAATTTAATCTACAACATTGCCGTGCCTATTTCCTTCCTGTGCGGAAAAACTTATCTTCGCACTACAATATTTTATATGGCATTAATTAAATCTATTTCGGGTATAAGGGGCACTATTGGTGGTAAGGCGGGTAAAGGCTTAACCCCTATCGATGTGGTGAAATTCACTACCGCGTATGGTGCATGGGTAGCCAGCCAGGGCACAAATAAGAAAATAATTATTGGTCGGGATGGCCGTATATCGGGTGGATTGGTGCGCAACCTTGTTGTGGCTACTTTACAGGGCATTGGCTGCGATGTTATCGACCTCGGGCTTAGTACTACGCCAACTGTGGAAATGGCCGTTAAAATGGAAAATGCTGGCGGTGGCATCATACTCACGGCCAGCCACAACCCGAAGGAGTGGAACGCACTGAAACTTCTGAACCATAATGGAGAATTCCTGAACGCTGCCGAGGGGCAGTGGATACTGGACTATGCCGAAAAGGGTGAACATGAATACGCGTTTATTGACGACTTAGGCACCCTCACTACCGACGAGTCGTACATTGCGAAGCACATTATGGAAATTCTGGCGCATCCTTTGGTGGACGTTCCCGCTATCCGTAAAATGAATTACAAAGTGGTGGTTGATGCGGTAAACTCAACAGGAGCCATATCGGTGCCACCTATGCTACACGCACTGGGTGTTACCAATGTAATAGTTATTAATGAAGAAGTGACTGGGCATTTTGCACACAACCCGGAGCCGTTGCCTGAAAACCTGGTGGAGCTATGCAATACAGTAAAAAGCAGCAACGCTACCCTGGGCATAGCGGTTGATCCCGATGTGGACAGGCTTTGCTTTGTATGCGAAGATGGCAGCCTGTTTGGCGAAGAATATACATTGGTTGCGGTGGCCGACTACATTCTATCTAACAAAAAAGGTAATACCGTTTCCAACCTTTCTTCTACCAGGGCATTGAAAGATGTTACCGAAAAGCATGGTGGCCAATACAGCCCTAGTGCAGTAGGCGAAGTGAATGTAGTAAAGAAAATGAAAGAGACCCATGCAGTTATTGGCGGTGAAGGTAATGGCGGTATTATAGTGCCCGAATTACACTACGGCCGCGATGCGTTGATAGGTATTGCATTGTTTCTTACCCACCTTGCAAAATCAGGATTGAGTGTAAAGGCGTTACGCAACACTTACCCGAATTACTTTATTTCCAAGAACAAAATAGATCTGAAAGAAGATGTGGATGTTAAAGCCATCTTTGAACAAATAAAGAAGAAGTATGCAGCCCAGCCTATTAATACAGAGGATGGCCTGCGCATAGATTTTGACAACAACTGGGTGCACCTGCGCACTTCTAATACTGAACCCATTATCCGAATTTATTCCGAAAGCCCTACCGAGGCCACAGCCCAGGAACTGGCCCAAAAAATAATGGCAGATATAAAGGGCTTAATGTAGTTTTTACTTTATTTTTTTGAAGAGCGGGCTTTGGTCCGCTCTTTTTAAATGTTTTTGTGCCTTATGCAATACGAATGTACATTTTGATTTAGGTGCCCCAATTTTACCATCCTTTTTGTCTTTGCCTCCTTACCACCGCTCCTCCTTTCTGCTCCGGGTTGCGTATACTCTCTCGCAAAAAGGTGTGCATCTTGCTACGCAATTGCGCTATAGGTAACAATGTTGAACTGTTTTTTAACTAATGTAACAAAAGCAGCATTTATAAAATGCTGAGCAGTTAATTATATTTGTTAATAATGAATGTATGGTAATTGTATAATAATTTTGGCTTAACACTTAGACCCCCGTTCGTTAATATTGGTGTTGGACTTTTGCTGCTTGTAAAACCAAACACATGAAAAACAAGTTACTACAGTCACACCCAACAACCCTCTTTCTGCTGAATGCGCTTCAAAAGCAACTCGGCAAAGTTTTCAAGTTTTTTGTAGTTGCACTCATTCTGCAATTAGTTGCAGGGGCGGCAATTGGGCAAATAAGCATCACGTCAGGTTCCGCGGTCACGCAGAACTTTGATGGCATAAGTTCTTCTGCCACGGCAACCATGCCTACCGGCTTTAAAGTTGGTGGGAGCGCCGCAACAACATTCTCGGCAGCCGGCACAGCAACCACAGCGGCTGCGGGTACAACCGGTACAGGGACGCTAACAGGGTCGTCAGGCGGCGGTATCTATAATTTCGCCAGTGGCGTAACCGCATCTACAACCGATAGGGCCGTTGGTTGGTTAAATTCCGGCTCATTCGCATCACCTGGCTACCTGTATATGTGGGTACAGAACAATACCGGCAGCAACATTACTGCTTTCACGGTTACTTTCGATTATGAAAAGTATCGTGCCGGTACAAGGGCCTGGACCATGACCTTTGATACAGGAAGAAACAGCACAACATTTGCAACGCTATCGGGAGGCACACAATCATACAGTGCGGACGGCGCAAATGCAGTAGTTAACCCCTCAACTTCAGTCAGTAAATCGGTTACCATTACGCTGGCATCACCTTTGCCGACAGGAGGAAACTTTTATTTCAGGTGGACGTCAACCGGCACCGGTGGCAGCACCAACGGGCAAGGTATTGGGCTTGATAACATCAGTGTAACACCTACCGTGGCTGGTTGTGCGGCAGCAACGCCTACCTATACAGCATCAGCAGGTTCCACAACATGTTTAAATACCAACGTAACTTATACAACGCAAAGCGGGCAAACCAACTACAGCTGGAATGTACCCGGCACCTTGGGTACCGACTGGTCGCTAGTTTCGGGCAGTACCAGCAACACCAGTAATTCCGTAACTATTAAATGGCTCACTACAGGTAGCAAAACAGTTACTGTAAACTATTGCGGCGGTACAGCGGCGGCATCCAATACTACGTCCGTTCCGGGGTTAACGGTAACCGGTGCTTATACCGTAATTGCCGGCTCTACTATTACATTAACAGCCAGTGTTGCCGGCGGAACAATTTCCGGCGATTCCTGGACCAGCAGTGCATCAACAATCGCATCGGTCGATGCATCGGGCAACGTTACGGGTGTATCATCCGGTAACGCAATCATTACTTATGCAGGTACTATTGGTTCGTGTGCCATAGCTGATACGCAGTTAATAACGGTTCCGGCGGTAACCTGTTCGGGCACACCGGCTGCAGGTACTGCGGTAGCAGGCACTACGCTCTTTTGTGCCAGCGGATCGACCTCTGTTTCTTTTTCGGGCACAACCGGCGCAGGCATAGGTTACCAATGGGAATCCTCGGCCGATAGCAGCACCTGGACGGCCGTATCGGGTGCAACAAATACTACCCTGGCTACGGGCACCATAACAGCAACAAAATATTACCATTGCATTACTACCTGTAGCGTGTCTGGTTTATCTAATACATCAACCGGAGCGAGGGTAACCATAAGCCCGCTTCCCACAATAGCGGTAACACCCGCAGGCGGCAGCGTTTGTTCCGGTGGCAGTGGTTTAAGCATGACGGCTTCAGGTGCAAGTTCATTTACATGGTCTCCTGCTACAGGCCTTTCTGCTACAGCCACGGCAACTACAGTAGCAACGCCTACTACAACAATAACATATACTGTTTCAGGCACATCATCTGTTGGTTGCATAGGCACCAATACGGTAACTGTTACTTACGGGCTCAGCCCGACTGCAATATCAGTGACCCCTTCGCCCATAACTATGTGCCCCGGTGCAACACCACAACGCATAGTTGTTTCGGGTGGCAGCGTAGGGCCAACAACGGCCAGCAGCGGCACCATTAGCCTTGCTGTAAACGGCGGCGCACTGGCAACAACAACGCATTCCCTTACTGTTACCGGCGTGCCTTCAGGCGCTGCTATTACCGGCGCATCAGTTAACCTAACAGCAAGCCTGCCATGGCAGGATGATTATGTGGTTAACCTGGTTTCGCCCGATGGACATGTATTTAACCTGATTAACCAGAAAGGTATACACAGTGTAGGTGGTGGCAGTTTTTCTAACACTACGATAAGTTCGGCGAGCACGAATCCTTTTATAGGTGGTGGGTCTACTATTCCTGCATCAACAACCTTTCAGGCAGATGCCGTTAATACGGTAGGCGGTTCACCCTACGTAGCGAACGTAACTACATGGGGAGGGTTAACAGGTACAGCAAATGGCAACTGGACCATAGTATTTTACCAGAGCACCACATTTGCTAACCCTAGCGGCACACTTAGCAACTGGTCTATTACACTTAACTACAATTACAGGGCGGTAACATGGTCGCCATCAACCAGGCTTTTCAGCGATGCCGCCGGTACTACCGCTTACGCAGGTGCGCTTGCCGATACGGTATATGCGGTTGCTGATACCGGCGCCTCAACAATTGTCTATACTGCAACAGCTACCAATGGTACTTGC
The DNA here is from genome assembly GCA_038228575.1 of Chitinophagales bacterium. Lineage (GTDB taxonomy): Bacteria > Bacteroidota > Bacteroidia > Chitinophagales > Chitinophagaceae > Flavipsychrobacter. The sequence continues at coordinate 17,958 of JBBRPD010000057.1, read as the reverse complement.
GCGGTTACGGCAAACGATACTGTTACCGTTCGCCCGCTACCTACTATTTCAGGAACCTTCGCATTATCGCCAACAACAGTTTGCCCGGGTTCATCAGTAGGGCTTACGTTTACAGGTTCTACATCGGGTTCGGGTGTGGGTTCGTTCGTTTCCTATAATTGGTCAGGCCCGGGTGGTTACAGTAGCACAAGTGTTGCTGCAACAACATCTTTTACCCCAACAACAAGCGCTATGAGCGGCGTTTACAGCGTAACCGCAACCTATGCTTACCCAGGTTGCACCAGTGCACCGGTATCATCTTCCGCATCGCTAAACGTAGCTTCCCCAACCGCATACAGCGTTACAGGTGGTTTTGGTTGCGCTTCATCTGGTGTAACAATTGGCATTTCAAGTTCTGACGGCAGCGTTATGTATCAATTGCAGCGCGGCGGCAGCTCCGTAGGTGCAGCTATACTAGGCACGGGTGGCGCATTCAGTTTCGGTACGTTTACAACACCGGGTGTTTATACCATTTATGCTGACAATGGCAGCTGTGCACAATACATGAATGACAGTGCGGTTATCTACGATACGATTACCAGCTACAATGTAACGGGCGGTGGTGTTGCCGGTGCAGCAGGTTGCACAACTCCTGGCCTTATTATAGGTTTAAGCACTTCTCAGGCAAGTGTGAGTTACCAATTATACAGGGGCGCAAGTGCCATAGGCAGCCCGGTTGCAGGCACAGGTGCGGCAATTACCTTTAATGGTGGTGTTGCTATAACAACTGCGGGCACTTATACGGTCATCGCTACTATTGGCAGTTGCACGAGAGCAATGGCGGGCAGTTCCGTTATTTATAATTCACTGGCGGCCTACACCGTTACCGGTGGCACAGGTTGCACATCTCCAGGTTTATCTATAGGTGTTTCGGCTTCAGACGCAGGAGCAAGCTATCAGTTATATAATTATGGCGTAGCCAGTGGCAGCCCGGTAACCGGTTCAGGAGCAGCTGTCACTTTTGGTACTATTTCAACATTAGGTTCTTATACGGTGCAGGCTAGTGTGGGCGGTGGCTGTGCAATTAATATGAGTGGCAGCGCTATTGTATATGGTTCGCCATCATTCACTGTTACCCCTGCCACAACTGCAATTTGTGCGGCTCCGGGTCGTGCACTTACGGTAACTCCGGGTGCCGCGCCCCTCACCATTTTAAATGAGAATTTTGATGGCACCATAAACAACGATGGCTGGTCAACCGACTACACCACAGTTGCATGGGCGCAAACAACAGGTGCTACCTATTCATGGTCTAGCAACTCTATAAGCAGCTCTGGCAAATTCTATATTCTTAATGATGGCATCAGTGCCAATACGTCTTCGCACATTGTTTCTCCTACTTTTTCTCTGGTTGGCCTGGCAAGTGCGTCATTGACTTTCAATTCATTCTTCGACCTGGGTAGTTCAGAAACTGCCGGAGTTGATATTTCAACCAATGGTGGTTCTACGTGGACATCTGTATTCAACGCAACCAACAACTGGACCTCAAGTGGCGCTTACTCCATGACGGCCTACACGGTTTCCTTGAACGCGTACGTAGGCAACAGCAATATGAGAATGAGGTTCAGGTATGACAAGAGTTCAGCCGGAACGTCTTACCTGTTTGCTGTTGATAATGCAAAAGTAACAGGCACGCCGCCAACAACAGCTTACTCGTGGTCGCCTGCAGCAGGCTTGTCAGTAGCTACCGGTCTAACAGCGACTGCTATACCAACGGTTAGTACAATCTATACCGTATCCGTTTTAGGTTGCACAGCAGGTACGGCAAACGTCACCGTCGATGCGTTGCCTACTGCCGGCACCATAGGTGTATCTGCAACAAGCATCTGTATGGGGTCTGGTGCTACGCTTGTTCTTTCAGAAACAGGAACGCCAACCGGCCCGTCAGGTGCAACATTCCAGTCGTATTCATGGTCAGGGCCTAACACCTATCTTTCAACAGCTGCCGCTACTTCGGTAGGCAGCAGAACCATTACGCCAACAACAACAGCGGAATCTGGCATCTACAGCCTTACCGTAACGTACAATGAACCAGGTTGCACCAGTGCCCCGGTAACAAGCCCTTCAGTTACTGTCGACTATCAGCCTTCCATTGTAGTGGGTGCAAATCCTTCCATCTGTTTACCGGCAACCAGCGTGAATATTTCTTACACAAGCCCGTCTGGCAGCCCAACCACTTATGGTATTACGTGGGATTCTGCCACAGTTGCCGCAGGCTTCACCAGCTTCTCTGGTGCTACATTATCATCATTAATATCGGTGAGCTTACCAACAGGTGCCACAGGTACGTTCCGTGGGGCGTTAACGGTGTCCAATTCAAATTGTACCAGCAACGCCTATACCATTACCATCACCGTATATCCGCATCCTGATGCAGCTATAACATCGGCTCCGGGTCTGTGTTCCGGCTATGCAACCAGCATTACGTTTACGGGTACGCCAGGTGCAATAGTTGCCTATTCTATTGATGGTGGTTCAACAATAAATTCTACGTTAACAGGAGGTACTTATACACTGGGTACCGGTGTAATTACATCGTCGCACACGTACCGCCTTATTGATGCACACAACCCGGTATGCGCAACAACTATTGACACTACAATTACCATTAACCCTACACCAATGGAGTGGGTTGGCGGTACCGCAGGCCATGAAACAAACTGGAATACCCCTGCGAACTGGGCATGTGGCTTTGTGCCGGGTGCAGGCGATAATACCACCATACCAGCAGGCACTGCATACCAGCCAATACTTGCAGCGGCTGATTCAGCAACGGTAAAAAATCTGATCATAGCTACTGGTGCCAACGCAATTATCAATTCAAATGCGACACTTGCCGTTACCGGTAATTTAATCAATAATGGCAGAGTTAGCGGATCAGGTACCTTATCAATGGTTGGCACAGCCGCTCAGTATGTACAAGGCATAGGTACCGTTAATAATTTTGACCTGAATAATGCTGCCGGCGCAACCGTCGATGCTGCCGCAAGAATGGTGATAAAGAGCAACCTGTCAGTTACCACCGGTACGCTGAACACGGGTGATAGTGTGGTACTTAATGCTGATTCCGCATCAGTTGCGCGCATTGCCCCTTTGCCAGCATCAGGTGCAGTAATTTCAGGCAATGTAAAAGTGCTTACTTACATTGAAGGCGGCCGCCGTGCATATCGCTTCTGGTCGCATCCGTTCAGTGGCAATACCGGCCTTACTCAGGTGCTGAACTATATTGATGTATCAGGCGCAGGCGGTGCAGCCAACGGATTTACTTACACTGCTTCTGCTGCTCCTTCAGCCTTCCGCTACAATACGTTAATGGGTAATTCTTCTCTTACCTCCGATCCGGGTTGGAAGCCATTTACAAGTGCTTACACAACAGCCGACAGCAACAGGATACACCCTTACCAGGGCATCAGGTTGTTCTTCAGGGGTGCCAAAGGTGAGGGTCTCGGTTACTTACCTTATGTGCCATCGGCAGTTACTATTGGCCAGTGGGGCGCAGTGAATCAGGGCACGCAAACGGTCGCGCTATCAAAGGGCTCAGCCAATCCTTATCAGGACTATAACATGGTGGGCAATCCTTATGCCTCGCCAACTGATATTGGTACTGTTATTTACAATGGTTTGGTTGCCGGAAATGTGGTAGGCCCTGCCTATTTTGTATGGAATCCGTCATTGGGAACAGCTGGCCAATTCCAGGCGCAATTTATTACGACCACAACTGCTGTGCCGTATTACCTACAGGCATGCAATGCCTTCCAGGTAAGGGCAGCGTATAATGGCAGCACGCTTACGTTTAATGAAAATAACAAGGGCACTACTCCTACTTCAAATTTATTTAAAGCCCAACAGGAATTTGTCTCTTTGAAGATTTACGATGCCGGCTACCACCCTTACGATATGGTGTATTTACAATTCAACGATGCCGCAACTACTGGTAATGACTATGGCATGGATGCGGTAAAACCTTTCGGTGGAGCAGGTTTGAATTTTTATAGTCTTTCAGCTGATGAGCAGAAACTAATTGTTGATAGCAGGCCTTACGGTAAGGATCAGAGCGTGCCGTTGGGCATCAGCACAACAGTGGCGCAGGACTACGTTATAAAAGCAGAAAGCATTGCCTTGCCGAACAACGGAGAGTTATACCTGCATGATAAATTATTGCAACAGTATCTACTATTGCAGGCTGGAACAGAATACCGTTTCACAGTGAGCGATAATGCAGTTACCCAGGGCGATAACAGGTTTGAACTTGTTACTAAGCCCGCTGCAACAGCAAAACGTGGTGGTCTGCAAGTTACCATAAGCCCTAATCCTGCAACCGAAGCTGTGGCTATCAGTTATAGCAATGCTGATGCAGCCAGCGTAACGGTAAGAATAACAGACCTTGCAGGGGTAAGCATCTTTAACCAGGATTTGGGCATACATGCAACAGGCACAGCGAATATTTCGCTGAGCGCATTTACGCCCGGAATCTACATGGTGGAACTTACTTCAGGCAATGAGAAAGTTGTTCAGCGATTAATAAAAGAATAGGATTCAATTTATTTTATTGGCCCGCAGCATTTTTAAGTGCTGCGGGCTTTTTTGTTTTATGTTTTACGATGATTGATCTGAGAGGATCGTGTTCCTTTTTTTAACCACAGAGTTGCACAGAGTTTAGGCACAGAGTTTCGCAGTGTAGTTGTATTGCCGAATTGTACGAAAATCCGTTGACCCAACATGTTTGCTAGTTAGCAAAATACCCTCAACTTAAAGCGCATGCACAACCCAGAATGGGTGACATGATTATAGAACACGATTTATAAAATGGGCAAAACCCTGAAGGGGTGACATAGCTAAGCCAAGTAGCATCGATTTTTTAACCACAGAGTTGCACAAAGTTTAGGCACAGAGTTTCACGGTGTGTGTTGCTGCAATGTACTGTACGAAAATCCGTTGACCCAACATGTCGCTAGTTAGCAAAATACCCTCAACTTAAAGCGATTGTACAACCCAGAATGGGTGACATGATTATAGAAAGTCATTTATAAAAAGGGCAAAACCCTGAAAGGGTGACATAGCTAAGCGTAGATGCGTCGATTTTTTAACCACAGAGTTGCACAGAGTTACACAGAGTTACACAGAGTTTAGGCACAGAGTTTCACGGAGTAGTGTTATTGCAACGCACTATTTGAAAATCCGTTGGCGCAACATGTTGCTAGTTAGCAAAATACCCTCAACTTAAAGCGATTGTACAACCCAGAATGGGTGACATGATTATAGAAAGTCATTAATAAAAAGGGCAAAACCCTAAAGGGGGTGACATAGCTAAGAATCTGAACTGAATAACATTGACTCATACAACCATATTGATAAATTACTGCATTGGCTTAACGGTTTGGTAACACACAGATAACGTTAATCTGCGGCCTGAAACATGCGCTGGTCCTAACTTTGCGGTTTATTGTTATAATTAAAATCCTGTCTGCGTCAGCATTCGTTTTGTCCCTCAACTGTAAATACAAATCTCATCATGAAGAACCTGTTACTACTCATCTGTGCGTCAATATTTATCGGTCTGCATGCTTTTGGCCAGTGTGCTATTAGCACTGCACCAAGCTTTACTTCAAGCTGCACTTCGCAGTATTTTACATCGGTAACCGCATCGGGTAGCGGGGTAACATCAACCATTAGTTTTTCAGGCAGTACCTGTACTTCCAGCTACTTCGATATGTTTGCTACACAAGGTGTAACAGCAGCAACCGGCACCACGGTCAACATCAACTTTTCAAGGTTAGCTACTTATTACGCATACCTTCTGGTCTTTGTTGACTGGAACAACAATGGCACCTACGAACTTACCGAACAAGCCGGCACTACACTCACATTGCCTGCTGGTACTGGAAGCGGAACTTACAGCTTTACTATACCGCTTATTGGCATAGTAACCAACACCAACATACACATGCGCGTATTTTTGGGTGAGCCACCTTCCAGCGGTGGTGCTATTACTACTATCAACCCGCCATGTTCTGCAAAGTGGGGGCAGGCAAACGACTATTACCTTAAAGCGACCTGTACCAACCCAACGCTTGCAGTAACACCGCCAACCCCAGTTATATGCGGCATTGGCAGTGTAAATCTTACCGCTTCTGGCGCAGGTGGCACACCAACATATACCTGGGCTCCTTCTTCTTCTTTAAGCGCAACAACAGGGGCTACAGTTACATCAAGCCCAGGCGCTACAATTACCTATACGGTCACTGGTTACGGCCCGGGTGTATGCCTGGCTACAACGCCGGTTACAGTTACGGTCAATCCCGGCATTACGCCGGTAATAACAGCATCGGGCAGTACTACGTTTTGCAGGGGTGGCAGTGTATTACTTTCCGAAACATCGGGCACTGGCGTAAGCTTTCAATGGTATATTGGCGCGTCGGCAATAGCGGGTGCTACCAATAGCACCTATAACGCGGCACCAACTGCTACCACCACTTATTCTGTTTTAGTTACGAGTGCTTCCGGCTGCACGGGTACTGCGGCAGCGACAGTTACAATTCTGGCAACACCAACTGCCGTAATAACGCCGGTGGGTGCTACGACAGTTTGCGCTCCGAATACGGTTGTGCTGAATGCCAATGTTGCGGCAGGCTATACTTACAGATGGTTCAATACAGCGGGTGTAATAACGGGCTCAACCATGGCAAGCTATACCGCCACAACAAGTAGTAATTATAAAGTAGAAATAACCGCATCAACTGGTTGTAAAGATACATCGGCTGTTACTTCCGTTACGGTTAACCCTGCGCCTACAGCGATTATTACAGCATCGGGTGCGCTAACTTTTTGTTCTTACGATAGTGTTATACTTACGGCAACCTCAGCTGCCGGTTATACATACCAGTGGCTGGATGGAACTACAATTCTTGGTGGCGCAACCAACACCACATATACGGCACGCACACCCGGCACGCATAACTACCGGCTGAAAGTAACCAACAGTTTTGGCTGCTCCGATACTACTGCTTCAGGTGCGTTTATTGTAGTCGTGAATGTTGCACCAGTATCTGCGATTTCAGCCTCGGGACCTCTTTCATTTTGCACAGGCAGTAGTGTTACGCTAAGTACGGTAGCGGCTGGCGGCAATACCTACCAATGGTATTTTGGCCCCACCGCAGCCACTGCAACCCCTATAAGCGGGGCGACAGGTTCGGCATACACTGCCGCTGCAACCGGGTACTATTATGTAAGGGTTATTACTCCTGCGGGTTGCACCACTAATTCTTTGGCCTCTGCTGTATTGGTTACAGTGGTTGATATACCAACCATAATGTACGGTAGTTCGCTTTCTTTTTGCTGGGGTGGCAGTGTAAATCTCTACCTGAGTATCAGTTCTGCAGCGTCGGGCATCACCTACCAATGGAAACACAACAGCCTCAATATTACGGGTGCTACCACCAATACTTACAATGCGATGGCATCAGGTTACTATACCTGCTTTATCAATATTGGGGGTGGTTGTGTTGGCACAACTGCGGCGGTCTATGTAAATGTATTTCCGTTGGTGAATCCGCCAATCAACTACGTCGGTGGGTATTTAAGAACCCTCAGCACTTATGCAAGCTACCAATGGTATAAAGTTTCTGTAATAATACCCGGCGCAACTACCTATATGTTGCACCCTACCGATACGGGCGACTATGCGGTTATTGTTACTGATACTAACGGTTGCCATTCGGTTGCCAATTCATATCCCCTGCATAAGTTAACCCTTGGCCTGGCTCAGGCTAACATAAACGATGCAGCATCTGTTTACCCCAATCCTGCTACCGACAAAGTAATGATAAAGTCAGTAAACCCGGTGCATGCTATTATTTCCGGCATTGACGGGCGCACCTTGCTGGAGGGATATGCTGTGCGCGATATGGATATCAGTTCATTGGCATCCGGCCTGTATATTATAACGCTTTTCGATACAGATGGGCAAAGGCTGTTGGTGGAAAAACTGGTAAAGAAGTAGGGGGTTAAACTCAATGTCATTAACTTAAGGGATTTTGCGTCATCCCTGCGGCACGCCGTAGACATTAATCTCCCCTCTACCATTTATGGAGAGGGGCTGGGGGTGAGGATATTTGCGCTAAGTTAATGACATTGGGGTTAAATTCTTAATCTTTTTGCTTGGCTATATCCCTCATAATTCCGCGGCATATGCTTTCTTTGGCAATACTTCCTGGGTTTCCATTGTATCGGGTTGAAGTTTTGATACTAATTTGCATTGCTTCGCTTTCTCTTTTGGCAAAGCGCTTTCCTTATATTTCCGGGAGCGGAAGCAGCTGATTTCGGCAAAGGATACCATTGTAACGAAAGCAGGAATAATGCTTCAGATTGCTATACTTTGTCGTAACTTCATTTATATCCGGTTGTATCGTAAAATAACGACAATTCATTCGGTATAAAACCGTCACCGAAAAAATGATAAAATCACCGGAGCTCATCCCTTGTGACGCTGTTATGCTCGGTAAAAAGTAGAGATTATGGAAACATTCGAAGTTAAAGCCTTTGGCGCTGAATCAGCCGAAGCATCGTTACAGCAATTATCCATTGTTCGCCGTGAGCCGACCCCAACTGATGTTGAGATCGACATACTGTATTGTGGTGTATGCCATTCCGATCTGCACACCGCCCGTAATGATTGGGGTGGCACTAAGTATACCGCCGTGCCGGGCCACGAAATTGTAGGGCGTGTTACGCGGGTTGGTAACCATGTTACCAAGTTCAAAACCGGCGATCTTGTTGGGGTAGGTTGTCTGGTAGATTCCTGCCGGGAATGTGCTAGTTGCAAACAAGACCTGGAACAGTATTGCACTACGGGTTTTACGGGCACCTATAATGGCGCAGACAAATATCTTGGCGGCCATACATTTGGTGGCTATTCGGAAAAGGTAGTAGTAGAGGAGCATTTTGTACTCTCTATTCCAGCCAATCTTGACGCTGCTGCAATAGCGCCTGTGCTTTGCGCAGGCATTACTACATGGTCGCCGCTCAAGCACTGGAAGATTGGTAAGGAAAGCCGTGTTGCAGTAGTGGGCCTGGGTGGCCTTGGGCACATGGCAATAAAGCTGGCGAAGGCGCTGGGCGCACACGTTACGCTTTTTTCAAGATCGCCGGGCAAGGAAAAAGATGCACTTGAACTGGGTGCAGATCAAGTAATCATCTCTACTGACGAAGCACAGATGCTGTCAGTTAAAGGTGCGTTTGACCTTATCATTGACACCGTGCCAAGCATACACGATGTGAATCATTATATACCTTCCCTTACCATTAACGGCACAATTGTGCTGGTAGGCTATTTGGGGCCACTTGACCCTATGCTCAATACCGTGCCATTGATTTTGGGCAGAAAGTCGGTAGCGGGTTCATTAATAGGTGGCATAGCGGAAACGCAGGAGCTGCTCGATTTTTGTGGTGAGCACAATATCGTTTCAGAAATAGAACTCATCAAAATTCAGGATATTAACGAGGCGTATGAGCGCATGCTGAAGAGTGATGTCCGTTACCGCTTTGTAATTGATATGGCATCGCTGAAAAGCTAAAAAGGGATTTAGTAAAGAGAGTTAAATGAGATGCATTTTTTGAGGAAAGAAATTTTCTATCTATCTGAAAATGGGAATAATTAAGCAGAGTCTTGATTATTCCCATTTTTGTTTTCACCAGTCGTTAGCGCATAGTAATTGCCTGTTTATGGCGATATTAATGAATGTATTGTTAGAATGAGATGAATTTCCCGGTAACTTTAATACCAACAGTAAAAGATAAATCTGCAGCGGTGTTATTTTTTTGATATGTCCTAAAGTATATAATTGAATTATTGAGCTGTACTGATGCAAGGAAACTTAATCCGTTTATTAGGCGGTCTATTTGATAGTCATTTTTATTATATTGACCGTTGAACAAAGCATTGAAATTATCTGCGTTATTTTTATTAATAAAAATTTGATTCCACATTGCACCCAGCGTGAAAACTAGATTGTTCTTTTTGTCACTCGAAACATAACTCCATTTATATTTAACTCCATAATTAATGTTAGCAATGCTAAGGTGGTAGATCGAGCTATCGTTCTGTATATTCCTTTGCTGCACGGATCCTTCACAACTCAATAATATTTGCATATAAGGCTCATCCTCTTTAATTTTCTTTAATTTCCTAAAGGGTATTTCGTAATCCAATGTTCCTGCAAATGCAGAAGTTCCAATATCTGGAAAGTACAATGAATTAAGTTGAATAGAATCAGATTTCTCTGTTGAAATTACTTTTCCTCCAAAATTATAAGTGAGGTATAAATCTGCGTGCTTATGTGTCTTAACGTATAAACTCACGCCACCGGAAGCATTCAATTTGTCAAAATCTAAAGCGTCTGTAGTGCCATTGCCCAAGATAAAAACTTTATCGTCTTTGTTGTCTCCGTGTCTGTTTATTGTCGGATTGATCTGCTGACTTAATCCAGAAATACACGATAATATAGCAGGTAAAATTAGAGTAATGTTTTTAATTTTCATGTTTTTTTTATAAAAATAAAAATAAATTCTACAACATTGTCTATATTTATGTTATGCTGAAGTTAATTAGCTTACTAATAAAAAAATAAATATATTTTATTTTATTATTTAATATTTCACGAGCATATTGCTTGTGTTATAAGTGTAGATTGTTTGCCTCATGATGGGAGATTATAATAATGTATATTTCAGTAAAGTTTGCGCTTAATGAATAGCCACATTATCCGGCACAATCATGCAGGGGCTATAGGTGCCATTGGCTTCGCGAAACATGCTTATGGCATCTTCGCGGTGGCGGTAGTCACCTACTTTTACACGGTAGGTAGGGGATGCGTAAGAGAAGTAGGTAGGCACGCCGGGATAGTGGCGCATAAACTCGGCCTTGCGGCGCATGGCTTCTTCGCGGCTGGTGCCATAATATATCTGCACCCTGTAGCCTGTGCCGTTGTAGCGGCCACCGCGGCTGGTGCCGTTTACGGTAGTGGTAAGGTATCTTACTTCATCTGCGGCAATGCCTGACTTGCCCAGTCTTTTTGACGGTCCCTTTTCGCCTCTTTCTTTTTCTATGCCTTCGCGGTAAGCCCTTATTTCTTCTTCGCTCGATTTGTCGTTGGTCGTATTTTCTTTTTCAGCGGCTTTTGCCCTGCTGTAAGCCAGGCGCGCCTGTTTATCATCTTTATCAGCAACCTGTTTGTTTTTCGATGGCTTTTCAGTTACCACAATATCTTCATCAGGATTGTAAATTGCCTTTGCTTTTCTTATAGGCTCTTTGTCCGCAACAGTAACGGGTGTGTTAACAGCCCTGGTGGTGCGTTTTGTTTCAGTGCCGGCTGCGGTTGCAATTTTATTCTTGCCTTTTTTTACGGGTGCAGCTTTTACTGCTTCATCGTCATCATCGGGCTTCTCTATGGCTTTACTCCTGCTCAGCACAAGTGCCAGGCGGGGGTCGGTATGTATAGCTACATTACCTTTATCCTGAGCGTGGCTGCGCTCAGTTGCAAGCAAGGAAAATACAAGAGGCACTAAGAATAACCTTTTCATTGGGGATTGAATACATAAAATTAGGAAAATTTGGTGTAACGGTTACGCTCCGTTGCCGTATTTATGCTAATTTGTTTTGAGTGTTACAGATAATATGCTGCTCAATTTTCTGTTTTGGCATGCAATTTGAAAACCTTTATGCAGGTAATTTACAGGCAATGAACCATTGGCAGGCAAAAGTATATTGGGTGTTTTGTTTTCAGTTTTTAGCAGGCAGCCTCTTCGGGCAGGCCAAAGAAGGTTGCGATAAGCACTATTTCAAGAACCATAAAATATCAACAACCCAATGTTACCAGAATAGCAATTTTGGAAAGGCTACAGCTTATAGTATGGATGGTAAGGTAATTTATGAGCATGAAATAAGGCGGGTTGCGGGGCATAGCTCGGTTTATTTTTCTTATTATGAAAATGGTGCAGTTAGCAAGGCTGAATGGAGTTCGGCACCCGATGGCGGCATTCAATGGTATAGGTCAGTAACAACCTTTGGCATTGATGGCAGCGTAACGGGTTTTACGGAAAGCAGCTACGACGACCACCCGACCTTGTTTGCGCCACATAGAGAACCTTTATTGGAACAGCCCGTGCGCCAGAAAAAGGAAGTGGTGGAGTGCGCCGTTATTTATGCTTCTGAGTTTTGGTTTATTAACAATACACGCCAAGCGATAGTGGTTCATGCGGATAGAATGCATGGTGCTGATGATTTTCATGCCGTTGCCATTAAGCCGGGCGATACTGCAAAAGCGGGGGTGTTGATTCTGGCCCAGCAATTTGATGAGCCTGAAAAGTACTATCGTTTTTCGTGTAACTACCGCGACAAGAAAAAGGCAAAAGGACTCCATGTTAAGCTGAAGGCTACACAGCAAATGAATAAAGAGGCAAGACGGTACTATTATAGTGTGCGGTAGTTTCATGTGCCGGCCCGGGTTTCGCTTTATGCACTGTGGTAAAGTTCATTATCTTTAATACATGAAGTGGTTGTTATTCATAGTAGTGTGCCTATTGCTTGCATCGTGTTCGCATGACAGGTACAGGAATTCTCTGCTTAAATTGAGCCTTAAAGGGAAGGTAAAAACCATGGAGCAGACCGAGTATAAAGTGAAATCTGCCAACGCAAAAAATGATGACGATAGTGCGCTGAATAAAGGTGCCTGGCATTTTAACAACCGTGGAAATATATCGGAGGAAATTACCTGGCTAACCAATGACCACCAGAAGAAATGTGTTTATAAATTTGATGAGTCCGGCAGGCCGGCGCAATCATTGAAATACAACGACGACAGCAGCTTCGCTTACAAAACCCTGTTTATTTACGATGCCGATGGCTTGCTTACAGGTCAAAACCAATACGACGGCAAAGACAGCCTTAACCTTACGATGCGTTATGTTTATGACGCAAAAGGGAACGTTACAGAGGAAACCTCGCGCTGGGTTACCGGTAAGCTATTGCGCAAAAATGTGTTCACTTATAATGATAAGGAACAGGAAATAGCCTGCAGTTTTTTTAATGCGGATAGTAATATTGTTATGCGCGTAACCTATGCCTATAACGATAGTGGTTACAAGGTGGAAGAGCACAAATATGGCGAAGATGATACCGACGGCTGGGTAACACAATACCGCTATGATGCTTACGACAAGCAGGGCAACTGGCTAAAGAGAACCACTTTTGTAAAGGATAAACCCGTAAGTATTACGGTGCGTTCCATCACTTATTACTAATTGGTGTGGGTGCCAATAACCCTGTTCAATTCAGCGCGCGACCGTATAAAACTGGCCCGGTAGTTGGGTGTGGCGGTCCATTTGTTGCTTGTAGAATCATGCTTTTCTGTTACTGCATGCCACCGTACTTCTTTATTCCTGTTTACTATAAATACGTTGCCGTATGGGCTGCAGGCCGATGCGAACAGATTCATATCCGGCAATTCCAATACACTGCCAAAGTGCGATTTATCCAGAGAGCGTAACTCATTTCTCTGTGCTGCTTCAACCGGTACTTCAAATTCCCATATTTTTTTCAGGCGCTCCTTTTTGTTGGCAGGTTCTTTCATTATAACGAGCGATGGCAGCGCAAGGGAATCGCAAAGGTTGTTGTTGAACACATACAGATAGCCTTCTTTTGACCGTTTGCAACTATGTTGCTCGCAGAAAAAGTCATCGCCGGGTTCATTTGCTGTATAGCTTTTGCCAAAGGTATGCACCACATCGCCTTTCGGGTAGTTTATTTTAAGTATCTGGCTTATCGGCTTAAAGCTTACATAAATATGCCTGGTGGCTTCATCAAAATAAAACGCGTTCTGGTGCAGGTCAAGGTTACCCATTACTCCCGGCAATTTACGGTAGTAGAGGTTCGATACATTAAAGTGGTCCACAGCCTTCCAGGTCCATAATAATTTTCCGGCTTTATCATATTCCAGTACAGTGCCAAATTCGGCGCTGGCATACTTTTTACGGCCAGGGTCGGGCAACATGTCCGCCTTATTGATGCGGGTAAAATGGTCGTCTTCAGGGGTGGGTAGCTTGAACCAGTATATTTCGTTGCCCAGCACCATGTAGTGTCCGTTTTTAAAGCGGGTAAATTCGTGATGCAGGTGGGCTTCAGGTATTTCCAGGTCGCGTAATTTCTGGGTACTGGGCTTGTACCATAGCAACTTGCCGTCATAGGTTATTTCAAACGCGTTTTCACCTGCCAGCAGTGTTATAGTGCCTTGTGGTGTAATTTTTATATCGCGTACCTGCGTGTTTACATTAATAAAGCCATCAATATCGGGCAGGTACCAAACCGGCAAACCCTTACTGTTATACATGCAACGGGTGCCATCAACAATAAAAAAAGCATCATTGTACTGGCCGTTGTTATTAATAATGCGAAACCTGTTTTGCGTGGTATCCAGGAAGGGGTTGTACAGTGTTGTGAAATGGTGTAGCGCATAATACGCCTTAATACCACCGCTTGAAATGCGCCATGTATAAGCTGCGCCAAAAGCGGGCACCTCTGCAATTATTTTATTGCCCTTAAACCGCTGGTGAATGGATATGTTCTTTTCGAAATCCGCCTGCGATGTGTAGTTGCCTTTTGCAATGTCAAGAGTGGCATCGGCACCGGCGCTGCTCTTTGGGCAAGAAAACTCAATGATACGGTAATGCACTTCCCGCCCTTCGGCAGGTGCAAATTGAGCAAAGCTGGTTACTTTAATAACCAGTAATGCAAAAATCAGAATAAGTAACTTATAGGTCATGGCTTATGTATATCGTCAATACACTGCAAATGCAGATGCTAGAGGGTGGATATATTCAGGTATGACGTTTTTTAATTTGCCGAATTAATTTTCGTTTCTGCGGTTAATGGCTTCCAGCATGGCATTGTGTATATGCCCGTTGGTGGCAAGTGTTTCCCGCTCAAATACGTTGTATGGAGAGCCTTCAAAATTCGTAATGATGCCGCCAGCTTCCTGCACAATAAGGTAGCCCGCAGCCACATCCCACGAACTGAGGTTGTATTCCCAGAAGCCATCAAAACGGCCACAGGCAACCCAGCAAAGGTCAAGTGCTGCGGAACCTAAGCGGCGTATAGGTAATCCCTCCATAATAAAGCGTTCAAATACTTTAATAGGGTGTTGCTCTGATTCCGGCCACTTATATGGGAAGCCCGTTACCAGGCATGCTTTCTTGAAATCTGTCTTCCGCGATACCGATATTGGCAGCCCGTTTAGCGTTGCGCCCTTGCCTTTTTCAGCGAAGAACATTTCGTTCATCATCGGGTTGTATACAGCGCCCAGCATCAGGTCTTCTTTATACTTAAGGGCTATGCTTACACAACATATAGGTATGCCGTGGGCAAAGTTTACGGTGCCGTCAATAGGGTCAATTATCCATTGGTAGTCTGATGGTTGCAGCAATTCGCCCACTTCCTCGCTTATAATGCTGTGTCCGGGAAAGTTGGCTTTTATTATTTCAATTATTTTATCTTCTGAAAGTTGGTCAACCTCTGTTACCAGGTTATTGATGCCTTCTTTATTATTTACTTTAAATGTGCCGTTAAAATAATATTGGATGATCTTCCCTGCCTCGGCAGTGGCTCTCAGTAACACTTCTTTCATATCATTCATACACTACAGCTTTATTTCTTTACCTAAATAATAATCTATCACTTTCAGCTTAAAGATAAGGTCATATTTTGCAATTACCATGTTCGATGCGGCATTGAACTGGCTGCTTTGTGTTACCAACAGGTCCACCGTGCTGGTAAGGCCAAGGTCGTACCGTTTTTTTGCAAATTCAAAGGCCCTGTTAGCCGCTTCTGAGGCCCTACGTGCGGCACTGTATTTCTGTATGGAATTCAGTGCATTGTTGTGGGCCTTGTACACATCCTGTTTCAGTGTAAGTGCGGCATTGTATTTGTTCAGTTGCTGCGAAGCGAGGTTAATTTTAGCTTGTTTCACATTGTAGCCGGCCTGCCATCCGCTGAAAATGGGGATGTTGAGGTTAAGATACACAAAATGGCGCAGGTTATTATCAAATTGGGTGTTAAAAGGTACTGTCGTGCCCACGGCAGTAACATTGGGCTGGTAAACAAATAGCAGGGGGCTATCGGCGGTAAAACCTGCCGTACCTACCTGGTTGTAGGTGCCGTCAAGGTTGTATTTATACGATTGGTAGTTGCTGGCGAAGTTGGTGCCTGCCTGGTAGCCTGCACTCAGTTGGGGATACATGCCACCCTTTGCGGCTGCAAGACTTTTTTCTGCCGCGCTAACCCTTAACTGGCTACCTTTTATAGAGCCAAAGTGCATGCGTGCCTTTTCATAAATGTCGGCTGGTTGCAGGCTGGAAACCAGCAATTGGCCGCCCACTTCCGCATCGGGAACCTGTATGGTAAAGGGCTCATCAAAATCAAGGTTCAGTAAGGCTTTAAGGTCAAGTATCGCAGAGTTGAAAGAGGAGATGGAATTGATAAGGTTGGAGCTATCGGTTGCCAGTTGGCTTTCCAGCTGCGCCACATTAAGTTCGGGCAACCTGCCGGCATCTGCGAAGGCGCGGGTTTGGCTTAGTTGTGCCTTGGTCACTTCTACCTGGCTTTTGCTTATGTTTATTTGTTCCTGTGCAAGCAGTGCCACTAAAAAACCATTGGCAACGCTTAGGGAAACATTGTCCTTGAGTTGTTCCAGGTCGGCTATCGATGCCTGTAGGTTCAGTTTGTTCCGGGCAATGTTATTGCGGGTTTGCAGGCCGCCAAAAAGCAATGCATTGGCGGTAGCAGAAAGGCTCAGCGCATTATAGCTGCCTTCAACAAACTGGTTGGTAGTAGGGTTAATGGAGCGGCCAAAGTTTTTACCATAAGATGCGGACGCGCTGGTGCTTGGTATTTGAGACAACTGACTTTGCAAAACAGTATAGCGTGCGAGGCGCGCATTCAACGAATCCTGCTTTATGGAAATATTGTGGTCAATAGCATACTGCACACAACGTTGCAGGCTCCAGATACTTCCCTGCTGGGCTGTAACACTACCCGCCGAAAGGGAAAAGCTAACAAAAAGGAGAACAGATAATTTTTGTACAATAACGCTGTGAGCTAAACTAAAATAACGGTGCATAACCCTGCGGACTAATTTTGACTACATCCCTCACAAAAGTAGCAGAAATATAGGCTGTTTCAAACTTTATGTTTGTTTTCGATTTCAGGGTGGGGTGCGGTGGTGTTTTTTTGATACGCATAAAACAATTCAAGCCACGTTTTCTTGTATATCATTTTGTTGTAGAGATGCGGTGCCTCGCGTCTCCTGAGACGTTGGTTACTCTCGTTCTTGCAGAAGCGGTTTCGATACAACCCCATTTTTTGTTTGCTCATTTGTCGTAAAGACGCGAGGCATCGCGTCTCTACAATGCGCTGGTTACTCTCGTTCTTGTGTATCATTTTGTTGTAGGGACGCGATGCCTCGCGTCTCCCGAGACGTTGGTTACTCTCGTTCTTGCGGAAGCGGTTTCGATACAAACCCATTTTATGTTTGCTCATTTGTCGTAAAGACGCGAGGCATCGCGTCTCTACAATGCGCTGGTTACTCTCGTTCTTGCGGAATCGGTTTCGATACAACCCCATTTTGTGTTTGCTCATTTGTCGTAGAGACGCGATGCCTCGCGTCTCCCGAGACATTGGTTACTCTCGTTCTTGCGGAAGCTGGTTTGATACAACCCCATTTTGTGTTTGCTCATTTGTCGTAAAGACGCGAGGCATCGCGTCTCTACAATCAGTTGGTTACTCTCGTTCTTGTGTATCATTTTGTTGTAGAGACGCGAGGCATCGCGTCTCCCGAGACGTTGGTTACTCTCGTTCTTGCGGAAGCGGTTTTG
>JBBRPD010000056.1:0-35693 GCA_038228575.1 Chitinophagales bacterium | reverse complement strand
TCATTTAGGTAGAAAATCAGATGGACCACCCGGACTTAAAGCAATATGGATTGGCTACCGGAGATTACACGATGCAACCGAAACCTATCTCATTATGAATACAAAATTTGGGTAAGGGGTAGCTTGCCAAAGAGGGGACCGACTTTTTTCGGCACGAAAAAAGTCAGGGGTGATGGGGCGGGTATACCTATAGCACAAACGCCTTAAAACAATAAAGCGCACATCTTTGAGATGTGCGCTTCATGCAATAAATATATTTTGCTGCTTATGCTGTTTGCTGTACGCTTATTTCGGCGAGTGCTTCAGTTATCTTGCTTTCCATTTCTTTGAAATTCATGTCATTTTTCATGAAGGTTTTACCCGTCACTACTTCAAATAACTCAATGTAGCGTTCTGATATCTGACCAGCTATTTCGTCGGTAACTTCAGGTATCTCTTGTCCTTCCTGTCCCTGGAAGCCATTGTCCATCAGCCATTCGCGAACAAACTCTTTTGAAAGTTGTTTTTGCTGCTCTCCGTTTTTCTGGCGGTCTTCATAACCTTCCATATAGAAATACCTGGAACTGTCCGGTGTGTGTATTTCATCTATCAGATAGATAGTATCGCCTATTTTCCCGAATTCATACTTGGTATCTACGAGTATCAACCCACGGCCCTTGGCTATTTCACGGCCACGTTCAAACAGCGCAAGTGTGTATTTTTCCAATTGCTCGTATTCGTGCTCGCTTATCAGGCCACTGCTAATTATTTCTTCACGGCTTATGTCCTCATCATGGCCAATATGTGCCTTGGTGGTTGGTGTAAGTATCGGTTGTTTGAAGAAATCATTTTCCTTCATACCATCCGGCATTTCCACACCGCAAAGCGTTCTTTTGCCACTTTTGTACGTTCGCCATGCATGGCCGGTCAGGTTTCCCCTCACTACCATTTCCACAGGGTATGGCTCACACTTATAGCCAATAGTGGTGTTAGGCAACGGCGTAGATATCTTCCAGTTCGGAACGATGTCTTTTGTCGCGTCAAGAAATTGGGCGGCTATTTGGTTTAGCACCTGCCCTTTATAAGGAATAGGTCGGGGCAAAACCACATCAAATGCTGAAATACGGTCACTTACCACCATTACCATATACTTATCTTCTATGGTATATACGTCACGTACCTTTCCTTTATAGAAATTTGTCTGTCCGGGTAAATTCATGCGAAATAATGATTAAAATAATTTTTTTTGGGCTGCAAAGATAAGGGATATATTGATAAATTGATTGGTTGTGAATTTTTATTCAGATGTTGCTATTTTAGTAAGCTTAACATAAATGCAGGGGCCTTTCTGCCCAATTGGTGTATCTTGCCCCTATATGCAGTCGGAAGTTTTAGATGCGGTATGGAAGGGCATTCTTATCGGCCTTTTTATGGCAGTATCGGTTGGGCCAACCCTGTTCGCTGTTATCCGGTACAGCATGCAACACCACTATAAAGCGGGTCTTGCCTTTGTTTTCGGGGTTTCTGTGAGCGATATCATGTACGTTACCATTGCCAATTTTGCGGTATCCTGGTTGCAGGAGCTGGACAAGTACAGTGTTTACATTGGTTATGGTGGCAGTGCCTTGCTTATAGGTATGGGTATTGCCGGTATAGCCAGAAAAATGAAGCCAACACGCCCGGGTAAAACAGCAATAATAATAACCGGCGGGCATTATTTCCGTATCTGGTTCAGTGGTTGGCTCATCAATTCTATAAATCCCGGTGTTATACTTAGTTGGCTGGGCGCTGTTACGGCTACAGCAGGCAAAAGTGGCAGTTACCGGCTCATTCTTTTTGCGGTATGCCTGGGCCTTATTCTGGGCATCGATTTCCTCAAAATAGCCCTTGCAGAGCGCATCAGGAGCCTGCTTACGCCCCGCATCGTCATTTACATGCAGCGTACCCTGGCAGCGATAATATTGGTGCTGGGCGTGTTATTGTTTTTCAAAATGTTTTTATCATCGGGCAAATTGTAGTGCTTTGGCGCGGTATTTGTTCCTACATTGCGGGCTGTCTTTACCAACTTTAACAGATTGGGGTATTATTACGGAGCGTAGAAAAATAACAAATACAAACAGTTATAAGGTTAGCGGTTGTTTACTCTTATAAGTTTGTAAATTCACCTCTTTTTTAACCCGTATGTAGTTTTGATTAAGAATTTATTAACAGCATTTAATCTACATTTGTTTAGAAATTATTAAGTAAAAGGACTATGTTGAAATTCATGAAGAATAAAATTCTGATACCGCTATTAGTTATTGGTGCGCTTGCTGCCTTTTTTTCATTTAAATATACTGCAGCCGGAACGCGATCATCAGAAGAAAAACGCAAACTGGTATTGGAAACTGTGATGGCCGCCATAAAACATGATCACTTTTCCCCGCGCCCTATCGATGATACTTTTTCTACAAGGGTATACCATAAAGTAATGGACATTTTTGACGGCGGGAAAATATTTTTCAGTAAGCAGGATGTGGCTAAACTCTCTGCATACGAGTTTAAAATTGACGATGAAATAAGGGGTAGTTCCCTGGAGTTTTTCGATACGTTCGATGCTGTATATCAACGGAGCATTAAGCGCGCAGAAAAATTCTATCCTGAATTATTATCTAAGCCATTTGATTTTAAAGAAGGCGGTAACGACCGTTTGCAATTAGATTCAAAGAAAGACACCTATGCTGATGGCGAACAGGGCCTGACAGAAAAATGGAGAAAAGTGCTCAAGTTCAGGGCTCTGGAGAAATTCGTTGACATGAAGGACATTCAGGATAAAAAGCTGGCTGAAAAATCGACAGAAAAATTAGCCGATAGTAAGGATGCAAAAGATAAAGTAGCCGATACATCTTTTAAAGTCAAAACCGATGTAGAACTGGAAGCGAAAGCCCGCGAGGACGTAAAGAAATCGTACCAGCGCCTATTTAAAAGCTTGCATGACCTGAAAGATGATGAGCGTTTTACCTTCTTCATGAATGCCATTGCCGAAGCGCAGGACCCGCACACATCGTACCTGCCACCTGTAGATAAGGCGAAATTTGAAACCATGATGAGTGGTAGCTTTTTTGGCATAGGTGCACAGCTTAAAGAAAACTTTGACGATGGCAAAATTATTATAACAGCAATAGTAACGGGTAGCCCATCATGGAAACAAGGTGACCTGAAAGCTGAAGATGAAATTATGGCCGTTGCACAAGGAGAAAAAACCCCTGTTGATGTAAATGGTTTCGCCATTGACGATGTTGTAAAATTGATTCGTGGTGAAAAGGGTACAGAGGTTCGCCTTACGGTTAAAAAGAAAGACGGAACTATTAAAGTAGTACCGATAATAAGGGATGTGGTGAAGCTGGAAGAAACTTTCGCAAAATCAGCCATCATTAATTCCAGCAGCACCAGTAAGATCGGTTATATCCATTTGCCTGAATTCTATGCTGACTTTAACCATACCAGTGGTCGCCGTTGCGCAACCGATATTATGGAAGAGGTATTGAAATTGAAGAAGGAAAATGTTACCGGAATTATCCTCGATTTGCGTGGCAATGGCGGTGGTTCACTAGGTGATGTGGTTGAAATGTCAGGCATATTTGTAGGCCAGGGCCCGGTTGTACAGGTGAAGAACAGCAATGCTTCTGTAAATGTTTTGCCATCGCACGTTAGCGATACCCCTATATATTCTGGTCCGTTCATCATAATGGTCGATGAAGGCAGTGCCTCGGCATCGGAGATACTGGCAGCGGCTATGCAAGACTACAAGCGTGCGCTCATTGTTGGTGCCCCAACTTACGGAAAGGGTACAGTACAAAAAATGGTGCAGCTTGATGATATGCTGAACCCAATGACCCGTATACAGCTGATGAATGGTGTTGACAGTGCCGACCCTAACATTGGCGCGTTGAAGCTGACTATGGAGAAATTCTACAGGGTTAATGGTGGCTCAACACAACTAAAAGGCGTAGTGCCGGATATTCAGTTACCTGACCAGTACGATTATGTAGACGACGATGATTTGGGCGAACGCAGAAACAAATCTGCTTTACCTTACGATGAAATTCCTGCGGCAAAGATCAATGCTTCCAATAAGGTTGCTAATGTGCCTCAGCTTGCGCAAATGAGCAAGAGTAGGGTGGGCGTTAATCCTATCTTCAAACTGATAGAGCAGAATAGTGAAGTAAGGAAGAAGCGGATGGATAACAATACGGTGGCACTGAATGAAAAGCAATATCGTAAAGAGCAGGAAGAAATGAAGGCGCTCAATAAGAAGATGGAAGAGATACAAAAAACAGCTGTAACCCTTAACATGAGCAACATCGCTGCCGATAACAGCCGTATAAATGTTGATAGTGCATCAATAACCAAGAACAAAGATTGGTTAAAGAATGTAAGTAAAGACATTTATATAGCGGAAACAGTAAACATCATCAACGACCTTGCAAAATCTACCATGAAGGTGAGTGTTGGTACCGGAATGAAATAATAGAATTAAAAATAAACAAGCAGCGGATCAGGCGAAAGTTTGGTCCGTTTTTTTATGGGTTATAAGTCGCAATACATGCTTTCGCATAACCAACGTAAATTTGCCCCTACCCGAAGGAAACGATGAGGAAAATCGTTTAAATATTGATTGCATACTTGCAGGCCCACAATACCATGAAATTGAGTGCACTTTTTATTTGCTTATACTTGTCAGCGCCATTGTTTGCCAAAAGCAAGCAGGAACTAGTATTTAAAATAGTGCCTACATTTAGTGGCAAGCCTGTTGATTTTGACAACACTTACTACCATTTAACGGATGGCGACAGCATAATGCTGGAAACGTTTAAATGCTACATTTCCAACGTCGTGTTTTATAAAGCCGGCGGGGTAATTTTCGCTGAAAGCAATAGCTTTCATTTACTGGATGCCAGTGCCGCAAGTGCTATGCAATTTACGATTGCCGCGGGTAGCCAGTTAAATTATGATGAAGTTGGTTTCGATTTAGGCATTGACAGCACCACCAATGTTTCCGGTGCACTAGGTGGCGACCTTGACCCTACCAAGGGCATGTATTGGTCGTGGCAGAGTGGTTATATTAATTTGAAGCTGGAAGGTAGAAGCAACCGCTGCAAGACCCGCAATAATGAATTTCAATTTCATTTAGGTGGTTACAGTAAGCAAACAAAGGCACTGGCACCGGTGCGCATAAAAATAGCAGCTGGCCCGGTGGTGCTGGGTGTTGCTCTCGATAAGTTTTTTCAGGGTATTGATCTGGCTACGAATAATTCTATCATGATACCGGGCGCTGCTGCTACTGCACTCGCCCATAAATTGGCGCTATGTATGGCGCCCTATACGGAATGAGGAAGGGTGGTGTAATATTGGTTCTGGTAGCCATCATTGGCTTGCTGTCTTTCCGGGCAAAGTACAGGTATGAATTGGCCGTGCCGGAGGGTTGGCCGAAGCCCGAGTATGATTTTAAAAAGAACCCCTTATCCGCAAAGAAAATAGAACTCGGGCGGCAGTTGTTCTACGACCCTATCCTCTCCAAAGATAGTACCATTTCCTGCAATAGCTGCCACCTGCAATACACCGCCTTTACGCACATTGATCACCCGTTGAGCCATGGCATAGCAGGGCGCATAGGTATACGCAATTCGCCTGCATTAATGAACCTGGCGTGGGGCAAAAGCTTTATGTGGGATGGCGCAGTAAACCACCTGGATGTTCAGGCGCTGGCTCCTATTTCCAATGTTTTGGAAATGGATGAGAACATAACCCACGTAGTACAAAAGCTGCAGCTTTCAGCAGCTTACAGAAAGCAGTTCTACGATGCCTTTGGCGATTCTGTAGTTACGGGTGAGCATGTGCTCAAATCGATCAGCCAGTTCATGCTTACACTCATCAGCGCCAACTCAAAATACGATAAGGTGAAGCGCGGCACCGATACTTTCAACAGTAAAGAAACCAATGGTTACCAATTGTTTCAGCAGCACTGTTCTGCCTGCCATACCGAGCCGTTATTTACCAACCAGAAATTTGAAAATAATGGTTTGATGGTCGATACTACACTCAATGACTTCGGTTACATGAAGCTAACACATGCCACAGCCGATTCGTTGAAATTCAAGGTGCCCACATTGCGTAATATCGAGTTTTCTGCCCCGTATATGCATGATGGCAGGTTCAAAAATCTAAGCCAGGTAATTAACTACTACATCATGGGCGTGCAGCAGTCGCCCACATTAAATCCGTTGCTACGCAAGGGTATTTACCTTACGCCTAATGAAAAGGTAGATCTTATTGCTTTTTTGCTTACCCTCTCTGATAAGGAGTTTTTATTTAACCCCGCATTAGGCTACCCGAAAAAATAATTTTAATTGCCGCGAAGGTTTTTATTCAAGTGCTCGTCTAAACAATTGCAGGTGGTTAGCTTTTTAAAAGCAAACCGTAATCTCTTTTCTAAATCTCTGAATATCAATTAGCAAAGGTGCTTTGTAGTCGGTTTGCCCGATTGCGACAGGGATTCTTATAAGCTTGAATGTATCATCAAACCCCAAAAAACACATAAATATGAAGCTAAAAAAATTACTGTGCGGACTCCTGTTAATAGCCTCACAGGCTGGCAACGCACAAACTACCGACCCGATGATCATCAACTGGTGGTTCAATACTACCGGTAATATGTACCACAGTATATTAACCGATGTGGAGGCCGTATACTACAATACGGCGAACGTTTATGTAAAGACCAGCGGCGTACCGAATTATTACGTTGATGGTGCCAGTGTAAACAATGCAGTTGACCTGAATGCTACCTGGGTAATTCCGCGCATACCAACTGTCGCAACTACGCCAACAGGTGTAATGGGTGGGCAGCAGGGCCTTATGCTCGATGGCTCTGTTTTCTTCCATCCCGGCGATGCGCGCTCGTATATGAATGCCAATGTGTGGAACCAGCTCGCTTACTATTTTGAGGGTGTAGATATGGATGTCAGCAATGGCCACAGCACGCCTACCAATATGTATCACCACCACTTCGATAATTTAAAATTGCACGGCTGGGATAGCACACAGCACTCGCCTATTGTTGGCTATGCATGGGATGGTTACCCAGTATACGGCCCGTATGGCTACAAGAATGCCGATGGCACAGGCGGTATTAAAAGGATTACATCAAGTTATACAACAAAATCGTACACAACCCGCACCAGTGGCCCTGCTGTAAGCACCACATACCCCATTGGCTGTTACATTGAAGACTGGCAATACACAACCGGCGCAGGCGACCTTGATGCCCATAACGGTCGTATGTGCAAGACCCCGGAATATCCGGGCGGTACTTATGCCTACTTTACAACAGTTGATGCAAGCCTCAAACCATACTATCCCTACTTCGTTGGCCCTACGTTTTATGGCGTTATTATCAGTTCAAACGCCGGCCCAACGGGTGGCCACGAAACAGTACCTTCAGGCACTACAACCTATACGCCACCACCAGCATCAGCAAGCGATATAGCCAAAATAGAAGCTAACGTATCCTTGTTCCCCGTACCTGTAACCGATATACTTACTGTGCAACTTACTGACAACAGCACTTATACTGTAGTGGTCTATAATGTTACAGGTGCTATTTTACAAACCCATACCATAACTGCAACAGCGAAAATAGACATGAGCCAATTAGCTTACGGCGTATACTTTATTGAAGTTACCGACAAGCAAAACGGATCAGGTTTCATTAAAAGGATAGTAAAGCAATAGAAGGAGAGATATATTGTTTTATTGGAGCATTGGCCAGTACATAAAGTATAGCCAATGCTTTTTTTAATTTTAGTAATTGCTCGTCAATAAATGAAATGCACAAAATCACTTTCACATAAGACGGACTTTGCGCCACTTTGCTTTTCCTCTGCGTACTTTGCGTTTAAAAATCAGCAACCGGATCGCCCTAAAATGCCAGTATTTAAAACGCCTCCAGCAGTTTTGCCAATTTTATTTGGAAGTTGCAGCGGAATAAATGAAAAACACCTTTTGAAGTCACTTTCACGGAAGACGGACTTTGCGCCACTTTGCTTTTCCTCTGCGTACTTTGCGTTTAAAAATCAGCAACCGGACAGCCCTAACATGCCAGTATTAAAAACACCACCGGCAGTTTTGCCAATTTTATTTGGAAGTTGCAGTGGAATAAATGAAAAACACGTTTTGAAGTCACTTTCGCGTAAGACGGACTTTGCGCCACTTTGCTTTTCCTCTGCGTACTTTGCGTTTAAAAATCAGCAACCGGATAACCCTAAAATGCCAGTATCAAAAACACCACCGGCAGCTTTGCCAATTTTATTTGGAAGTTGCAGCGGAATAAATGAAAAACACGTTTTGAAGTCACTTTCGCGTAAGACGGACTTTGCGCCACTTTGCTTTTCCTCTGCGTACTTTGCGTTTAAAAATCAGCAACCGGATAGCCCTAAAATGCCAGTATCAAAAACACCACCGGCAGCTTTGCCAAATGTGGAACTTCTTTCTTCCATTCAGCAATACTTTTCGTTTTGATAAACTCATCAGGTGCCGAAATATTTTGTGCTATACACAACTTGGTATACGTCTTGCAATGCTTCAGTATTTCATTCAGCATTATATTATTACGGTAAGGCGTTTCAATAAAAAGCTGCGTTTGCTTTTCTTTGGCCGATATAGATTCCAGTTCCTTAATGCGCTCACTTCTCCTGGGTTCTTTAACGGGCAGGTATCCGTTAA
This sequence comes from Chitinophagales bacterium, assembly GCA_038228575.1. Classification (GTDB taxonomy): domain Bacteria; phylum Bacteroidota; class Bacteroidia; order Chitinophagales; family Chitinophagaceae; genus Flavipsychrobacter. Next base: position 26,951 of record JBBRPD010000056.1, on the reverse strand, counting down.
AAGCAAAGCTTTGCCCGTTAAGGCCCGATGCCATTAGCGCGAGTAATAGCGAACTAGGCCCGGTAAGCGGTACAACCTTTACGCCCATATTGTGCGCCATGGAAGTTATCTCAACGCCAGGGTCGGCAACTCCGGGGCAGCCGCAATCGCTCATAATACCAATGGTATGGCCTTCCTTTACCCATTTTCGGAAGAGATTAAGGTCGCAGCCGGTATGCTTGTCTATCTCCGAAAATTCAAGCGTTTCTATCACCATGGTTGGGTGCAGCGATTTAATGAACCTGCGGGCGGTCCGCAGGTCTTCGGCAAAATAATGGGTAATGACACCCGTGTATTCTGCCACCTGTGGCGATAAGGTTTGTAAGGCGCCCTCTGCTATGGGCAGGGGTATCATATAGATAACCGATTTCTTATTAGGATTACTCAAAGTATGCTGCGTTAATTAACAATGAAGGTACGCTAAAATTATAGTTTTGCTAGAAATGCAACCCGTGCGCTTTATTATCGCTATCTGTTTTAAATTGCATAGCATGACTAAAGGGATGGGAAAGAAGCTGCCGGAATCATTTTATGAAGGTGAAGATGTAGTTGCTATTGCCCGGGCTCTTTTGGGTAAGGTACTGGTAACGGAGTTTGAAGATGGCCTCACCGCTGCAATGATAGTGGAAACGGAAGCCTATGCAGGCGTTGACGACCGGGCATCGCATGCCTTTGGTGGCCGCGACACTGCCCGCACCAAAGTAATGTACCATAAGGGCGGTGTGGCCTATGTTTACTTATGCTATGGCATTCATCATTTGTTCAATGTGGTTACTAATATGGAAGGCGTGCCACATGCAGTATTGATTAGGGGTGTGGAGCCGTTAGAGGGTATTGATATCATGCTACACCGAAGAAGGAAAACAAGATTGAGCCCTGCTCTAACTGCGGGTCCCGGTGCACTAAGTGAGGCTCTGGGTATTAAAACCTCACATACAGGTCTTTCATTACTATCACCCCAATTGCATATTGAAGACCGCGGTATAATAGTCGCCGATGCCGATATTATTGCATCAACCCGCGTAGGGATTGCCTATGCGGCAGCGGACGCACTAAGGCCATACAGGTTTAGTGTAAGAGGAAACGCTTATGTGAGTAAGGGAAAAGGGGGGTGATGAATAGCTATCTCTATCCCTTCTCTTTATCTCAAATTTCTCCTGTAAGCTATTATATTGCTTTATATTTGAGTAGGAGAGCAATCGCTTAAGTCAGGATAGCAGCGAACGGATGTCTTGCAGTATCGCAACTACAAAGTGATCGTTTTATTTTTTGAATCGGAGGTGTTGGAGCTAATTCCGGTTTGCACTTTTTGGGTTATGAGTGAGTCATTGATGTAATATGAAAATCCGTTAACGCACTTTTTATGTTCTCCTATGCCTCCCTGGCCGTGTTCGTCTGTGGTAATGGTGATGTTCTTTATGGTGTAAACTTTGCCGGACGGATACAGGCGTACTTTATATTCGTAACCTTCACTAAAGGTATAATTGATATTTCTGATGAAATGTAAAGTGTCGAGAATAAAGTTATTCGAGTCTATAAATTCTGTAGCATTCTTGTATTTCGCAATTGTAACGGAGGTCTCATTCCTCAGTTCATAATCATATAATGTCAGGCTGTTAAATTCCGGGTCAAAACATTTAAGACCTACACAAGAGGGCATTGAAATTAGACAGGAGAAAATTGCCAGAGTCAAAATAATAACTCTTATCGGGTTTTGATTTTTTGTCAACATTAGCAGATAGGTTTATAAGGGTGTGCATAGATATACCATTTGGCAGACTTCGAAATCCGGTACTAAAATTATGTCATTGCGCCGGTAGGTGCAAAATGTTTGTAGCCGATAACCAATTAAATGAAACCTTGTGCCAGTGGGTACACAACAATCGTAACCGTGCGGATTTTGATGTCTAAGATGGTGTAATACATATCATTGGCAGCAATAATTATGCCAATTTTGTGTTTAGTCCGCTGATCATCGCGCCTGCTATATTCCACAAAAAAACGTCCCGCAAATTGCAGGACGTTCGAAAATATTTATACTAATTACTAGTAAAGCTTAGGGCAAGACCAGTTGTAATTTGGCATTCTTTCGTGCTTGTTTATGCGGCCAAAGTAAAGCAATGATATTTCATAAGCACCTAAACCACGTGTTGCAGGGGTAAAGGTGGAAACGTTTACGTCATAACTTAAACCGATACGCATTTTTGACCATTCAATGGCTACATACGGTGCCAGTGCATCGTTGTTACGATACCAGCTACCTAAGTAAAGAACAGTGTTCTTTTGGTAGTCCATATCGTGACCCGGATTCATAATGAAACCAACCGCAGCACCAACAACAAACTCAGTTGCGGCAGCTTGTGTCTGGTACAAACCACTTGCATAAAGCACGGTATTTTCGTTCAAATCAAACGAGCCACCAAGATAACCTGTAGTACGGGCATGTATTTGGTGGTTATCGTTCAGGAAGCTTTCAACTGGCTGTGTAAGGTGGTAGTAGGAAAGACCTGCATAGGCTGTAGCATGCTCGCTCAGCTGGCCGGTATACATAATACCCACGTTGAAGTCAGGGTAAGAAAGATCGGCATTATTGAAAATTTCCTTGGTAGGGTAGGTGGTTTTGCCCGTAGCGCCGTCAAACTCATCTTCAAAATGCAAAGCTGCAAAATCAAGATGCTTTTGAACCAGATAACCCTGCACACCGATAGAAATATGCTGTAGCTTTTCCCTGCCGAAACCTTTATGGTAAGCTAGAGATAGGGCCGCTGTAGTATTGGTAAGGCCACCCGAACCCGATTTGTCATAAAGCAGCATCATGCCGATACCCAAAGCATCGCCTTCAGCCAGTTTACCCTTCAGCATTGCCATATCGTAAGAAACCGTACCGGTAACATATGGGTTGCTCGATACCGAAGCCCACTGTGTACGGAAGTTAGTTGCAAAACGCAGATCGTCAGGTACAAGCCCTGTTAATGCAGGGTTTAAGGTAAGCGGTGATGTAAAGTATTGGGAAAAGTGAACATCCTGAGCCAGTGCAGAACCTGCAAGCATTATAGACACACCTAACCCTAGTAATGATTTTCTCATTGTATGGATTTTATTGCGAAAGGTCAATTCAGAAGCAAATTAAGCTAAATATTCATTATAGACAAGACATACCTAAAAATCTTTTAGTTGGGTATGGCTTCATAATACCTTGTTGCTTTATGATATCGCTAACATTTGTAACGTATACAATAAAAAATCCGGTGCTTTCGCTCCCGGATCTTCATTATGCATTATAATTATTTTAGTACAGTTTAGGGCAAGACCAGTTGTAAGTTGGCATTCTCTCGTTCCTGTTAATGCGGCCAAAGAAAATGGCAGAAAGCTCGTATGCGCCATTACCATTTGTTGCCGGGTTGAATTTAGAAGAGTTGATATCATAGCTCAGACCAATGCGCATTTTTGACCATTCAATAGCCACATACGGTGCAATGGCATCCTGATAACGATACCAGCCACCAAGATAGAAAATAGTATTGCGCTGATAATCAAGATCATGACCCTCGTTCATTACAAAACCAATGGACGCACCAACCAGTACTTCTGTAGCACTTGCCTGGGTCTGGTAAAGGCCACTTGCATACAGCACAGTTTTATCATTCAGGTCGAAACTACCGCCGAGGTATGCCGTAGTGCGGGCATGTATCTGATGTTGATCGTTCAGGAACGTTTCAACAGGTTGTGTAAGGTGGTAGTAAGAAAGCCCCATGTAAGTAGTGGTATGTTCGCCAATTTTACCGGTCCACATTGCGCCTACATTAAAATCCGGGTAGGTAAGGTCTGCATTGGTAAATACTTCTCCTGTCATGTTATTGGCAGGGTTGGCTGAAGGCGTAGGGTATTGATCTTCAAAGGTCATTGCTGCAAAATTCAGGTTTTTCTGAACTAAAAATCCCTGAACGCCCAGCGAAAAGTGCTGCCGCTTATCGCGGCCAAAGGCTTTATGGTATGCGATAGAACCACCCATAGTGATATTCTGTAACCCGCCGGAGCCCGATTTATCGTACAGACCCACAACACCTAAGCCCAATGCATCACCTTCAGGTAATTTTCCTTTCAGGATGGCCATATCGTAAGAAATGGTAGCAGTAGTATAGGGGTGATTAGAAACTGATGACCACTGTGAACGGTAGTTGGCAGCAAAACGAAAATCATCAGGTACTAAACCTGTTTGGGCCGGATTGAGGGTAAGAGGAGACGTAAAATACTGGGTAAAATGCACATCTTGAGCATAGCCGGATGCTGCCAGTAATAACGATGCTCCTAATCCAAGTAAAGACTTTTTCATGCGAATTCGTTTGTATCTAATTGAAAATCAGAGTTCGATATAAAATTTACAAAAATGATCACTGGGTGAGAACACCCCTTTTTCATGCTATATAGTAGGTAAATTTAACGTATTTTAGATATAATGCTGCAACTTACAGAATTTTCTTTAACTAAAAGACTAACTATTAAGACATACTATTAAATAAATAAGTTGGGTTAAGATTGCCTTTTTTTACCAAAAGCCAAATCTCCCGCATCGCCAAGCCCCGGAACTATGTAACCTTTACCGGTAAGTTCATCATCTATCGCCGCAGCCCATATATGTGCATCAGGAAATCGGCGCACCAACGCTTCAATACCAACGGTGCAGGCAATGGCTGTAACCACATGTATTTGCGAAGGTTGGTCATAATCGCAAAGCGCGGTTATGGCTTCAATTAATGAAGCACCTGTGGCAAGCATCGGGTCTGCAATTATTAACGGACGGCCTTCCAATTCCGGGCTAGTAATATATTGCTGGTTTATTTCAAATGATTCGTCGCGGTTATTATGCTTGCGGTAGGCACCAATAAAGGCGCTGTCAGCCTTATCGAAATAATTAAGTAGACCCTGGTATAACGGCACTCCGGCCCTTAATATGGTGGCCAGTACTGGCTGCTTATCTAAAACAGCACAGGTAGCCTCGCCCATTTGCGTGGGGGTATCAATATATTTGAAGGGTAGTGTTTTGCTTATTTCATAAGCCGTAACTTCCCCAATGCGCTCCAGGTTGCGGCGGAAACGCATACTATCTTTTTGCACATCTATGTCTCTCAGTTCGCACACCCATTCAGTTATCAAAGAATGTGAAAGGCTTAGATTTGTTACCATTGCAGCAATATTTTCACGAAAAGTAAACCAAAATGATGAGATGTTTAAATGTTGCCCGAATAAATTCCCCATTCGCACAAACGCAGTGGTATAAATTGGGGATAAATTGATAACGGTTGCCCTCCCGATAATTGCAGGCCCCCAAGATTGTACGCCCAATTATCGTCTTATTTAAAGTAGCTTGGCTGAACATATACATTTTAAAACCACCACTTTTGGAACTTTTTTTTTGCCATTATAACCACTTTGCCATAAAAAGACGGCTCCAGCTGTTTTGGCTCATCACACTGTGCGCTATGTCTCCTGCCTGCGCTCAGCAGGTTTTCAACGGACTATTACTGAATACTGCCGATGCCAAACCTTTGCAATTTGCACGGGTAGAATTGAAAGAAACAAAATACCAGACCTTTACCGATTCCGCCGGCCGGTTTAGTTTTGAAGTATCGCACAGCATAAAGAAGCTCACACTAAACATCAGCTCGGTGACCTGTAAGGGCACTGTTGTTGTTACGCCCGCCTATAGCGGCACCGAACGTGTTTTTATTGATGTGTTAGCTAATCCGCTAACCGAATTTGTTTTCAGGGGACTTTCGGCCCGGCAGGTGTTGGAAAAAGCGATTGCCCGGATACCTGAAAATTTTGATACCCGCAGCCATTTTGCTTTCGCCTTCTATCGCGATTATGAAAAAGTAAACGGACTGTTCCTGAATTTTACAGAAGCGCAAATAGCGGTTATGTTTAAACTGACAATGAAAGGCAAGCAAATAGTACATAATAACGCCTATACGGTGAAGCAGATACGCCGTAGCAAAGCTATACCTATAATAAATGATTTTACGGAAAGCAGCATGGACGAGGTTTTAAAAGAAGACCCCATATTTAACCTGCTGCCAAGTTCGCTGAACCCCGCCCGCTTTGAAGGTTATCGTTTCAATTTTGATACCAGCCAGAAGACGGACGATTACATTGTTACCTACTACCGACCCGATTTCAGCAGCGAGGACCATGGCTGCGGTTACCACGACTACAATACTTTTTGGGGTGAAGAAACGGAGCGGGGAACGGTTGTAATAGAGCGAGGCACTTTTGCTATAAAGAAGTATACCCGCAATGCCCGCATTAATCCGCAATATGATTATGGTTCGCCCGCTTCGCAGATAAACATTGTGTACCCATCAAAAAAATACTTCTTCCGCTTTGTTGATGCAGACCTTACCGCGGAGTATATGCCGGTTAATGGCAAATGGTACCTGAAAAACCTGATGCACAGATTCACCAATGATTTTTTCTTTTGCGGTTTCGGTTCGCTGGCGTATAATATGACGGAATACAGCGAAATAAGATTTGATTCGGTTTCGAGCTACGTTGGCGAGGATATTGTAAATAAGTTTTACCCCAATACTTTTTTCATGCGAAGGAAGTACGATTATGATAAAGCCTATTGGGATAAAGAATACCACCCTTATTTTTTTGAAAGCCGCGATACCGTGCTCACGCACTTGCAAAAGCTGGGGCCGCTGGATGAACAATTCATAGCGGAAGGCAAAAAGGAGTAACCGTAAATGGCTGTTACAACACAAATACTACAACAAAAGAAACATTATCAGTTAACGTTTTGGTTGCCAAGAGGGCAATAAGCTGGTTGCCAAATTCGGCGGCATTCGCTGAATTTTCCGATAGGTAAGCAAACTCGGCTCCGATAACGGTTTCATGAACCCCATCGGTAGTCAGCAGAATGCGGTCGCCCGCTTGCAGTGCAAAGTCACCTGTTTGTATAATCGGCTCATCATAAATGCCCAGGCCGCTCAGTATTACATTACGGCGCGGGTAGGTTGCAGCTTCTTCTTCACTGAGTTGCCCTGTACGGAACATGTATTCTACTTCCGTATGGTTGTCAGATAGTTGGCTTACTTCATTACCCCTTATAATGTGTAAGCGGCTGTCGCCGGCATGTGTAAAATGCAATACATGCTCCTTTACGGTACAGCCTGTAAAAGTGGTGCACATGCCTCTGCATTCGGGCATGAGGCTGTGTGCGTAACGAAGTTTTTTATTAGTGAGCTCAGTTAATGCAGCAAGATCTTCATTGCCACCGGTAAGATGCTCAACAAATGAGTTGATGCTCTCTGTTGAAGCCACATCACCACACGGGGCTCCGCCTACACCATCCGCCACACATGCGAAAAGCAGGTTTGGCAGGTCGATAGCGGCTATGCTATCCTGGTTATTACGCCGTGGGCCTTTATCTGTGTATTTGAAGTGGTCAGTTCTCATCAAAATGCTATTCATCTTTATTGGTAGACTGCGAATGTAGTTACTTCCTGATTATAATATCCTCCCTTGCCGCCCACATGTTAATATCTTGCTTACTTATGGCATGCGCCATAAGGTCGGGAAATTTATCGGTCGTACAGGCAAAAACAGGTACACCAAGGTCTGCAAAGAATTGTGCGTTCTCGTGATCGTATGATGGTGAACCGGAATCGTTTAGGGCCAGTAATACAATTAACTGCACACCCGATGCTACAATTTCTTTCGCCTTATTGCGCATACCAATGGGGCTGCCCCCTTCATACAGGTCGGTTATAAGCAGCATTATGGTTTCAGTGGGCCGGGTTATTACCTGCTTACAATAGGTAAGTGCCGCGTGTATATCGGTGCCGCCTCCCAACTGTACACCAAAAAGCAGATCTACAGGGTCTTCCAGGTCTTCTGTAAGGTCGGCTACCGCTGTATCGAACACGATCATTTTAGTAGTAACCGCTGGTACAGACGCCATTACAGACCCAAAGATGCCCGAATACACGACCGAATCGCCCATGGAGCCGCTTTGGTCAAGGCAGAGCACTATATCCCGCAACGAACTCCTTTTTTTGCCAAAACCTACCCGCGTTTCCGGTACAATTGTTTTGTATTGGGGCTGATAGTGTTTCAGGTTTTTAAGTATAGTGGTATGCCAGTTTATTTCGTTGTGCCGCGGGCGTAAATTGCGCGCACTTCGGTTAAGGCTGCCGGTTATAGCCGTGGTCATAGGTTGGGCCAGCTTTTTGAGCAGGTCATCTACCACCTTTTTTACAACTTGCCTGGCGGTGTCTTTAGTTTTATCGGGTATTACCTTGCTCAGCGTCATCAGCGTTGCTACCAGGTGCACATCTGCTTCAATGGTTTCCAGTGTTTCTTTTTCTAGCAGCATCTGGGTAAGGTTGAGGCGCTTGAGTGCATCTTGCTGCATCAGTTGCACCACACTGGTAGGGAAGAATGTGCGGATATCCCCCAGCCACCGGCTCACGTTGGGAGATGAGGGCCCCAGGCCACCTTTTTTATCATTGTCATAAAGGGCTTCAAGCGTCTTGTCAATTTGCGAATCCAGCTTATCTAACGAATAGCCGGTGCCGTCGTTTTGCTGCCCGCCAAGTATCATGCGCCACTTACGTAAATTATCTTCTGAGTTCATGCTGATCCAAGTTTTACGCCCAATAATTTTGTTATCACCAGCAAGCCTCTTTTTGCCTTTTCGTGGTTAAAATTGTCGTGGCGGGTAATGGCGTATGTTGCGCCTGTCCCTGCACTGCCGCTCTTTACTTTTTCGCCTAGCTTCCGGCGTTCCGTATTGCTGAAGTTGGCAAAGGTGCGCCGCAGCAACGGCAATAAAATATCAAAGGTCGGCTGGTCGATTGACGATACCCAGGTGGCTACCATGCCCCATAAAGCTTCATCGAGTAACAGAATGGTGCCACTGCCTTTTAAAAAACCTTCCAGCCATGATGCTATGGTGCTGTGCGTATTGCCAACGGATAGCGCAAAGGTGAATTTGTCAGCCAGTTCATCGCCGGTAAGTTGCCGGTGGTCGTATAACAACCGGGTAGCATAGCCCGAAATAATGGCAGTTGCAGCTTCATTACTGGCAATTGTGTTGAGTGCTGTTTGCCATTCCTGTTGGGTAGCATTGTCTTGCAGCAATTTAATGGCATCATTCATTTTATCAATGAGTATAACCAATTGCTCCGCAGCCTCATCGTTAACTCCGGTGCAGGCAGGCGGCAGTGCTATGCAGATGCGGGTTATCATGCTGTACGCGATATGCAGCACCACCGATGTATCTGTTTTACGCACATTACCATAACGCCCCACATTTACCAGTTGAGGTAGTACTTCCATCAACTGCAGCACGTCGCCACTCGATGCCGCCATATTGCCGATGCCGCTAATGATCACATCAATAACTCCCGGCAGTTCGGCCCATATTGCCATCTCCATCAGCCCGGTCAATACCTGCAAGGAATCGGATGCTCGGGCCTGCTTCAGTACATATTGCGTTGTCGCTTCTTCAACCGAATTACCCCAACTGCCTTTTTCAATAATATCAACGGAATAGGCGGGGTCCCATTGCAGGCGCCACCCTTCTTTAAATGTTCCCTTACTGGCGGATGATAACTTCGTGCCCCAGTGTATGCCCAACAGCAGTAGCCGGTTAAGGAAAATGCTGCGGTCCAGGTCGGTATCTTTTCTAAGGTCTAACTGGTAATCTTTAAAGTCGGCAGTAGCGGGCAGTCTTAGTTTTTTCTGGTGTTTTTCAATATCAAGCTGCAAGGGCGGCTTGGGGATATCTTCCGGCACCTTACCTATGCGGTTGCTTACTATCAGTTCATCCTGTATCAACTGCAACAGTATGTCTTCACCCATGCAAAGCACACTTCGGGTAGCTTCGTTCAGTTCTTCCAGACCGGCCTTGGGCATTCCGCGCATGGAGGCGAGTGCGTTGGCAAGCCGGACAGCATCTATAACATGCGCTACCGAGGTGTCAATATTTTGTTCCCTGAAAAGCTTGGCAATTCCTGCCATCCAACGGGTGCCGTCGTCGCCAGGATAGTTCCAGACATGATGATACCAGCCGGGTGACCCAATACCCGCGCCATAGCCACTGAAGTAGCTCAGCCTGCTATAGGTCCACGGCACCCATGTCGATTCTACTTTTACTTTGGGCAAGCCTTTTAAAAGGTCGTTATCTTCCTTCTGCTTCGGCATGTTTTTAAGTGCAGGCACATGCCATGCACCGCAAATAACAGCCACCTCGCTGAACATTTCTTTTTCAGCCTGGCGAATGCTTTTACGCATATAGGCTTCGCGCAGCATCTCGTGCCTGTCCTCTCGCTCCGGCAAGTTATCCCGGAGGCTTTGCATGGCCTCGGCTACCGCTTCAAATATAGCTTCGTTATTGTGCCGGTGCTCAAAGAAGGTCTCCCACCATTTTTCACCATCACTATAGCCAGCGGCCTCTGCCAGGTATCTTATCGGGTCTCTGTAAACAATCGGCGAAATTTCCCCGGTCGCAGGCTCATTAGCTGCTTCGCCTTCAAGTGTTATCTCGCTTTCATGGGTTGGTTCTTCGGTCGCACTGTCTTCTTGTTCCTGTTGTGCAGCCTTAGCTTTTTCAATTTCTTCTTTTCGCAAAGCGAAGCTATGCGCGGCTGGCAGGTCCATAAAACGGACGTGTATATTGTTGCGCTTGGCATATAATATCGCCTGCCATTCCGGTGAAAATTCAGCGAATGGGTAAAATACCGACTGCTGTGGGTCATCGCTCTGATAAAGCAATATAGCAACAGGCGGCTTCAGCTCTTCATGCGTTATCCACTGTAAAATATTATCGGCATCGGGTGGACCCTCTACCAGTATAAGGTCAGGCTTCAGGTTTTCCAGAAAGTCGCGCACATTGCGTGCGGAGCCCGGCCCGTGATGCCTTATCCCGAGGATGTGTGTGTTCATGCGTTAAGGTCTCTGCAGGCTCTGTAAATGTCTTTCCAGTCGTCGCGTGTCTTTACCACGGTCTCCAGGTATTCCTGCCACACCAGTTTATCCTGCACAGGGTCTTTAACTATTGCGCCCAATATACCTGCGGAAAGGTCGGCCGCCGTTAACTGGCCATTGCCAAAATAAGCCGCCATGGCCAGTCCGTTATTCATAACGCTTATGGCCTCGGCTGTGCTCAGGCTGCCGCTTGGCGATTTTATCTTGGTTTTGCCGTCAGCTGTCGCTCCGCTCCGCAATTCCCTGAAAATGGTCACTATTCTTCTTATCTCATGCAAAGCGGGCGGCTCGGCAGGTAGTTCCATTATTTTCTCAAAACTTTCTACCCGGCGGCGCACTATATCTATCTCTTCTTCAATGGTTTCAGGCACCGGTAATATTACGGTATTGAAACGACGCTTCAGTGCGCTTGAAAGTTCGTTTACACCTTTATCCCTGTTGTTGGCAGTGGCAATTATATTGAAGCCTTTAATGGCCTGTACTTCTGTATTCAGTTCAGGTATCGGCAACGATTTTTCTGACAGTATGGTAATCAGTGTATCCTGCACATCGGCACCTATTCTGGTCAGTTCTTCAATACGCGCAATTTTACCGCCCTGCATAGCCCGCATAACGGGTGTTTCCACCAATGCTTTCGATGATGGCCCTTCCGCTATAAGGCGGGCATAGTTCCACCCATATCGTATAGACTCTTCGCTGGTGCCAGCCGTACCCTGAATTACCATCGTGGAATCACCACTGATGGCTGCTGCCAGATGCTCGCTCACCCAGCTTTTTGCAGTGCCGGGCAGTCCGTACAATAGTAGGCCCCGGTCGGTAGTAAGGGTTGCCACCGCTATTTCCATAAGCCGCCTGTTGCCAATATATTTGGGGCTTACTTCAAAGCCATTTTTCAATGTGCCACCTACCAGGTAAGTAACTACAGCCTGCGGAGATAGTTTCCAGTTGGCAGGGCGCTTTTCAGAATCACTTTTTGTTAATTCCTCCAGCTCATGAGCAAATAGTTGTTCCGCGTGTTGACGTAATATTGTTGCCATATTTTAATGTTTATGCGAATGCGTTTAGTATATTTTGTTTGAGGTTGTATATTTTATTGATGTAGGTGACGTGGCTCCCCCAAAGGTTTTTTTGATAGTTGCCGTTTGTAGGCATTGCTGCCAGCTCCTCCAGTATTGCGAAGGGTATGCGTGTTATATTGTCTTTGAAAAATGGCTTGTTATAATTATAGGGCAGCATAGCTGCTTCCTTCAATATCATACGGGCGAGGGGCACACTCCATTCTTTTGAAAGGAGCACAGCGTAAGGTATTACTTTATCGGCAGCTAAATGGGATACCATTACTTCGTCCTGAATTGTTTGCGGCAGTAATGGTAAGGCGGCTGGGTCAAAAGGCATTCCTGGTTTGGTAAATTCAATGGCCCATTTGGTATCCTTAAATTTAATGGCTGCCTTTAATAACGCTGGCAGATATTTTTTACTGTTTTCCTCTTTGTTGAAGTAGGTAATTATTTCTTGTGGTGTAGTGTTCAACTGTGTTTCCCAAAATGAAGGTGGAACGGCAGCAATTAATTGCAGTAGTGTAAATTCATGTTCCGTAAAGTTCTTATCGCTGTATTTTTCTATGCCGGTCTTAAAAATATCCTCATCAAACTGCGCCGGTAGTGCTATTTGCAATGTTGTTTTCTTGCTCAGGCCTAAAAGTATTTTTTCAGTTTTAAGCTGCACTATGGGTTGCACTATTTGCTGGTAGCGCTGCATTACAGCCGATGTGCCAATCAGTTTCAACAACGCTAATGCGCCCTCTTTTACTTTCTGGCTTTTGTCAGTCACCAGTGTTTCCAGCCATTCCTTGTCTCCTTCACTTATACCAGGTTCTAAGAATCGAAGCAGTTCAACCTTGGTATTTACATTTTCTGTAGCCCAGGTCTGTATCAGCATGGTTAGGGCCTTGGCAGGGTCTGCTGCGCGCGCTAGCTGTAAGGCTTCTTTACGTTCTTCAGGGTTGCCTGTTTCCCACATTGCTGTCAGGTCTTGTTCGTCGGTGCTTTTCGTTCCGGCAGGGTTATTTATGGCTTCAGCAGCGGCTTTTACATACTTCCATTTATTGTTGAAGTCGCTTAACCATATACTGCGTTGCCCGCCGCATTGCACTATTAAATTTCTTATCTTTTTGTTTTCAGCTCCCTTATTCAGCAGCGTAGGAATTATTTCCGGCGACACAATGAGCCCTTTTTTTGTACAAAGCCGCAACCAAAGGTTCAGTAATTCCCGTGCATCTTCCTCAAGTATCTCGCGTAACAGTTTTGTCGCTACTTTACTGCAATAGGGTAGGGTTTCGGCTGTCGCGACTGTAGTAGTCGCGGCCTCATTATTATAGGGCATAACGCCGCATTGCCTGTAGTTAAAAGCAACAGCCGCCACGGCCAAGAATTGCTCTTCCTTATCCAGTTGCCGAGCATCTGTAATCGCAGCAATAGCCGCCGCTACGTCTGGTATTAATTCATCAGCACGCAACTGCTTTTTATCGGTGCCTAGCAATGCTGTATTTACTATATTATTCCAAAACTCCATTATACTGCTTTGTATTCATTGTTATACCAAACGCCCACAGGCTGATACTTGTGTTCTTTACCTAAAACTACCATTGGCAAATGTTGCCCGCCACACAAAGCCAGCAATTCATAAAGCCCGGTAGGTTGCACCATTTGCATCATATTATTATCGGTGTCTTGCAGCCACCATTGCTCGTTGTGGTTAACGGGTCTTAGCAGGTTTACTACAAACGGTAGCTCCGTAATAAAGGGGTTGCGCTCATTCCATTTTACCTGCGCTTCTATAACAGCCTCCCAGTTGGTGTGGCCTGCAAGCGCTGTGCTCTGCCGGGTTGCGGTTTGTTCTTTTAATAAGGCGCGCAAGGGTAGGTCGGCGTTGTAGAATACGAGTTCCGCTTCTATTACAGAACCGGGTAGTAGCGCCAGTTCGCGTGCCTGGCTGTTCACTGTAAATTGCAGTATCAAAGCATATTGCTGCGATTGGGTGCCATATAGCCAGAATTTTTCTACGATCAGCCTTTCTTCTTCTGTTACTTGCCGGGCTATCACGCACCAGTTATCTTTTATGCCTGTTTGGGCCTTTAGTTCACTCTGGCTTTGTGTAAAGCCAATTAGGGCGCGTATCTCCGCTTGCATGGCTGGCTCTAGCGTTTCAATATTTCTGTACCCTTCTATCAGCAGGTATATGGCCAACAATCTGTCCAGGAAAATATGCTGCCACCCTTCTTTAAAATAGGGTATTTCCCCCAGGCCATTGACCATAGTTGCCAGGCCGGGTGCCTGTGCATCTACCATTCGTTTGGCCATGCCGTTCCAGAAGGCGTATGGTTTTTCAGGTATATGCATTGCGCCATTCCTGATGATATCCTTTATCCACAGCAAAAGCTCTTCAATACCATCTTTTACTTTGCTTACCCGTGCCTGCTGCCTTTTGGCTTGCGCCACTTCGTCCACCGGTTTAGCGACTTTTTCTTCTATCTTCTCGGCTTTCTCTGTTCGTTTGCCAAGCCACTCACTTACCCATGCAGGTATTTCTTTGCCCGAAAAATGATTTTGATCTTTACTATAGAAAAGCATAAGGCCAAGCCCATGCTTGCAGGGGAATTTGCGACTAGGGCAGGAGCATTTAAATGCTATATTATTTAGATCAACCTGCGTTTGGTAGGGCTTGCTGCCGCTACCCTGGCATTCGCCCCAAATAGCATCGCTGTTGGCACCAAAGCTCACCCAGTTGGCAGCCCCTGCTAATCCTTTTCCCGATTTTTTCGACGCATCATCGGGCGCCAGGGCTAAAATTTGTTCTTCGGTATAATTCAAGGTAAATGTCGTTTATAGAACAGCGTTAAAGTAAACACATTATAAGGGAACGAAAAAATGATTTTTTAGTTGCACTCCGGCCTGCTGCTCTGCGGGTTATTTGTTATAGTCGATAGCAGCTTGTAAGCTTTCATTATCTATAACGCAGCTACCGTTACGCGGCCTGCCTTGGAAAAGTATTAAAAATTTGCCGAATCGTGCAGCGTCGTTAAAACTATTGTGGTAACTTCCAGTATTGTTTCAGATAGGGACTTTCAGTATTTTTTAAAGTGATTTACCGAAAAATGCATAGGAATGGTTAAGAATTTATCAACGGAAGGAGATTCCGGATATGATGACCTGGAGAAAATGAATATTGGAGAACTTGTGCAACATATTAATGCAGAAGATAAAAAGGTAGCCCTCGCCATTGAAAACGCACTGCCGCAAATTGCCGCTCTTGTTGCTGCTGTGGTGACAACCTTCAATCATGGTGGCAGATTGTTTTATATGGGTGCAGGCACCAGTGGCAGGCTGGGTGTGCTCGATGCCAGTGAATGTCCGCCTACTTTTGGTACGCCGCATGAAATGGTAGTTGGTATAATAGCCGGTGGCGATACCGCCATTCGCAGGGCGGTTGAAGGTGCTGAAGATGATGTGCAACAAGGATTTAAAGATCTTCAATTCCACAACGTAAATGAAAACGACATCGTTATAGGTATTTCCGCCAGTGGCCGCACACCCTATGTGTTGCATGCTCTTAAAAAATGCCGCGAAATGAATATTAAAACGGGTTGCATTGTGTGCAATTCAAATAGTGCAATAGCAAGCGCTGCTAACTATCCTGTGGAAGTGCCTGTGGGCCCGGAGTTTGTTACCGGCAGTACGCGCATGAAAGCAGGAACGGCGCAAAAGATGGTGTTGAATATGGTAACCACTGCAGCCATGATTAACATAGGCAGGGTGGAAGGCAACAAAATGGTGCACATGAAGCTTAGCAATGCAAAACTCATGGATCGCGGCATAAGAATAGTTGCTGAAAAAACAGGGCTTACGGTAGCCAAAAGTAAGGCGTTACTCAAAAAGAATGGGTACAATGTCGCTGAGGCATTGGACGACTTCAGAAAAACAGGATTTGCCTGATTAAACGAAATTATGCAGTACTCCAAATAGGAAATGAATGCCAGAGAACGAAACGCAAAATTTGATTTTTGAAAAGACGGTGATTGTAGCGGTACCTGTTGCCCGCGTGTGGCAAAAGCTTACGAATCCTGCTGATATGAAGGTGTGGATGTCAGAAGCGGTCATCGATATTATTTCCGATTGGCAGGTTGGTGGCTCCATAAATATACGTGGACAATTATACAAGACACCCTTCGACAACTACGGCACCATAATAGCTTTTGATGTAGAACACAGGTTTTGCTACGAACACCTGAGCTCATTATCGCGCCTGCCATTTATAACGGAAAACTGTTCGGTTATTGACTTTCGCTTGCTGCCGGTTGGCGCTGATACTCAATTATCGCTAACCATCACCAATTTCCCTACAGATGCCATTTACAAACACCTGGCCTTTTACTGGAACGTTACCTTGGTACTATTCAGTAAATTTGTGGAAGAAGGTGGAAACTAGTCGCATAGTATATAGTTAACTGTAACCTTACGTACAGGTCTTTTAGGGTTTAGTGCCCCTGAAAATATCCGGCAAATAGCAGTCCGGTCATTTAGTTTTTCATTTTAATAGAATCCCGCTTACTTTTGGACCATTGAACCTGCCATTTTTCATAGCACGACGGTATATCGCCAATCAGAAGGGAACATTTTCCTTTATGATAAAGCTGGCTGTGCTGGCCACTACGCTCAGCGTAATGGTAATGATACTCAGCCTGGCCATTTCAACCGGGTTCCAGTATGTGGTTAAAGAAAAGCTCTATTGCTTTAATGGGCATGTGCATGTCTCTAATTTTGATGTAGCGCATTCTAATACCCGCACAGCGCCTACTATTGGTTTAGATGCCACGTTGCTGGCAAAAATGCGGCAGATACCTCATGTTGTTCAGGTAACTCCATTTGTGCAGCGCCCCGTAATTGTGCAGGCACACAACCATACCGAAGGCATAGGGCTTAAAGGTGTAGGCAAGGGATACCGCTTCCCGAAAGGGATAAGCCTTGGCGGCGAATTTATTGCGTATCCTGATTCGGGTTACTCTCACCAGATATTACTTTCTGAGCGCACGGCATCGAAGCTCGATGTACGGGCCGGGGATACCGTAAACCTCCAGTTTATTGATGAAACTGCCCGGCCCCGTGTAAGAAGGGTAAAGGTAAGCGGCCTGTACCATAGCGGCATGGAGGAGGTAGATAATAATTTTGCGCTGTGCGATATCCGACTGTTGCAGCGCCTCAATAACTGGTCGGGCGACAGCATTAATGCCTACCAGCTCGATCTGGATAATGAAAGCTTTGCCGATACTGTTTCCAATTATATTTTCTATAACCTGCTAAAGGCGCCGCTGGGCTCTAATACAACCGCCGAAAATTACCCTAATATATTTGATTGGCTGCACCTGCAAACATTGAACAGTACTATTTTACTTATTATAATGGCGGTGGTGTCCATCATTAACATTGGCGCAGTATTGCTCATACTTATGGTTGACAGGGCCGCAATGGTAGGTTTGCTCAAAGCACTAGGCTTGCCCTTTAATGGCACAGTAGCTATATTTTTATACGTAGGGGCTATTATTGGTGCGCTGGGTATACTTTTCGGCAATATATTGGCGTTAGGGTTGTGTTGGCTGCAGCAGCATTTCGGCTTGGTTACCTTGCCCGAGGAGACCTATTATATGAAATACGCTCCCGTTAAAGTAATTTGGTGGCATGTACTGGCAACCGATGTGGTTACCCTTTTGTTGTTCGTTATTTGTATGTGGTTGCCTGCTTTGTATATTCGCACTATACAACCTGCAAAGGTACTGCAGTTTAAATAGTTGAAGCCAACTAACGACCTGGAATGAAAGGGATAAAGCGCCGCATATTATTTGTCAACTTTCAGAAGTTGACAAATCTATACAGCAGTACTAGCCTAAAAACAGATAAATCTATACCGCAAGGTATACTGCAATATGATAGACGAGCAGAAACAACGGTACCGAAGTATTTGTGCACAGCACCCGGATATGCTCGTATTTGCACAGCCTTGGTGGCTCGAAGCCGTTTGTGAATACTGGGATGCTGCCATTGTTAAGAATGGCGATCGTATTAAAGGTGTTTGGGCTTATCCGGTGGAACGCAAAATGGGTGTTGGGTTATTGCGCACACCCAAATTGACACCCTATACGGGGCCGCAGGTATTCTATCCCGCCGATATGAAAGCTTCAGGCCGCGATGGCTACGAACACGATACTATTGCCGAACTACTGAAGCTATTGCCTGAAACAGCCGTTTGGGATATGGCATTGCAGCCGGGGCTGAAGCAGGCAGGCCTGTTCAGTAACAACGGTCTGCACATACAGGCCCGGCAAACTTTTTTGTTAGATCTGTCGCCCGATGAAACCACACTTTTTGCCAACTTTAAAGAGACCACGCGCCGGAATATAAAGCAAGCCGAAAAGGACTGTGTTATTACCAGCGACCCCGCCAGCCTGCCCCTACTTTACCAATACCACAAGCAAACACTGGGCAAAAAGGAAAAGGGTATAGCCCACACTGAAAAAGAGCTGAATGAGCTGCTTGCCGCCTCCATTAAAAATAATGCCGGTAATATTTACGTGGCCACACAGGGTAGTAAAATTGAAGGCATTGCCTGGTATGTGTGGGATGCCCGCTGTTGCTACTTCCTCATGGGTGCCCGCAATCCCGATGCAGAAAGCCATAAGGCCATGTCCTTGCTGCACTGGCAGGCGATAAAAGATGCCAAAAAAATGGGGCAGCAATACTTCGATTTTGAAGGGAGTATGGATGCCGGTGTAGAACGTTTTTTTCGCAGTTTCGGTGCCGGCCGGGAGTTATACATGGTGCTGCACAAAAATAATTCTATGCTCTGGAAAGCGAAGCGAGCACTGCTCGGTTAATACCCCGCAGCCTTCAGGGTGTATACTGCTGCATTAATCGGCAATTAAATATTGAAGTAACCCATAATTTTTAGTGATGCCTGCATCATTCGCAATTCATTAACAAAACCGTTTATGTCTTTTTTACGAAGATATATTGGATCAAAGCACAGTCATCGGTTAGAATTGGGGAAAAACTTATTATCTTTGAGGGTAATAATATGATGTTGGAAACGGGAATAACCCAAATTGAACTTATTGGCTTAATTAAAGAACGTAGCTCTGAGGGTTTTAATTTACTGTACAAAAATTACTCTGATGCGCTTTATGGTGTAATCAACCGAATTGTGTTGAATACAGCCAGTGCCGAAGATTTGCTGCAAGACACGTTTGTGAAGATATGGAAGAACATTGATAGCTATGATGAATGCAAGGGTACGTTTTTTACGTGGATGCTGAATATTGCACGCCACACCAGTATAGACCATCTGCGCACGAAACAATTCAAAAATCAAAAAGTTACCGGATCTGATGATGTTTTATTATTTGATACGGGGGCGGGGAGTAGCAAATCAGATTCAAATACCGATGCCATTGGCTTACGCAGCGCGGTCGATAAGATGGAGGACAAGTACAAGGAGGTGATCAACATCATTTACTTCTACGGATACACTTACGAAGAGACTGCAAAACTATTAGACATACCAGTGGGTACAGTGAAGACAAGGGCCAGAAAAGCATTAAGTTTATTAAGAAATACAATATAGATGAACATACCGGATTATATAGAAAGCGGTGTTTTAGAAGATTACTGTTTAGGTGCCCTTAATCAGGTACAAATGGCAGAGGTAGAAAAGTACTGTGCTGAGTATCCCGAACTAAAAAAGGAATTGATGTGCCTGCAAAGTGGCCTGGAGCGCTATGTTGTGGAGCAGCCAGTTTGGCGCAAGGCTGCACTGAAAGATGATATCTGGGCTGTGCTGAATAATGTTAACGTAGAAGAAGCCGCAGTAACCGGCTCTTTCCCCATCATCAACAAATATTCCGATCATAAGAACTGGCTGAAAATGGTTAACCCATTGTTGCCTGCCGACTTTACAGAAGGTACATTTATGCAGGTTATTCAGCATGACGACTCAGTTACCCAGATGCTGGTTATGTCTTATCTGGGGCAGGAAGAAGAAGAACATGATGACCTTAAAGAATGCTTTATGATTCTGGCAGGGGAGTGTGAGTGCAATATCGGCGGCAATATAATACCGCTTACCGCAGGTGGCTTCATTGATATTCCGCTGCATACAAGCCATAGCGTTAGGGTTACTTCCTCCTACCCGGTTACAGCCATTATGCAGCGCATAGCGGTGTAATAGCATTTGTCTATAGCTAACAATAGTTGAAGCTGCATTCCTCGCGATTGCAGCTTTTTTTTTGCGTGTATGTGCCCCTGTTTTCTATAATTGCATTCATTCCCTTCAACATTGGCGGTTTCAAATGCTTTAAAAACAATGAATTGGTTTAAGTTATGTAACTTTTAAAGGGAATTGTATAACACTTTCAGTACCTCGGTGTCGCACCTTTACATTACGAAAGTGATAGAGTATAAACAGTTTATCAAATTATACACAACCCAAAATATTTGAAAGATGGAATCGTTAATAACTGCAACACCCGCACAAAAAGCTACAATATTGTCTTCCGTATATGTAGCCAATAATGCCATGTATCGGAAGGTTGACCGCCAGGCTGGCAATAATCAGGCAAAGTCCCATGTAGATATGGTGAAAGGGCAGGATGCTGAGGGGTTCAGTTGTGTCTATGATAGTTATTCTGGTTCATTATTCAATGTTATCTCCCGCATTATTGAAGACAGGTCAACTGCTGAAGACCTTTTGCAGGATACCTTTGTTAAGATTTGGGCTAATATTCACCAATATGACGAATCTAAAAGCTCATTTTTTACCTGGATGCTCAATATTGCCCGCAATGGCTGCATTGACCATTTGCGTACAAAAAAATATAAGAACCTGAAAAGCACATCGTTCGGAGATCAGTATTTTTCAGCCGAGGTGAGTAATGCCCGCAAAATTAACCATGATACTATCGGTTTGAAGAACATTGTTAACCGGCTTGATGATAAGTACCGTTGCGTAATAAATGCAATTTATTTCTATGGCTGCTCTTACGATGAAGCTGCTTTGATGCTTGACCTGCCAGTTGGCACCGTTAAAACTCGTGCAAGGCGCGGATTGGGCTTGTTAAAAATGCAGCTCGACTAAGTCGCACCCAAACCATCAGGCTTAGTACGTGCTATTCCTTTGTAACAAATATTCTGTTTATACTGTTAGATATAATGTGATGTCTTGGGAACACCATGGCAAAATTGATCTGCGCGTCGTTCCACTTCATCATATCATTAATAATAAAGTTAAGCGCCAGCCTGCCACCAGGGTTCAGGCTTTCCCGGCATTTTATTAAGAAATCAGTAGATGTGGCAAAATCGGGCACTTCGCGGCCGTCGAAGATATCAATAAATATCAGGTCAAATTTTTTCTGGTTGTGTTCCATGAACACCTTGGCATCCTCGCAATGGGGCTTTAACCGCGTTGCCGTATTGGCAGCCAGAAATTCAAGCGCCAGTTTCAGCACAACTTTATCCAGTTCCACTAAGGTAAACAGGGGGTCATAACCCCGGGCTTCCATTATTTCAACCGTACTACCCAGCCCCACGCCTAATATGAGCATGTCGTTTACCTTGGGTAAAAATGGTTTCAGATAGTCGGCTACTGCTATACCTGGTGTGTAGAATTTACCGTCGGAATATAAAGCATCTTCTGTAGCCAGCTGAATCCTGTCTTTATACAGCAATAACTCCAGGTGCGGATTGGTATAACCTACTTCATTTTTAAGCCAAACAGGCTTAAAGTAGCTTAATGCACGCTTATATATTGGTATTTTCCTTTTGTCGAAACTCACGGGTTGCTCGGTTGCTGCTATTCAAAAGTAGGTTGGGTCAGGTAACGGTTATTGTCATAAGCGTAGCGCAATGTATCCTCACCCGTTCAATTCACGTGCTTTACTCGCCATCGCGCCGTTTCTTAAAGAACGGAACTTTGCTTTCGTTACCATTAATAAGCCGGCCAATGTTTTTATAGTGGGTAAGCACAACCAGGAAGGCGGTCGCGATAGCAAATACCTTGTAACTGAGTTCCGGGGCATTGAATATGAATACCAGCAATACCGGGAAGGCAATACTGGCAGTGATAGAACTTAATGATACATAACGTGTTAAGTACAGCATGCAAAAGAACACCCCCACCAGGCTTACGGCAACAATGGGCTGTATGGAAAGTATCATGCCAAACAGGGTAGCAATACCCTTACCGCCACGAAATTCGGCCCAAATGGGAAATATATGTCCTAAAACCGAAGCTAAACCTAAGAAAACCTGTAAGTTAACAAAGGGTTCCAAATGTGGGTTAAGGTGCGAAAAGAAGGCCAGCTTCACGGCAATAAAGCCTTTAAGCATATCCATAAGCATTACGCCCGAGCCAGCTTTAGGCCCCAAAGTCCTGAAGGTATTTGTTGCGCCAGCGTTTCCGCTGCCGTGTTCCCTAATGTCCAAGCCATAAACCCATTTGCTCACCCATACCGCCGACGGTATAGAGCCTATCAAATAAGCTAAAACAAGAAGAATTGCAATTTGCATTGTACTTTTAAAATTGGTAAGGAAACAAATTTAACGGATTGGTATCACATTTCCTAATAGGCCCTTAGAAATTAGCAATGCATTATTTGTTTTATTTTCAGTAAATAGCAGGGCAACTACTTTACAAAAGACATTGCAATCCAGTTATTTAAGTGCCTTATACCTGTAAACTTGAAGCCAGCGTTCAAGGCTGCTGCTTTCACAATCTCTTCATCTTCTGTAAGCAGGCCACTCATCAGTACAATGCCCCCTTTTTTGGTATTGCTATAAAGTTCAGGCATGTATTGCAGCAATATATGCCTGTTAATGTTAGCTAATATAATGTCTTGTATCAGCACGGGTATATGTCCGTCGGTTTCCAGCATTGCGGTAACCTTGGTGCAATTGTTGCGCACTATATTTTCATTGGCGTTTTCAACCGACCATTCATCATTATCAATGGCCAGCACATAGGCGGCTTCCATTTTTTCGGCCAATATAGCCAGTACGCCGGTTCCGGTTCCAAAATCGAGCACATGTTTACCCTTAAAGTCTATGTCGCGCATCATCAGCATCATGAGCTGCGTGGTGGCATGGTGCCCCGTGCCGAACGACATTTTTGGGGTTATCACTATATCGTATATCGTAGTTACCTCAATATTATGAAAGTCGGCACGCAAGGTTACGAAGTCTTCAACAATTACCGGCTCAAAGTTGCTTTCCCAGAGCTGGTTCCAGTTTTGTTTCGGAACTATCTCTATATTATAGGGCACTTCGCGGGTAATTTCTTTCAGGGCATTTTCATTAAAACCGGCTTCGTTAATGTAAGCCAGCAGGGTAGTAGGGTTTTGTTCAAAGCCGTCAAAACCTATTTCTGAAAGTTCGGCTACCAGTATATCCTGGTTAGCTTCAGTCATTTCATTGAATATTATTTTTATTGTATGCATGGTGTTCGTTATTTGGCAATGGGTATTTTTTCTATAAAACGATCTGCTGAACCAACTCAGCTTTATTGGGGTAGTCGGTATTAAAATGCAGGCCGCGGCTTTCCTTCCTGAACTGGGCTCCCTTTACCACCAGAAAACCGATAGTGATGAGGTTGCGCAATTCGCACAATTGTGGCGAAAGTGTAGTGGTTTTATAAAGGTCTTCAGTTTCAGTATGCAGCAGGTCAATTCTTGACAAAGCTCTTTCCAGCCTTATATCGTTGCGCACAATGCCCACATAATCACTCATTACCAATTGCACCTCCTTCAGGCTTTGGGTTATCAGTATCATCTCTTTAGGCTCAATCGTGCCCGAGGCGTTCCAGTCTGGCACCTCATCTTTAAAACTCAGTTCATCCAGGTGCAGTGCCATATTTTCGGTGCAACGGTGTGCAAATACCAATGCTTCCAGCAACGAATTAGAGGCCAGCCGGTTGGCACCATGCAAACCGGTGCTGCTGCATTCGCCGCAGGCATATAAATTAATTATGGAAGAGTGGCCGTACTCGTCGGTCTTAATGCCGCCACAGCAATAATGGGCTGCCGGTGCCACGGGAATCAGTTGCTGCAATGCATCAATACCTATACTGGCACATTTGGCATATATATTCGGAAAGTGGTTTTTGAATTTTTCGGGGTCCATGTGCCTGCAGTCCAGGTACACATGCTCGGTTCCTGCCTTTTTCATTTCACTATCAATGGCCCGGGCCACCACATCACGCGGCGCAAGGTCGGCACGCGGGTCGTAATTAGGCATAAATGCCTCGCCGTTCTTATTGCGCAGTATACCGCCATCGCCCCGCACCGCTTCTGTAATAAGGAATGAAGGGCTTATGCCAGCCTCATACAAGGCAGTGGGGTGAAACTGGATGAACTCCATATTTTCAATGCGCCCCTTCGCACGGTACACCATGGCTATGCCATCGCCGGTAGCAATACGCGGATTGGTGGTGGTACGGTACACCTGTCCCGCCCCGCCGGTTGACATGAGCGTAACCTTGCTCAGTATCTTTTCAATATTATTATTGGTAAGGTTGAGCGCATAAACACCATAACACGTAACATCGGGCGTTGCCTTGGTAACCAGGTAGCCCAGGTGGTGCTGCGTAATAATATCAACCACAAACCAATGGTTGTGTATCTGTATGTTGGGGTGCTTTTTGGCTTCGGCTATCAGTGCCCGTTCCATTTCAACCCCTGTAATATCTTTATGGTGCAGTATGCGGAATTCGGAGTGGCCGCCTTCTTTGCCGCGTTTATATTCGCCTTCTACATCTTTATCAAACTTGGTGCCCCAGTCAATGATCTCGTTCACCCGTTCCGGACCTTCCTTTACCACTATTTCCACAATATGCGGGTTGCAAAGGCCGTCGCCGGCAATAAGGGTATCTTCAATATGTTTCTGGAAGCTGTCGTGCTCCAGATCATTAACCACAGCAATGCCACCTTGTGCATACTTGGTATTGGTTTCATCGGTATTAGCCTTGGTGAGAATGGTAATGGTTTTGTCGGGGAAACGACGGGCCAGTTTTACCGCAGAAGTAAGCCCTGCAATACCGGAGCCAATAATGAGTATATCGGTTTTTAGCATGGTGGTGTTGGTTATGTGTTCCGTTCTATACATTAAATAACGCCGAACAGGGGATATAAGTATGTTATTGAAAAGCAGCTAACTGGTGTAAAATTAATGTGTAAACGTGAGTAAACCTTAATTTTTTGTAAAAAGCCCTATCAATTTATGTTTTATTTAAGAATGAAGAAAAGCGTGGCTTTAATGGCGAATCGTGAATGGTGTTGTTGAATGTTTGTTACGGTGTTGTTGTTACGGTGGGCGTTGCCCACCGCTGACGTATTTCAGGGCGTTGCCCTGGTACAGTTTATGTGGTTGATGAACGGTGCACTCTTGCTTTGTCGTGTTGATACAGGCAGCATCTTTTAAAAAAATGAACAATTGTTGTCTGAACTATGATTTGTTTTGGGGCCTCACCCCTGACCCCCAATGTCATTAACTTAGCGCAAATATCCTCACCCCCGGCCCCTCTCCATAAATGGTAGAGGGGAGATTAATGTCTACGGCGTGCCGCAGGGATGATGCAAAATCCATTAAGTTAATGACATTGCCCTGACCGCTCTCCCACAGAGCGGGGAATGCCAATGTCCTCGCAGTCGCTCGGGTGAAATTAAAACAGACACCATTTCATTTTTAGAAGTGTTTTGCGCTGGGACGGCGTTTGATGATGGTGATGGAGCCGGAGGTTTTGACGGTTTCTTTGGTGTTGATGAGCCAGATGGCACCTTCTACAGCGTCGGGGCCGTCGTCGTGGGCACGGGAGCCGGGAGCGAATGCGGTGAATTGTTCGTCGAGCCGCTTCATGTGCGGGTTTTCTTTTTCGGTGGCGTTTAAGTAGAGTTTGCAGTTGCGGTGCAGGGGTTCGAGCAGGGCTTCTATGCGGGTGAATTTGTGGTCTTTTTTGCGCTGATCGCCCATGATGGGGATGGTGTGGTTTCTCTTTTTTCCTTCTTTGTAAAATTCGCTGAGGATGAGGTCTTGGAGGAGGACTTGTTCCATGTAGTAGTAGACAGAATTATAAATTGTAAGTGGTAAATTATAAATTGTTTGGTTAGCGCTATGGCTCAATGAGGTTGATGAGGGCCTCACCCCTGACGCCGCTCCCATAGAGCAGGGAATGCTGATGTCCTCTCGGTCGCTCGGGTGAAGTCCTTGACTGTAACCGGTGGGGGTGTTTATGTAATGCGTTGAGGTTTGATGTGAGGTTGCTTCGTGCCTCGCAATGAGCGTGTTTTGTGGGGTGTTTATGTAGTTCATGATCTGGTAGTGCCAGTCGATCATGGCTGCGGTGGAGGCTTGTTCTACGAAGCATTTTATGATGTGGAATTCGTCTTGCCATTTGCCGACGAGAACGGTTGCTTTGTAGTCATTTTTGGGGCCATCTTTGAAGGATGGGTCGGTGTAGCAGATGAGCTGCTTGTATTCGGACAGGGGTGGCAGTATTTTGTAGTTCATCTTTTTGAAAACGGAGCCTTCGGTTATCGGGTTGTTGAAATATTCTTTCTGGGCGCTGGCGTAGCTTTTCTGGCTGAGTACCCTTGCGATATGTTCTTTTGTGTTTTTTTGTGGCCAAGAAGGGTTGCCGTTTTCATCGGTTATGTTGATCTCGTCAACGTGGTCGGCATACTTGCAGGCGCGGACTACGCAGCAATCGACCGCTATGCGGTTGCCGCAAAATATGATGGTTGTAGCTTTAGAAATTGACCTTGTGCTGATGGCTGCTTCTTCGATCCACCGCCAGGTTTTATTGATCATTTCGGGGTTGCGGCAATCGTT
>JBBRPD010000055.1:0-36117 GCA_038228575.1 Chitinophagales bacterium | reverse complement strand
TTTCCGGATCTGAACTGCGCTAAAGCCTGTTGGCGTACTTCGTCACTAAGCGTAACACCTGTCTCTCGTTTTTTTCTCATGTTATCTGTGTTAAAGTTGTTACTAATTTTCAACTTTGACACAGTTTAATTTACGCCCTCGCAATTAACTCTGCCAGACAATTCTTAAACCTTGTTTGCTATTTTCTTTTCAAAAAAATCATTTTCATCGTAATCAACAGTATAACATTGTACTGGTCTTCCTTAGCTCTTCGGTGTCATGTAAATATCCAGCGTCGTTGCGCCAATTGTGGGTTGGGGTAAGCTTGCAAATAATAAGTAGGAGAAGCTTAATACCATCAGGTTTCGAGGTGAACATAAGCAACATTCACACATGCATTTATTGATTTCATTGATAATCACTTAAAAAAATATGGTTGCCCGAAAACAGGCAACCGTAACGCTAAAAGCATTGAAAAAACCAATATACTACTGACGACCAACGACCTGCGTAACTACATTATTTTCTATCGCATAATCATGTGCCACCTGCTCTGCTGCCGGTCTATTATCAAATGGACCGGCAACTTCTTTCCATCTATTGCCTTTTTTAGCTTCTACATAATAGACGACGTCTCCTTGTGCGAACTCTGCGCCAAAATGCTTCGAAAACACTATTGAATTACTCATGTCTTGTTATATTTATTTATTACTTGAAGAAAATTTTATTAAATGGAACGGAAGTTGTGATGCCTATTGTGCGGTTTTGCCAAGTTGTTTTTCCGGTCTTTGATACGTCGCTCATATCAGAAAATTCAAAGAAAATTTCAAAATTTACCTTTGTTTGGCTTTTTTTGTCCTCTGCGTCGTAGTTGGCATTTGCCATCCTAATCATTAAACCGGCATGTGTATTGAAAATTGGTTCTGAGATTGAAGACAATTGCAACTGCCCTTTGAGATTCAGACCAAAGTTTGCGTTAGACCCGAACATTACCGTGTAGGTGCTACTAAAATTATGTTGCCATGCCTCTGCATACTTTTTGCCCGAAATATCTTTCGCACTTTTATTAAACTGAAAAAAAATGTTAGTATCAATATTGTTGTACGAGTTTACATCCCTAAAAATATTTTGTGATTTTAACACAGAATAACTATTTGTCTTTTTTGTTTCATATCCTACATTGAAGTAGCGGCTTCCTACAATAAGGTGCTGCCCTTTTTTTTCTTTGAAGAAATTATAAAGGATATTACAACCCACACCATCAAAATCCTTCGAACCAAATCTTTTCTGAGTACTCAATCCCTTATCATAAGTGTCGTAAGCGTTTCTATTATATGTAATACCTCCGTTTATCCACCACATTTTAAAAAATTGCCATGGCGCAAACTTGGTTTCAATCGTGTACAACCCATCATTATATTCCTGAGCAATGCCTTTTACAATTTTCACAGCTGGCTTATCTAACAAACCAGCATCAAATAGTTGCTTTTCCATGTCCTCTTTTCGTTTATACAACGCAACCTTATCACAGTCATTTGCTGTGGTAATCAAAGTGTTAACTGCAACCCAACAATCAATCAATGCTCTGTATTTGTCTTTAAATTGGTCACCGTACTTTATGCAAAATAACTTTCTATAGTTATCTCTTAACAAATTAAGGGTATCGAAAGGCGTATGAGTGATAGATCCATCAGGATTGTACTTTGTTGTAACCCACTTAAATCTTTTATGTCTGTATTTTTGCCCTGCTGGAAGAAATGCAAAGTTTGCGAAAAGTGTTGTACCATTAGTTGCTGTATTACCATTGAATATTTGAGATACACTATTCTCGATTTTTGCCTGTACTCCAACTGTTGTTATGAGCATCGGTCCATTGTATTTTTTTGATGTGATCTTTTTGGACAAATTCAAATTAAGCTTAGTAGAGTTATCCGTCAAGTCAAGAGCTGCAGCATTGCCGTTAGGTAGCTGGCTTTTATTATAAGATAAATAGCTAAAATATCCATCCACAAACTTCCTGTAGGATAATACACTCAGTACTCCACTATCTGCAAATGAAATTTTTGCATCGCAAAATGTGTCCATTTTCCCCGCTATTACTCGAATTTTGCCTTTAATCACATTAATCGAATCCAGATCAACTTGCGCTTGCGACCCCAGATTAAATAATGCCAAAAAAGCAGTAAGCATAAATGCATCTTTAAGTATCATATTAATTATTTTAAATAGTCAAACAATCATGTTATATTTATTGCAAACATAGCGTTGATATTTGCAAGTATACATGGGAAAAACACCCTTTATTTTTCCGTAAAACAATTCCAGCTTAATATGCCTATCAGAATTGTTGCGGTTTAGAACTATTTTTGCCATTATTAAATAATTTTGATGGAAATTCGTTGTTATAAAAGGCAACTACGTAAGATGTGCCTTTTCCCGACAGCTAAACAAATATGAAACAACTACTTTTAATTATATCGGTTATTGCGGTGGTGACTATGGGTATGTTCTCTTGTAAAAAGTGGCAAGACCCCGCACCAACTACCGACCCGCGCCTCACCAATCCGTATTGTAACGACCCTGAGGCCGTCAACTACAATTGGGGCTTTCCCGGCAAACCCGACAATACCATCTGCTTTTTTCCTAAAGATCTGTTTCTTGGCGATTATCTGTATGTCGATTCTATTTACATCACTTCAACCAATACATTTATTCATTCTGATTCGCTGATTTTGCATATTTATTCAAGGGCAGGTTCTAATTCTAAAATTGCAGTGGTTGGTTTTTGTGGTACGGACAGTTTAAAATTAACGGCTGGGGCATCGTACATTGCCACTATCGATACTCTTCTTGGCGACTCCCTAACCAACCGTGGCCAGCAATGGTGCCGCGCAGTAGACACAGTAAACGGAACCATTTACAACAGCCGCATTGATACGCTGCTGCATATTAACCTGCAGATAATTAGCGATACAGGTATCACTACACACATAGGTAAAGCCAAAAAACTCTAATTTCGCAGCATGTTTACAGGTATAATTGAAACAATGGCGAAGGTGCAAAATATTGTCGCCGAAGGTTCCAATCTGCATTTCACCATCGAAAGCCCTATTACCAGCGAATTAAAGGTAGATCAGTCTGTGGCCCATAACGGCGTATGCCTAACGGTTACCAACATTTCAGGCAATACTTATAAGGTAACTGCTGTGGCGGAAACGCTGGCCAAAACCAGCTTGGGTAGCTGGGCAGTTGGCGATAAGCTGAATATAGAGCGTGCACTACGGGTTGGCGACAGGCTGGACGGGCATTTTGTTCAAGGCCATGTTGATGGTACCGCCACTTGTATTTTAAAACAGACGTTAGATGGCAGTTGGTTATTTCGTTTTCGGTTCCCTGCTGCTTTTGCACCGTTAATCATTGAAAAAGGTTCTATCTGTATTAATGGGGTGAGCCTTACCATATTCAACATAAGCCGCGACGAATTTACGGTTACTATTATACCGTATACGTTTGAGCACACCAACTTTGGTACACTGGCGACGGGCGACACGGTAAACATTGAATTTGATGTACTGGGCAAGTACAGCCAGCGCCGGCTAGACCTGAACGAGGGTTGATCAATTCAACTGCTATTATCCCTATTTTTACATTCATGACTATACTTATCCCGGTCAATAAGGGCATGGTGCGCATCATACGGTTTGCGTTGCTGCTCGTGTGGATTTTGCTGTGCCTTGGGGTATCTGTTTTTAGTGTTTTCTATTTGCTTCATACCCAGCAGCAATTAACTGATTGGTATCTAAGCCTCGGGAGTTGTTTCTATAGAAATGCCGAGTTCACACATGATTTTTTTACGCCCAAAAACAAAATTGCAGGCAACTACTTTTGCATATTAGCGTTGGCTATTGCGATTGCCGGAGTTGGCCATACAATGCGTAAAATAAAAATCAATGCGGCATATCCTTTCAAATCTTACCTCATTAAAATACCCGGCAGGCAAATATTTTGGGGCCTGATTCCTTTGGCAGTGTGCCTGGTGGCTTGGCTAATAGGCACTGCCTTCGCACAACCCGCTTGCGATGAAGTATTTTCGGCCCAGAGCATTGCAGCCACGCATCCCTTCCAAGTTGTTGCCTACTATGTGCTGCCCAACAACCACATACTTTTTAACCTGCTAAATAGCTTGCCAGTTCACATTTACAACAATGGCGTTACTAGCGGCAGGCTTATTTCACTTGTTTGCTACATTGCGTTTGTACTAGCCGTATATATATCCATAACACAATTCTTAAAGAAAATATGGCCGGCTACAATTATTGCAATGGCGCTATCCACGCAATTCTTTGTATGGGGTTTTAGCTTTCAGGCTCGTGGTTACGAACTGTATTTACTGTGTGAATGCGGTATGCTGATATCGCTATTCGCATGGCTTTGGGGCCAGCATAAAAACTGGCTATTTGTAAATGTTATTTGCATTGCTGCCGGCTACTTTTGCATGCCGTCATTCTTATACATACACGCTGCACAAATTGTATTTGTTGCATTGTTTCAGCTATTTTTCAAGAAGCGAAACCTTATCTTTTGGCAGTACCAAGGCTATGCCGTAGCGCTTACCTTTCTTGTTTATTTGCCTTTGTTGTGCTTTAGCGGCTACAGTTCTGTTACCAATAACAGGTATGTGTATTACATGAACAATTTTAAAACAACCTTCGATTTCTGCGTATGGATGTTTCATGAGTTTAAGCCCTACCCCACGCACATTTTTAACGATGTGAAATCAGGTACTTTTTCCTGGACTATTATCCTTTGCTTATTTCCGCTAACCATGTTGCTGAGTGGTAAACACTCCAAGTATTTTCAGCTTGCCTTGTTTTATTTAGTTATGCTGGTTACGTTTTTCGGGTTGGTGATTTTAATGAGGCGACTGCCTTTTGAGCGCAACCTTATAGGGCACTATGCAGTTGTTATGCTATTTGCCCTGCTAACACTTTACTGGCTGATAGAACTTGTGCAAAAAAGCCCTGCAATGTTGCGCCACTTAGCCTTCAGCGTTATTGTGCAGCTGCTCATAGCCCACATTATTGCAACCAACAAAAATTATTTGCAGGCCACATTATACGAATACGATGTGAACACCATTTACAACGATCTTAATAATGAGCTAAGTACCATACCGGCGGGCAGCTCCGTAGCGTGTTCCGATGAAGCTTTTTACTGCCGGCATATCATTGGTCAACGGGGCTGCACAAGCACCCAATGCCCTACTGGTAATGAAACCTTCTTCATAAAATTAAACCCCGAAGCTTTCCCAGAATCACTGAAGAACAATTATGTGCTGGCTTATAAGTTAAGAGATTACGAGGTGTACAGACACAAATAGCAAACCGGCGCAAGCTTTTAGATGTATCTGAAAATTAAGACTTTTGGTTGTATACCCGTTGCTGCTAACAGCATGCTGTAACAGCACAATACAAAGCAAGAACCGACCACTCCTTTACCATCCTGTTAAACCACCGTTAATAATAATAATTATATGTTGCCAACATTGCCGTTTTCCCTACATTTATACATTCATTACCTTTACACAAACGACAAAAAACTACCTGATGCATTTCAACAAACTGTTTATTGCTACTTTTATCTGCCTGCTGTTCTGTAGCCCTTTAATTAAAGCTCAGGAAGTAAAGAACGGACTTACCTGGTATACCGATGCTAATGCCGCTGCAGAAATATCGAACAAAACCAAGAAACCAATTTTCGGCTTTTTTACCGGCAGTGACTGGTGCGGCTGGTGCCACAAACTGGAAGCAGTTGTGCTGAGCAAACCTGAATTCAAGGCTTGGGCAGCTAAGAATGTAATTTTGCTGGAACTTGATTTCCCACGTAATAAAAAACTGCCTGATGCACTTGCGCAACAAAATGCCGGATTGCAACAGGCGTTTAAAGTACAGGGCTTCCCTACCATCTGGATCTTCAACATTGAAAAAGATGCTACCAACAACAAAATGAATCTTGCAGCATTAGGTTCATTAGGCTATCCGCAATCAGAGCCAGGTAAAGAAGTTACCGCCTTTTTGGATAATGCCAACAACATTCTGAAAGCAAAGAAATAGTATACACATAATGCGATTGAGAGGGTGAAAGGGAATATTTCCTTTTCACCCTTTTTACTGTACTTATGGCCGCTCTTGCAGAACAGCAACAATTGCTTTGAGCCCTTCCGTGAAAAGATTTGACAAATCGGATTGTCCGAACCATGATTTTTTTGAAAGCCATGATTTTTTCTGAATATCGCATTAGTTCGCTT
This sequence comes from Chitinophagales bacterium, assembly GCA_038228575.1. GTDB lineage: Bacteria > Bacteroidota > Bacteroidia > Chitinophagales > Chitinophagaceae > Flavipsychrobacter. The sequence goes on along the minus strand of JBBRPD010000055.1, from coordinate 29,831 downwards.
TGACAACTTTCTCAGAAGTTGTCAAAGCTTTCACAGACGCAAGCCTCAAAACAATGAATACGTTGCAGATTTGACAACTTTTTGGAAAGTTGTCAAATCAGATTGTCTGAACTATGATTTTTTTGATTTTTTTTGAAAGCCATGATTTTTTCTGAATATCGCATTATTACGCTTTGACAACTTTCTCAGAAGTTGATAAAGCTTTCACAGACGCAAGCCTCAAAACAATGAATACGTTGCAGATTTGACAACTTTTTGGAAAGTTGTCAAATCGGATTGTCTGAACCATGATTTTTTTGATTTTTCTGAAAGCCGTGATTTTTTCTGAATATCGCGTTATTACGCTTTGACAACTTTCTCAGAAGTTGATAAAGCTTTCACAGCCGCAAGCCCCAAAACAATGAATACGTTGCAGATTGGAGGACCCTAAAATTCCAATTATGTTAGCACTAGCCCCACCAGATTATAATAATTCTTTTTTTGAAGGGAAATTTAAACAAGTTGTTAAAGATGGGAAAACAAAATTGGATTTAATTATCGGATCAATTACTTGGAATTCCGCTTTATCTCTCTATATTGCAGAAACAGGTAAAACCTTAAATCCAGATCAAGTCGTTGTCCATGAGATGGATCACGGGCAATTTGCTGTAACAAACCCTACAGAGTATTATACTGGCGCAAAAGATAGAGATAAACAATTTGAACATCCTGAGGAGAGGAGAATTATTGCAGGTTCTGAACAAGACTATGCCCGTGAAACGGGCAGAACTAAGCCAGATCAAGTAACCAGAAATCAACATAATGGCAAACAAGTATATAATACTGGCAATTATCCATTTAAGCTGCTTTTTGATTGGTCGAAAATAACATCTCAACCACCGACTGAGGGAGTTAGCTTTATAACATCCTGCAAGGGAGTAGACGGCGATGTAGGACCTATTTATGATCATGGAGGACCAGATATGGACAGTGCTTCAAAGGCAATGGGAGGTGGATGCAATACAAGATAGTTACTATAAATAAATAATATTAAGTGCTGTTTATGAAAAAACATTGGAATAAACTATCATCTTTTTTTTTGTTTTTACTTTTTTATTTTTTTAGCAATAATTGTTTAGCAAAAGATATTAAATTAGATACAACAAAATTAATTAATAAAATAATTGTTTCAAAGTATGTAAATTTTATTTTTTCTTCTGTTGTAAATGTTAAATGTGAGCAATTTTCAAATGAACTTCCTAAAATGTTGGAAAGTACTGTGCTGAAAAGTTCGTATCATTTTAAAGAAATCAATAGAATTTATAAACAGTTTACCATTGAGAATAAAGAAATTAAGAGCACTGATTGTCGATTGATCGTCTATAATTATCACGATGATACAATGCTCTTTTCATATTGCATTGACGCACAAGGTTGTTTAAACATATGTGGCACTGAAAATTATTATAATAATAATAATTTATTTATATATTTAATAAGTAAGCTGAAATATAAATAATATTTTAGGTAGTGTTACCAATGTGATGATCGTTAAAAATAAAACAAGTGGTATATGTGCGCGCTACTATCGACGCCACACCTAGAGTTTGATTTACGTAAAATGATATTATATTTGGATCAGTTTCTTTGAAATACTGCCGTGTAAAAAAGGATAAAAAACTTAACTGCTTTGTCCCACCTAAATAAAACGAGAAACAATTTCGACCTGTTTAGATAAAACTTGTTACCCGTTTGTTACTTTCTTTAGTTTAAGTCCTACATAACTAACTGATAATCAATTTATTATTAGCTTTTTCTGACATCCTTTTAGAAAGTTGTCAGAGCGAAATAATGCGATATTCAAGGAAATCATGCTTTTCATAAAAATCAAAAAAATCATGGTTCAGACAATCCGATTTGACAACTTTCCAAAAAGTTGTCAAATCTGAAACATATTCATTGTTTTGTTACCCGCGTCCGTAGGAGCTTTGACAACTTCTGAGAAAGTTGTCAAAGCGAAATAATGCGATATTCAGAAAAAATCATGCCTTTCATAAAAATCAAAAAAGTCATGGTTCAGACAATCCGATTTGACAACTTTCCAAAAAGTTGTCAAATCTGAAACATATTCATTGCTTTGTTACCCACGTCTGTAGGAGCTTTGACAACTTCTGAGGAAGTTGTCAAAGCGAAATAATGCGATATTCAAGAAAAATCATGGCTTTCATGAAAATCAAAAAAATCATGGTTCAGACAATCTATTTTGACAACATTCCAAAAAGTTGTCAAAGCTAACCACATATTGAATCACCATTGTAAGGGAGCCAACTTCGCCAAGTGTAGGCATGATTGCAAACAGCAAATGTCGTTCATGTGATCACCAGCCTAAAACTTTAACCCACTTTCCCACAGCTTATTAACATTGTTAGTGCTTTTACCGTAAATTTGCCCTACTTATGCGTTTGCAATCCCTTCTTTTATTGGCTGTTATGGCAGTGCTGCTTGGTGGCTGCGGCGTTTACAGCTTTTCGGGGGCCACTATTGAGGGTAAGACAATCAATATTCACCTGCTGGATAATAAGGCACAAAATGTGGTGCCCAGCCTTACCGCTACCCTCACTGATAAGCTCAGAGGCCGTATATTATCGCAAACAGGATTGAGGTCGGTAACCGGCGAAGAGGCAGATTATGATATTAAAGGCGCTGTAACAGGCTATAATGTCACGGTTTCCGCAGCACAGAATGTGCAAACAGCTACTAAAAACAGGCTTACCGTAAGTATTTCGGTTACTTTTAAGAATACCAAAAACGAAAAAGCCAACTTCACCCAAACCTTTGCCCGTTTTTCTGACTTTGACGCATCGCAGAATTTGCAGAATATTGAAAGCACTTTAATTGAGGACATTGGCAACCAGCTTGCCGATGATATATTTAATAAAGCGTTTGTAAACTGGTAATCAACTTATTTCATGACTGACAACCACGCAATACAATTAATATCGGGTTTGCTGCTATCGGGCCAGGGTTCTATGGCCGATGAACCGCAGACTTTTGCAAAACTGGGTCAGAAATACCCCTACTTTGTGCCTATACGCTACATTAAGGCTAAGCAACAGCATCAACACGACAAATTTTCGCAGGAAATGCTGAATCAGGCCTACCCTTACATTTGCAATCCTATTCTATTTTCCAACTACCTGGAAGACGCTAAGGGGCACGATGTTACCTACCTTATGCAGGAAGAAGACATAGAGGTAGCGACAATTGCTCCTGAACCAGAGGAGGTTGCCGCTGAAACAATACCCGAACTAATTACTACAAGTATGGAGCCAGAAGATATTGTTGCTGAGCCAATTACAGCATATACTACTGCTGAGCACAAGGTGGAGTATATTGTACCGGAACTACTCATGAATGCAGAACCTGAACGCATACCTGACCTTAGTGTTATACCGGGGCCTGAAACCATATTTGCCGATGATACCGACACTGCGGAAGAAGTATCAATTGAAAATCCGCTGGAAGTAATATTAATAGAAGAAGAACAAATGACCACTACTACTGCTGCAACTGAACCAATTGAAGAACCTTTGTTTGCACCCGTTTTTTCAGAAGACTACTTTTTACAACAGGGCATAAAGGTATCGGGCGAGTTGCCGGAAGATGCCACGGAATATACACCCGATGATGCAGCCCGCAAAGAAAAAGCACTCATGGTAATGATGAGCTTTAAAGATTGGTTATTGCATTTTAAGAGTACCTCAGTAAAACAACAGGAAGAGATAGCAGATAAAAAAGCCGTTAAAACCATGTGGCAGAAGGAGAAAATGGCTGCCGCTATACAGGAAGAGAACGAGGAAATACCTGAAAATGTATTTGAAATGGCCGTAAATTCCATTACCAGCGAAGAGGGGCTTGCCAGCGAATCGTTAGCTGAAATACATTTAAAACAACAAAAATATGACAAGGCAATTGAAATGTATCGCAAATTAAGTTTGCGTAATCCTGAAAAAAATGCTTACTTTGCCCAAAAAATTAAAGATATTTTAAAAGAGAAAGAACTATGATCGTCTTAATTACAGGAATTATATTATTAGCTTGTGTTGTTTTAGGATTTTTCATTTTAGTACAAAACCCTAAAGGCGGTGGCCTTTCTGGTAGCTTTGGTAGCATGAGTACTCAGGTAATGGGTGTTAAGCAATCAGGCGATATTATGGAAAAAGGTACCTGGGTATTGATCAGCACTATTGCTGGCCTTTGCATTGTTTCAGTTATGTTCATGCAGAAACCTGAAGGTTTTGATAAGAATGCAAAACAACAAACCAAGCAGGCACCTCCTGCTAAATCATCTTCTTCAGCTCCGGCCAAGAAGGCTAATTAATATTTCAATTTATTCAATTTTTACCGGTATGCAACTGATAACTCAGTTGCATACCGGTTTTACGACAGTCCCCTCCCCTATATTGCCACGAAACATCATTGCCCATCGGGTTGTTTCGCCTGTTTCTTATTTGGTTTTGCTGCAATAACCTATCGTATGGTCTTTTGTTTTAAATAGCCTATGACTTTTCAAGTCAAACGATTATATTTGCAGCCATTCAATTTTTTAACTATTTATTATAGAATATGAGTTCTTACTTCTATCTCGTACCAGGATTTGGTGTCCTGGCACTTTTGTACACATTTATTAAGAGCGCCTGGGTTACCAAGCACGATGCCGGCAATGACCGGATGAAAGAAATTGCAACCTACATAGCCGAGGGAGCTATGGCCTTTTTGAAGGCTGAGTATAAGATAATGTGCTATTTCGTTATGATAGCTGCCATTTTATTGGCTTTCATGGGTAATGCAAGTGAAAACTCAAGCCCTATGATAGCCGTAGCATTTATTATAGGGGCCTTCTTTAGTGCATTTGCCGGTTTTATTGGTATGCGCATAGCTACCAAAGCCAATGTGCGTACTGCACAGGCTGCCCGTACCAGCCTTAGCAAAGCGCTTGCTGTCTCATTTGGCGGCGGCTCGGTAATGGGCCTTGGTGTTGCAGGTCTTGCAGTATTGGGCTTAGGTGGTTTGTTTATCGCTCTGTATATGTTCTTTACAAAAGACAATACAGTAAACATGGAGAAAGTAATTGAAGTATTAACCGGTTTTTCACTGGGTGCAGAGAGCATTGCGCTTTTTGCCCGCGTGGGTGGCGGTATCTACACCAAGGCTGCCGATGTAGGCGCTGACCTTGTAGGTAAAGTAGAAGCTGGTATCCCTGAAGATGATCCGCGTAACCCGGCCACAATTGCCGATAACGTTGGTGATAACGTTGGTGACGTTGCAGGTATGGGTGCCGATCTTTTCGGTTCTTATGTTGCAACTGTATTGGCTACCATGGTATTAGGCCGCGAAACAACTTCAATGGGTGACGCTTTCGGTGGTATGGCTCCTATCCTGTTACCAATGATGATAGCGGGTGTGGGTATCTTGCTTTCTATGATAAGTACTTTATTTGTGCGTATCTCTGATTCTGCTGGTATCAGTACTAAAGCAGTGCAGAGCGCGCTGAACATGGGTAACTATGGTTCTATTGTGCTTACAGCTGTAGCATGTTTCTTCCTGGTAAATAACATATTGCCTGAAACTATGTCGCTTCGTGGTCATGAGTTTACCCGTAATGGTGTGTACTATGCTATACTGGTAGGTTTGGCTGTAGGTACTTTAATGAGTATGATAACCGAATACTATACGGCAATGGGCAAACGCCCGGTATTGAGTATTATACGCCAGTCTGCTACAGGTGGTGCTACTAACATTATTGGTGGTTTGGCTGTAGGTATGGAAAGTACTTTCTTACCCATATTAGTATTGGCTGCCGGCATTTATGGTGCTCATGCTTGTGCAGGTCTTTATGGTGTGGCAATTGCTGCTGCTGGTATGATGGCAACTACAGCTATGCAGTTGGCTATCGATGCATTCGGACCTATCGCCGATAACGCTGGTGGTATTGCTGAAATGAGCGAATTACCTCCTGAAGTTCGTGAAAAAACTGACGTTCTTGATGCTGTAGGTAATACTACTGCTGCAACCGGAAAGGGCTTCGCTATCGCTTCTGCGGCATTGACTTCTTTGGCTTTATTTGCTGCTTATGTAGGTGTGGTTGAAAAGAACGGTTTCGCGCTTAACAACGCCATCAATATCTATCATGCCGATGTATTGGCAGGTTTGTTCGTAGGTGCTATGATACCATTCATCTTCTCTTCATTGGCCATTCGCGCCGTGGGTGAGGCTGCAATGGCAATGGTGGAAGAAGTTCGCCGCCAGTTCCGCGAAATACCAGGTATTATGGAAGGTACAGGCAAGCCAGAGTACGACAAATGTGTAGCTATCTCTACCAACGCTTCTTTGAAGAAAATGATGTTGCCAGGTGCTATCGCTATTATCTCTCCACTGTTAATGGGCTTCCTTTTAGGCCCTGAAGTATTGGGTGGTTTCCTTGCAGGTGCTACTGTTGCAGGCGTATTGATGGGTATGTTCCAGAACAACGCAGGTGGTGCATGGGATAACGCTAAGAAATCGTTCGAGAAAGGTGTTGAGATCAACGGACAGATGTACTACAAAAAATCGGAACCACACAAAGCTGCCGTAACAGGCGACACAGTTGGTGATCCATTTAAAGATACATCAGGCCCATCAATGAACATCCTTATCAAGCTGATGTCCATCGTAGCCCTCGTTATCGCACCAACCATCTCTATGCTGTGGGCTAAAAAACAAACACATGCAATGAACACTACTCCTGTTAAAACAGAAATAGTGGTTGCTGCAAAGAGTAAGTAATTTTTTACCTATTTATATTAAAAATACGTCCCGACATGATGTCGGGACGTATTTTTTTTGTGTTGGGTTTTGGTTGAAGGATGTGCTTCTTCCTATAATGGGGCAAGTATTTGCCTGCTAGGCGGCTGTTTGTCGGAAGTAAATACTTCCGGAATGGTGGGACGAAGCGGATGCTTCGACCAGTGAGCGACGGATGTTTTTGTGTATTAGCTTCTGGTCGAAGGATTCCCTTCGTCCTATCATTGGGCAAGAATTTGCTTGCGAGATGGCTGTATGTCGGAAGTATATACTTCCTGAATGGTAGGACAAAGCGGGTGCTTAAACCAGTAGAAATTCATGGAAATTTACGCGAAACTTTACTTACGTCCGAAATCGATATTTTATTTTGATCTGAAAAAAAAATAGTACTGTCGTTACCAGAAAATGCATAAAAGCTCTTAGCCCCTCTCGGTATACTTGAGCTGAATATTGGATTACCAAAAGATTGAATTTTCTTCTTTTGAATACAAAATTCGATTTTCGGATTTTGTATCGTTCTTACACGCCTCAGGAAAGATGAATCTAAAATGATTATCTCATACCCCCTTGCATTCAATTCAATCCTATACAATTTGTTGGGAATTTCAATTCTTTCTTTTGAGTTAGCGAATATAATTTTTTCACAATTGCAATTTGTTATTTTCCCATAACAATTTCCCTTTACGATGATTAGCATTATAATAACCGTTACCGCTATTCTTATTACCTTTAACTTGCCCACATGAAGTTTTTATTGTTTTAACCGTTTTACCAAAAGTAACATTCTCTTTCGAAACCGGCGTACCGTTTCCCCTTCACTAATTACAACTCCACTGGACGAAGGATTGCCTCCGTCACTGGTCGAAGCTTTTGCTTCGTCTCGCTATTCAGGGAGTATTTACTTCCGAAACCAAACGCCACGCAAGCGAATGCTTGCCACATTTTAGGACGAAGGAAATCCTTCGACCAGTGTTATTTTGTAAGTGTAAGTTACCCCACTGGTCTAAGCATCCGCTCCGTCCTGTAACTTGTCCCGCACCTTCTGCGGGATTCAGGAAGTATTTACTTCCGAAAACAAACAATTCCTTATTTTGGCTGTATGGCTTTTAAGTATAAAATCACCGACCAAACAGAAATTTATTTCGTCACATTCACAGTGGTAAACTGGATCGATGTTTTTATCAGGGACAATTATCGCGAGGTATTTGTAGACAGCATTCAGTTCTGCCAAAGAGAAAAAGGGTTGCAGGTTTATGCCTGGGTAATCATGACGAGCCATGTGCACATGATTATAGGCACAGAAGGAAAAATGAAACTGGAGGATATTATAAGAGATATGAAGCGGCATACCTCACATACTATTAAAGACATACTTCAGGATAATAGCTTTGAAAGCCGTAAAGAGTGGATGCTATGGATGTTTGGCAGGGCAGGAAGAAAAAACACCAATAATATTGATTACCAGTTTTGGATACAGGACAGCCATCCCGTACAATTGTCAACCGGTGAAATGGTGATACAACGGCTAAATTATATTCATAACAATCCTGTTGAGGCTGGCTTCGTTATCGAGCCACAACATTGGAAATGGAGCAGCGCTCATGATTATATGGGCGGAAAGCAGGGGTTGATTGATTTGATTTTGTTAATGTAGCTTCGGAAGTAAATACTTCCGGAATAGGAGGACGAAGCATATGCTTCGACCAGTGTGAGTGTACATTGTTTTCAAGAATTTAAAATATTGCTTCACCTTGTTTGACGACAAAAAACACTGCCTACAATTTTCCAAACATACATTCTGTACTTTTAATCAAATAAATCCCATGAAACTATTCCTCTTTCAACTCTTTCTACTGGTCACATCATTGAGTGCCACATCCCAAATATTTACCAAAGGCAATGATGAATCTAAGATCGATTTTATTAAAAAGAATGCACCCGTAGGTTTATCTTTTTGTGAAGAATTAGGAAATCAGATGATTGAAACGAGAGAATGGTCTGTTGAACCATCGATAATAGGGTTTTATACATTAACCCATAAATTGCCCAATGGCGAAATTGACTATAAAGATGTACTCGGCTATTTATATGTGCCGATAGGCTCCAAAAAATATAAAAGAGTTTTCATTGATACTTTTGAAAATGAAGGTGGCTACGCTCAGATCATCTCCATTTTTCATGCAAATGCGGATAGTGACACGTCAAGGGAGTTGGGCGTAATAATCAGGTGGCAAGAAAAGCATTACGAAATTTCCGGCATTTTTTATGAAACTCGTTTATATGATAACCTCCAACAGGGTGCCATTGCAAGTAAGTTAACATACCTCAAAAAAATCAGTGAAAAAGTGAGCGGTGGCTTTGACGGATACCAGAAAGGTAAAACCCTATTATCGAAATTCAAGACAGCAAAGGAGGTTAAGGCCAGGTTAAAGAAGTTGGGTTATTAATTCACCAGTTCTAAACATCAGCTTTATCCCAGAGTATCACAATCATTAGCAGTTATCGGTCTGTTTCGGAAGTAAATACTTCCGGAATGGTAGGACGAAGGAAATCCTTCGACCAGTGGGGAGGATGAAGCGAATGCTTCAACCAGTGTTATTTTGCCTACTTAACTTTCGGAAGTAAATACTACCGGAATAGGAGGACGAAGGAAATCCTTCGACCAGTGTTATTTTGCTTACTCAACTTTCGGAAGGAAATACTTCCTGAGAATGGGAGGACGAAGGAAATCCTCGACCAGTGTTACCGAGAAAAATAGCTATTCACTGCTGTTTCGTTTGCTTACACCTACGTACTATTGCGCCAGCTATTACCGCAATGCCTGCATTGGCGTGCTTTAGGCGTTCTTGCAAGGCGCTGGCAAGCAGGGCAATAGTTAAGAAATACCTTATCGGCGGCGCGTTCCATAACAAGCGTTGCAGTCTCTATAATGACATCGGTATTACCATCGTTTAGCAGGTATGGAATTAAATGATCGTTGGCCAGCAGGCTTTTTTGCTCCAACCATTTTATTCTTGCAACATAATTAATGGTGGAATCAATATCATGCGGACGCAATAATGTGAACATGGAATTTCGGTGCAGCAATGCTGAAGCCTCCTCTTCGGTAAGCAAAAAAGCGAAGTAGAGCGTAATATATCGGGCTGTTTCAATGTCCATAATTGCACGCAGCGGGCTGTAGGCAACCCATTATAAGTTATCCCCTAATATTCAATATCCAAAATACCATAACCACCGGCTGAAATAGCTTCGTTACTGTTTACATAATAGTGAGCATCATTATAGCAGGTTACCAGTTTTTTGCAAACGGTGCTTTGTTTGCAGGAGGTTTGGTTATGAGTGAGCTTTGTAATTTTATATACTTTGCCTGATGGGTAGAGGCTGCAAATCATATCGAAATTGTAGTTGATGACGCTTGTCGTATCTATCCTGATCATTAATTTATATACCGGTGCACTGGCATAACTGTACGTTTGTGAAACCGAATCTAATGCGTTTTGAAAAGTACCATTTTGCGCATAACGCACTACTTTCATAAAGGTATCGTGAATACTGGTGCTGTCTCTGGCATTAATTGAAACGTAGGCAATGGGTGTTGTTATACCCTGTTTGGTTTCATTACATGCCGCAAAAAAGAGCGCTACTGCACAAATAGTTAGCAATGGTGTTTTCATGGTGTTGCTTTGTGTGACTTGCAACAAATATTATGCCATTTTTAACATTTCTACAAAGTAAGCATGTTGCTACTTCCTTGTCAACTTTCCAAAAATCAACAAAGCTCATATTGCAATACTAACAACTACAACAATCACCCAAGAAAAACCAATTCACCATTCATAATTCACCATTAACTACCACCATTTAGAATTATGTTCACCATTAAAATCGGTTACTGCGCCGGGTTTGGGCAGGAACAGTTTTATGTTTTTATCTTTGGCATATTGTATTGTGCGTTCCACAGGTTCGCGCCAGGCATGGAAAGCCAGGTTGAAGGTGCCCCAGTGTATGGGCATCATAACTTTCCCTTTTAGGGCAAGGTGTGCGTTGGTGGCATTATCAGGCCCCATGTGGATATCTAGCCAGCCTTCGCCATAAGCACCCACTTCTAGCATCGCGAGGTCGAATGGACCAAATTGATTGCCAATATCATGGAAACCCGGGAACCAACCTGAATCGGCCCCGAAGAAAATATTATGCTTATTGCCTTTTATAACAAACGATGACCACAGCGTCTGGTTGCGATTGGTTATCCCCCTGCCCGAAAAATGTCTTGCCGGAGTAGTGGTTATAGTAAGGTCGTTCCCAACTTTTGCTGTTTGCCCCCAATCCATTTCGGTTATGCGGCTTTTAGCTATCCCCCAGCCTTCCAGTATGGCACCAACACCCAGCGAACAATAAAACGGAGTGGCAATACCGGCCAGTTTCTTCATGGCCAATACATCAAGGTGATCATAGTGGTCGTGCGAGATGATTATGGCATCGAGCACTGGCATTTGCTCAATAGGCAGCGGATAATCGAAGAAGCGCTTAGGCCCTGCCCACTGCACAAATGACGCCCTGCCAATAACAGGATCGGTAAGTATGCGTTTACCATCAATTTCAATAAGCAACGATGAGTGCCCCATCCAGGTAATGCGCAGCCCGCTTGCAGGTGCTACGTTAAACAAACTTTCATCGACCGGGAACGGGCCTAATTGCGTTAAAGGCACGCGCTCTTCTTTTGCATTAATATACTGCTTCAGCATTTTCAGCACACCGCCTTTTAATTGGCCCGTCGGTATGGGGTTCTGAAATTCCTTGCCTATTTTTTTTGCAGGTTGTATGGTTGGCATGTGGATGAAATTGAGTACAAAGAACGTACTTATTTACGCTGCGCCTAATAGAATGAAATGCTAAATTTCGTGTAAATCATCAACATATAATTGCGCCTATTGCACACAACTTCGTCAACATTGCAATGCCCCGCATAAACTTTCGTACTTTCGCACAAATGCAAGAGAAAAAATATTCAATTGACCAGATACTGACTTATTTAAAAATTGACAAGCTGAATGAAATGCAGCTGGCATCAATTGAAGCTAATAAAAATCATAAAGACGTTGTGTTGCTTTCTGCAACCGGCTCTGGTAAAACGGTGGCATACCTGCTACCTGTGCTTGATCTGCTCGATGGTGGCAATAAGCGCACGCAGGCACTTATTATTGTTCCTTCACGCGAATTAGCGCAGCAGATAGAGCAGGTATTCAAATCTATGGGAACAGGTTTAAAAATAACCAGTTGCTATGGCGGTCACCTGAGGGAAACCGAGGAAAACAATTTAAAGCAACCGCCGGCATTGCTGGTAGGCACGCCGGGCCGTCTGGCCGATCATATTCGCCGTGGCAATATTACTGTTGATGCCATTACCACATTGGTGCTCGATGAATTCGACAAATCACTGGAACTGGGTTTTGAAGAAGAGATGTCATTTATTATTGGCTCATTACCTGCCATTAGCAAGCGCATACTTACTTCTGCTACTGAAGCGGTAGAGATACCCGATTTTATTGGCCTGAAACAACCTGAACGCCTGAATTTTTTGGTGGAAGTGGAAGAAGGTGGCTACAAAAGGCTCGACATTAAAAAAGTAGAGGCCGATGATAAGGATAAGACCAACACTTTATTCAAACTGATTTGCCATACTGGTTGTAAATCGACCATTGTATTTTGCAATCACCGCGAATCGGTGGAACGCACCAGTGCTTATCTGGCCGATAAAGGCATCATTAATGAGTTTTACCATGGCGGCATGGAGCAACAGGAACGCGACAGTGCCCTATGCAAATTCCGTAACGGAACTGTTGATTGCCTGGTGACTACCGACCTTGCGGCTCGCGGCTTGGACATACCTAATATCCGTTACATTATACATTATCACCTGCCACTTTCCGAAGATGCATTTATTCACCGTAACGGCCGTACAGCCCGTATGGATGCCAGCGGAACTGCAGTACTGATACTATCGGCCGACGAACATTTACCTGAATATATTGATGCCGCAACCGAAGAGATAATTCTGCCGGATGAGGTTACCATACCCGCAAAACCAAAGTGGACTACCCTGTTTTTCGCCGCCGGCAAAAAAGACAAAGTGAACAAGGTAGATATAGTGGGCTTCCTTTCTGCAAAGGGCGAATTGAAAAAAGAGGACATCGGCCTTATTGAAGTTAAAGACTACTTTTCATTCGTAGCCATCAGGAAGATAAAAGCCAGTCATACCCTGCAACTCATCAAGAACGAACGCATCAAGAACAAGAAGGTGAAGATAGAGGTGGCAAAGTAGTGATAACTTTTTCCCTTTAAAACTTTACACTAACTCTTTATCTTTATACCACTAAAATTCCCAAATGAAAGTCACGAAAATTGAGATAAAAGATTTCCACCAGTTTAAAGACCTGACTATTGACTTGACATATCCTAAAGGACACGCTAAGGAAGGGCAGCCCTTAGATAAGGTGTGTTTTATCGGACAAAGTGGGACGGGGAAAACGAGTTTGTTGGAGTTGATACCAAAGTTTTTATATGATTACGATACTCGATTTACTACTAAGGCATCGGCACAAGCAATTTGTAACAAAATAAAAGTAACATTTCAGCTTGGTTTTAAAAGTGAATATGAAACCACCGTTCACTTTGATTATCAAGAAGTAAAAAAGCTAAACGGAAATACTGCGATATCTAATATATATTTATGGGATTTTGACGATTATACGTTAAACAAAGAAAAATGTTCCTTTGAAGAAATAGATAAATTTTACGATGATTGGATAGAGGGTGTTTCTTCAAAGTTAATTTACTTTCCGGCTAATCTTAACTACGATATTGAAATAGGCGCTGAAAGCACATTAGATGATAAAGACATTATTGATTTTAGCATGGAGAAAATTTCAACAGTATGGAATTTGACTCTGGAAAAAATACAAAAATATCAGGAACTAGAATTACAGAAAAGACAAGAACTTGCAAAAACTGTAGAACAAGCTTCGAACAATATTGATGTAATAGAAAAAGCTGTTCAAAAATTAAAAGACTGGAAGAGTAACGAGTTCAACCCAATTCAGGATATTGCAGAGAATTGTTTAAATAAACTGTTATTAGCTTTTAAATTAAGAGTGAAAACAGAACTCGACATCAAAAGTAAAGATGATATCGGTTTTATTAAAGTTGAAGATTTTTCAGGTAATGAAATACCTCATGGTTTATGGAGTACTGGTACAAAGCAGGTTATTTTAAGTGCACTACCTCTATATTTATTAAAGCCTAGACATACTGTTATTTTATTCGATGAACCTGAACGTTCACTTTATCCTGACATGCAACGTTTTATTGTAGATTATTATTCCTCTCTTGCGGACAATTGTCAGTTCTTCTATGCCACCCACTCCCCAATAATAGCTTCTAACTTTGAACCATGGGAGATTGTTGAATTAAAATTTAATAAAGAAGGGAACGTTTACAGAGAACAATACTATGAGGGTGAAAACCATGTAGACAATTACAAATGGAACCCTAAGTATATGCGCTGGGATGATATACTAGTTCGTGTTTTTGATATGGAAAATGATGGTAGCGATGAACGAAAGAAGAAAATGAATAAGTTAGCTATTCTTAATGTAAAATTCAAAAAATTAGATAAACAAGGAAAGGGCGACACAGATGAAGCAAAAGCAATACTAAAGGCTATCCAGCCGCTATCGAAGGAACTTTCAATTTGGGAATGGGATAAGTGATGGTATGCAAAAGATAAACAAACTAACTGATACCATAGTTTCTACAAAGTACAAGCAATGGGTTGATAATTTAGATGCAAGTCAAAAACAACATAGTAAGTCTTCAACCTATTACGATGATGTTGTTATGAATTTGTATAGATGTCAGGCTGGTGTCTGCGCATATACTGAAATGCATCTTTGCACCAATGTCCATTATGCAGATGTCAATTGGACGGACGGCAGATATAAAATTCCTGATGATGCAAAATTTAAAAGAGAGGGTCATTTTGGGCAACTGGAACACTTTGACCACAACGATAAAAAACTAAAGCACTGGAATTGGGATAATCTTTTCATGATTCATTCTACAATAAACAGCCGCAAATCAGATGCTGAAGTTATACCATACATAAAACCTGATTTGGCTGGTTATACCCCTGAGACCTACTTCGAGTACGACGATGATTTTCATTTATTTATTCCTAATCAAAACATCAAAGACCCACAAATGCAAGCTGATATACAATACATGATTGATGAAGTGTTATTTCTTAACCATGATGGTGTTGTAAGATACAGAACAAACTATCTTAACAATATTAAGCTCCTTAAAAGGCTGGGCGAACCAATTGTAGTCGAAGAATTTTTCACCGCTGTCAAATGGACATTAGATATTTAAACTAGAACCAAAACTTTGACAATCCCTGCTACCTTGCTTGCGCAATTAAGAACAATACCCGGCTTCGATGAAGCCTCGTTCTTAGCTGCGCATGAGGCTGAGGCTGTAACTTCTGTAAGGCTGCACCCTGCAAAGGGGAAAGACATTACCATAAATGGAGCACCCATACCCTGGCATAAACATGGCTTGTACCTCAAAAACCGCCCCATCTTCACGCTGGACCCTGCCTATCATGGTGGGGCTTACTATGTGCAGGAGGCATCATCCATGTTTCTTGCGCAGGTATGGGAAACTGTAGTGCATGATACTGGTAATTTAAGGGTGTTGGATCTCTGTGCCGCACCAGGGGGTAAAAGCACGCTGCTGGCTTCATTACTAAAGCCGGAAAGCTTGCTGATATCTAATGAAGTTATCCGCAGCAGGGCATCCATACTCGAAGAAAATATGGTGCGCTGGGGTTACAGCAATACCTGGGTTACTTGCAACGACCCTCGCGACTTTACCAAACTCACCAGCTATTTCGATGTAATTGTCATTGATGCACCGTGCAGCGGCTCGGGTTTGTTCCGGAAGGATATTAAGGCCCTGCACGACTGGACCGAAGATAATATAAAACTGTGCAGCGGCAGGCAGCAGCGTATTCTAGCCGATGTATGGCCATCACTTAAACAAGGGGGAATTATTATTTACGCCACCTGTTCGTTTTCCATAGAAGAAGATGAGCAGATGCTGGACTGGGTAGCGGAGCAATACAACGCCTTATCGCTAACTGTCCCGCTGCATAAAGATTGGGGCATAGTGGAAACTGAATCTCCCGAACGGAAAATGAAGGGCTATCGCTTTTTTCCGGGTAAAATAAATGGAGAGGGCTTTTTTATCGCTGCTTTTCAAAAGCTAGAAGAAGAAGACACCCTAAAACAAGTAAGGGTAAAGGTACCCAACATGACCAAGGTAGCGGAACAGACCGCGCACTTACTCGCCCCTAAAGACTGGCAGTACATAGAATGGAGTAAAGATATGTTTAGTGCTATTTGTGCACCGCACCTGGGCGACTGGAAACTATTGCAAAAAGCTTTATATTTCCGTAAGGCCGGTTTAAACATTGGTTCCCCTACCGCAAAAGAATGGTTGCCCGATCATGCCATTGCGTTAAGTATTGATGCTAATACTGCCATACCATCTATACAGGTAAGTAAAGAACAAGCACTCCAGTTCCTGAAACGGGAAGATTTCGGCATGCCGGAAAATGAAAAAGGCTGGCGGTTAATTAAATTTAACAACCTCGGTTTGGGATGGGTAAAATGCCTTGGAAACCGCGCTAACAACTATCTTCCGAAGCATTGGAGGATACGCATGGAGATACCTGATGACGAGCTATTATAGAATTGGGCATTATTTTTGTACTTTCCGCCATAAACTCCGACTATATGTCAAAGCAATTATTAACTATCTTTCTATCCATATTCTGCCTTTCTGCCACCGCGCAGGAAGCCGATAGCATTTTTGCTATTCGCAAGGGCCCAGGGCTGGCCATTAGTTATACTTCTAAGGCTGGCGAAAACGTGGCTATGCTTTCTAACCGCTTTTTCTCAACTATTGAAAAAATTGAAGCCGCTAATATGGTGGATGGTAAAAAGAAATTAGCTGTCGGCACCAACCTCGCCATCCCTTTGGGCAAAGAAAATTTTCTTGCTGCCCGCGAGCCAATTGGTATTCAGCATCAGCAGGAGATATACTATCACGTAAGGGAAAAAGATAACATTGCACTCATAAGTCTTTTGGTGGGAGTACCGAAACAAGATATGATCATGTGGAACAATCTGCGTGGCAACAGCTTGCAGGAAGGGCAACCACTTTTCATTGGCTGGGTTAAAGTAGTAGAAAAAGATTCTCTAAACGTTGCCAACGGTATAGCCTACCCTTCAAAAAGAGTGCGCGCCACGCCGGCAGTTGACACATCGAAACATGCCTTTGGCGAACTGGATAGCGCATATAATGCGCAAACCCGGAACGGCACCAACACCCTCTCGGAAAAAGGAACGGCAGTATTCTTTGAAAAAGCGGGTGCTAACAAAATTTATTATGCCTTCCATAGCACAACGCCAAGGGGCGCTATTATTAAAATAACTAATCCGGGTACGGGCAGAACCGTATACGCAAAAGTTTTAGGCCCTATACCTGATACTAAATTGTATGCTAACAGCATAATTGGTATTTGCAGTGCTGCTAAAGACGCTTTGGGTATCAACGACACCAAGGCATGGGTGGAGTTACAATATTCACCGAACTAAACCGCATTATTATTAAAATTTGATGCCATTTTAGTGCATTCCTGCATATAAAAGTTATCCAGTTAATGAAGGTTCTCATCATTCGTTTTTCTTCCATTGGAGATATTGTGCTTACAACACCTGTGGTGCGTTGCCTTAAAGAGCAGCACCCCGAGGTGAGCGTGCATTTCCTCACCAAGTCTGTTTTTGCATCTGTACTGAGTGCCAACCCGCACATTACCAAGCTGCACCTTTTCGATAAAAGCCTTGACGAATGTATTGAGGAACTGAAGAAGGAAGATTTCGATTTTGTAATTGACCTACACAATAATCTGCGCACCGCGCGTGTAAAAAAGGCGCTGGATGTGCCGAATAAATCGTTTCCCAAACTCAATATCAGAAAGTGGCTACTTACTAATCTTAAGTTGCGGGTAATGCCTGACAAAAGTATTGTAGAGCGCTATTTTGAAGCAGCCGAGCCCATTAATGTGCATAATGATGGCAAGGGGCTCGACTACTACACACCCGAAACTGCACAATTAAGCAATGACGATATACCCATGAGCCACTGGGGTGGTTATGTGGGTTGCGTAATAGGTGGTTCGTACGCCACTAAAAAATTGCCTGTAGCACAGTGGAAGAAATTTTGCGAGGTAATACCCTATCCCGTGGTTTTACTCGGCGGGCCTGAAGACCGCGATGATGCCAGCCTGATAGCCGCAATGGACCCGGTAAAAATTTACAATTCGTGCGGCAAATTTAACCTCAACGAATCTGCTGAATTGGTAAAGCATGCCCGTGTTATTGTTAGCAACGATACCGGCCTTATGCACATGGCAGCAGCTTATAAAAAGCCTGTTATCTCCCTTTGGGGCAACACATCTCCTGATATGGGCATGTTCCCTTACTACGGATTTAATAATTTGAAAAGCAGGATCGCACCGCAGTCTGTTATTATGGAAAATAAGGCATTGGGCTGCCACCCGTGCAGCAAGCTGGGTTATAATAAATGCCCCAAGGGCCACTTTAAGTGCATGAACGAGCTGGATATGACGCAGGCTGCTGCACATGTGCAACGGTTATGGACGGTAGAAAAAAAATAGCCCTACACCAAAGGGGCACATGCTATTCAAAAGTTATTCACATTTTGCCCAAAAACCGTTAGCAACTACACATTTACAGCCCATTAATAAAGGCCAATAATGCCTACATTTGCACAAAATAAGCAAATCGCATGTCGTTATTAGTAATAGGCACAATGGCCTTTGATGCACTGGAAACTCCCTTTGGTAAAGTTGACCGTATAATAGGTGGCTCTGCTACCTATGCAGCATGGGCTGCATCGAACTTCGTTTCCTCTATCAAGCAGGTTTCTATAATTGGTGGAGATTTCCCGAAGGAAGAAATTGCGGCGTTGGAAGCCAGGGGCGTAGCTTTTGAAGGTGTTGAAGTGGTTCCTGATGGCAAAAGCTTCTTCTGGAGCGGCCGCTATCACATGGATATGAACACCCGCGATACTTTAATAACTGACCTTAACGTATTGGCGCAGTTTAACCCACAGATACCGGATAGTTACCAGGATTGCGATTATGTAATGCTGGGCAACCTTGTGCCTGCTGTGCAAATGCAGGTGCTGGACCAATTAAAAAACAAGCCTAAGCTGGTTATTATGGACACCATGAACTTCTGGATGGACATCGCGATGGATGACCTGAAGAAGGTATTGGCAAGGGTTGACCTGCTGATGGTGAACGATAGCGAAGCACGCCAGTTAAGCGGCGAATTCTCTTTAGTGAAAGCAGCCAAAAAAATTCAGGCAATGGGGCCTAAGTTCCTCATTATCAAAAAGGGAGAGCACGGTGCTTTACTTTTCTATAACGATAAGATATTCTCCGCCCCAGCCCTTCCGCTGGAAGAGGTATTTGACCCGACTGGTGCAGGCGATACATTTGCAGGTGGCTTCATTGGTTACCTTGCCCGTACTGACGATATTACATTCGAAAACATGAAAGCGGCGGTGGTGATAGGTTCTGCAATGGCTTCATTCTGCGTTGAAAAATTCGGACCTAACCGTATGCAGGAATTGACCCCGGCAGATATCGAAGGCCGTGTTGAAGAATTCATTCAATTAATGAATGTGCATATTGAAGTGGCTTTAGCTGTAACCGTATAGTTCCTCACCTCATACTCTCTCTATAAATGGTGATGGGGTGCGATTTGAAAATACGTCCCGACGTAATTTTGTTTTCAACAATAAGTAGTTAATATAAAATAGTTTTACCTTGATTGTGGCACACCTTAACAGTGTGCCACATTAATATAACCAACAAAACAACAAACAGATGACAATCATTCCATCGGAAATCAAGACGGCGCAATTACACGCTTATTTGTTAGGGTCAATAGCACCCCGCCCTATTTGCTTTGCAAGTACCATTGATAAAGATGGCAACGCCAATCTATCGCCATTTAGTTTCTTTAATGTTTTTGGTTCCAAACCGCCTATTCTTATATTTTCCCCTGCGCGCAGGGTGCGCGATAATTCCATTAAGCATACCCTGGAAAATGTTTATGATACCCAGGAAGTGGTAATAAATGTCGTGAACTACAACATAGTACAGCAAATGAGCCTCGCCAGTTGCGAGTATGCTAAAAATGTAGACGAGTTTGTAAAAGCAGGTTTTACACCCATAAAATCGGACATGGTGAAACCCTTCAGGGTGAAGGAGTCACCGGTGCAATTAGAGTGCCGGGTAATGAAAGTAATGGAAATGGGCAAAGAAGGTGGTGCTGCCAACCTCATCATCTGCGAAGTGTTGTGCATGCACATTAACGATGAAGTACTCAATGAAAACGGCCAGATTGACCCGCATAAAATAGACCTGGTAGCCCGCATGGGTGCCGACTACTATTGCCGTGCTTCCGGTAGTGCAGTGTTTGAGGTTCCAAAACCCAATATGCAGCTGGGTATAGGCGTTGATGCCCTGCCAGCGGCAATAAGGAACAGCCGTATTTTAACCGGTAATAATCTTGGCCTTTTGGCTAATTGCAATGCGGTACCTGTGGTAGCGGAATTGATTGAAGATGGTCGACTTACTGATATTTTTAAGTCTTACACGCATGATTCTGAGGCTCGTAAAACTGCATTACATCAATACGCCAAAGACCTTTTGGATGCGGGGCATGTCGATTTAGCGTGGCAGGTGTTGCTGGCGTAATAGAACTGAAAACAATGTATAAATTTTGTTTTGTTATAGCAATCTTACTTGCTTCATGCTCAGGTCTTAACCAACATGCGACTAATGATTTCCCGGAAAACGAGGTCATCAACAAGGGCGGCAAGTATTTTTCGAAGAAACACAGCCTTACGTTAGACGTTGCGGTTTCAAATGAACTGGTGAGATTTGATCTTTACGATACCTCAAACAACAAGCTGGCAGAACATTGCGATTCTCCGTTCGCATCTGCTGTTCATCGTTGGTTCTTTATATTAGATACTGCCGGCAACGTCTGGTTTCATAGTTCCGATATTGGAGTTTCGGTATTATGGAAGCAGCAGGCTACCCACAATTATTTACGTCGGCCTATTCTCAATGATTCAATAACAAGACTTATACCAAACGCTTTTATGCTTGCGCTACCAGATAGCGTAAGGGGGTATTATGTGAAATAGTGCGTTATCTAAAAACGAATAAAATGAGCCCTATAGCTTCCGAAACCTGGAAAATAGAGGAGTTTTATGTGCTACCTGCACACTGCCGTCTTTTTCATCAATAATTATTGATTCCCCAGGCAAGTTTGAATTCAGGGCTACCGAATCCAATTTATCAACTTCAACCGATTGCGATAGAAATCCAATATTCCACCTACTCCAAGCTGAATCATAATGAACACAAAATGCCTTTGAGTATAGACGGTTATGTCTGTTTTTAATGATCTCAGTTAAAGAACGGTAATCATCATGCATAAATTCCCTGCGTAAATTTTTGGAAGATGTATCTACCGGTACCGAAGTATACCCATTATCTCTGATGAATTTTTCGGCAATGGCAATCGCTTGCTTTTCAGGAATTTTATGCGGTTTTCTTTGGAGTGATAAACATAAAAGACTGCATAAAATAAAAATTGCTAGAATGACTCGGTTCATGTTTTTTTGTAAATTGTAGGTAACATCAAAGGCGATTCTAAAGTTACACACCAAACTCTTAAAATTTCCTAAATACCCAACAATAACCCACCATAATTCGTCTATATAGTTGAAGGGCTCATTCAGGGCACTTTTATAAACCTATATACTATGAAAAATACCATTTCAATACTCACTTATGCGCTATCAGCATCCTTGCTGGCGATATTTTTGATCGGTGCGTTTATCGCGTTGGTGCATCACAATTAAAATAAAGTATCGCCGGCAGAGCTATTTGCGGGCGATACTTTTAAAATTAAATTTCTTAGTCACTTGGCTTTCGGGTTTGGCTCGTTTGAGGGCTGCATCGTCCATTATTAACAAACTATTTCCGGCCTCACCTGTGTTCAGTCTGTAACTTTATTCTCTAATAAAAAGTACATGAAAACTGTTTTTGTAATTTATGGCAGCCCAACAAAAAGTATGCTGGACGATGCCGTTATTAATGCTGCCATTAAGGGATTACGGGCAACAACTAACTTTGAACTATTTGAAAATATATACGCACTGCCAAAGTATGGCGAAAATGATGGCCCGGAAACTGTTGCTTTATTTACTCAAAAACTTGCCTCAGCCGATTGCATTTTAATTGTAGCCATGGATTACGCTTATAATTTGCCAGATGCGGTGAGCAATGCTTTTAAATGGGCGGCACAAGATGTACACGTTTCTGCAATGCCAATCGGGCTAATTACTGCTGACTCTGGTCGGTTTGAAGTCCAGCGTTCCATGGTAACCATGCTCAATACTTTAGGCGTGCATGCACGCGAGGAAAGAACGCTTATTCTCGAATTGCAAAACCAGATCACACTTGAAAAGAAGGAGATCGTAAACCTGAAAATATTGGAAGATATCAGGGAGTTGGTGACGGAGACGATCAATGATATTGACATTGAAAAGACTGGCACCAGCAAGCTAAAAATCAACTAAATTGGGTAACAAATAATATTTATAAGTTGCCATTGTTCAAAACTTGACTGTGCCGCTTTGCATGCCACAACCAAATGCCGAGCAGCGCAGTAAGTGGTAACAGCCACATGGCGCGGCAACCATATCGGCCATTTATCTGGGCAAAAGTAGCGCAAACCCATATATTAATTATAACTCCCGCAATCATTGTAAAGGTGAAAAGTATAAACGACCGGTACTTACCCTTGAAAGATATAATAAGCCAACACAATACAATAAGGCTAATTACCACCGCAATTTTGCTCAGCATATTCGGCAACTCCACTACCTGCAGTAACTTACCGTTGTATTGGCGGCTTGCCTGATATGCCGGCAGGTCGCGTTTTATGTAATCGTTTAGCGCACCTTCCACTGGTGCTTTAAAGGGCACATTACCATCCCCAATACCAAATTCAAGTGCCTGCAGGCAGGTTGATGCCAACGAACCTTTAATGCGCAGCCAGGCAAACTGAGGCTCGGTGGTAGCTTGCCAAACAATTTTTGAATATTCCGGTTTATTAGCCTCCCAACCACCGGTAATGTATAACGGACTTTCGGGCGACCAGAGGAAAAAATTAGGGTTTGGATTTTGGGCGAGCACCCCTTTATAATCGCAAATCTTATAATGTTCCGTGGGGCATTTTACTTCCAGATATTTAGTGAGTACACCTTGCTCCAGTAATGCTCCCATAGCAAAAACATGCTTGGACCTGCTGATTGCATACCCCATGGTAAACACACAAGCTATGGTTAAAATTAAAGCCAAACTAATGCGGGCGGTTGCAGCTTTCCATTGCTCTGGTACGAACAGCCTTTTCCTGAAGAGGAACACCAACAATAATACTGACGAAAAAATAAGCAGGTGCGACATGTGCGTCGCGATGGCAACGGTATACACACAAAATAGAAATATTGTTATGCCTTTTCGCTCCTGCTGCAGTAATATAAGCGACAGACTTAACATTGCGACAGAGGTGAAAACATCGGGCAGCATTTCGCTGCTTATCCAAGCCACAGATGAACAAAAGGATAGCAACAATATAGTAACCACAGCCGGTAACAGGTATTGGGAACCAGCCATAACCCGGCGAAACACCCTGAATATGAGCCAGCTAACCAGCCAGCACTGGGCAACAGCCGCAAGGAACAGGGAAATGCCATTAAGGCTGGTTATCCTCATAACAAGGCCATAGGCAATAGGACGATCGACAGGCGTGCCCGGGAAAAAACCTGACCAAATATAGGTGCCGTCGTCAGTATTCATTAGCGGATAGCCGTTATACATGGCAGGCAGGAGCAGCAACACCACTCCGGCCGCAGTACACAGCGCAGCCGTAATATTCTGGCTTCTATTTATGGGTTTCAAGGGTTCCAGTGGCATAAAATCAATTACCCTACAAAGTACCTATAAATTTCGCATCGGGGCATGTGGCATTAAAAAAAATGCTCCTGCTTGTGTGGGCAGGAGCAAACAATATATTATTAAAGCAAAAAATTAGTTGTCGTAACCTTGTTGGTTGCGGTAAGTTGAATAGCCTTTATCTTCAGTACTTGTAAATACTATACACAGATGACCCAGGAAGCAAAGTGCCCATGCAGCAACAGTCCAGGCTGGCCAAGGGTAAACCCATTTTCCATTCGCACCTTTATCATAAAGCATTAACATAGCAGCAGAACCAATTGCAAATACCACGAAATGTAATAGAAGCATGGATATCTGTTTGCTGGTTGGTTTTAATTTTTTAGGCATTGTTGTGATTTTAAGTTGCAGCAAAGGTAATACACGTGCGATAAATAAAAAACAAAAGTTAAAAAAAGTCTGCGGACGGTTCACGGGCAATTAACGCCGTTTCTACACAATCATCTATTCAGCATAAATAAATATGATGTCCATCACTTCAACAAGCAATTTGCATCAGTTTTAAACTTCTAAAAACTGGATAACTTTACACTACATTGTTTATGAGTAGCCATGAAAACAAATAAAGAATGGCATTTAGCCAATATAATACCCCAAAATGCAACGCTCGATGAGCGCATTGTGTGGCATTTGGCGCATAAGCAAAACTGCGGTTGCAGACCGGTACCTCCTAAACTTGTGGCGCAAATGGCGGCAAAAGGCATAGACATTACAACAACCAACGCAAAATAGAAAAGATGCAAAAGATAGACCTGAAGAAAACGTATGCAAAACTTTACAAGGCTGCTGCTAAAAAAAGTGAACTAGTTGCAGCACCCACACTAAACTACCTTATGTGCGACGGATATGGCAACCCAAACAATTCGGTGCAATTTCAAGATGCAGTAAGCGCATTGTATACCCTTTCTTACACACTGAAATTCATGATAAAGAAAGGAACGCAGCAAATTGATTATGGTGTAATGCCTTTGGAAGGTTTGTGGTGGACCGATAACATGAGCAACTTCTCAACCTTGGATAAGGCAGCATGGAAATGGACACTTATGATATTGCAACCTGACTTTATTACTGCAGACCTTTTTGAAGCTGCGCGAAAGATAGCATTGAAAAAGAAAAAAACACCTATGCTGGAGGACATAAGGTCAGAGCAAATGACAGAAGGTGAATGTGCGCAAATCTTACATCTTGGTCCATATTCAACCGAAGGTCCAACTGTAGAACGGCTACATGTATTCATTAAAGATAGCGGCTATGAGCTGACTGGTAAACACCGCGAAATTTACCTAAACGACATGAGGCGCACAGCTCCGGAAAAGCTAAAAACCATTATAAGGCAACCTGTAATTAAATAAAAAAAACATAAATTACACTAGCCATATAGTGTAATAGTTTCATCGGCAATAGTTATTACCTCTTTTATGCTTCTATCCAGGTCATCTACCGCTTTACCCATTTGTGGCCAAATATCAGTATAAAATTCCTCGGGACTTATGTAATCCATTACATACATGGCACCCATTATACGGGCTAGTGGCTCGCGCAAATTGTGGGCATTGTATTGTATCAATTCAACTAATTTTTTATTAGCGTGTACCAGTTTCAAATTTGTTTCGGCAACCTCTTTGGTACGCTGCTGTATAATTATTTCCTGCTCCGCTACCAGCGCCTCAATTAATTCCTTTTGCAACACAATTTCGTCATTGCTATTTTTTAGTTCTACATAGCGCAATTGGAAGATTTCGCTATCCTGTTCCTTCTTTTCCAGTTGCCTGAGTATCCCTGCCTGTTCGGCTTCTTTTTGCGATGCGAATAACTCCTGCTCTTTTTTCATGAGCGCCGTTACGGTACGCTGGTAAGAAATTGCCAACACTATGCCCCACAACGCTACCAGGAAAAAGCATACTAAAGCGTTTGAAAAATTAAGGAAATTATTAGCTGCCGTACTAACAGCATAAATTGGCACATGGTTTTTCAGGAAATAGTCAATTACCATATAACTAACCATACAAGTTGAGGCCAGGCCAAACTTTACAAACCAACCTTCATTGTATTTTAAAAAGGGTAAAAGTGCTATTAAGGGTATAAAGTTTTGAAAACCGGCACCCCACCCCAATAGATTCACCGCTACTACCTGATGCAGATTTACTTCCATAAGGGCGAGCAACATACCCGCTACATGATAACCTTTTCTATTCAGTATATTGGCTATAACGTAAATACCAATACTTGCAAACTGAATATCTTTCAGGGTCTCTTGCCCCATTACATGAAATACAATTATCCACACCGCATGGAGCAACGTAATAAGGGTATAAGCCAGATTACTGATCATGTAGAACCAGTAATTATCTTCTTTCACATTATCGGGAATTGACCTGAAATATTCAAATTGACGACCGATAAGTCCTCCAATCTCATACTTATCGCTTGCCAATTTTAGTTTATCCATTGTCACAAAACAAGTTCAATGCAAGATGCATTCCTGCTACTTTTTATCTACAAAAATATAAATCACTTTAAAATTTAACGTCATGAAATACGACCATTAACGCAATATAAAGATATGCAATTAAACAATAAAAAAGCAACATCCAAGACTAATAAATCAACGTAGTTACACATATTTGTATTAAAGCATTGCTAAAAATTTAAATGAAATAAAGTACTTACGAACAATAGGCTAAACAGCAACATACTAACGACAATAAAACATGGCACAGTTTAAGCATAAAAAAACGTAAGAAAGTTTGTTGCTACCGCAAATTGAGATAATTTTCTTAATAAACTATGCTGAAATGCAATTGATTAGCGTAATGCAAAAAAGTCTGATAAATGGGCTACCGTTAGTACACAAGTATTTAATCGGATCGGTCATTGGCAGCGTAGCGAAGCAATCTAACAAAACGTTCTTGCAGGTGTAACGAGCTCGTTTACAGCCACCAGCCACCTATGCTTTTTGTCATCCCCTCATAGCTACTCCGATGGCCAATCACTCCGATGGCCAAAGGAGCCGGGCGGCGTTTTCTGCTGAGGCTTGGCATTCTAATGACTGCGCCAAGACGGCGGCGCAGGTGTAATGCGATTATATTAGTCTGACTTTACTATTCGGCACAGAAAGTGACTTGAAGATGTAAAGATGTGTCCTAACGGTAGCATAAATTGTCTATTTTTTGTCGAGGAATGCTCTTCTATATCACACTTACAGTTTAATAAATTTCAATTCGACATGACCATTTATCCTTGCAAAATACAAGCCAGACTTCCGTATGCCGCTGTGGCAGTGCTATCAAAATTGTGCCATTTGTAGGTAACAGAAAAAACTACCGAATCTTTAATATAATGCAAATCCCTGTAATGATGCACGAGGGTGCCCCCAGACAATGAATCATGGATGACACTCCAAACATTAGAGGAATCAGTAAAATGTATTTTCTGTGCGGGAGCAATAACGGACCAACAGATACAGAGCAATGAAATTCGTTTTCATGGTTATATATTTTAGGTGAATTTACAGGAGGCCGTATTTTACAACCTCACAGCAATATAGACGTAAAAATGCCCTTGAAACATTGTAAAATCAGAAAAATTATTGCATATTTATTTGCAGATATAACAACACGTAAAAGTATTAGTTTTCGATATATCTGCACATGACGACTCGTGAAGTATTTACACATTTAATGAACGATTTACTGGGCGCAGCTACCGTCATAAAAAAAGCAATTAATAGTAAACAAGCAACTAAATTTGCGTAGCGCAACCAACCAATTATTTAAGATGGAATTCAGCCCCAGTAACGTTGTTGTTAAACTCTGCCTTCATGGAATGGACCTGGAGGAAAAAGGAAAAACTGAAGAGGCGGCGATGGTATTTCTGCAAGCATGGAATGAGGCTACAGATGACTTTGAAAAATTTACCGTCGCACATTATGTGGCCCGCTATCAAAAAAATGCTGCAGACAAGCTAAAATGGCTCGAAATAGCTATACAATATGCATTAAACGTCAATGACAACACTGTTCATAGCGCCCTTGCAACATTGTATTTAAACATAGCTAAATGCTATGAAGAACTTGGCGACGATGAAAGAGCAAAAACGAATCAGGACCTAGCGGTATCGTTTAAAGATAATCCCGCAGACAGTGGCCCGTTCTATCATGGCACGAGGGCAGACCTGCAAATTGGCGATATGCTGACCACTGGCTTTGCATCGAACTATCACCCGGAGGTTATCATGAACCACATCTATTTCACCGTGCTGGTGAATGGAGCAGGTTTTGCTGCCGCCCTGGCAAAAGGCGACGGACGCGAACGCGTTTATATTGTTGAGCCCACCGGGAGCTTTGAAAATGACCCCAACGTAACTGATAAAAAATTCCCAGGCAATCCCACTCGTTCCTACAGAACCAGTGCTCCATTAAAAATTATTGGCGAAGTACCGGAATGGGTACGGCAAACACCAGAGGTGCTGCAAAAATTCCGCGAAAAATTAGCCGAAAGCAAGGGAGAGATCATCAATTGATTTCGGGTAGCTGATAGATTGGGTGTGAATCAAAACTTGAAACAGCCGACTTATAGCAACTGCTTCAATACATTATAAATAATATCGGGCTTAGAAAGCGTGTAGAAGTGCAATACTGGCGCACCATTTTTAAGCAAGTCGCGGCATTGTTGTAATAACCATTCCGTACCTACTATTTCACAATCAGCATCTGTTTTGCATTTCATCATTTCGGTATACAATTCAACCGGAATATCTACATTAAAAATGCGCGGAATGCCTGTAAGTTGTTTTTTGTTCGAAAGCGGTTTCAGTCCGGGTATTATAGGCACATTAATGCCATGCTCTTTGCATTTGTTTATGTAATTAAAGTAGTACTGGTTGTCAAAGAACATCTGGGTAGTAATATAGTCAGCACCCAGATCCATCTTTTTCTTCAGGTACATGATATCCGTATCCAGGTTCGGCGATTCAAAGTGTTTTTCCGGATAGCCGGCAACACCAATGCAAAAATCGGTGTTAACGCCGTCAAGTATATCATCCTCCATATACTCGCCCTTGTTCAGCGATATGATCTGCTTTACCAAATCTTCGGCATAACGATGTCCTTTGGGGTGTGGGGAAAATGTTTTTTCATTTACGGCAGCATCACCACGCAATGCAAGCACATTCCTGATACCTACGTAATGCAGATCTATAAGTGCATTTTCCGTTTCCTCTTTGCTAAAGCCGCCGCAAATAAGATGCGGTATAGCTTCAACACCATATTTAAACATCAAAGCAGCACAAATGCCCACCGTTCCGGGCCTTTTCCTTATTTCAACATGCTCCAGCAGCCCATCGCTTCGTTTCTTTAATATCTGCTCGGCACGGTGGTACGTTACGTTTATGAAAGACGGCTTAAATTCCATCAACGGGTCAAGGCTAGCATATAATGACTCAATGCTGCGTCCTTTGTTAGGCGGTAATACCTCAAGCGAAATTATGGTCTTGGTGGCGTCGGCCAGGTGTTGTGTCAGTTTCATATCAGGGTGTAAAAGTAACAATTATTGGGCTAAGCAATTGCATAAAAAAAGGGAGCCATTGCCCCTTTTTCTTCAAATTTATACTATAACACTGTTGTCCGGCAAAAAAAGTAATCATCGACTGAAATGTAGCGCCAGCAAGCATTACAGCGGATTTTTATTATATTCTACCCTGCTTTTGTCCGGCCTCCTTACTGGTTGTTGTCATCGCGTCTCCATGTTCTTTTTTT
>JBBRPD010000054.1:0-37188 GCA_038228575.1 Chitinophagales bacterium | reverse complement strand
TAATAGCCATGGTGTTTTCATACCTGTATGTAATACCAGTATTTAAACCCATTACCCGCTTTGTAATGAAGTGCCGCTACCTTACACTTTCGGGTCTTATATTCTTATTCACATTGCTTACCAGTAATGCACCAGCTGAAATAATAATAACACTAGGGGGTAAAACCAAAAGTACACAAACGTTACCATCTTAAAAACCGCCACTGTTGTGGCTTAGAGCAAAATTTGCCCGTTTTAAGCCTTTAAAGTTTACTTGTTATTACTTGTTATTAGCTTGGTATAGTGGGCTAAGAATGGCTATAAATGGGGCTTATTGCTTGTTTTTGGTGCTGTGGTACCTGGCAACTATTAGGGGGTGGTAACTTAACAGGATGTGTACTTTTGGTTTTGGTTGGAATTGTCGGTTATGTAGTCGTTATTTTTTAGACCGACATTTTTTGTACTTTTCGTTAGTTGTTCCAAAGCTGGTCGGAAAGGTAGGTAGTTGCGTATTTTTTGTCTGCATTGCCGCGCTTACGCTCGTATACAGGGATAAATAAGTAGGCTTTAACCTGATCAGCCTCGCTTAGTTTATCCCAGGCAGTAAGGGTTTTCTTTTTACTGGAGCGCTCTTTGTCATTATAGCGGTTCCAAAACATTTCGAAGGTTACTTCAATCTTCTTTTCTATTATAGTGGCATTGGCCAGCAGCTTTTTAAATGCCGGTATTGCATCCATGTGAAATGGAAGGTTAGATAACAGCCAGTTGTATTGTTTGTGGCTCAATGGCTCGGATATATCCAGGGCTGCGAGGTAATTAGCCTCGTTATAGGTAATCTTTACCTGACCGGTAAAGGAAGCTGAAGTCATTATAAGGGTAATCATTGTATTTATTGTATAGTCGTTAGTAGAAGGGTGCCTTAGTTCAGTAGGTGGCCTGTTTGTACCTGCGTGTGGTATTTACCGCCTTCTATGCCGTGAAGTAGTTTATGTTCCCTGATCTGCTTTTGCGAAAGGTCTAGCAGGGGTGTGGTAGTTATCATGCTCTGCTCTATAAGGCGGCTTTTAATTACGTATTGCTCGAAAAATACCTGCTGTAGCTGCTGCCTGCATTTATTGGCGGTCTTTGCCTTGCGTTTTTTCTTTACTTCCTGAAGGCACGTCTTATTCCACTGTTCCTTCATGTGGCGGCGAAAGTATTCGTAGGCGCTGGACAGTACGACATAGTCGGGATAGGTAAGCATCAGGCGTATTTGCTTAACGCCGTTGGTTTCTTTGCGGCCATCGGTGCAAATGTTGTTATCCAGGAAGTGCCAGCCCAGGCGTATGAGCAGTTTCTCTTCCAGGGCGCTGGTGTATTTG
The DNA here is from genome assembly GCA_038228575.1 of Chitinophagales bacterium. Classification (GTDB taxonomy): domain Bacteria; phylum Bacteroidota; class Bacteroidia; order Chitinophagales; family Chitinophagaceae; genus Flavipsychrobacter. The sequence goes on along the minus strand of JBBRPD010000054.1, from coordinate 35,848 downwards.
AAATAGTACTTATCTAAAGCGATACTCGTAAGGTCTATATCTTCAATATTGTACCTTTTAAGTATTTTATCTAAGGCTGTTTTGGCGGCTGTACGCTCCCCATCAGTGGTGCCCCGCTCGAGCATTGCGTAAATTTTAGCTAGCTTTTCTTTTAATGTTTGTTCCATTTGGTTGTTTTTAGTGGGCGGTTTCGGTTGATATATAGGATAGGAGTTCTCCGATCTCGTTGGCTTCCTTCTGCATGTTTTCGGCTTTTATTTCTGTGGACCCTTTGCCGTAACCTGACCGGGCTATCATTTTTGCATTTGATCTACAGCGGTTTTCCCGTTCTGTGAGGGCTTTTAGTATCATGTTTACCTGATCTACGTCTAATGGGAGGTTGAACGTCATTTTTGAGGTTTTTAAAGCGTGTTTAAAAGTTGTTTGTTAACTGAATTAATGTGCGACTCCTTTACCTTTTCGGCACTGGCTATAAGTTTGCTTAGATGCTTACCAGAATAGTCGTTAAACGGTAGCTTTATGCCATCTACGCCGTATTTTTCAGCCCAGGCCTTTGCGCCTTTTACATCGCTGCCTATGCTTTTGAATATGGCAATGATTTTTTTACGTTTTTTGTCGTTTTGCTTTTCCTTCAGGCTGCTGCCGAATATGGTTTGTACCGGTGCCTTGTACCGGTTACCTGATACCATTGAAGACATGCTCTTTTCCAACAATCCAAGCTCTGTAGCTGACAGATCACTAAGGGAGGCCGTCCGCTCGTTGGTGAATTCCTTTACTATGTCTTCTTTAGTGCGGCCAGCGCCAGTAGCATTTATTTGCTTCAGGATAGCAAAGAAGGTGGCGTATTTGTTTTTTGCAGTCATAAGTCGTAAGTGTTTTTAGTATGGTAGGCCGTCACTAGGTTCATGCTTTGCATTATCATCAGGTATATATGGTATCGGCCCTGGGTTTTCGTTAATTGTGTTAGTCGTGTCAATGAAGGTTATTTCATTTGCTTGTTCGATACATTTTTCACAGTAGCGATATTCATACCAATCGCTTTCGGGGTCTGCTCCTTCATCCGGCCATAGGCGAACCGGTACCTGATCTTCAGTGATCTCTTTACTACACCTACTACAAACACATGCAAAATCGCCTGCATCAGGACTATTGCAAAATTTTGCGTCTGTATTCAATATTTCAAAGGAACCACCTAATAAAAGCGGTACTGTTTGTATTATTTTAGTGTCACCTGATGTGAATTTATGTACCATAATTAAAAAAGTGTTGATTGTGATGGTTTAGGTTGTTGCGGGGCCGGTGGTTTGGTGTCGCCGAAGTATATGGGCTTGTTGCCATGCTCACCGTCTGCGAAACGGCTAACGGGGTAGCCTACGCGGTTCTTTACAGTTAGTATTATGTCAACCCGCTTCCTTATTTTCTTTGCATGGCTTGTAACCGGGTCGCCTTTGGGGTCAGTCCAGGTAATAAATATGAACACCTTCCGTGGAAAGGTATCTACCAATAAATTGAATTGGGCTTCGGTCATTTTCATGTAGTCAATGCTGTCGCCTATGATTATACCTGCTGAACCTTTTTGTTTGAGCCTGTGTACCATGTGGTCGAAAGGTTCTTTATGCACTAACATTACTTTACCTGCCACTTCCTTCATGTTGACTGCGTTGTATGCATCCTGAAGGGTTTTGGATTTACCTTCCTCGTGGGAGTTGATATATACCTTACGGAAAGCTGAAAATAACTTAGCTAATTCCAGCATCATACGGGTTTTGCCGTTCTTTTCACGGCCTTCGATCAGCATTTTGAAGTTACGTTCGGGCTTGCCAAAGGCTGCGAGTAGCTTATCGGTAAATTCATAGCATTGGAAATTTGCTTCAATCAGGTCATTTACACCTATTGCTTTTTGTAGTTTAATTTCTGCCATTGGATAAAGTTTAGGAAATTGAAGAAAATTAAAAGCTTGTATGAAGGCTACTTCGGCGGTCATCGGGTGCCAGGCTTTCAGCTGCATTCTGATAGGCGCTTTTAACCAAGGCTGTGTATTGCCAAGCTGGTAAAGGTTGTGTTCCAATTCAAGTGCCTCCATATCGTATGGCTTTATGGCTTCCAGTTTTTGGCGGTCGAGGTTGAATTTTTCTATAATGCAATCCATGAACTTGTTTTCGATGCCGGTGTATATATCCGCTATCAATACTTTGAGCGGCTTTATGACATCGCCCAGGTACGCTTCAGCTGCATCATGCATCAATGCCTCCAGTTCTAATTCTTTGGGGGCTAATTGCGCTACTAATAGGCTGTGCTGCGCTACTGAGTAGAAATAGTTGGTATGGCCCCCAAAACGGCAAATTTTGGATAGCGCCGCTGCTATATCTTCCAGACAGATCATGTCGGGGGTCGGGTTGTTCAGGTCTATGACCAAACCGGAAGCGGAATTGAACAGCCCGTCATATACATTGTGTACCGGGTGTAGTGGTTTTTTCATGAATTATAAATTGTAAATGGTGAATTATAAATTGTTTGCTGGCGGCATTATGATGTTACAGCCGTATATCTTCTGGCTTGATTAGCTTATTGACGAGATAGTATATCATTAGGTCTGCTCGTGCTTCAGCTTCAGATGTAAAATGTGCAATGGTTATCCCTAATTGCGCTACCCATGCGCTTTCTCCCGAATGGTAATAAACACTCCATTGTCCTACAGGGAACGGAGGCAGCATTGCTCCTAATTCGGCAACTGTATATGCTGAATAGTTTTATTTCATTGGTAGGTATTCCAATTTGTCATCGACATAAGCAAAGAGAGAATCTTTTCTAAGACCTAAATCGTATAGTTTTTGGGCCTGCTGCTTTGTGCATACCTGATTTTCTGTTGTCATTTTTTGTTGTGTTGATTTTGTTTAACAAAAACCGGTATTTCTGAATACTTACCGGCGTTGGTGCCTTTTAATTTAAAATTGTAATGATGTGTTTTGCAGAGATTGCAAACCTTTATTTTTTCGTCCTGATCAAAGAAGCCATTCCAATGGTAAGCGTTGCTTTCTTTGGTGCCGGGGTCGTTGTTGCAGTGCCAACATAAAATACCGGTGCTGAATATGCTTAGTTGCTGGCTCATGCGGTTGCAGGTTGTGCGTGGCGCAGGAATACTACTTGGGTGTTAGACTTCATGGCCTGCTTATGTAAGTCAGCGTCTGCCTTGCACCATACATCGTAGGTGGTATATTTGGTTACCTTGACTTCGCCAGGCACGATTTGCAATACTGTCCTTTTGCCGTCTGATGCTTTGTAGAAGCGGTCGCCTATTACCAGGTTCTTTACTTGGGTTTTTGTGTTGCGTTCCATTTTTAAGTATTTAGTCGTTAGTAGAAAGTAGAAAGCGTTACTGTAACTCTTCGACAATGGTCTTATCTCTTAGCAATTCATCTACACGTTTATCCCTGGCAGTGAGTGTGGCAAAATCCTTTTCCAGTGTAAACCAGTCATGGCGGTCCTTGGTTTTGGCTTTGATACAGATGTCGCGGTACTTTTGTTTTGCGCTACTCAAGTCTGCATTATATACAAGTGCATGGCTTTTCCTAATAACGGTTAACCCTGCTTGGGTTATTTTGAAATGGTCTTTTGCTGTCATCGTTTTAGTTTTAGTTGGTTAAAAATGCCGGAGTGAGAACAAACCAGCCTGATTCACAAGTATGACAATTGCTGGCTTATGCGGCCCGTGCGTTTAGAAATGGTTTACTGAATTCGGCACCATCGGTAAAACCTGCTACTATCGCTGATACATCTTCTGCAACCTGGAAAGCGATAATTGTGGTGTTAACCCGCTTGCTGGCCTGGTGGTTAATGAAGTCGTACAAGGCATGCTGGTTATCTTCGGGTATGAGGTCTAAACAATCTGCCAAATGCGGATGTTCGCTGTCGTTTAAGCATTCCTGAAGTAATGCCCTTATTTCCTGCTGTTTTTCCATTGTGTATGTTTTGGAGGTTAAAAAGAAATGTGATTAAAAGGTCATGCTTTGTTATCCTGTTTTTCATTGTGGATAGATTTTAGCTTTGCGAAATCAAGTACCACCGGATGCCAACTGTTATTTGTAGTGTCCTTTATGAAAAACTGGATGTACTGAGCGGTGCCGTATGGGGAGTAGCTTTCCATGAACATATCGAGGGCTTCGATCCAAAGTGGGTTATCAAACCGGTCACGCATTTTATAAAGGCGGTTAATCAGGTCGAAATCGAAGTCGCCAGTAGCGTTGCGCTCGAGCAATGCATTCACCAGGTCGAACGCTGCCCTGTCTTTTTTCTTTACGAATGTGGAAAGGAACTCTTTTAACTTGCTTTCAGCCAGTTCCGCACGTTCGTCAAAACATTTGTTTACCTGACTGCTGTACTTTATTTTGTAGTGGTCGTTCTTCACCTCAAAGCTGCCTTTGTTATTTTCCTTACCCCTTATCTCGCCGTATTCCATCATGCGTTCACGGAACTTAGCCAACTGCATGAAGGCTTCATATTTGAGGTCGCGCATCTGATCGCAAACGGTAACGGCGAACCCACCCAGGGTGTTGATCAGTTCCTCTTTGGCATATTCGTAATTTTTGCGCTTCTGCTGTTTTTCTTCAGTTTCAGCCTTTTGTTTTTCCCTGAGCAGTTCCTGTATTTCTTCGATGCTCATGTCGGCTAATGCGGGGTTCTTTTCGATAACTGTTGACATTTTGTATTTATTTTAAAAGGTTACGGATGTTGTTAGGGTAGCGCTGGGCGTTACCCCTATCTGCTTACTATTGCCCGGCGCCTGGGCTTCGGCAGTGATTTTATTTTGGTCTTGATGCTTTGGCGGGTAGGAGCCAGGGATTGTTTATGTACAAGGCTGCTGATGTGATTAACTATGACCTCTGAAAGCGGGTGTATTATCTTTACGCTTTCCCAAGTCTGACAAAAGGCTATCAGTTCGGTTGAAGTGAATGTGAGGCTACTTTTTTTAACCCGCTTTAGCAGCATTACGTGTAACCTGAACTTCATTTCCAGCATGTGTTCAAATAACAATGCATCGTGCGGTGTTTCAGGGTTGTATTCCAAATGCCAGTATTCGTATAGTTCCAATAAGGCTTCTACCTGGGCGTTTGCGAGTTCTATCTGGAAGGTTATTTTGCTATTCATTATTTTGGAATTATTAGTTAAGTGATTGCTGTGTATTTGTTGTGGTTCACCTCAAATCTTTTAATGAATAAGAAAGGTCGGTTTCCAATAGTTTGTCGCCTATCATGGCAGCCTTTATTTCGTGGTAGGTAGCGGCAGGTAATAACTGGCCTTTGTCATTGATGCGTATTTCCAAAAGGCTTTGGCAAATGATGCCTGCATCGTCACAGAGGTAGGTGAACCTCCACCAGTTCCAGTAGTTCTTATTGGCTAACATTGCGGTGGTCATGTCTTCCTTATTCAGGAAGCGCTTACAGTATTGCTCCGCGAATGCTGTGCCGTATGTAAACATCCGTTCAGCGTATTCGGTACGGGAGATACCTGTAACCTGCATAAGGGTTATTTGCCCCTTTTTCAATTCTGCTATGCGTGTGGCGACGTAATTCATTTTTGGGGAGGTTTTTACAATATTTTAATTAGTAGATATTGCAGCCAGTAAATGATGGCGTATAATGGCCCTTTTGATAAGCCTGCCGTCTTCAACTACTTTAATCGTTTTTGTTTCTCCGTCCTGTCTGAGGCTTTTAATTGTAGGATTACAAGCCTGGAATATTTGGAACTGAACTTCTTTGTCTTCGATGCCATTGGCGGCGCAGATCAGGGCAGTATCTCTACTGGTATTGCCCACCAGCGTAACGAATGAACGCCCGAACCGGCTATCCAGTTCATCGTACCCTTTGCGGCTGTATTTTACGCCCCTTTCAAAGTCAATGCGCAGGTGTTCTGTACCGGCAATGATAACGCCCAACTTATCTTCACACTCGTTAAATAGATGTATCAGGAAACCTAATACAGAAGGCTTTAAGCTGTTAGCCTGGTCAATGATCAAAAGCGGCCTACCCTTGCGAACTGTAAAGAAGTTTATAATTGTCTCCAATAGTGCGTCTTGACTTTTATACCCCTGGCCTTGGTTAATACCCAGCGCCTGGCATAGCTTATTCAGAAATTCGCGTTTGCTCCAATCGCGGCATACGATGCGGTAAATGTTGGCAGTTTTATTGTTCGCCATGAAGTGGGTAATGCTGGTTGTTTTACCTGAACCGGCCTTTTCGGCAATACGGATAAATAGTGCCTGCTTTTGTGCGTCTTCTAAAATGCTACGGCAAGCCTTTATATTGGTAGTATCAACCACAACCCAACCAGCAGGGCGCCAGCCTAATTTTGCACCAACCTTGCGCCACATTTCGTCGCCTTTGGTTACATACTGGTTTTTACCCATCTGCGATATTGTAGCGGCGCTTACGCCACACCTATTGGCTACAGCGGTATCGGTACCCATTACCTTGCCTGCATCAATAATCAGGTCAATAATTTCAAGCTTCTGTGTTTCTGTAATGTTTTGTTGTAGATTTGACATAATATTTATTTTGTTTAGTTAGTAATTGCCCGGATGGTTGCCGCCCTCCGGGCTTTTTATTTTTAATATTGTGTACGTGGATTAAAAGAGAAATCTTCCTGATCAAAGTCGTTAGGCCCTTCAGTGCTGTTCAGGGTAACAACCTGCTTTGTCATGAAATTGCTTTCGTTATTATTGGCCTGGCGCTTTGAAACTGACATAGGGGATATAAGCGATGTTATGTCGTAAGTGCCGGTAGCCTTGTATTCCAGTTCCTGCTGGCGGTAATCGTCCATTTGCCTTAGTTCAGCTGCACGGTGGGAGATAATACCCCAATCTGCATTTGGGCCGTAACGCTGTGCCGGTTCCACATCGTAAGCCATACCCAGGTATTGTTTAACCGGCCCTTCGCTGATCTTGTATAGCGATACGCGGCTCAGGTCTTCCATGCTGTAGATCATTAATACCTTGCTGAACTTGCCGAATACTTCAGTATCTGTGCAGCGGAAGTAGTAAGTCGCTTTTTGTATTTCGGTTTTAATAAGTCCCTTACCGTCTATGTCAATTTCTTTGCGCAGGCCAAACAGGTAATTAATTTCTTCGGCTTCCAAAGTGCGTGTGTTGGGCTTGTCGCTTATACTGTGCAATTCTGCTGGTGTCTGCTGTACCTGGCCGTGTTTGCGGCTGTATTTGCAGTACTGGGTATTTTTGTAGGCTTCAAGTATAGTAGTTGCTTCGTGGCAGGCTGTATCCCAATCAAAACCTTCTTTCCAGGCTACCTTCTTCATACGGTCTATGTATGCTTCAGAACGGTGGTTGTATGTGCGGCGCGATTTGATACCCTCACCATAGTAGTACTGGCTTTCCTGCATGAATACACTTTGCAGGGTACCGAACCAACGTTCCAGGCCGCCTTTAACCTTGCTATCGCTGCTGAGCGTAGTGGTTACACCAAATTTGTTCAGGGTATTTAAGAACTCTATGCCTTCCGGTGTGTTGTGGCCAGGGAACTTATCAAATATCATTTCATAAGGCAGGTAACCGGTTTCCTTGCAAGCCATTTCTATGGCACTTATCACCGACCATCTATCTTCATTCAGGGTGAAGTTCCAGCCCAATATATCGCCGCTGTGTATGTCGCGTACTACTATTATATCCAGGAAGGCCGGAGCGGTTTTGGTTACGCCATCTTTAGTGAATTTGTGTTTGTGCGCTACCAGGTTGACGCGGGTGCCATCGATCTGCCAGCAATCGCCTGCGAACAATGCGTTTTTAAATGGCTGGTAACTTTTGATCACTTTGGCATACCGGTGGGAGTTGCCAAAGCGCTGCTGGTTAGTGAGGTACTGGGTGTTTCTTTCTTCCATTATTTTACCTATCCACCTTATAGAAGGGCAAGGCAGTGTGGTTAATGTGCAGGCGTCGGTTATCTTCCTTATTATATATGCATTGGTAAAATTCTGGCCCATTTCGCGCAGCTGCAATACCCATGACCGTATTTCTTCATTATCGAAGTCTTTAGAAGCATTGGCGTTGTTTTTGCGCGGCAGGGTAATTAATGCTTCCCCACCACCACCCACAGCGGGGCTTATTGATACGTCCTTGCCTTCGCAAGGTTTGAGTATGGATTCAATTTTACGTTTGATCACCCTAGGGTTGGAAGGGAAGTATTTTACTTCCTGCTTTTCGACAAACTCAGCGAGTTGGTTAAAGAAGCCGTACTTACTGATATTGATGTTATGGGTATTTATATACTCAATAGCAGCTTCCATGATGCTAGCAGCCTTAGCCAGGTTAAGTTGTTGTTGTATGGAGCAATCATTATAAGCAGGTAAATACGTAGTATAATGTGTGTTTAAATAGCTTTTAAAGTGTGTTTCGAAGGCGGCCTCCCCAACCTCTTTGGAGGGGCTATTGCCAGCTTCGAGTAATTCTTTTGCTGTGGGTAACTGGCTTTTATAGTTTGCGGGTGCCTTATCCGGGACATTGTCGTAAGCGTAGTAGTAGGTATCATTAATATATGCCCAGCGCCATGCTTTACCCGTATCCGGTAATATATCCCTTGTATGAAAGGATGGTGCAACGTTTTTTTTGTAATCGTAGCGCTTATCCCGCATATATGCATCTGACAAGCCATTACAGGTTGTCAGCAAGTAGGCTTGTGAAAGCCATGCTTTTTTATTGCGTATATATATTGTGGGTGTTGGCATTTGGAAGTAGGTATTTAAGCCTATTGGAAAGGTGTTAAGCGGTTTTTGTGGAAGTCATTTTTGAAACTTTATTTAAGGCTTTTTGTTCTTCCTTAACCAATAAAGCGTATGCGTCAGTTATTGATTTATTGTGCCTTTTGTTGTTTACAACCTTCGATACGTAATCTCCGGTTACATTAAACAATTCAGCTAATTTCTTCTTATGCGCAGGGTTGATTTTTATTGATGCCATTTTGATATACATTTGTCTTGATTACACGACAAAGTACAGACAATTTTCTGTACTAAACAAATTTTATACAGAAAATTTTCTGCTAATGAAGACAATTGACCGAATAAAGTCTTTTATAGACGAGAAAGGTATCAGTTTAACGGCTTTTGACTTAGCTATAGAGGCTGGGAATGGATATATAGGTAAGCAAATTAAGCGTGGAGGGTCTATAGGTAGTGATATTTTAGAGAAAATTGTCTGTGCCTATCCTGATATAAATATAGAGTGGTTACTTACTGGTGAAGGATGTATGGATAAATTTCAAGTTACCGCTATTAGCAACAGTAAATTAGATCGAAGTAAAGTAATGCAAGGTATTCCGTACTATAACATACAGGCGACAGCTGGTATTGTTCAACTGTTCAATAGAACGGGCAACCATATACCAATGGACCATATTAACATACCAAACCTTCCAAAATGTGATGGTGCTATACCCATTGTTGGTGATAGTATGTATCCTTTGTTGAAGTCAGGAGATATAGTTCTTTACCGGCTAATAAATGATAAGTCGACTATAATGTGGGGTGAAATGTATATCATATTAATCCTCCATCAAGGCGATGAATACTTCTTCGTAAAATATGTACAAAAAAGCAATAGAGATGGGTATGCTAAGTTTGTATCTCAAAATTCACATCATCAACCTGTTGAATTTCCAATTGATAGTATTGAAGCATTGGCGGTCGTAAAAGCCTCGATAAGGATTAATAACAGCATTTAAAAACAGGTCTTTTAGCGCATAAATATTTTAATAAATTGTTGTTTATTTGCCGCATGAAAAAAATATTGCTAATAGTATTAGGGGCGATCTTGTTAACACCTTCTACTTATGCAGGTAGAAAATGTAGTGGCGGCAGTGGGTGTACAGCTTGTAAAAACTGTAGCGCCTGCAAATATTGTGCCCAGCAGGGAGGTACATGTAGTGTATGCAAAAAAGAGTCCCCAAAACCCAAAACGAAGCATAAAAGGAAGTAGATATGAAAGCGACAATGATACTATTAATGTGCTTTATGTCATTTGTGGTGAAAGCTCAGGTAACTAAGCAGGATAGAATAAATGCCAGCCATTATAAACCGGACAGTGAGAGTGCCAATTCAGTAAATGGTATGGCTTGGTACAAGCTATACATGTGGCATCAAGATTCAAGTGAAGCGGCCTTAAATGCGCAAGTAGAAAAAAATAGGTTAGCACTTGAGTATAATGAACAGTCGGATAGGTTAAAGGAACTGACTAAGAAGTATGGCGCGGTAGCGGCAAAGAAAATATTAGCTGAAAAATTATGGGTAGGCATGACCGACAAAATGTTAATTGAAGAATTGACAGACCCAAATAATGTTTATAAGAACCATACCAAAAGCGGCACTACTGACACCTGGATATATAAAGGTACTGCTCCTGGTTGTATAGGCGGTGGTTGCCCGTACCTGGATTACCAGATCACCATACAAAATCATAAGGTCATAGCCATTGCGGAAGGGCAATAAGATAGTTTTCATTTGTGGAAACAGGCAAGAAGGCTACCGGTAAAACGGTAGCTTTTTTTATGCGGTCTATCCAAAGATAAAGGGGCCATACAGCCCCTTTATATAACCCGTGTTCATGCCGTCGGCACTATCCGTAGGGCTTTTACCATACCAGGAACTGCCATCTTTTTTTGAACCATGATGGTGCCCTTTTTTCTTCCTTTATATTATTAATAATGTCTGTCTGGCCCAGGATTATATTAGTAACCTGCCGTTCGGTTATAAAGAACTCAGCTGAGAGCAATTCTAATGCCTGCTCAAAGGTGTGTTTCTTACTTTGATAATAGACATACCGTGCGGCAATAAGGGCGCATTTCTGATCATACAACGTTTGCTCCTGCTGAGTAACAGGGGCATCGGTTCCAGGATTTAGACTAGCTGACAGTATTTTGAGTTTTTTTTTGCCGGGCATGGTAGGACTTCTACAAAGATACGGAATAGTTGTTAATTGTAAATTATTTTGAAGTAGGAAGCCAGAAGTAGAAAGCTGTTAGAATTTTATTTCCAGGTCTATGCTTACATTAGTTGATTCCTGAACGGTAGCGCCGGAATAGTCATCGATGCCAATGGAAAACACCATCTGCCGGATGCGCAGATCAGTGCGCTCTTTACCAGGGCTTGCACTCATAAAGTCAAGCGGGCCGTATACGTCGGAGGTTTCGTCCGGACACCAGCCGTCCAGGGCCTGTTTGATCATGCCTTCGTGTTTGTAGTACTTCAGCCCTTTTTCTTTGAATACCGGGTTTGTAATATTAGATGTGGAGCTGTAGGGGTCGAAAACTACCTTCAGTACAATATTACCTTCACCCATCTTGCAGTTTTCGGCCAGGTCAGTAAAGGTGAACTCGTCAAATTCTATCAGGATAGCCGGATAGGATAAGGCGGGTTTTTCATCTTCCAATTGCCCGAGGTCATGATCTATCCACCGGAATACCGGTTTGTCACCATCAGTTATGGCGGCCAGCCGCGCCTGGAGCAAAAGGTATAAATTGAACAATATGGTTTCCATGTAGTTTGTTTTAGGTTCTTCACTCCGTTCAGAATGACAAGCGTTAATTTATGTTATTTAAAATGGGTTTTAAAGCTGTTTTAAATTCGGCAGCGGCAATACGATGCAGGTTACGTCGCAAGTAAGGACTGTCGCCCAGGAACTGGCGCTTTGGCATTCGCACCCGGCGAATGAATGCCTTAACCGCTTCCTTACTTTTGTACTTTATCCTTACGTGTTCCGCTTCGCCGGTATCTTCCCGGTAGAAGGTTGTACGCTTACGGCGGGTAACTGCCCTGTTGTGCGCCCGTATCTGCTGCCAGCCGTCAAAACCTTCATTGTGTATCCTGGCATAAGGCACATCGGAGCCTATTGTTACGCTTGTTGCATCTATTTTAGTAATGCGAATACTGCGGCGTAAGCGGCCCCGTTTAATCAGTATTGCTCTGCCTTTGTTGTTCTTTGAGCCTGCCTTACGCGGCTGCCAGGGTTTGCCATCCCATCCCTGCTCCCTGAAGCGCTGCATACTGTACCTTACTACCTCCGTACCGAATTTGCGCGGCAGCCTGCGTATGACCTTTTTTATTTCAGCCTCCAATTTATCTGCGAATTGTTCCGGTCTCATAAAGAATTGTTTTAGTTGCTTCCTGCATCAGCATGACAAAAGAGCGTGTAATTAAAAAAGTTGTACATTTGTGGTGCCGGGGTTTCGACCCGGGCACAACTGAAGGGCTTTGGCCCTTCTTTTATTTTATATAGTCTTCCCTCGAGAACCTGATGTACTTACCTTTTTCCCTGAGTTCGAAGTATTTCAATTCCTTTTTATCCCGGAATATGGTCCATGCGGCCTTATCACTCATATTAAACGGTTTACGCAGGTTAATGATCACCTTATCAGCCTGAGTAGCACCCTCATGTATGCGTGTTATCACCTTTTTGTAGCTTTCCGGGTCTTTAACTTCAACATACTCGCCGTTGATGCGCAGGTCTGGATTTTTGCCATACTTAGCGCCTTTTAACGCTAACTTCCTTCGTGGGTCATCAGGGCTTTTGATCTCGGGGAGTATGTGTACTATATCGCCTTTATCTGCTTTCTCCATAGCTATCTTCGTAACTATCTTATAGTCGGTGCCATTGGGATCAACATCCAGGTGCTGGTAAACCTTGCCACCATTTTTGCCCGTATATACATGTTCGTACCGGTGCTCATAAGGCATGGCTTCAAGTGCTTGCCGCATTATGTCCTTTGGTATTCCGATAAAGTAAGGGCTACCTTCAGGGAATATTACATTTTGCTCCGCTGTATTTACCTGCCAGAGCTTAGGTATGTCGGGGTAGGTAATATCCTTGTCTGCCGTTTCGTGTGCCCTGGTTGCCAGCTGCGTAGCGGTACAGCGACAATTCCACCCATTCGGTGGGTAATATTTCTTCCAGAAATCGTCGGTAATACGCTTTACAATCCTATCCAGTTTGCGGTGGTCGTCCCGTACCCTGGCATCCCTGGCGGTCTCATACATCAGGAATGGCATATCTTCCGCGCCTTCCTGGAAGCCTACCCACTTACCGGCCATTTGCCCTCCGGCAATGGTCGCATTGTATTCGGTTTCTTCATACCGGCTGTAGTGGCCCAGTATTTTAAATGATTCCTTTTTGTATTCCGCCCATTCCCGGACCTTTCCGCTTTCGTCGACCGTTGCGTTATTCAGTTCCCGAATCTGCTGATAGTTCTTGGCTGCTGAAAACTGGTAGATGTTTCTGCGCAGGTTGGCGATCATGTTGTAGTCGGGCGTGTCGTAGGCTATACCGGCAAATGTTTTGCCGTAGCCCTCCTGCACGCCCTTCATGAATTTTGCAGCAATGTGCGTTACCACTTCATTGCTGATCTGCCCTGAAACAATCTGCTTATTGAAAATTGACCTTATAAAGTCGGTATATAGCTTATCTTCCGCTGACTGGTCTTCCGCAGAAAGGGCAGGCGCAAGGCCAGCACCTACATTCACAAGGTTGCCGCCGCAAACACTACATTTACAACTATATAATTTTTCAATTTTAGCCCTGATCAGTGCAGGGCCTGGGCGAAAAAATCGCTCAGCGCACTGTAGAGGTTACGTAATTTAGAATGAGAAAGCGGTTTTGTAGTACCCCTAGCCTTAGGTTTGGAGCGAGGGCGTGGAGCGGGAGCGCCGTCGCCTCCGGTTTCCTCATGGTCCGGCTCCTGGTCATCATTACCGGTTGCGCCCGGTACTTTTAATAACGGCTCCCCGGCAGCTGGCTCATCAATGGCATAGGTTTTATAGATGTATTTGGTAGGAATGTCAAGACCTTTATCGGCCCACTCGGAGTCGATCTTGTACTTCTTATTCATGTAGTCGACATCAATTTCCCTGTCGAACTGGAACATACCACCATCTACGACCGGGTAGCCATAATTCTTCAGGATATTGATAAAAACAGGTTCATTCAGCATGTTGGCTAACGACTTCATGAGGCTTTTTATCTTTTCCTTACTTTCTTCAGCATGGGTACTACTTTGGGTGTGACCACCTGATTTGGCGTTACTGGTAGTCGTTTCCGTTGCCCCCTCGATCAATACAGCCATTTCTTCATTAGCCATCTGCCTGAAGCTATTCTGTACATCGCCATTGCCGGTGTTACGGGCTTCTTTTATCTCATGATCGGCCTGCTTAGGTATTACCAGGCGCAACGAACTGCCGGTCTCCTTGATGATCTTTTTAAGTTCATCCCGGGTCTGCTCATCGTAAGCCTCGTACTTCATGACCGTGGTCGGTATGCCAAACATTTCTACGTATTCGGCCCAGCTTGATATAACTCCCCTTTTCAGCAACCCGTAATAAGAGCATATAACAAATAGCCCGAGATCGTTTGGTTTGCCCATTATCCAAAGATTCCAGTAGTCATCATAACTCATTCCTTCATTGCCGGTCTGCTCCCAGGTTATTTTACGCCACTTAGGTTTAATGTGCTTGCGATCTATCGGGTTCCATCGAAAGGTATCGCCCGGAATGAACTCCAGGCCGGTAAGGCCCCAGAACCTGGTATACAAGATTTCTTTACACATATCGCGGAACGGTTCGCTGTTGATCAGCGCGTCCATTTCGTATATGGGCTTTTCTCCTTTTTTGTAAAGAAGGGTTTTGTTTAATATTTTGTCTATCTGCTTTTCAATAATGCCAACCATGAAGCCGTCCAGTTTCATATTATCATCGTACAGATCGTACAGGCGCGCCCGGTTGGGCCAATAAACCGATTCGGCAGCCTGCATGGCTTCCTTATAGGTCATTACGTCTTTGGCAGACCTGTCGGGTGAGCGGTGGTATACCTCGTTAGTAACATATCTGAACTCCCTGCCTTTCGGCTGTTCCGGAGCGTTGGCGGTATCATTTACCTTACCTGTGTATTTAGGGCTATTTTGGCCGCCGCTTTTCGCAGACGTGTTATTCCTTGGTTTTGACATTTAAAGCGATTTTGAAAGACATTAAAAGGGGTTGTGGCGATTTTAGAACCCTGTCAGTAAAAGAAGTTTCTCCTTTTAGGTTGCGAGGTCCATTCTACCGCGCTGCCGTTGGGTGTAGTGTCATTGGTGGTATCGCGGTAGGGCCAGCCGTCCGGCATGGCTTTTCCGGACTGAATATCCCGGAGTTTCTGCCTGGCACTTTCATAATTGAACTTTGCATCTTCGTAGCGGATATTAGGGTTACCCAGCCTGATCAGCTGCCAGATGGCCAGGTCGACACAAATATTTTTAAGGAATATCGCAGTTACTGACGGCTCGGTGTCGGGGGTACCGAACAAGGCGGCGAGGTCATATTTGGACAGATACATCTTTGCCTCTTCAATAGCGCCGTCGATCGCCCGGAGGGTAATGTTATTCTGCTCCCGGACAATTTCGTCTACGATCTCCTCGTAGATGCAGTTATAAATATCAGTTGGTGTTATTAATGGCATTTCATTAATTGTTTAGAAGCGTTTGTGTGATTTTACTTTCTTAGTAAAGGATATGTCACTTGCTGAAAAAGTGTTACATTTGGTATTGAGCATCCAAACGGCACCTTCAGTAGCATCGGGGCCGTCATCATGCGCCCGGCTACCTGGTGCGAACGCTACAAACTGCTCGTCCAGTTTCTGCATACCAGGATCTTTTTTCTCATCCTCATTAAAGAATAGTTTTGCATTGCTGTGCAGAGGTTCCAATAAAGATTCGATACGGGTGAATTTTTCGTCCTTGGCCCTTTTGTCCCCCATGATGGGAATGGTTCTGCCTGTCTGTTCTGAAGTCTTGTAAAATTCCTGGATAATCAGTTCTTGTAAGAAAACCTGTTCCATATAATAATAGCATGACCTGCCACCGACATAATCCATCATCTCGTAATGCCAGCCAATCATTTTTGCGGTAGTGGTCTGATCAACGAACGCCTTCAATACATGGTATTCATCGCGCCACTTGCCAACAAGTACCGTTGCCTTATAATCGTTCTTTATAGTGCTTTTAAAGGAAGGGTCGGTGTAGCATACCAGATGCGTATATTGGTTTAATGGCGCGGCTGGCTTGTAGGCCATTTTCCTGAAGACAGAACCTTCTACGATAGGATTGTTATAATACTCCTTTTGGGTACTGGCATAGCTTCTTTTTTTTAATACCCTTTTAATATGCTCCGGGCTATTTTTTTGCGGCCAGGTAGGGTTACCCTTTTTATCGGTAATGTTTACCTCATCTACCTTATCTGCATACTTGCAGGCTCTAACCACGCAGCAATCAATAGCAATGCGGTTACCGCAAAATATGATCAGTGTATCTTTTGAAATAGACCGGGTACCCATGGCAGCATCCTCAATCCAGTTCCATGTTTTGTCTATCATTTTCGGGTTCCGGCAGTCGATATCTGTGTCGACATCGTCAAAAAGAAGCACATCTGGACGGACGTTTTGGTCGTTTTTTGCTCCCCTGGGTGCTCCATCGGAACCGGCAGCCCTGAAGGTGGCTCCTGAGCGTGTTGTAAATTCGGAGGCGGTCCACTTGCCTTGTCGCTCCTGCGTGCCATAGTCGTTTTTAAGGCGGTCGTTCAGTTCTAGTTCTGCCTTATAAGGTAGCAATAGCCTGGTTGCATTGTCGATGCTACTGCTGATCAGTAGTGTAAACCTCTTCTTTTTAGTCAATGTAAGGTAGATTACCTCATACATTGTACGTGTGGTTTTTGCGAGCTCGCGGCTCCACATTCTAATTTCGTACCATTCCGGGTTTTCTATTATGCGTTTGGTGGCTGCTATATGGAAGGCAGCCGGTTCGGCATTGTCTTCAGAGAAATAATACTTGAACCAGTCTTCGGGCTTGGCTTCCAGTTTCTCCATGCGTTTTTTACGCTGTATGGCGTTTTCGCTCTTATCAACCGGCTTTTTGTTGATCTGATTTAGGGCGTAGTTATCCCAGTCCGAAAGGTATTGTTTATCGGTTAGTTGCTGCATGGCGTTTAGTTGCGTTTCATTCTTTGTTTGATAAAGCCGTCAAACAGCGGTATGAGGGTTTTCATTAGTTCGAAGTCGTCTTCTGCAATCCAGGTGGTGAATTCTTTGGCAACCTGTATCACCTGGCCAATGTTTGTTTCAGTCTCCAGGTCATGTATTGAAGCCGTGATCATTTTTTGGGTGTTAGCCTGTTTACTATCCGGGTAACCGGTACCTTCCATAACAGCGGTGTTCAGGTTCCTTAATTGCTCATACAGCAGGCGTAATAGTTCATCCTTAGTGGTAAGCAGGGAGGTCCGGAGGTCTTCCCATTTGCCTTCAGTAACCCATGCATTAATTGTATTACGGGAAACGCCTATGCGGAAAGACAGTTCTTCACGCGAGATATTATTACGCAGGAAAAGCAATTTCGCCAGTTCCTTTTTTTCGTTCATTTCGGCCTTTGTTTCCCTGGGCTTTGCAGCCTTCTTTACCGGCGGTTCTAAAGTGTGAACCTCTTTTTGCTTTGTTTCTTTCTTTACCAGCGATTTGCCCTCTCGTTTTACGGGGAGTTTCTTTATTGGTGCGGTTTTCCTACTGACTGCCATACTTACAAAATTCAGGAATTGGCATTCAGGGGCGGGGAAGTCGTGTAATTAATGTCAAAAAAATGGTAATTAATGTCATAAAAATGGTAATTAATGTCAAAATTTTGACGCTAATTTCCAAGTAATTTGGCAATTGCGGGGCGGTTATTGACTTTTACAACCGAAAGGAAGGCATGCATAAGCCAGGTAATGAGTGAGTGGGATGCGACCTTCCTTTCCTTTTTAATACCGTACTCCATGGCAGAAAAATTCAAAAAGGTTGATAAAGAATATGTGCTTAGTGATAGTACTGTTAACTGTTACGGTTACCGGTTGCTTACGAGCGGGTATCAACTTGCTGAATACGCTAAAAACCCAATAGGTTACTATATGCACCTGCGTGAAGATGGTGTAGTAGTACGTTGGGAGGATTTAAGGATAGAGGGCGATACTGTTTATGGTAAGCCGTGCATTAACCTTAGCAATAAAAGGGGCGATCAGACCCTGAATGAGGCTGAAACCGGCTTTTTGAATGCCGCCAGCGTTGGCCATATAGTTGTAATTGAATACAGCATAGACGCGGCAGATATGGTAGCGGGGCAAACAGGCCCAACAGTAACGAAGTGGTTTAACCGAGAGACCAGCCTGGTAGACATACCCGGCAATAGTAACGCTCTGACCAGCCTGTATGATAATGACGGCAATGCGCTTAAGCTGGCCGATCTGATGGCAAAGCCCAACGAGAAACATAATAATAAAAATTTAAATTCAAGGGATATGAATGAGATTAAACTGAGCCTGACCGATTTGGCGGCACTAAAGGAAAATGGTTACGACATAACCGACGCTGCCGGACTACTGGCCAGGATAAAGGCAGATAAGTTGAAAGCGGAAGTACTGACAGCCGAAAACCTGAACCTGAAAAACGACAAAGCTTCCCTGGAAGTTAAAATTGATACGCTAAGGGCAGAGCATACGCAGAAAGAAGTAGAAGGTATGTTGGAGACAGCATTAAAGGCCGGTAAGATAACAGCGCCTATTAAAACACAACTCGCTTCAGTTTATGCAGGTAAGCCAGATCTATTAAAAATAGACCTGGATGCGCGCACGCCTTATGTGTCGATAGCCAATAACCTGGGCAACGATGGCGCCGCACCTTCAGGGGACGAATACAGTACTTACCAGAAGCTAAGCTGGGACGAAATGCATAAAACCAATAAGCTGCCTGCCTTAAAGGGTAAGTACCCTGACCTGTATAAAGAGAAATACAAGTCAAAGTACGGCACTTACCCGAGCGCTTAGACCTTACCACCCCTACAATAGCAGGTAGTACAAAATTGTAAACGAATTTTAATTATAACATAAATGAAAAGAAGACTGTCGTTTAAAGGAGTTGTGGCAGCGCTAATAATGATAGCGTTGGTTGCGGGCATGGCACATACGCCATTGCAGGTGTTATTAGTTGCGGTGGCGCTGGCTGTATCGGTGCTTGCACCAAAACCACTTACCTATTTAAAGAACGCATACCGTTGCGGAATAGATAAGGAAATATGGGTTGATTATATAGATGAAAACCTGTACAAGGATAACGGGTTTCTTGAAAAAAGTGACGACCACGGCGAATACGTTAACAATTTAGCGGTACACAGCCCCCAGGCAGGTGATGACGGTACGGTAGTTGTCAACAGAACGATATTTCCGGCAACTGCGACGCAACGTGTAGATACTACGGTGGACTGGTATATAGACGAATTTACCGTGGATCCATGGAAAATAAGTAATGCTGAAGAAGTGCAGCTCAGTTATAACAAGATTGACAGCATGCTATCCAGCCGCCGGGCCATACTAGATGAAAAGATAGCAGATAATGCGCTGTACAAATGGTCGCCAACCGGTACTGCAACGTTGCCTAATGGTGGGGGCACCAATAACAATATACTTCGCAGCAGCGGCATACCCAATAACGATATTACGCAGGATAAAAAAACAAGTGCCGTGTATTTGCCAGGTGCTACCGGCTTAAGGTTACTTTTCACACTGTACGATATACGTATGGCAAAATTGTGGCTTGACCTGCAAAATGTGCCCAAAACAGACAGGCATATCATGTTAAGTTCCAATGCCGCAAACCAGGTAATTGATGACCTGATAGCAACCAAGTACCGTGATGCTATGACACAGTACAATGCATCGACCGGTGAACTGAGTATGATAATGGGCTTTAATGTGCATATACGCAGTACGGTGGTGCGCTACAATAATGCGGACACGCCTGTAGTAAAAGCACCGGCAGCCGTTGCGGCAGCTGCCGATAACGATACTATATTATTCTGGCACCAAATGGCGGTAAGACGGGCAAAAGGAGAAACGATCGTTTATAACCAGGATAACAACCCGCTGTACTTCGGGCATTTATTCAGCTTACTGAAACGCTTTGGTGGGACAATATCCAGGACAAGTGAAGTAGGTGTAGGTGCGATTGTGCAGGCTGTACCGGTAGGTGTCGGTTCTTAATCCCTTCCGGACACGTCTATCATTTTTTATCAACGTCTAAATTTTAATTGAAATATGAAAAGGTTTCTTTGTTTGGGGCTGGTTACCCTTGGAATTTTAACCAGTGTTGGGGCGAATGCCCAGCAGACAGTTACTGAAGCGCAGGTGCCTTATGTGTACAGCAGCGGTGACTTTAATAACGGCACCGGCGATACTACATTAAAAAAGTGGTCATTAACTACTGCATCTGGCTTCACCTATACCAGTACTTACCCGTGCTTTTATACCCGACAGGACAGTGTAACGCATATCGCTACCTACAATGACAGTGTACGTGTGCGACTACCGATCTATGCCCATAGTGTGGGCTTCCAGGTGAAAGCTACCAGGAGCGGTGCGGTGCGGTGTGACAGTACCACCTTCTATGTATATGGTGATATGAGTTATGGTAACGGCCAGGGAGCCTATGGGTTGCTTACTTCCTTTACGATGGCAAACAGTAGTAGTGAACAGGTGTTTACTTACCTGATCAATAGCGGGATTGGTAACCCTTATACCAATTATCGCATAACAGCCATAAACGGTAATCTAAGTACCAATAGTACCGTGTTGTGGCGAGCATATCTATTAATAAGATAATGCTGTGTTTGTGTTTTGATAGATGGTTGATGAGACTAACCCCGTATCCTGAGAAGGAACGGGGTTAGGTAGTGCAAAATGATTGTTAATAGTAAATGGTTGATAGTAAATGGAAAGTCATGGGAATTTGTACCTGAGTATAGGTAGCGGCGTAACAGGAATAGTGAGTTTTACCACTGGTTACGTTACCACAAGCGGCATAGCTTGGACGTTAGGGGTAATAGCTACGGCAGTTTCCATTACGGCAGGGTTGCTGACTATTAAAGAAAAGCGTATGAGCATACGCCACATGAAAAAGCATAATAAATTTTAAGTATGAAAGCATTTATCAGTAAGCTGCTGTCTGAAGGCGGCGAAATTTCAAGCAAACGATTTATAGCTATTGCCGGTGCGCTGGTGCTGTTTATAATCATATTGTATGCTGTCACCCAACAGAAGGCGATAGACCACCACATATATGACGGCCTGATAGTGGTGGTATTGGGCGCAGCCGGTATCACAGCTTTTGAGAAAATAAAGGGCGCTTTAGGCGGTGCCGTGAAGACTGAAGGAACGGATACTGAAGCGTAATAACCACTAAAGCAATCACTATGAAAAAGTCAATTATATTATTTACCTGGGCGGTACTTTTATTTGGGGCATTGGTGCTGATTTTTTCGGTTACCGGTTGCCGCCTGGTCAAGTCAACAACCAGGATCAAGCAAACCGATTCGGTGAAGCTGGTAGTTATTTCTGATACCTCTGTTAAAGTTACTTCCTTCGTTAGTATGACAAGTTCGCATATTGAAAAGGATAGCACAGTGGGCATTCCTGAAAAGGAAGTTTCGCTTATCCTGGAAAATACCCCTAGCCCTATTGATACTACGATACGAAACGGCAATGTAAACCTGCATGTATATACCGACAGTAAGGGAAGGCAGCGCATTGACTGCAGAGGGGACAGCCTTACCATTGTTATTGCCAGGCTGATCAGGGATTCAATAAGTCAGAGCCATATAAATGATAGTGCTTACGTAGCTATACAGAAAGGGTTTTATGAGCATGTGAGTGCTACTAATGAAAAGACTATAGACGTGCTTGCTTACCCTTTGTGGCGTAAAATAATAGACTGGCTTATTGCTGCTGTTGTAGGTGTTTTGGTTTGGGAAATTGGTAAGCATGTTTATAAAATCATAAAAATAGTTTAGGTATGGCTGATTTTAACAGAGCAATACAAATAATACTGGCCCATGAGGGTGGTTATGCGTATGTAGAAGGTGATCAGGGTGGTGAAACCTACAGGGGCGTTAGCCGTAAATGGAACCCGGACTGGGAGGGATGGGCACTAGTAGATATGCACAAGCCGCTTGTTCACCGTCAGATAATAGAAGACTTGACACTTGAAGAAATGTTAGCAACCTTCTACTATAAACGTTACTGGGTGCCTGTAATGGGCGATAAGATAGTTAGCCAGAGAGTTGCTAATATACTGGCAGACTGGTATGTTACCAGCGGCGATGATGCAGTAAAGGCATTACAGGTAATAGCCAAAGTTAAAGCAGACGGCCACATGGGGCCGGTGAGCCTGGCGGCAATAAATAAGATATGCCAGGTTAATGAAGCCGCCGTAATTGCCTGTTTTAATGTAGTTCGTAAGGGTTTTTATACCGTACTGGCAAAGCGCGGTGAGAATGCCAAATTTCTGAAAGGTTGGCTGGCCAGGGTTGATTCTGTTTGCTAAAAATATTTTTCATTTTATAATTTTTATATGGATAAGAAAAGCGTAATCGCATTGTTCAATATTCATTCCAAAGCGAGTGAGTTCTACATTACTTCAGACAGTCAGGGTTTCAAAACAGAAAACGAGGCGAACGGCCATGCCGGTAATTTGAGGCGCAAGAGCAAGGATGCCAGCGTAACTAAAGTTACCCGCGAGCAAGCGGAAGCCTGGGCGAAGGAAGGCGGCTCACCAGTGGTAGAGGCAGCCAAAGAGCCGGTTAAACCGGAACTATCCGCTGAAGATAAAAAAGCCCTGGGCCAGGCTAAAGGCAAGGTTACCAGATTGCAGAAGCTGTACGATACGGCTATAGCCGGTGGCGATCCAGGCGATGCCGCTAAGATTATGCTTGATGGTGCTATAGCGGAATTGCAGGCAATGCCCGGTTATGTGGCCGAACCTGGCACCTCCGAAGGAGGGGAATAGCTTAACTGATTGGTAAGCAGATGTATTTTTTAATTGAAGTTTAAAAGCGTTTTAAAACCTTAATATGGGTGGTGTAAATATATCGCTGGCTAATGGCCAGCTTGGGGCCACAGTCCAAACGGATGACGGGATAGTTGGGTTGATAGCCACTGGAGGTATTGACGGGTATACCCTGGGTGATCCGTTGCTTATTACCAGTATGGCTAATGCCGGTACTCAGGGCGTGACCGTTGCAGGTTCACCCTTCCTGTACCGGATATTAAAGGATTTCTATTCTGTAGCCGGTAGCGGCGCACAGATATATGTTCTGCCAGTGGCTAATACTGTAACGCTGGCCATGATGGACGGCGACGCCTATGCGGTGAAGCTTCTTAACTATGCCGGAGGCAAGATTAAGGTACTGGCATTTATGACCGACGATACAGCCGTTTACATCGGTATGGTTACCGTAACCCATGGCCTGAATGCCGATGTTGCCACTCTGCTGAATAATATGGAGGTAGTGGCCTCCAGTTACCAGGCAGCGCAAAAGCCATTCCGTTATATTATAGGTGGTACATCGTACAGCGGTGTACCTGGTGACCTGGTCGATCTGCTGGCCGGAACAACCAACAGCCGTGGCGCTGTATTCCTAGGCGATACCGGAACTACTCCGGGCGATGCCCGTGACCAGGCAGCCATTGGATTGCTGATGGGGCGCATTGCCTCCATACCGGTAGAAGAAAAGATCAGCCGGCTGAAAACAGGGCCGCTGCCTAACTTGCTGGCTTATACAGGCCCTTATTCCATTACTGACCCTGCGCATGTTGAAGATTGCGCCGTAATAGCTGGCAGGGGCTATATAACCTGGGCTATCTATCCTGGTGTAGCCGGTATCTTTTTCAGCGGCGATGCTACGGCCAGTGCTACCGATAATGATTATCACTTCCTTGCCAGGGGCAGGGTTATGGATAAAGCGCAAATCATTACCTATGCTGCCCTTATAAAGGAAGTTGATGATAAGGTGCCCACTGTTGCCGGTGGCAAGCCTAACCCGGGCTACCTGAAGTATATTGAACAAAAGGCAATTGGAGCCCTGGACACTAATATGACTGACAAAGGTGAAATAGTGGAGGCCGCCTGCACCATTAACCCCGACCAGAATATAACCGCTACCGGAAGGCTGGCAGTTAAAGCGCAGGTAAGGCCTTATGGATACGCTGAATTTCTAGACGTTGAATTAGGGTTCATTGTTTAGTACACCTTTTTTATAAACTATTAATAATTTTTTTATGGCAGATATTAAAGTATTCGACAGCAAGGAATGTACCTGGAAGGATATGCAATTGCTCATTGACGGTGTACCTGTTGCCAAATTACGCGGCCTGAAGTATAAAGCGAAAGTGGAAATGGAGGCATTGCATGCAGCCGGGGATAAGCCGATAAGCCTGCAAGAAGGCAACCGCACATTTGAAGGTAGCATTAAATTACTGAAGGGCGCTTTAGATACGCTAAACCGTGCGGCAGTGTTAGCGGGTGGTAATGATATACTGGACGCCGAATTAACCCTGGTTGCGCATTATAAAGGACAAGGCAGCCGTCTGATACAAATAGATACCCTTGTGGGTGTGCGGGTAACAGAATATGAAAAGGGTTGGGAGCAAGGCGCAAAGAACATGGATTGCGAATTGCCTATTATGTTCCTTGACCTGATCAGCGTTTAGTTCTTTAGTCGTAAGTCGTAAGTAAACAGTACCTCTAATACAATCATTTTAAAAACTATAATTTTTATGAAAGACATTAAAAAAGTGCCGCTGTCGGTAGTGCCATGCAATTTTGTTGGCCAGGAAACTGAAGACCAAATAAAAGCCTGGAAGGCTACCCACAAGAACGGTATTTACGCCATTACCGTTGAAGGGCATATCGGTTATTTTAAGAACCCGGACCGAATTGATATGAACTGCGCGATGAGCAAAGCTGATAAGGATGCGGCTTTAGACGTATATGATGACCTGGCAGAAAGCACCTTTATAGGTGGGAGCAGGGCGCTACTGGAGCAAGACGATATGTTTTTCGGAGTGATACAGATGCTGAAGGCTAAAATGGATGGCAAGAAAGCGACTCTGGTAAACTTGTAGAGGGAGACGGCGGCCCGGATACCGACTTCCTGGGATACCTGGAAACAATGCTGGAGTACTATCTGCCGGGTTTAGATCATAAGCATTTGACGGATGAGGCATTCTTTAAAAAAATAGCACATCTTAATTACATAAGAAAGAGAGAGGGTGAAAGGGATGTTTAGATCGCCTGCACCCTTTTTTTAAACAATAAAGCTAAGAGTATATTATGAACGGCGCGCTAGAGTTTGCTTTAAATTTAACCGGAATGAGCGGGGGCTTGCAGCAAACTGTAACCTCGGTAAAGCAAGGAATAGGGAGCATAGCCACAACCGTTCAGAACGTACAGCAAAAGATCGCTTCATCGAACGGGAGCATTGCGCACCTCAATAAGGTTTTAAGTGACCTTACCCAGCGCCGTGACCTGATGGTAGGCACTGACAGCATTACCCGTGCCAACCGGCAGATAACTGCTTTACAGAGCCGGATAGGCCAGATGCGCAATGCGGGTGCTGCACAAGCGGCAGTTACCGTACCGGCTATTGCTAACGGTAGCGTAACCCATCTTAATAAAGTGCTGAGCGACCTTACCCGGCGCCGTGACCTGATGGTAGGCACTGACAACATTACCCGAGCCAACCGGCAGATAATTGCTTTGCAGAGCCGGATAGGCCAGATACGCAATGCCGGTGCTGCACAACAACCGGTAATTACTGTTCCGGCTATCGCCAAAGGTAGCCTTGTCCACCTGAATACATTGATTAGTAACCTTACCAAAAGGCGTGACCTGATGGTAGGCACGGAAAGTATTGCCAGGGCTAACCGGCAAATTGGTGAACTGCAAAGCCGGATAAATAAAATACAAAATACCGGCAATGGTAGCGGGAGTAATGGGATTGCCGCCGGTGTTATGCTTGGTTCGCTTGGAGCAGGGTTAATATCGGCGGGCATAGGCATAGCTAAACAAACAGCCATGGATAGCATTGATGCCGCTATGCAGTTTGGGATGAGAACCAAAAGTTTTGAAGTGCTGACCGGCAGCGCGACCAGGGGCCGTGAACTTGCCGCTCAGCTGCGCGAGTTAAAAATGCACACTCTGGTAGGCGGCGGGGTGTATCAAAATGCGCAAACCATGATGGGTTTCGGGATGGGAGGTAATTCCATACTTAGAAAAATACGCGAGGTTGGTGATGTAGGTATGGGCGATACTGAAAGGATGCAAGCCTTAACCCTGGCCAGATCGCAAACGTTTGCGGCTGGGAAACTGATGGGACAGGACTTGCTCCAGTATATTAATGCCGGTTTTAACCCTCTGAGTATAATGGCTGAAAAGTGGCAGCAATTCGGGTTTAAGGCAAAGCAGTCCGTTGGTACGCTAAAGGATTTGATGTCTGAAGGTAAAATATCTTCAGGCATGGTAGATAAAGCGTTTGAACTGGCTACCAGTAAGGGCGGCATGTTTTATAACATGATGGAACGCATAGGCGAAACACCTGGCGGTAAAATGCTTAAAATGAAAGGTGAATGGGCGGCTATGCAAATTGATATTGGCAATTCGCTAATGCCTTTGGGGAGTAGCATAATGGAAACCACAACCAGGCTGATGCATTTCTTAAAAATAAGCAGCACGGTGCCGGAGACCTTAACCACTGAAAAATTAGAGATCAATTCGCTGGTTGGAAGTATTACCAAACTGAATGAAGGTAACCTTGTGCGGGGCCGCATGATGGATATGCTGAAGGGGAAGTTCCCAGACCTGTTCAGCGGCATAGACGGTGAGAAAACCAAAAACAGTGAACTGTTAACGATACTGAGCAAGGTTAATGAAGCTTACGACAAACGGATAGCCCTGGCAGGCCAGCAATTGATTAGCGGTATAAAGGGAGACGAAATAAATAAGTTATTGAGCCTGCAAGTAAAAGCAAAAGCCCAGATAGATGAAAATAACCGGCTGCGTAACCCTAACGGTAGTTCGATTATAGGTGCTATGGGTTTTTGGGATATTAAAACCAGCGGGTTGTATGAGCGCGGCAAGGGTTCTGCCATACACCCGGCCAGCCTTAATGCAGGCCTGGAGAATTTTATTTCCAATGCCACTAAAAAAATAGCCGAACTGCAAGGCGAAAAATCGCTTGCAGATACCAATGTAAGCAATGGTAGCCATATAGCCTTACTGAGCGATGCGCGGAACTTAATTGGCAATACCCCCAGGATGAAAGAACTGTGGGGCAAGAACTATGCTAAGAACCTGCCGGTATTTAATACGGAAGTAGGTAACTGGCAAAAAATGCTGAAGGATAACAAAGGCATGTTTGCCGGTAGCTTTTTAAAATATGATTACAGCAAGCTGCAAAGGCTTGTACACCCGGACGGGGATGGTGCGGGAACCGACCTGAGCGGCGCGGCAGCGGAAAAGGCTGATAATGTGATAGGCGGTGGCACTAAGGTATTGCACATACACCTTGCACCGGGAACGGTGAAGCCTGTATTTCATGTAAGCAGCATGAAAGATGCTACGAATGAAGTGTTTGAGGAGTTTGAACAACGTTTGGTAGAAGTGCTTTATTCGGTTAAGAGTGCATTATAATTTCATTTAGTTAGATACAATATATGGCAGCATTTAATTTTGATTTAGGCGATTATTTTAACAGGATATGGGGCTACCGATCTCCCGCCTTTGATCCTGTACTTGACGATATAAAGGGGGTGCGGAAGGGCCTGCGCCGGAAAGAGCGGGGCACACTGGGCAGCCCTTACTACGCTGTTGATGCGGAAGGGCGCGAGTACTATATGCCGGTGAGCATTGAGTATACTGATGCCAGCGGTGTTTTAAATACGATTAATTTGCCTCACCCGGTTATTTCTTATGAAGGTAGGAAGAACCTTGTTCGGACAGCCTTAACGGAACGTAACGCTGATGCCATTGAGATAATAAATACGGGAGGTTATACTATAAATATAAAAGGGTTTCTGATTGGTGAGGCAAACGAATATCCTGAAGAATTAAAAAAGCTGATCGATAAGGTGTTCGAGATTAATGCAGCGGTGACGTTGCGGTGCGTTAAAACTGATTTTGCATTAAAGGGTGTTGGTTTTAAAGTGGTTTTTGAGAAGGTAAATTACCCAGATTTGAAGGGTGTGAAACATGTGCAGCCTTATGAAATCAGTTGTGTTAGTGATCTTGAATTTAGCTTAGAGGAGGTTTAATTATGGCGTTTGTACCTAATAGCAGAATAACAATTGGCGGTTTCCGATTCTCCGGCGTTCATGAGATCAGGATAAAGAAAAGTATATTTAATTATATAGATACTGCAACAATACAATTACCCGCTAGGGTGAAAGTTAAGCATAGCGCCGCCATTGATTTGTTTGGGGATGATAAGGATGCAGAAGGGTTTGTTACTACCGACAGTCAGTTTACTGAAGGCGACAGGGTGAGAATAGAATTAGGTTATGATGGTAGGTTAACAACTGAATTTGAAGGGTTTGTAAGGCGTAAAAGTATGGGTATGCCACTAGAGATAGAGTGTGAAGGATATGGCCGTCTGTTGCGCCTTAATAACAATATTTCCGGCACAATAGCTAAGACGAATGTGAATGACTTGCTCAGAATGGCTGTAGGAGAAATTGATATAAAAGGCAATAAACTAACACCCAAGCGTACGGATATTGAAATAGTGTGCCCTGATAAGATGCCTATTGTAAATATGAAACTTACCCATGCAACAGGAGCGGACATTATTGATGCCATAAAACGTATAAGCCTCGACACATTTACAGCCTTCTTTATTTCGCCCAAAGTATTGTGGTGCGGCCTGACCTACACCCCTTACAAGGATGGTAAAGATGCTTTTGGAAATGGAGTTGTTGCGTACAGACTAGGATATAATTGTATAAAAGATAATAACCTTAAGCAGCGGATACCCAGTGAACCAGTGCAAGTAATATTGAATGGAACTTATGCAACCGGACAGCGGGTGCAAACCAAAAGTGAGGCCAATTATGCTGCCAGAAAGGATGCTGCCATATTGAATAATGTTGTTGAAAATGACTGGAGAAAGAAATTAGCCAACGAAAAGCAATACCAGGCTAATTATACGGGATATCAAGGCTATATAACTAGTCTGCTGAATCCGGATTGTCAACCAGGATTTGTAGCAACAATTACCAATAAATACTACCCAAAGCTGAATGGTAAATATGTAGTAGAGAGTACTGAAGTGCAATTTGGAGTAAATGGTTGTAAACGACGCGTAGAAATAGGCCCCAAGGTGGGGTTTAAAACAGTATAGAATGGCAGGCAGAGAAAAAGAAATCGGCAGGTTGATGCGAGATATAGTTAACCCTGAACGGAATAGAAGGTATTCTATAATGATGGGTAAAGTTGTTGCCGGTAGCGTAGATGAAAATGCCGGTACGTGTAAGGTTGTACTGAGCAGTGATGACGAAGTAGCGCCAACGGAAAACGTAGCCATTAACGCGGTTTTAGAGAATGCCAACGGCTTTATTCTTTACCCTGCTGACGGTAGCGACGTTTGGGTAGCTGACCTGGAAGGAAAGGAAATATACGGCATAATTAAATGCAGTAATATTTCAAAAGCTACCCTCCTGTTTAATGCTGCCGGTGGTGGTGACCGGATAATGCTAATGACCAGTAATTTTTTTGAAGCACGGATAAGGAACTATTATTTGCATATAGAAGACGGGAACGTGCTGTTGAAGTCCGGGGGCAGTAACCTGACGGGTACTGATCATTTGTTTAAGTTTAATGACGGTAGTTATGGCGGCGTGCCTAAAGCCGGTGAACTGGCCAGTAAGTATAATGCCATTGAAACCCGGATTAATAATATGATTACTACCCTAACTGCCGGTATAGCTTCAGGCGCCTATGTTGGTGCACCCGGAGGCGCGGCACTGGCAGCAGCGATTTTAGCCCAGCTGGGCGCGGCGATTACACCAACGACACAGGTTATGATAGAGAATGCAGACGTAAAACACGGCCCGCATATTGCGTAGTACAACCGTTTTAAACACTCTTTAAATAATAAGTTATGGCAAAAGAATTGACAGATATTAAAATAGGCGCGGATAACGACCTTGACATAGAAGGCGGTGACTTTGCGTTCGCGATAGATAATGCAGCGTTAGGTGATTTTGCCTGCACAGAGCAACACCAGAAAGCTATAATAATAGATGCTAACGGCGATTATAAGCAAAACCCGACCATTACCGTTGCAGCCATTACCTATAAAGACGATACCAACCCTGACAGACTATTACAGGCCATTGCTCAAAAGTTTGGCGCTGACGGCATGGATGTTGACAGCGTGGAAATGGGCGCCGATAAGAAAATAAGGACCAACGCCAATTATTAAGCCTTTGAATAAAATGCAATTGAATGAAACTAATAACAGTACTACCAGGACAAACATTATTTGACGTGATTATAATGGCTTGCGGCACCATGGAAGGCAGTATGGCCTTTACCAGGGCGAACGGCCTGAGCATAAGTGATGTAGTTGCGGTAGGTACTGAATTAGTTAGACCTGAAGTAATAGCCACTGACAACGTGGTAATGAAATACCTGAGCGGCAATAAGATACTTATTGGTACCGATGAAGTAAAGTTTATACCCGGCGGGTTTGTAGCGGAAAGCAGTGAAGCTGTATTTATAAGTGAAGACGGCGCCATATTTGGTTTAGAGTAATTTTTTAACAATAAAAGTAAATGTGTATGAGAAAGTTGATTTTGTTGATTACATGCCTTGTGGCATTACATTGCAGCGGACAGCCGCTGACTAAATTCAGTGCATTGCCTATATGGCCGTCTCACCCTACCAGCGGCAGCTATGCGGTAGGAATACAGAACACTGCCGGAGCGTTCAGTAACTGGCTCTTCCCGATACCCGATACCACTTCGCTTAGTGACCGTATTAACGCCAAAGGCAATGGTACGGTTACCAGTGTGGCGGCAGGAGCCGGGCTGACCGGCGGAACCATTACCGGCGCGGGTACTATTTCGTTACCCAATACCGGCACGGCTGGCACATGGGGCTCTTCAACGCAGGTACCTCAATTCACCACTGATTCCTTTGGCAGGGTAACGGCAGTTACCAATAAGACAATAGCAGGAACTGACAGCAGCGTGTTTGGCACCAAAAACTACGTAAGTGCTAATTATACGCCATTGACCAGGACGATTACAACAGGCTGGAACGGTGTTACCTATAATTTTAGTTCAAATATGGTATTGTTGTTTGACACGACTTCGATAAGCATGAAATTCAGGCAAGGGGGTAATAGCTATGGCACTACAGCGAGGCTAGGCACCAACGATAGTAATGC
The DNA here is from genome assembly GCA_038228575.1 of Chitinophagales bacterium. Taxonomy (GTDB): domain Bacteria; phylum Bacteroidota; class Bacteroidia; order Chitinophagales; family Chitinophagaceae; genus Flavipsychrobacter. Next base: position 4,532 of record JBBRPD010000054.1, on the reverse strand, counting down.
ACTGAATTTAAGAACTAACGGAGCGTGGCATGATAGTATAAGTGCAGCTGGTGTAAGTTACCTGATGGGTGATAACTCCGCGACCAGTACCGGCGGTGTTGTTTTGGATATTGCCAACAAAGATGGGAGTGGGAATATACAAACTAATCACTTATACGGAGGCATAGGCCGGACAGCCGATGGTACGCCCAATGTGCCATACTGGAAGTTTGGCAGTAGCGGCGGTATGATTGGCGGTACGGGGATCAGTGGTTATTCAACCATGCTCCTGAATAATACTACCACATCGGCCACGGTATTGAGGTGTGCAAATAGTACCTCATCGGGCGGTGTAGGGTTAATTATAAGCAATGTAAATTATACGGCAGGGCCAGCATTAGCGCCTACATCAGGCACTTACACTTACCTGAGCGTTGGCGATGCAAGTAGTGGTAATAACCTGATAGCACCCATTAGCGGCAATGCCGATATTGGCGGCTTTTCGCCCGGCTTTACAATTAATGAAAGCGGAACTGCATCGGGTGTACGCTTCGGGTATTCGGATACCAGGGCGGTAATTACCTCGCTAACGGGAAAATATGCCGGTGTCTATCTGACTAAAAACTCAGGTACCGGAATGTTCGGTTTATACCAGACAGGAACAGCAGATAATTGCCTGCTTGGCAAATTTACTGTTGGTAGTACTACTTCGGGAGCTGAGCCCCTTAACGTTACCGGAAATGTCAATGTATCTGCCACGGCTAAAGTACTGCATTTAAAAGGTAACGGTATTGCACCTACCATAACCGCCGGAACGGGTGCAGGAGCCAGCCCGACGCTTTCTGTAATAAGCGGGTCTACTGATATGAGCGGCTGGGTGTCGCTAACGGCGGGAACGGTACCAGCAACGTCAGCAACTGTATTTACCCTGACTTATAATACGGCTTATTCCTCCACTCCGAAGGTAGTTATATCACCATGTAACAGTGCCGCTAAAGCGCTTTTAAGCGCCTCACAAATTTATGTTGACCGGGCAACCGGCATTACTACTACCACCTTTATCGCCACATCAGGTGCCACAGCACTAACGTTCGGCACTACTTATGAGTGGACGTACCAGGTGATTGAATAGACTATACCCTTTACAAATGAAATGATATGGCTAGGACAATAGCACAGATACAACAATCAATTATAGACGCAAAGAACGCTGATCCCATACTAGCGGGCTTGAATAGTACAAGCAATACTGCTATATGGCTGTTATGGACTTGGGTAATAGCTTTTGTTATGCACGTACAGGAAACGTTTTTCGATGATCATAAAAGCGAGGTGGTGAGTCTGATCGATTCCGAGCGTGCCCATACTGAAAAGTGGTATATCCAAAAAGCGAAAGCTTTTCAGTTTGGCGATTCCTTACCAGCAGACAGCGATGTATATAACCCAATAGATGCAACTCATTGTGTTGTAGCCTATGCCGCTACCCAGGAAATTAACGGTGTATTGCGCCTGAAAGTAGCAATGGATACGGCAGGCTTGCCGGATGCGCTAGGTGCGCCGCAAGCAATAGCCTTAACTGCTTATATGGAGATTGTAAAGGATGCCGGTGTACACTTGAGTATTACTTCGCAGCCGGGAGACGATCTACAACTGACAATGCACCTGTTTTACAATCCGCTTGTTTTGGATAATACCGGTTCGCGGCTCGATGGAACATCAGCAACGCCCGTTCGGGATGCCGTGAAGTTGTTTTTAACGAAACTGCCATTCAATGGATTGTTTGTTATTAACAGGCTCGTTAATGCGATCGAAGCTGTTGAAGGCATTGAAATTGCAGAAATTTCGTTAGCCCAAAGCCAGTACGGCGGCGGTGGGTATGTGACTATAGTAACGCAGGTTATACCTGATGCCGGATATTTTGTTTTAGATGAGGGCTTTTTTAACGGTGCCCAGACTTACAGCGCACACGAACCAATATAACACCTAATAAAAAGAACATGGGATATTTTGATGTTAACTTCAATGGTATGATACCAAGGCTCCTTCCACTGCGATTGCGGGGGCTTATTCTGGTAGCCTGGTTAAGGTGCCTTACCGCGCCGGTGCGTTATGTTTATGGCCTTTTCTCTGCCAACAGATCAGCTAATGTTTACCTGCTTACCCATAACAGCCAGGTATTTTCTATACAGACTGTTTTAAATGACACTTTCGATTATGAGTTAAGGCGCATAGTTCTGGTTGACATTTACAGCGATTATACATTGTATCTGGCTAAAGATTCTGAAATCGGTTATACTTCTTACCAGGCACCGGCATACCTGGCTCAGGAGGCTGAATATGGCGCTACCGATTACGATGCTCCGGTATACTTATACACCGACGAGGAAATAGCAGCAGCGGTATATGATTTTATTGTACGTATCCCGTCATCCTTAGTTTATGATAATGCCAGATTGACAGCACTTGTTAACAGGTACCGGTTGCCAACAAAAAATAACTGGATAGTGGTTACTTTTTAAATAACATAGAATGACAAAGACAGATTACAATCAGCCAGGCGGCTTCCCATTGAGCCAGGCAAGATTAGCTTACATGCAGGAAGGGTACACAGAAGGTTTTGAAGCTTTGATCAGCACGGTTGACGATGGTAGTACACCGGTACGGCTCACTGGTGTAACATTCAGCGGTGGTGGGTTTGGCCACTACAATGATGGGTACATTATATACCAGGGTGATTTAATAAGATTTAGCGGCGGGGCAGGTTTTCCGCTAGGCGTTAGCGATGTAGTAATGGTTGTGATCAACGATGTTTCCTCTACCCTAACTTATAAGAACGGTTCCACTCCGGCGGTATTAATAGAACGTATAGCAAGTGTGTATGCTGGCCCTTCGCTTACCGATGCTACCCACTTTCCTTTTGATGACATAATTGACTATGCGGAACAATTAGGGCGCCTTAGCCGCGAGGGGTGGAATTCATTGTCATTGTCGCATGCAACGGGCGCGGTAAGTGGTACCCTGTATTATAAGAAGAACCAGATAACGAACCAGCTTGAGTACAATTTTGTATTTGGAAGCGCTACACCATCAGCACTTGCCAGTGTTCCCGTAGCAAGTACGCTTACAATAGGTACGTTACCCGCCGGTTATGTTCCCAGTCAAACTATCCAGACATGTGGTAACCTTAGCGGTTTATTCGGGTATTTTATGCTGTTAAGCGTTGGGGGCTATATTAATCAGATCAGGATTGTTATAAGCGCCAGTTCCGGCGATATTTCAACAACACTGCCAAAGCCGGACGCAAGTATCTCAATATTTTCAGTTACCGCCAGCGGTACAGCCAGCTTAGATTAGACTTCACTCTATTATTTGGAAAATCAGGCAAGGATTTAAAACCAATTAATAGGTGATATATGAAAAATGTAAAGAGTTTAAAGAGTGCCATTACGTACTATGGCGGAAAGCAAAAGTTAGTAAGTACAATACTGCCACTATTCCCAGAACATACGCTGTATAGTGAGCCGTTTGCAGGAGGCGCGGCCTTGCTGTTTGCCAAAGAGCCTAGCGAGATAGAGGTGATTAATGACCTGAATACCGAATTGATTAATTTTTATAAGGTAATTCAACAAGACTTTACCAGCCTGTCCGGCGAGATAAAGATTACGCTGCATAGCAGAAAGCAGCATGAGCATGCGGGTATCGTCTATAAATACCCTGAATTGTTTAGCCCCCTGAAGCGAGCCTGGGCCGTTTGGGTATTAGCAAGCCAAAGCTTTGCAAGTATGCTAGATGGCTCGTGGGGTTATGACAAGGGAAAGAACACTATGTCTAAGAAGGTATCGAACAAAGGCATTCAGTTTACGATTGATTACGCCATCCGCCTTCAGAACGTGCAAATAGAGTGCGCAGATGCGCTTTACATTATAAAGAGCCGCGATACAGTCAATTCGTTCTTTTATTGTGACCCTCCGTATTTTAATAGCGATTGCGGCCACTATGTAGGATATACCATGGAAGACTTCGAACGGCTATTAGACGCCCTTGCCAACATTAAAGGGAAATTTCTATTATCCAGTTATCCTTCAGAGTTGCTTGATAAGTATGTGAAAGAGTACGGATGGCACCAAAAGAAGGTAACCCAGCACGTTAGTGTTAATAAGGGTAGCGGTAAGTTAAAGGTAGAATGTATGACAGCTAATTATCCGATTGGTGACGTGAATTAAAAAAATGGTCGCCCGGACAACTGAAGTAAGGTGCGAACCAAAAACACCAGCCTGGTACCGAAGTACCCGTCCGGGCGATTTTCTATAAATGGAAAATCAGGCCAGGTTAACTGGCTAGTATTTTTGGTTCGCATTGCAAATATAGGAGTTTTAAAAGAGGTTTAAACATGCTTTAAACCTCTTTTATTTTGTGTTATATCAGGGTGAACTTGTGAGGCGGAAGCTAACGAAAACGGGCAAAAAAAGTGTACTTTTGGTTTTGCGGTTTAGTGAAGTGCTGATAGCAGCATACGTGCACGACAACTTTATACGTCCAACATTTGGCGATTT
>JBBRPD010000053.1:0-37503 GCA_038228575.1 Chitinophagales bacterium | reverse complement strand
TTAAAAAATCACCGTCATCAAACGCCGCCCCAGCGCCAAACACTTCTAAACATGAAAACATCACCCCAAAAAAATCATATTCAAACATGAAGCACTGGCGTTACAAACGCCGAACCGTGGCATCCTTCCCGCAAAAATGTGCGGGACTGGCTGAGACATTCGAGGACGAGAGGCATATTACATAAACTGTACCAGGGCAAAGCCCTGAAATACCTCAGCGGTGGGCGTTGCCCACCGCAACAACGCACAACCATTCACCATTTACAATTTATAATTTACAATTCAAAGCCCACAATTCACAATTCAAAACCGGCATAAAATAATTATCTTTCGCATCATGAAAAAAACCAGATTAGAAGCTTTTAGCGATGGTGTATTCGCCATTGTAATAACATTACTGATACTGAACGTAAAACTACCGGAAGTCGCCTATAACGGCCTTTGGCATGGCCTGCTGGAAATGGCACCTACAATTGGGGTCTACATACTTAGCTTTTTGCTTATTGGCATGTATTGGGTGTTCCATCATTATGCATTCACCTTTATTAACGAGGTTGACGGCATATTGCTCTGGCTCAATATACTGTTTCTGCTTTTCGTTAGCTTTATGCCCTTCCCTACTATGCTGCTTGGCAAATACCCCATGCAGACCATACCTGTAGTAATATATGCCATTAACCTGATACTCGTAAACATAACAGGCTTTATTTTCATTTTGTACCTGAATAGTAACCGGCAACTGGCCAGTGCTATTTTTACCGATAAACTCTTCAAGAGCCAGCTGAAACTTTACCTGGGTGTCAATGGCCTGTACCTTTTAGGAATTGCTATCGCGTTCTTTTCACCAAAAATCAGCATTATTTCTTTTGGTGTAATGACAATATTCCTGATTATACGATCCACCATTTTTATGGGCATTGGCAAATGTAACTTGCGGGAGAATGGGGAAATGTGAATGGTGTTTGTGTTTAAAGTACAGATGTGCCGCACCTCCGAGGTGTGGCGCATCTAGGCAACCTCCATGTTTCAAGAATCATAGCCCATCATTCCATCAAAAAAATCATAGTCCAGACATTAATGGTCCATTTGATTAAAAGATGCTTCCTGCGTCAGCATGACAAGCAAGCGTGCCTCAAAAATCATAGCCTATCATTCCATCAAACGAATCATAGTTTAGACAATAATTGTCCGTTTGATTAAAAGATGCTTCCTGCGTCAGCATTACAAAGCAAGAGTGCCCCAAAAATCATAGCCTGTCATTCCATCAAATGAATCACAGTTCAGACATTAACGGTTTTTTCGGAAGTAAATACTTCCAGAATATTAGGACGAAGTGAATACTTCGACCAGACCCAAAACAATCACAGCCTATCATTCCATCAAACGAATCATAGTCCAGACATTAATGGTTTTTTCGGAAGTAAATACTTCCAGAATATTAGGACGAAGTGAATACTTCGACCAGACCCAAAACAATCATAGCCCATCATTCCATCAAATGAATCACAGTTCAGACAACAATTGCCCATTTGCCTACCGCAGATGCTTCCTGCGTCAGCATGACAAAGTTAAATTACACCATTTTTTCAGCTACGTAAACTGTACCAGGGCAACGCCCTGAAATACGTCAGCGGTGGGCAACGCCGGCAACGCCCACCGTAACAAACAAGCATAATTCACCATTCACAATACTACCTACTACCCGTAACCTTACGCATCTTAGCCTTCACCAGATCTTTGAAGAACCACATGAGGTATTTGTTGGTTGAGGCCAGCAACTTCTTATCGTAGGTGGGAATAAAGCGCTTGCAGTTGTCTTTGTTGAATACCAGCCAGTCCAGTATACCTTTAAAATCTTTTTCTACAATGGCGCGCATCATGTCCTTCTTGTAGAGGCTTATCTTAATTTCTTTAGGGTATTTGCTGCCATCCCATTTCAGGGGCGTCAGGTCACCCTTCATTATTTTCTTTATGCCCTCAGCAAAATCGTTACCCGTAAACCTGCCATAGTATATCCAGGAATTAGGCCGAACATCAATTTCAATCAGGTAATGTTTATCCTCCGGCTCGCTATACATAAATGCAATACTGGCAAAGCCGTTAATACCAATGGACCTGCCTATCTTTTGCAATTCAGGCGCAATGCCGGGGTTCTGCGAGAACAATCGTTGGGTTGAAAGGCCAAACTTGCCCAGTATCTTCAACAGTTTTGCGTAGCTGTAAACGATGAGCTCACCATTTTTAAACAGTACTTCCATGTTAATATCATACCCGTCAATAAACTGCTGAAAAACGATATTATGCTTGCTTTCCACTTCGCCCAGATAGCGCACCAGGTCTTGCTCAGTGTCGCATTTAAATACACCTGTGCCCGCTTCGCTCCTATCCGTCTTCATCATGAAGGGATACTTCATGTACTCCCCTATCTGTTGTGTGGTTTGCTTTTCATCGTATATCATGAAACGCGGGGTGCTGATATCATACTTCGCGCACAAATTAGAAAACCCTGCCTTCGACCCCAGCAGCTCCCTGTTTTCTATTTTATTCATCGGCATTATCTTATAAAACAGTTCCTCCGATGTTATGGTATCGTTCAGCAGGCGAAGAATAATATCGTCGCCCGGAATTATCCATTGGTAATTATCTCCGTTCTTTTTAATGAAGGCAAACAAATCATCCAAAAAAACGGCATCATCATCTTTAGCCTCAATCCAATTATCATAAAATTCACTTTCCAATACCCAGGAACCCTTTTTGCAGTACAGATCGGTAGAGCAACCTGCCTGTTTAAAAACGGCAGGCAATTCCATCAATGAATCCCAGTTGGCAAACGAAATTATCAAAATTTTATACATAAAACTTTTATAAGCAAGCAATAAGAGAAAATAACATTAGTTTACTCTGCGGTAAATAAGATAAAACATACACTAAATTATCATTCTTAACACGCTAAACACCATAAAAGTGCAAAAAAAGTTGAACAAGATGCAAGTAGGGACAGGAAAGGACAAATAAATGACACGGAATAAGTACCTGAATCGGTAATTGTGCCAGTGAAATAAAACCAGACTACGGGAAAATGTTGACCCATAAACTATTAAAAACCATATTATCTTTGCGGCGCTTAAACAGCAAGTCAGGAGCATGAACAAAACAATACTAGTTACAGGGGCAACATCGGGTTTTGGAAGGGCGATAGCGGTAAAATTTGCCGAAAACGGATATACCGTTTGTGCAGCAGGGCGCAGGGAAGAACGGCTCAATGACTTAAAGGCTGAACTTGAAAAAGCGTATAATGCTAAAGTTATTCCAGTAGTATTTGATGTGCGTGACCGCAAACAGGTAGAAGCTGCCATTGCAGACCTAACAACCAAGGTGGACCGAATAGATATTCTTGTAAATAATGCCGGCCTCGCATCGGGTCTCAGCTCTATTGATGAAGGGGATATTGATGATTGGGAAGCCATGATAGACACCAACATTAAAGGGTTGCTCTACGTTACCCGCCAGGTGGCACCCATCATGACCAAACAGGCATCGGGACACATATTCAACATTGGTTCTACTGCCGCTAAAATGGTGTATAAGAATGGCAATGTGTATTGCGCTACCAAGTTTGCCGTAGATGCGCTGAACCAGGCCATGCGTATTGATATGCTCAACTACGGTATAAAAGTAACAGCTATCCATCCCGGCATGGCAGAAACCGAGTTTTCGCTGGTGCGTTTTAAAGGCGATGAAGACCGTGCAAAAAGTGTGTATGCAGATTTCAATCCGCTGAAACCAGAAGACATTGCGGACATTGCATGGTATTGCGCCAACCTACCCACCCATGTATGCATTAACGACCTCACCGTTACCTGCCTCACCCAAGCCACCAGCGTATACTCCATAAAAGAAGCAGACAGAGTGAAAAATAAAAAGTAAATAATTAAAATGTACAAAACTTAAAGCATCTAACACACTCTAAAACAGCTTACGACTTTATACTTTTTACTTTCGACTCCCTAAAAGCACCTTACGACTTTCGACTCATTTAAACAGCTTACGACTTTCTACTTTAGACTCTCTAAAAACAGCTTACGACTTTATACTTTATACTTTATACTCTCTAAAAACAGCTTACAACTTACGACTTTTGACTTACGACTAATTTAAACAGCTTTCTACTTTAGACTTTCGACTTTCGACTCTCTAAAAACTACTTTCTACTTTAGACTAAAAAAAATGTTCACCTCAACCACACAAATACGAGTACGCTACGGAGAAACCGACCAGATGGGTTATCTCTACTATGGCAACTATGCCCTTTATTACGAAGTGGGCAGGGCCGAGGCTATTCGGCAGTTGGGGTTTACTTACCGGCAACTAGAGGAAATGGGCATCATGATGCCGGTGGCAGAGTTGCAGGTGCAGTATTACCGACCCGCTTTGTATGACGACCTGATAACTGTAAAGACCATACTGAAAGAGTTGCCCGACGCATCAAAGATCCAGTTCCATTCTGAGCTTTACAATGAAGCAGGTGTGTTCCTGAATAAGGGTGTAACCACACTCGTGTTTTATGACCCCAAGGAAAAGAAAAAAGTAAACATGCCCGAAGAATTACGGAGCAGGCTCTCGCCGTTCTTTGAAAATATACAATTTGAGTCACTTTAACACCACCACCATGAGCAACGTACAAGCAGTAATAATTACAATTGGGGACGAATTGTTGATAGGGCAAACTATTGATACTAATTCGGCCTGGATTGCGCAGCAGTTAAATGCACAGGGTATTGATGTGGTGCGGCGCGTTGCGGTGGGCGATACCAAAAACGCCATAATAACGGCCCTTGATGAAGAATGGCAAAAGGCATCGCTGCTTATACTTACCGGTGGCCTGGGGCCAACATCGGACGACATTACCAAGCCCTTGCTTTGCGAATATTTTGGTGGCAAATTGGTAGTTAACGAAGATGTACTCGCTCACCTTAAAGAGATTTTTGCCCGCCGCAACCGCCCGATGCTGGAACGGAACCTTAAGCAAGCCGAAGTGCCCGATAATAGTGCGGTGTTGTTTAACAAAATGGGTACAGCACCCGGCATGTGGTTCGAAAAAAACGGGAAGATCATCATCTCGCTACCGGGCGTGCCGTTCGAGATGAAACACATTATGGAGGCCGTTGCACTACCCCGCCTGAATGCTCATTTTGCCAACAGGGCTGCCATTGTACATAAAACCATTTCTACCGCAGGCGAAGGGGAAAGTTACCTTGCTGAAAAGATAGCGGATATCGAAAATAATTTGCCAGCAAATATTAAACTGGCGTACCTGCCCGATAGTGGTTTTGTAAAACTACGACTCACCGGGCATGGCCCCGATGCCGCAATACTGGAGGCAGAAGTAAAGGCGCAACAACAAATACTGATAGAGCGGCTTTCCAACATAATTATTGCTACTGAAGATATTCCGCTGGAAAAGATACTGGCAGATGTGGCGCACAAGCAAAATGCTACATTTGGCATAGCTGAAAGCTGCACCGGTGGCTACATTGGCCATTTTATAACCCAAATACCCGGTGCTTCCGCCTACTTTAAAGGCAGCATAGTTTCTTACGACAATGAGGTGAAGCAAAACGTACTTGGGGTTAGTAAAGATACCATAGTACAAAAAGGCGCGGTGAGTGAGGAGACCGTTATTGAAATGGCCAAAGGCGCACTAAAACTGCTGCAAGTTGATTATGCGCTTTCAGTAAGTGGCGTACTAGGCCCCGATGGTGGCAGCGACCGTGTGAAGGTTGGCACTGTTTGGATGGCAGTTGCAGGAAAGGATAAAGTGGTAACCAAAATGCACAGCTTCTTCTACGACAGAGAACGCAACAAAGAGATGGCAGCCAAAATGGCCATGTTGCTTTTATGGAAATTCATGACCGGAAAAGCATGAGCCTGATATTTCTTATAGGGATGCCGGGGGCAGGTAAATCGTATTGGGGCCGGCAAATTGCCCAGAACCTTGTTATGCCCTTTAACGACCTGGATAAATACATTATTCAGCAGGAACAATCGAGTATTGCAAACCTTTTCAAAAACCATGGCGAAGATTGGTTCCGCCAAAAAGAGCACGATTATCTGGAAAAACTGATAGCTATTTCCAAGCCCAATACAGTTATTGCCTGCGGCGGTGGCACGCCCTGCTTCCATAACAATATGGAATTGATGAACAAGACCGGCATAACCGTTTACATAAAGGCCCAGCCCGAAAACCTGCTCAAAAACATGCATCATTCGCTAGCCATGCGCCCATTACTGGCGCAGAACGAAGATGTGCAAGGTTACCTTACCCAACTGCTGGCGCACAGGCAACCTTTTTACGAACAGGCTCAACACATTTTACAAACAGAATACATTTCCCTCGTTATCTTTGAAAAAATAATTTCGCAATGTACAAACCGGCAATGACGGCTGGGGCTATAAGCGCGGCACTGGCAGTAATGCTGGGCGCCTTCGCTGCCCATGGATTAGCAAAAGTATTACCACCGGAAAAAATTGACGTTTTTCAGAAGGGCGTTACATACCAGTTTTACCACAGTTTTGCATTGCTCATAATTGGTATTGCCTACAGCGCATATCCGTTCAAGTCGCTGGAAAATGCCATGATCATGTTCATACTGGGTATTGTTTGCTTCAGCGGATCGCTGTACTTATATCCGTTACTGGAAGTAAAAAATGTAGCCATACCTACCCTTGCCAGGCTGGTTACCCCACTGGGCGGCGTATGCTTCATTGTTGGCTGGGTACTGTTTTTAATGGGTATTTTGAAGGCGAAAAGCTAACAGAGGCATTTTTTTCTACAAATACAGGTGGTGGTGACGCAAACAGTGCCTTAAATCAGGGCGGTGCATTGCAGATTGTCGTATCTTAGTAGGTAGTGCTTTGATTCCATAAAGCAACTCAACTCAGATACGATCACTATGAAAGAAAGCAAAGAAATACTCCATTCCCTGTATGTGGAGCTGGTAAAATTTCAGAAAGAAGTCATTAATTCCGGCATGAAGGTATTGGTGATACTGGAAGGGAGAGATGCCGCCGGTAAGGATGGCACCATAAAGACAATTACGAAGCATTTAAGCCCGCGCGAAACGAAAGTTGTAGCATTGAGTAAGCCATCGGACAGGCAACAGCGGGAATGGTACTTTCAGCGCTATGTTTATCACTTACCCATATGTGGCGAATTCGTAATTTTTAACCGCAGCTGGTATAACCGCCTGGGCGTTGAAAAAGTAATGGGCTTTTGCAGCAACAAGGAATATGAAGCCTTTTTCCGGGAAGTAGAACTGTTTGAACAGATGATGGTAGATGCCGGCGTTACTATTCTGAAATACTACCTTGATATTAGTAAAGATGAACAAAAAAAGCGCCTTGCTGACCGCAAGAATGACCCTTTGAAACAATGGAAAATAAGCGACATTGACGGGGCCGCACAAAAATACTGGAAAGATTATTCCGAAGCCCGTGATGCCATGCTGGGAAGAACCAGCTTTAATCACTCCCCATGGTTTATTGTTGATGCAGAAGATAAAGGCAAGGCACATATTGCCCTCATAGAACATTTACTGAGCGAAGTAAAGTACCCCAAAAGAGATAAGCATTTACTGAAATCGGCCGATGAATTGGTGTACCCTGCAACCGCAAATAACATTATAGATAGGTTATACCGCTGATGGTAGTACCACAGCTACGAACCAAAACAGCCACGGCAAAAAGCTGTGGCTGTTTAATTTTGAACGGGTAAAAGCGAAAAGGGCATGAGGTGCAGTCCATGCGGCAAACCACTATGGCTTGCTTGCGGGAATTGAACCCGCGCCTCCCGGTTAAAAGTCGAAGTAACCCTTCTCTACGACACCAATCAAATGGCTTGATAATTTAAGGCAGAAAAAAACTGTAGGATCTTTTTGATTATTGCGCTACCAACTGCGCTACACCGCCTTAGCGGTGGCCGGACTTGAACCGGCGACCCATAAACCCACGAAGTATATCCCACATACGACACTGCCTTAATATTTTGAAAGAACTTGGCAACGAACATTTTGCACCTACCGACGCAATAACATGATTTTAGTGCTGTATTTTAATGTAAAAATGGTATTACTGTCAATAATTTAATAAAACAGGTAACAAGCTGCGAAACGTTTTTACTGCTCTAACCAACTGAGCTACACCATTTTCATGATGGCCGGACTTGAACCGGCGACCTGCACGTTAAAATCGAAGTATGTTTCGCATACGACACTGTTTTAATTTTTTAAAAAGAGCGACAATCAACAGGGCCTTATCAATGGATTGCTCCAAAGGCCGGATTCGAACCGGCTTTAACCGCGAAGTAATCCCTATTTACGGCATCTTTCTATATTTTTTGCCCGGAGCAAAAGCGGTAAGTGAGCGGGGCGCTAGCCATTGAGGATTTGCACCTCTTCCCTACTTTCGTAGAGACCCTGGCCCCTGATTTGTTGGCGAAGTAACACTTGCCTACGGCATCCCGGCAATATCAATATCTTGTAAGAACTTATTAAAACCCCACGGCAGTGCTGCCGTGGGGGCAGCGGTTATAATACAACCTGGCTAATTTTAGCCAGCGCATTTTCTCCATTTTCTATTGCTTCCAATACATCAAATACTTTGTCGGACCAACCTGCTATCAGGTGCACATCATCGCGCTCGATGCTGAGTGGCGTATTGCCATAGCCCGCAAGATCGAACAGGTAGAGTTTAGCACCTGGCGCAATGGCTTTGTAACGGCCCCACGACTTTTGCAGGCTTGCGCCTCCATGGTTGCTATCCCAAAGCTGACAGTCGGTAAAAAGCATCACTTTATCCATCACTACATTTCGGTTTATAAGGTCGTCAATTACTTTATAGCCATTGGTTGCGTAACCTACTTCACCTTCCCTTTTGTAATACTCCTCCACGTTGGCCAGCACGCCTGTTCCGGGCATATTAATTACCTTCCAGCTATCGCCAAACATACCAGTCACAACCCTTGTGCATTTTGACTGCATCAGCATACCCAGCACCAGACCTATATCATACACCCAAATTTTACTGTTAGGCGATACAGGCTTTTGCATAGAGCCAGATACATCGCAGGCGATAAGCACGCGGGTTGAAATATCAAAGCCCTTCATGTTAACAACACTTGCGGCTATGGCCTTTTCCAGGCTGCTGAGCACCATTGTTGTATAGTCAGATTTCATGCATTTTATCTCACGGTAAGCAGCCAGGAAACGGAACGGCATTTGCTTCGATTTAGCTACGGCACCTGCATTAGCGAGGTAGTCGCAAACCTTTTTAACATGCACTGCACTTACATTTGCTTCCAGTATGTTACGCAGGTTACGCATAGTAGCCATGTAACCCACTTTATTGCTATCGATGAGTTCTTCCCATTTTGCTTTCACTGCTGCCTGCTTTGCCGCAGGTGTTTCATAACCAACCTGGCCGAGGGCCGATAGTTCAGTCTCCCACGTATAAGGAACTGCCAGTTCCTTTTTAGCGATCTTATTAAATATGGCCTGTTGCTCGTCACTCTTCGCCTTTGGGTGAACCAGGAACATCGCGTCCCTAAGCTTTACATCAGTATCACGGTTGTATTTTGCAAACTGGTATTCATCAAAGTTGTTGAAAGCATCACTCAGCCCTTTCTGCACCTGCTTTGAAAGCTTATTCAGCTTCTTGGTTCCTGTGCGGGCATTAGCCTGCTGGTAGTAGGCCAGCAGTTCTGTAATTTCGTCGGCGCGCTTTACTACCCCGTTCACCGTTTTGGCAACTACCCCATTGCCCGAATTCATTTTCGCCATTTCTACGGCAAGTACCATCGGCACACTCCGCATGTACATTTCTGTACGGGCATATACGGCCAGTTTCGCCACATATTCAGGGTCGTTCTTTTGCATCAGTTCTTGTATCCTATTCAGCCTGGTGTCTGTTTTTTCATAAAAGCTATCACTCAAACCTGCAGTTACCACCGCCGAATACAGCTCCATTTCTGGAGTTAATGTATACGCTTTTGCGCCTTCGTAATTAACAACGGATGCCGCTTTTTTCTTGAAGAAGTTGAATTTCATTTGGAGTGATTTTTATTGTTAAACTATGCTTGCCAATGTGTTGCTATTCTTATTCCTCATTGACAATACAAAAGTGAAACACCACTACGCATAGGAATTGCGTAGTGAAAAAATATTTTTTGCACACAATCAAAAAAGCACACAATCACTTGATTATCAACCTAAAAAAAATAAAAAATATTTCGGGAAATATTCTTGAATTACGCACCAACTTCAATATGCGCAAATAGGTTGCGTAGTTGGCAGCAGGAAGCAGACAAGTACGGGCTTAATACCCGCTATATTTTATAATCCACACGGTAACAATTGTCAAGCGTGCACAGGTCGTCTATTGCCTTACCGCTAATAATACAATTTTTACTTTAAAAATCGGCAATGTAGCTGAGGGCACCCTAGCCCTAACATGTGAGTCAGCTCATTTATATACGCCCTTCACCGATGCATGCTGTCATCCCCTCATAGCTACTTTCTTTTTTCGTGGCGAAAAAGAAAGTACCGCAAAGAAAAGCGCCACTTTGCCCAAACGCTCCGCTGGGCAAAGAAGCCAGACTGCGTTTTATGTTGAAGCTTGTTATTCTAATGACTGCGCCGGGACGGCGGCGCAGGTGTTTTGCATCTATCATGGTGTGATATAGATGTGTCCAAATGATAGCACAGGCGGCTGCCGAAGAAAGGGCTTATCCATTATCTCATGCAGACCTTTAATGCCTGATTGGTACAACAGGTTGCACCTACCGGCGCAATGGCATGATTGTAGTGCTGTATTTGATGTATAAATGGTATAAACAGCATAAAACACAAAAGCCGACCATCTTACGGGTCAGCTTTTGCTTTTGAAAATTGTTGCAATCCACGAGGGTTGCAGCGACTGCTTATATTTTAGGGCTGGAAGTATCTGGAATATCCGCAGGCAATACAGGCTTAGTTGTGCTGTGCCCGAGTAAATTCCATGCGCTGGAAATACAGATGCCCCAGGAAAGATTGATGAAGCCACCAGCATAGAAAAAGCCTTGTCCAATTATAGGGGCAGGTTTCTTACCTGCTTCAATGGTATACGTGCAGCCTACCGTTCTGCCAGAGTGCCGGCAAAAGCCCACCCTGTAACCAAAGTGTTGCATTGTACCGCTTTTGGGCGCAATTATCCATTCTCTTTTATTGGTATCCAGTACATTTGAAATGCTCATGTATGGTGCAACAATAACATCGGCATACACATCCAGATTGGAAGCCCGCTGGCGATGCCCATGTTCTTCCACGTCAATTACGGTATGTTTTATCTTCTTGTAGCTTATACCAGCAAAAACTGCAAATGTCCTGAAATTTGAATATGGATCAGCAGCAAAGCCCGCTGGCTGGTAGTGTGCAACCTTGGGGTCCCAGTCATCAATAGGTACTATATACATTCCATCGGCGCTTTTATAATTGTAGTATGGGTGCGACGGGTCGTAAAAATCAACTCCTTTCCGGGTGTAGGTAATGCCTCCGCGCGCACCTAGTAAGTGTTTTACAACGGTGGGGACTTTTGAATAATATTGCACAATGGTTTTTCCTTGTTCAATAGCATTTAAATTCATGCGGGTTTTGGCCTTTACTTTCCGGCTAAAAAAATAATAATTGCAACCAGCTTCGGCAAACACGGCACCTTTTATACCACCACGGCAAATTACTGACTCAGGAAGGCTACCATCACTAATTGCCGGGTCATTTACAAAGGCTTTTTTGAGTTCAAGAAACGGTTCCATCTTTTCGGTGAGCATAGTATGCACCCTGCCGCCCAGGCGCATGCCCATACCCTGGTACCAGCCCAAGTCAAAAATCTTAAGATCGAGTGTAGTAGTCCTGGCTTTATCAGGGTCGTTCTCAATTATTGTATATCGGGAATTTTGCGCGGTAGCAGGCATAACGGCCATGAGCATAACGGCAAGAGCAATTTTTTTTATCATAAGGTGATATCTTTAAATTTTTCACCACTATACAGCAGGCAAAAAACGAGATTGAAAATATAACTATTTAGGTAATAATTACTAATTTCTGACAAGCAGGTAAATAAAAATCCCGGCGAATATGTAGCCGGGATTTTTAGAAAGCAAAATAAAATATTGTACTGCTTTATATTTTTTCGGTTGATGATTCCTTTTTATCAACCATTTTGTGAGGTGCACCCTCAGTTTTACGCGCTAAAAAATGCAGGCCACTCGAAATGGAAACTGAGAAGGTATAGCTGAAATATCCTCCGGTTTTGAAAAAACCAGACCCCATTATAGCTGAGGGTTTCTTACCAAACTCAAGAGTTGAAGCCCACCAAAGTGCGCGACCCGGGTGTCTGGTAATGCCAAACCTGTAACCAAAATTACTTGTTCCTTTCGATGTAGGCACAATCTGCCACTGCTGCCTTGCTGTATCTATTACATTAGCAACAGAAACCGATGGTGCGATCATCAGATCGAAATACACATCAATTGAGGCAGAATTTGCACAGCGGCCATAATCTTCAGCTTGTATAATCGTATTTCTTATGTTACGATAGTCCAATCCAGCAAAAATCGCAAACACTTTTGAATTTGAAAATGGCTCCCATGCCCTTCCCGCTGGCTGAACGTGAAGGCCGGCGAATTCATTGTCAATAGGAACAACGGTCCTTCCATCTTTGCTTTTGTAATTAAAGTAAGGATGAGAATCGTCGTCAAAATCAAGCGATTTCTGAAAAAAAGTAACGCCACCGCGTACACCAAGCATGTGCTTAATAACGCTCGGAACCATGGTGTAATGAATTACTGTAACGTTCCCAAATGACATGGAACTTAATTGCACCTTAACATCGGAAGCCACTTTACGACTTAGAAAAAAATAGGTACCTCCCGCTTCAATATTCATATTGTGCTTAAGACCTGCAACAGGAAGTATCGCACCTTCATCGGTAGCCGAAGAACCTGAATTTGGCGTTTCGAAATAGGTATTTTTATATTCCACGAAGGGTGCTATTTTATCTGTGAGCATGGTCTCCAATTTAACACCATATCCCAAACTTATACCATGATAACTACCCAAATTCAAAATTTGCAAATCCAGAGTTGTCGCTTTTGCCTTGTCAGGGTCTGTTTCAACAACTGAATAATTTACTTTCTGTGCATTTGCAGTTAATGTAGATGCTGCAAGCAATGCCGCAAGGCTAAACTTTCTCATCATAAGTGTGATTTTTGTTTGTAAAAATATATTCATGCTTAATTAATACTTTTTTATAAAAATAGGCTGCGAAATTAGGGGTATTTCAATGACTATCATACGCTTGATACATACTAAAATGAAAAATCCCCTGAAATTCAGAGAATTTTCCATTCGAATACATGTTGTCCAACAAAATATTTTTCTTCCTGCTAAAAAACAGTAGCTGCAATTGTTTCATGAAAACTTACTGTTTGACAGTCTGCTTTTACGGTAACGCTGCATAAGCCGCTGTCATCCCCGCTTGCGTTCTTTCTTTGCAGCGGCGCAAAGAAAGAACCAAAGAAAGCGCCGCTTTTTTGCAACGCTCCGCGCAAAAAAGGAGCCCTGCGGCGTGTTTTGCTGAAGCTTGTTACGCTAATGTCTGCGCCGGGACGGCGGCGCAGGTGCTATACAACATTCCTATTTTTATCATTAATTTCTATCGCAGAATAATGATTTATTTACTAACCGTTAGTTATTTTTCAATAACGAAGCGCATAACGTGGCTACCATCATCATACTTTAAGTTAAGCATATACAAGCCGTTAGCCAGGTTGTTATCCAACGCTATTCTGCTGTTTATCTTGCCATTCACGATTGGCAAATTACTATTACGATATACAATTTTACCCAACATATCGGTAACCGTTACTTCAGCGTTATTGCTGCTGGTTTCCAACATTTCGCTTTTAATAAAGAAGATACCCGTGTTAGGATTGGGTTGCAGGTCAATAGCCCCGCGTACTTTATTTACATGCACCACACCAACATTGCTGATTGTAGTGGTAAGCACGTTACTGGTATCGAATGGAGGATTAGCGCACGGCGCGTTACTGAGCAATACGCAGGTAACTACTTCGCCGTTGTGCAGCGTGTCGGTAACATAAGTATTACCTGTTACACCCAAAACAACTACACCGTTAATCATCCATACATAGGAAGGAGCTGAACCTCCGTTAACCGGAGTTGCAGTAAAGGTAACCGATGTGCCAAATGTAATAGTAGTACCTGGTGTAGCGGCAATGGTAACTGACGGCACAACAGAAGGAGTAACAGTCATAGTGATGCTGTTACTTACAGCGCTATCAGGACTTGCGCAAGGGTGGCTGCTGAACATAGTGCTCTTTACAATATCGCCATTCGCAGGGGCATAGCTGTACGTGCTACCTGTACCCATAAATGTACCATTTACATACCAGTTATAAACCGGTGCCGAACCACCATTAACTGGCGTTGGCGTAAACGTTATTGGTATACCGGAACAAACCGTGTCGTTAGGTGTAGCAATGCTAACTGCCGGCGTAACAAACGATGAAATAGTAATAGTAATGGTGTTACTTGTAGCAGAGTCAGGAATAGCGCAAGATGATGAACTGTGCATAACACATTTCACTAAGTCGCCCGAAGCAGGTGCATAAGCATAAGTAGCAGCCGTGCCACTTAATACGCCATTTACAAACCATTTGTAAGTTGGCGAAGTGCCACCGGTTGTAGTTGACGGCGTGAACGTAGCCGTGCCACCTACGCAAATAGTATCGCCGGGAGCGCACGCTATGGTAACTGAAGGGGCACCAACCGCATTAACTATCATAGTGATAGGGGTAATGAATGCGCTGTCTGCCGTGCGGCAAGGTGCGTTACTAATAAATCTGCAGGTTATTACATCGCCATTGGCAGGTGTGTAGGTGTAGCTGGTAGCTGTGCTCACCACCGTGCCATTAACCTTCCACTGATAAGTTGGTGCAGAACCGCCGCCAGTGCCTGTTGCAGTATAGGTAACCGATGTGCCAACGCAAACAATAGTGCCCGGTGTGGCCGTAGCTGTAATAGAAGGCGTGGCAACCGGGTAAACAACTAACCTGTGAGGCGTGCTGTAAACGGTATCAGGTATTGCACATGGATTGCTGCTTATCAGGCGGCAAACTATAGTATCGCTGCCTGAAGGGGTGTACGTATAAGTAGTTGATGTTGCACCTGCAATATCAACACCATTGCTCTGCCACTGGTAGGCTGGTGATGAGCCGCCATTTACAATAGCTGCCGTAAATGAAAGCGTTACGCCTGCGCAAACTGTATCGCCAGGTGTAACCGCAACGGTTACAGATGGTGTTACAACAGCATTAACCACCATTATAGTAAGCGCGCTGAAAACCGTTGAAGTTGTTATACATGCAGCAGAACTTATCATTTTTACCTGTATGGTATCTCCGTTGACCGGGACGTAGCTATAAGTAGCTGCCGAACTTACGATAGTTCCGTTTTTATACCAGGTATACGCCGGTGCAGCACCTCCGTTAACCGGTGCTGGCGTAAACGTTACGGTTGTGCCTGCACAAACAGGGCCCGACGGACTGGCAGATATACCTACGGTTGGTGTAACTACCGGATTAACAACTATCATTACAGAACTGCTCGTAACTGTATCGGTAGTGTTACAATGTGCGTTGCTTACCAAAACACAGTGGTAAACGTCGGTGCTGGCAGGGCCATCGCGATACGTACCGCCTGTAGAAATGTAAGTACCGTTCTTGTACCAGTTATATATTGGTGCCGAACCGCCGGAAACGCTGGTACCGGTAAATGTTACCGTGTCGCCCGCACAAACTGTATCGCGGCTTGTGGCTATTGATACTGTTGGTGTGGTATATGCCAAAACCGTGAGGGTAATTGTGTTACTGTTTACACTGCTTGCCGTTACGCAGCCGCTAGGATAGAGTGTGCATTGTACCACATCTCCCGATGTTGGGTTGTACACAAACGGGTTGCCACCTGAAACATAGAAACCGTTCACTATCCATGCATAGGTAGGGGAAGTGCCACCATGTACTGTTGCAGCATACAATGTGTCCGTAATACCGGTGCACGATGTATCTCCGCCAACGGTAGATATGGTGATAGATGGTGTAAGTGGGGCTGTAACGTACATCACAATATAGTTACTCCGCACGGTATCGCTGGTGCGGCATGTAGCATTGCTCGTAAGGCGGCAAGATATTACAGCACCACTAGCGGGTGTATATAAAATAGAACTGGTATCGCTACCTATGGCAGTGCTGCCTGAAAACCACTGGTAATGCGGTGCAGCACCACCATTTGTTATGGTAGCCGTAAAACGGGCAGCCGTTGATGTGCAAATAGTATCGGAAGCAGTGCTGATGGATATGGTTGGTGTAACTGTTGGCGTAACCGTCATGGTGGTGGTACTACTGAAAGCGACACCTGTAGTAAGACATGCGTAGCTACTGTTTAACCTTACTTGTATAATATCTCCGTTTGCCGGCACGTAAGTGTAGCTTGAAGTAGTTGCGCCCGATACATCGGTACTATTAACACTCCAGTGATATACCGGAGCTGAACCACCTGAAACACCGGTAGCAGTGTAAGTAACAGCAGTGCCGCTGCAAACACTGGCTGAAGGTGATACGGTAAATGTTACCGATGGTGTGCGTGTTGGTATCACCGTCATGGTAATAACATTAGACATAGCCAGTGTATCGGTTGATGAAGTGCCTATGAGGTAGCATTTAACAACATCGCCAGTGTGTACGCTATCAGCCATATAGGTTGAAGCATCGGTACCAACCGCAGTGGTGTTTACAAACCAATGGTAATGATAACCCGCAGCCGGGGCAGTTATAGAAGAAGTATAGTTTACCGCTGTGCCGCTGCAAACGGTATCGTTAGTTGTTGCTATGGTAATACGGTAAGGCGCTTTTACTTTACGAACTACGTTGTTGGAGATATCAGCAATGAACAAATTGCCGGAATTATCTACCGCCACGTCAACGGGGAAGTTAAGGCCAGCTGTGTCTGCAAGACCGCCATCGCCTGTATAGGTCAATGTATTGTTTCCTGCAAAGCGCTCTATAATACCTGTTGTGGGGTTTACATAACGTACAACACTGTTATACTGGTCAGCAATATAAAGATCGCCGTTACGGCTTACTGATAAGCCATAAGGCTGATCGAGGCCTGCAGCAGTTGCAGGGCCGCCATCACCACTAAAAGAACCGCCCATACCTGAGCCTGCACCATAACCGTTACCCGCATAAGTGCTAATAAAGCCTGCTGCATCAACTTTACGGATAACCATGTTCTGGTTATCAGAGATATAAACGTTGCCGAATGTATCAACATCTACCCCCAGAGGGTTATTGAAAGTTGCGGTATCGGCTCTGCCACCATCTCCAGAATATCCGTAGCTGGCACCGGCAAATGTGCTGATGATACCCGATGTATTTACTTTCCTAACGCTGTAATAACCATCGGCAATATATAAATTACCGGCCCTGTCCACCGCAACGTCAACCGCGCTTGGCAAGGTTGCTGCTGTAGCTGGTCCGCCATCGCCAGAGTGGCCAGACGCACCTGTACCTACAACCGTAGTGATGATGCCCGATGTATTGATTTTACGTACTACCCTATTCACTTCATCAGCTACATATATGTTGCCAAAAGTATCGGCACATATACCTTGCGGATAATATAGAGTAGCCGCAGTTGCCGCACCACCATCACCCGAGTAGCCAGACACACCTGTGCCTGCAAAAGTAGAAATAACACCACTGGTGTTTACTTTACGCACTACATTGTTCGTAGCATCAGTAAAGTAAACATTGCCTAGTTTATCAACCGCAACACCGTTAGGATTACCGACTGAAGCGGCAGTTGCCGCGCCACCATCGCCACTTGCTGTTATGGAACCAAAAGTGCCCGCATAAGTAGAAATTATCTGTGCCCGGGATAAGGTAGCAAGCAGGCATACTGCGATAAGGAGAGATACTTTGTAAAAGTAAGACTTCATAGTGTATTATTTTGTTATTTGGAAGAGCAAATTTAATATAAAAAAATCAGATTTCTTTTGCTATAATTAGTCTGACAGCTAGCGATTGCAACTGCCAGTTAATAATAACCTATAAAATGTGGTAAAATTTATTTTATGGTGACAGGTGGCTGCATAACTGCGCCACATTTTTTGCAGGTACGCTTATGCTCATCGCTGTAAAATGCCTCCATAACAGGCGGCAGCTGGGTAACAATATCAGAAACGTTCATGAATTGTTCATGTAGTTTTTCGCCACAATTTTCGCAAAACCACATAAAGGCATCCATTTCGGTCGCCTCCCTTTTCTTTTCAATTACCAGGCCAATAGTACCAGCACCCCTTTGTGGTGAGTGCGGTGTTTTGCCCGGCAGTAAAAACATATCACCTTGCTTAATGGGTATGTCTACTATTTTACCATCTTCCTGAATTTTCACGACCACATCGCCTTCCAGCTGATAAAACAGCTCTTCGCTTTCGTTGTAATGAAAGTCTTTTCGGCTGTTGGGGCCGCCAACTATCATCACAATAAAGTCTCCGGCTTCTTTATAAACATTCTGGTTGCCAACTGGTGGCTTCAGTAAATGTCGGTTATCTTCTATCCATTGACTTAAATTAAAGGGACGCTGAACAGCCATGATGTGCGGATTTTGAAATGCAAAAGTAAATCTTAATTAGCAAATTTCTGCTTCAAAATGATTTCGGGTTACGGCTAAACTCTTCGCACAGCTGCTATGGGACCTCATCCCCAACCCTTTCTCCGAAGGAGAAGGGAGATTTATGTCTGCGCCGTGGCGCAGGGTTTATTGCAATAATTGCCATGTGAAGCTGTGCAATGCACGCATTTACGGTTACGGTTCAACTCTTCGCACAGCTGCTACGGGACCTCTTCCCCAACCCTTTCTCCAAAGGAGAAGGGAGATTTATGTCTGCGCCGTGGCGCAGGGTTTATGCAATAATTGTCATGTGAAGCTGTGCAATGCACGCATTTACGGTTACTGTTCAACTCTTCGCACAGCTGCTACGGGACCTCATCCCCCAGCCCTTTCTCCAAAGGAGAAGGGAGATTTATGTCTGCGCCGTGGCGCAGGGTTTATTGCAATAATTGCCATGTGAAGCTGTGCAATGCACGCATTTCCAGTTACGGTTCAACTCTTCTCACAGCTGCTACGGGACCTCATCCCCAACCCTTTCTCCAAAGGAGAAGGGAGATTTATGTCCGCGCCGTGGCGCAGGGTTTATTGCAATAATTGTCATGTGAAGCTGTGCAATGCACGCATTTCCGGTTACGGTTCAACTCTTCTCACAGCTGCTATGGGACCTCATCCCCAACCCTTTCTCCGAAGGAGAAGGGAGATTTATGTCTGCGCCGTGGCGCAGGGTTTATTGCAATAATTGTCATGTGAAGCTGTGCAATGCACGGATTTTTATGATTACAGCTGGAGGATTTTTGATAGCTTAATTCCACTCACCGGTATTTCATTACACTTTTCAATCGCATTTGTATACCTTTATACTATCAAAAAATGTCATTACTTCGATAGACCCGGTCCATGGGTATATGTTACCTGTATATATTAGCTAAATTTACTTGAAATGAGACTAGTATCGATATTGTTTATTATCATGTTATTAGTTGCCAATAAATCGACTGGACAAACGGGGACAATTAGCACTATTGCAGGAACTGGCTATCCGCATGATACAGGCGATGGTGGAGCCGCAATTATTGCAGGGATACCAAACGGAAGTGTTTACGGAGTTTTCACTAAAAATGGCGATTACGTTTTTAGTGAATTAAATTACCACAGAGTACGCATTATTTCAGCTTTGGGTATTATAAGTAGAATTGCAGGAAATGGTAGTATGGTTTCTTCAGGTGATGGCGGGCCTGCTACGGCGGCGGGGATATATGCTCCTGCTGGTGTTGCCTTTGATAGCAGCGGAAATTTATATATCGCAGAGGTTAATGGAAGTAGAATCAGGAAAGTAAATATGACTACCGGACTTATCTCAACTTGCGCAGGTACCGGTTCTCTTACTAATTCTGGCGATGGAGGGCTTGCAACATCTGCTTCACTCGGTGCTCCTTCTGCTCTTTTTTTTGATACACATCAAAATCTATTCTTTGCAAATGGAAACAGTAGAATTCGTAAAATTGATGCTAATACCAATGTAATTCATACAATTGCAGGTACTAGTACTGGCTTTAATGGTGACGGTGGACCTGCAACAGCTTGTAAATTTAACCAACCACATGATATCTGCATTGATGGAATAGGAAATATTTATGTTGCGGACTGGGGAAATGCTCGTGTACGAAAAATAGATATCAGTACAGGTATTATTAACACAATAGCAGGCGATGGATCTACAACATACAATGGAGAAGGTGTTGCTGCTACAAGTGCAGGCATACATCCTATGTACTTACGAATGGATCACGCCGGAAATATCATAATTGCAGATCGAAATAATTGTAGAATTAGAGCGATAACAACGTATGGCACAGTTATAACGTTAGCGGGAAATGGAGCATGTGGTTATAGTGGCGATGGTGGTGCAGCCACAGCCGCTAAAATATATTATCCAGATGGTATTGCACTTGATGAGTGCGAAAATATTATTTTGCCGGATAATGGCAATGCCAGAATACGTAAGATAACTGCTTACATACCAGTTAATCCATCCATCACCATCTCTGCTCACTCCGGAAACGTACTTTGCTATGGTATGCCGGTAACATTTTCATCAAATACTACTTATGCAGGCAGTTCGCCTGCCTACCAGTGGAAAGTGAACGGTGCGAACGTAGGCATAAGCCTACCCACCTATACTTACACGCCTGCAAATGGCGACACTATACAATGCCAGCTCACCAGTGGCCTTGCCTGCCTTACAACAAGCCCGGTGGTGATCAGCAATACTATTTATATGCGGGTTGATACATTTTTACCACCGGTAGTTACCGTCAGTGGTGATAGCATAGCCGGCGCGGGAACTACTGTACATCTTACGGCCAGCATCGCGGGCTCGGCAGGTGCTTATACGCTTCACTGGAAGAATCATGGCGTTGAATTTACAACAACAACAGTGCCATCCGTTACTTATACTAAAACAGCAGGAACTGACACTATAACCGCAGCTTTAGTTTCTGTGGGAAGGGCATGTTACGACAGTGCGGGCAGCAGTATACGGCTGGTATATGATCACAATCTCTCCTCACCCCCCGGCCCCCTCTCCATAAATGGAGAGGGAGTGACGTGTTATCCGAACCCGGCAAATGATGTGCTTTTTATTGAAACCCCTACGCCAACAATTGAAATTAGTGTTACCGATGTTTACGGACGCTCTACCACGCTCCCGCTAACTTTCTCCCATAATGTTAGCAAACTTGACGTTTCAAGTTTGCCAGCCGGGGTATATTTTCTTCGAATTAATAAGATTTATATCAGAAAATTCATAAAATTATAAGAGATGTATATCGTTTTTCAAATTGACGGAGGGCAAAAAAAAATCCAGCCCCTTTGGAGGACTGGATTAAACGAGCGGAAGACGCGATTCGAACGCGCGACCCCGACCTTGGCAAGGTCGTGCTCTACCAACTGAGCTACTTCCGCTAATAACTAAGAACTAATCGGGTTTACGAAGATTGCCTCCCTTCTTTTCCCTTAACTTTTTTTAAATTAAAACCCGCTATTTAAAGCGGGTTTTGTTTTGGTGCCCCAGACGGGAATTGAACCCGTACTCGCCTTACAGCAAACAGGATTTTAAGTCCTGCGCGTCTACCAATTCCGCCACCAGGGCTTGCCTGCCTCTGCCCGCATTCTTCAATGCTGAGAGGCAAAAAAAATTCCAAACCTGAAGGCCTGGAATCTTTGGAGCGGAAGACGCGATTCGAACGCGCGACCCCGACCTTGGCAAGGTCGTGCTCTACCAACTGAGCTACTTCCGCATGTATTTAAGAACTTTTGAGAGTGCAAAGGTAAGCGCCTATTTTGATTTTACAAACTCTTTTTCAAAGAAATTTTATTGAAATATTTTTGCGCCGTAATATACTGTTAACATGCTTTTACTACCATAATGCCCATGCATTTTTGTTAGTTGCCTTTTTATTAATTATTGTTGTCCGATAAAAAGAACGTCTTTCTTCTGCAACGAAGTAGGAGCAATTCTCTCGCAGTATTTTACTGCTTGATAATTGGCTTTTTTACGTTGCCGCTGTATAGGCTGCTGTCATCCCCGCCTACGTTCTTTCTTTGCCACGGCGCAAAGAAAGAACCAAAGAAAGCGCCGCTTTTTTGCAACGCTCCGCGCAAAAAAGTAGCCCTGCGGCGTTTTGTGCTGAAGCTTGTTAGTCTATTTGTCTGCGCTGGGGCCGCGGCGCAGCTGCTATACAATAGTCCTTTTTACCACCAATTTTTACCGGACAGTAGTGTTTATTAATCAATTACCTTTGCGGCCGTTATGGCAATGGCTCCGTTTGTATCACTGGTAAAAAAAGACCTGCTTATTGAGTGGCGACAGAAGCACACGCTGTTTGGCGTGCTGCTGTATGTAGGCGGCACCGTTTTTGTTGTGTATATGATGAATGGCCAGCCTGAAGCTAATGTATGGAATGCCCTCTTCTGGCTCACGCAATTATTTGTGGCCGTGAATTCTGTGGCTAAGAGTTTTTTGCAGGAACACCCCAATCGTTTCCGTTACTATTTTACGTTGGTTAATCCGGTCACCTTTATGGTGGCAAAAATGACTTACAGCATAGTGCTTATGCTTATCATGAACCTCGTAAGTTTACTACTTTATTATATTATGCTGGGGTGGCCGCT
The DNA here is from genome assembly GCA_038228575.1 of Chitinophagales bacterium. GTDB lineage: Bacteria > Bacteroidota > Bacteroidia > Chitinophagales > Chitinophagaceae > Flavipsychrobacter. The sequence goes on along the minus strand of JBBRPD010000053.1, from coordinate 14,545 downwards.
CACCAATAGCGGGCTTTTTATTCTTATTAGTTGTGTGGGTAGTATTAGTCTTTCGGCTGTGTTCACTTTTCTGTCTGCTATTGCTGCCAGGGCACAGCAAAATTCGGCACTCATGGCTATTTTGGGTTTCCCCCTGGTTACGCCATTATTAATGATACTCAGCAAGCTTGCCGTTAAAGCTTTAAGTCCGGTTTATATTGAAGGCTGGGGCTCGCTGGCCATGGTGCTGCTGGGGCTTGATGCACTCATCATTATTCTGGGCATCATTTTGTTTCCATTCTTGTGGCAGGAGTGATTTTATACCCGTTGTGCATAATAATACGGTACGGTTACAATTGTTGTGTACCTGGTCTGAACCATGATTTTTTTGATTTTTATGAAAGTTATGATTTTTCTTGAATATCGCATTATTTCGCTTTGACAACTTTTTCAGAAGTTGTCAAAGCTCCCGCAGACGCTGGTAACAAAAACAATGAACACGTGTGAGATTTGACAACTTTTTGGAAAGTTGTCAAATCGGATTGTCTGAACCATGATTTTTTTGATTTTTCTGAAAGTCATGATTTTTTTGAATATCGCATTATTTCGCTTTGACAACTTTCTCAGAAGTTGTCAAAGCTTCGCAGACGCTGGTAACAAAAACAATGAACACGTGTGAGATTTGACAACTTTTTGGAAAGTTGTCAAATCGGATCATCAATTAATATGTAAGCTTCATTATTTCGCTTTAACAACTTTCTCAGAAGTTGTCAAAGCTACCGCAGACGCTGGTAACAAAAAACAATGAACACGTGTGAGATTTGACAACTTTTTAGAAAGTTGTCAAATCGGATCATCAATTAATATGTAAGCTTCATTATTTCGCTTTAACAACTTTCTCAGAAGTTGTCAAAGCTCCCGCAGACGACAGTAACAAAAAAATGAACACGTGTTGCTTTGACAACATCTTGGAAATTGTCAAATCAAAAATTGTCTGAACAATGATTTGTTCTGATGTGTCGACCATTAACCAATTGACAATTAATTCACAACCAGCATCCGCGAAGTTTCCAGGTTGTTGCCTGCCTTTAAAGTGCAGTAATAAATACCGGGGGCGATGCCTGTACTGCTGAAAGGCACATTATGCGAACCTGCACCCATAGGGCCATTCAGCGGCATAGCTACTACCCTGCCAACACCGTCGGTTATGGTTATAGTTATGTCGGCTGCCGCAGCAAGGTTGAAGCTGATGGTAGTTTGGTTGGTGAACGGATTAGGATAGTTTTTTAATTCAAATGCAGGGTTTGCAGTTACAATTTGCTTTACAGTGTTTACCTCTGCAACATGGGTGAGGTGGGTGGAGAACATGCCGTGCCCATGCGTGGCAACCACTACAAGTCCGTCGGTAGCACGATAGTCTATCATATCAACAACCGAACTACCAATAGTGTTGGTAGCCTGCTGTGTCCACACTGTATTTATACTGTCTATTTCTGTAGTGGCATACAAGCCGGTGCTGGTGCCTAGCAGATAAACGGTGCCACCTGTAACCGGTATTATTTTAGCCCATCGTAGCGAAGGTCCATTACCGGTGCCGTTAATATTAGGCTCCAGGTTGCCGCCAATTTTAGCCCAGCTAGAGCCGCCATTGCGGGAAAAATACAAACTGTATACGTTGTAGTTGGAAAACACCACCATAACATTATCAGCGTTCGAAGGATCGACCGCTATGCAACTTACATTACCTCCTGAAGGGAAAAAATTATTGGCGGTGGTGGATGTTATTTCCACTTTTGCCGGTGTGCCCGTATTGGCATTTATCACCTTATAAACCCTGCGCGAAGCAGTACCCATGTATACCCTGTTAGCCGGGGTAGTACTTACCGCCACAGCAGTATAAGCCCCGCCGCTAAGCGAATCAGGAAACTTCACCCAATTGGTACTGATCGTATCCCAGTTGCTGAGGTATGGTATGCCCGCAAGGCTGTTGTTGCGCCACAAATGCGTGCCGGCAATCAGGTACATGATATCGGTATTATTAGGGTCAAGGGTAAAAGGATTCACGAACTGGTAGCCAAAACCACCAATCGGGTCAATGCGTGCGAAGCTATCTAACCCACCTGCCGCGTTAAGTTTAGCCTTCATCATTTTACCACTTTGTATACTGAAGTAGTAGGCGCTGCCATTGTCGGCGACTGCGCAATAGGAGCCATCACCACCACGCGGTGTAACCCATGGCGAAGTAAGCGTAGCGCTATTGGTATACCAGCTGCCATTGTCCTGCGCGCCACCTATTATAATATCGTTTGTAGTAGCATGGTCAATTGCGCAGGTATAAAACATACTGGACACATAACCATTGTTGAGTGAATTCCACACTACGGGTGAGGCCACATTATTGTTGGTCCTGAAAATACCACCATCGTTAGTGGAGATCATTTTTGACGGATTGCTCGGATAGAAAACCAATTCATGCTGGTCAGGATGGTGATTGGCATAGCCATTTACAATAGGCAATGTTGCCCCCTGCTGGTAGCCACCTATGTAATGCGTATGCGATGTATCAGCAAATCCGCTTGTAGAATAATATAGGTTTGTGCCGCCTATGTAAACTGCATTAGTATCGTTGGGTTTAATTTTAATAACAATATCGTAAGAGCCCTGGGTCATGAATTTATCAAACGGTCCGCCTGAATTAGGCAGGTTTCGCGAACGGTCATCCCACGCGCCACCCGTGCCAGAACCATCGCCGGAAAGGTAGTTATACTTCCACAGGCTATTCCATTCTATAGAGCCAACATAATTGGTGTCTGGCTGGCCGAAGCCCGGAGTATTACCGAGGAAGTAAACCTGGTTCTCGTCAGCCGGACTGACAGCAATTTTAACCCTGTTGAATGTTGTGGGGAAACCGGTTGGAGTTATATTGGCAAATGTTACACCATCGGTAGACCTGTATAGCCCCCTTGACGGACCGTCAGTACTCAATGTGGCATACACTATACCCGATTTAGAAACAGCCACATCGGTATAATAGCAATCGGCCGACGCGCCAAAAGTGCCTAAAACTGTGGTCCATGTAGCACCTCCATCTGTGGTTCTGTGTATGCCACCATAGGCGGCAGCATAAACCACGTCCTGGGTTGCATTGGATGAATCGGTCGCAATATTCCAGATAAGATCAGCCCATGTGTCGAAGCCACTTACCATTGCCGATGTTGTTGAAGCCAGTACATTCCAGGTTACGCCACTGTCGGTAGATTTAAATACGCCGTTACCCAGGTAGTAAGCACCACCGCCACTTGCGGAAGCACCACTTGCCTCACCTGAGCCGTAATACCAAACGTTAGTGCGGCCCGGCCGCCTGTCCTGCGTTATGCAGCTTACATTCATATAGGCATTAATAGGGGTAGTTACCGCCCATGTGGCACCACCATCGGTAGACCGCCACATGCCGCCGGAAACGGTACCCGCAAGCAAATTATTTTCGTTAGCAACATCAATGGAAAAAGCTCTGGTTCGGCCGCCAACATTCCATGGGCCACGGGGTGCCCATACCAATGAAGAGGCAGTTGTTTTGCCAAACGCACCCACCGCAATAAGGTCGTTAGGCAGCCCTGCCGCAAAGGCAAGTTCCTTTTCCCTGATGTGCAATGGAATTTTACCCGTTGCAGGGTCGCGTAGTTGCATCATTTCATAAGCAACCCTACCCGCTCCTTCTTCATCGCCACCGGTAGTTTCCATTTCATTTTCATGGCTTGCTGATACCGGCACCGTAAAAAACAGGCTGGCGAAACAAACGGCAACAACAGATAGGGTTACGATGGGCAATAGAAATTTCTTATTCATCAGTTGGTTTTTAATAGCCCCTAAAGTTAATATAAATACGTTTTACAGGTCATTCTATTTATCTTGATCGGTGTAATGATTATTCTAACAACATGATTATTGGCATTTTTCCACCACCTAGGATTGTCTGAACCATGATTTTTATGATTTTTTTGAAAGCCATGATTTGTTCTGAATATCGCATTATTTTGCGTTGACAATTTATCTGAAGTTGTTAAAGTGGATTGTCTGAACTATGATTTTTTTGATTTTTTTGAAAGCCAAGATTTGTTCTGAATATCGCAATATTTTGCGTTGACAATTTATCTGAAGTTGTTAAAGTGGATTGTCTGAACCATGATTTTTATGATTTTTTTGAAAGGCATGATTTTTTTGAATATCTCATTATTTTGCGTTGACAACTTATCTGAAGTTGTTAATGTGGATTGTCTGAACCATGATTTTTTTGATTTTTATGAAAGGCATGATTTTTTTGAATATCGCATTATTGCGCTTTGACAACTTATCTGAAGTTGTTAAAGCTCCGCAGGCGCTGGTAACAAAAACAATGAAGACGGGTGAGATTTGACAACTTTTTAGAAAGTTGTCAAATCGGATCATCGATTAATATGTAAGCTTCATTATTTCGCTTTGACAACTTTCTTAGAAGTTGTCAAAGCTCCGCAGACGCTGGTAACAAAAACAATGAACACGCGTGAGATTTGACAACTTTTTGGAAAGTTGTCAAATCGGATCATCGATTAATATGTAAGCTTCATTATTTCGCTTTGACAACTTATCTGAAGTTGTCAAAGCTCCGCAGACGTTGGTAACAAAAACAATGAACACGCGTGAGCTTTCACAACTTTTTGGAAAGTTGTCAAATCGGATTATCGATTAATATGTAAGCTACATTATTTCGCTTTGACAACTTTTCAAGAAGTTGTCAAAGCTTCTGTAGACGCTGATAACAAAACAAAGAATACGTTTTAGATTGTAGGAGCTGGTATACTGCCATAGCATCAAAGCTAACCAACAGCGACCAATCAAAAATAGCTACCAACGCTACTCTACTTCGTAACCAAATACCACAAATGCGCCATCTATGCCCGGTGCAATGCGCTGCTCTGCATCGGCAATAAAAATTTGGCCTTGCTTGAGGCCCGGATATTGCGCCTTCATGTTGGGGAATAATTTTGCGGTTTTATGAAGTGTGTATACAAAACGCATTTCTACAGTGTCGCCTGCATTGTGTGCCAGTGACACCGAGGAGCCACAAGACTGCACCGCTAATAGTTGTACCATTGCTCTGCACGGGTATTTTGAACACATGCTGCCTGTATCGGCATCCAACTCCTTATTAACGGATATTACTTTAGCCGTAACACGGCAACTCATTGGGCTGGCCGACGGAGCCTCGAGTTTGGGCGCATTTACCTTAGCTGTTTTGCAAGCGGCAAAAGACACCAGCAATAAGACCAGAACATGTTTGAACATAACAGCTGGAAAGTTAAAAAATAAAACACCGGAACACAAAAAACATTAGCCGAGCCACTTTCCTATACGCCTTTCAGACTTCTGATAATACGACCGAGTATGCAAAGAACAGAAAATGCGGCCATTCTTTACATACCCTAAAAAGCAAAGAGCCGCTTCATTACGAAGCAGCTCTTTGAAAAAATCATTAATTATCTACCTGCGGCCACCTCTTTGTTCCTGGTTTGGTGCCTGGCGCTGAGGTTGCGGCTGTGGTTGTGGTTGCGCCCTTGGTTGTTGAGGCTGTGGCTGTGGCCTTGGCTGTTCCTGGCGTTGTGGTTGTGGTTGCTGCCTTGGGGGGTCCTGACGTTGCGGCTGTGGCTGAAAACGGGGTTGCTCCTGGCGTTGCGGTTGTGGTTGCTGCCTTGGTGGCTCCTGACGTTGTGGCTGTGGCTGTGCGCGTGGTTCTTCCTGGCGTTGTGGTTGTGCACGTTGCGGCTCCTGGCGGCTTGGCTCAAAACGTTGTGGTTCCGGGCGGTTAGGTTGCACCTGCGGGTTATTGCGCGGTGGTTCTGTATTCCTGTTATCAAAACGTGGTTGCTGTGTATTGCGTGCAGGTTCTGGTTGGTTGTTACGGTTATCAACCCTTGGCTGTGTGCCACGTGCAGGCTCTGTCTGGTTGTTCCTTACATCATTGCGGTTATCTACTCTTGGTTGTGTAACGCCGCCTGGTTGTGTTGTCTGGTTGTTCATATTCCTTGGCCCTACAACTCCGGTATTCCTTGGGTTTTCAGTATTATGCCTTACTACTTCCTGCCTGAAAGCCGGTTGCCTTGATGGTGTTAACTCGCTTTGTTGTTCTGGCCTTCCCACATTCCGTGGTGCCTGTATTACATTTGTAGGGCGGGAAGTTGATACGCTGTTCCTGTTGATATTAGGGCGGTATATGCTAACCGTATTCTGCTGTACTGGTTGTGCACCCGGCCTGTTAGACCTAGATACATTGAACACCTGAACTGGCTGATGTGTATACCTTTCAATTGCTGAGCTTCTTGGGCCATAATTATACCTTACATGGCTATAATTATCGGTATACACATTGTTATACCAGCTGGTTCTGCGTAAGCACTCGTTGTTATAACGTGGTCCCCTCCAGTAATGGTAGTAGTCGGTGCGGTAAAGATATTGGGGGCCTACGAAAACCCACCAGCTATCGGGGCAACCGTAGCTTGAACCGATGCTGATACCCGGTGAAAGTGGAGCCCATCCGCAATAGCCACCGCCATAACGCCAGCTCACCCATGCCGGAGCCCATTCGTAACCCGGAACCCATATCCAGCCGTAGTAGTTATTATACGTCCAGCGGCCATAGTGGTAACAGGCCCAACCCCATGGGTCGTCTGATACCCAGGTATTACCATATTCGGTCATAGCCCAGCGGCCACGGCTACCATAAGGGCGAAAATCGCCATCTTCATTTGGCACCCAAACATTGCCATATTCCGGGTCGTAAACCCATTGGCCATAAGGCGATAATTCGTCATAGAATGTTTGGTAAGATACCGTTACATCTTGCGCCCTTGCTTTGTTTCCTGCTGAAACAACAAACAATATACTTAAGAAAGTAACTGTTAACAGGCTGCTCAATAGCTTTTTCATTGTTAGTTAGTTTAATGGTTTTCTTATGGTTAGGATAGTGTTCTTTTTGTTGATCTCCATCCGTCTGAGTGGTATATTCCAATAAGCATGCCAACTTTTTTTGGGTGCCAAAAAAAATCCCCGAATACACGGGGATTTAAAAATACAATATATACCTGACGCTGGCAAACTGCGGCCAGCATCTTAACTTATCCTACTAATTCACCCTTAATAACACCTGCCATGGTAATACCTATGTTTGCAGGGCTATCCACTACGTGAATGCCACACTCGCGCATGATCTTCATTTTAGCTTCCGCAGTATCATCGGCACCACCAATAATTGCACCAGCATGACCCATACGGCGGCCCGGAGGCGCTGTTTGGCCAGCAATAAAACCTACCACAGGCTTACGCATGTTATCTTTCAGCCACATAGCAGCTTCTGCCTCCATATTACCACCAATTTCACCTATCATGATAATACCATCGGTTTCAGGGTCGTTCATCAACAATTCAACCGCTTCGCGGGTTGTAGTGCCAATAATTGGGTCGCCACCAATACCAATAGCAGTAGAGATGCCCATACCGGCCTTAACAGCCTGGTCAGCAGCCTCATAAGTAAGCGTACCTGATTTTGATACGATACCGATACGGCCTGGTTTAAAAATAAAGCCCGGCATAATGCCCACTTTAGCTTCACCCGCGGTAATAACACCAGGGCAGTTAGGGCCTATTAAACGGCATTCTCTTCCTTTAATAAATTCACGCGCTTTAACCATATCCTGAACGGGTATACCTTCAGTAATACAGATAATAACCTTGATACCAGCATCAGCAGCTTCCATTATTGCATCAGCTGCAAAAGCCGGAGGCACGAAAATGATAGATACATCGGCACCCGTGGCATCAACACCATCTTTAACCGTATTGAAAACAGGCTTATCTAAATGCGTAGTGCCGCCTTTAGCCGGTGTAACACCGCCAACCACATTAGTGCCATACTCTATCATCTGTGTAGCATGGAAAGTGCCTTCAGTACCGGTAAAACCTTGTACTAATACTTTTGAATTTTTATTTACAAGAACAGCCATGAGCCCTATTTAGTTTTAAATTTTGCGCAAAATTAACTTTTTTAAGGGGAAAAGCAAGGATTATTTAATGGCTTGATTGCTGAATGGCTCAATTTGAGAATTTGACAATTAGACAATGTGGCTCGCAATAAAGATTTGAGGAATATCCTCATTGGCCATTAAGACAATGATTTTAATTCTTTACTAATTGACTTCAATTTATCTATCACTTCCTTCGCTGATACAGCAAATTCAATCCTCGCTTCTTCAGGGCTTTCCGTCGCCCATTTTAACACCCGTTCTAATAGCTCTTTTTTAGCTGTCCTCTTTTTATCCTTGTCAAGAGTATTCATTTGAGTAAATTCGGTTCTAAATTTCTCTGGATAATAACTCTCAAAGTCGTGCTGTTCAAATTGCATAAAACAAGATTCATTCCAGCCTCTAGAAATATAAATGTCTTTTATTTTGTCCAGTATATCCTTTTCCTTCTCACCGCCGTCTAAAATTATCCACGCTCGGTTTTTATACATTTCTTCTTGGTGGGTAAAAACAAAAAGGCGGTTAAAATCATCAAATTTTATCTTCATTGCATCAACGCCAGACGACGAGAAAGACCTTACTTTTCCAATTAAATCCTTCACAAAAAATGGAATCAAGATTTTATTGATAACTGATTCCGCAGATGCTTCCTCTAGAAACAATCTCCCTTTCCAAAAATTGAAATCCTGAAATTCATAACCAAGTTCTTCAAGTACAGCCATTCTCTCTGACGGCTTATTACCAACCACTCTAACACTCGACTTGGGTACTTTGTCTTCGTAGGTCATAGAAACCTGGAATAACTTTGAATCAGGTAATGCTCCAAGATATTTGGTTACAATGTTTGAATGTGTCGAAATGAAAAATTGATTAGTCGCTGATTTCCTTTCAATTAGTTTTAGAAGTCCTTTTAGAGCTTTCGGATGTACATCATTTTCAATTTCTTCGATAACAAATATTTTATTTTCAGCAAGGCATAAATCACATATTATTCCTAGTAAATTACTCACCCCCTCCCCCATATTTTCGATAAGGTATGATCCATGTTTTTCACTATGTAAGCAGGTTTCTTCCCACCATGAGAAGCAATACTTGATACTATAAAGCCTAAAATTTCTTCACATGCCTGCACGTACTCAGCATACGCAGGTTGAAATTGAGGGTTAGAAATCCTATCAACTTTGGCTGACAAATGTGTTAATTTTCCACTTATTGTATTTGTAGATTTGAGAGTAATATCTTCACTATATGCATCAACTTTTCTTTTAGATAAATAAGGGTAGAACAAATTATCTGGCTCAGAACTAGGTATTTGTGAGAAAGGTGTAAAGTTTCCTTCGAATCTCACAGTCATACTTGCACTTCCATTTTCATGACTTTTATACTCTATGGCACCTGTCGCACCATCTGAATATCCTAGACCCCGAATTATATCAGCAATATGCTTAATTGGATTTTTGAAAATGATAGAAGCGAAACTGGATTTACTGTACAATGACCGTGTCATAACATTATTAATGCTAAAGCCATTTTGTAAAGCAAGCACCAATTGCAAAACTGTAGTCTTACCTGAATTATTAGGCCCGACAAAAATGTTAATCGTATTTGAAAATTTCAATTCATGACTCCCTCTAAAACCCTTAACATTTTCAATTGATAAAGCTGTAATTTTCACAATTTATATTTTAGTCAAACTTACAACAAACCTTCAAGCAATCCATTCCTGTTTTCCCCCGCCTTTTTCCGTAACTTGCGCTTTCTTAATAAAATTGGGAGCAACCATGTCAGTAACACAATTAAAAAACTACGCGGAAGGCAAATGGGTAGGCGGCAATAAAGAAGGCGATACCCTGTTCAATGCCATAACCGGCGATGCCATTTATACTGCCAGCAGCGATGGACTCGATTTTGGTGAAATGATGAATTATGCCCGTAAAGTGGGTGGACCTAAGCTGCGCAAAATGACCTTTCAGGAACGTGGCCGTATGCTGAAGGCATTGGCAATGTACCTGATGGACCGTAAAGAACAATTCTATCAGGTTAGTGCCTTTACCGGTGCTACCCGCGCTGACTCATGGGTGGATATTGAAGGTGGCATCGGCAATTTATTTGCCAACGCAAGCCTGCGCCGCCAGTTTCCTGATGAGCGTTTTTATGTGGATGGCGATACTGCCAAATTATCGAAGAACAACACGTTTATAGGTCAGCATATTATGGTGCCGCGCGAAGGCGTGGCTATACATATCAATGCGTTTAACTTCCCGGTATGGGGTATGCTGGAAAAAATTGCGGTTAACCTGCTGGCGGGTGTTCCGGCAATTGTAAAACCCGCTACCCTCACCTCTTACCTTACTGAAGCGGTTTTTCAGGAGATCATTAAATCGGGTATTTTACCCGATGGTGCATTACAACTGATATGTGGTTCTGCACGGGGCATTTTAGATACTATTGAGACACAGGATGTGGTTACGTTTACTGGATCTGCCACCACAGGGCGTATGCTAAAATCGCACCCCCGCATACTTTCAGAAGCGGTTTCGTTTAATATGGAGGCCGATTCGCTTAACTGCTGCATACTGGGCAGCGATGTAATGCCGGGCTCTGCCGAATTTGATATTTTCATAAAAGAAGTAGTACGGGAAGTAACTACAAAGGCAGGACAAAAATGTACCGCCATACGCCGCATTATTGTGCCTGCCGACCGCGTTGAAGATGTGCAGATTGCACTGGGCAAACGCATAGCCACTACTGTTATTGGCGACCCTAGCATTAAAGAGGTGCGCATGGGGCCTTTGGCTGGTATTTCTCAGCGTAATGAAGTGCGTGAAAAGGTGCAACAGCTGGCTAAATCGCAAGAGATAGTGATTGGTAACTTAGATAGCTTTGAGGTGATGGGTGCAGATAAAGAAAAGGGTGCTTTCATGTCGCCACTTATCTTCCTGAATTCAGATCCGTTCAAAAATACCGATTGCCACAACATAGAAGCATTTGGCCCGGTTTCTACCATTATTCCATACAACGACATTGATGAGGCCATAGAACTTTCCCGCATGGGCAAGGGTTCATTGGTAAGCTCGATTATTACTGCCGACGACGATATTGCAAAAGAAATTGTACTCGGCACTGCAACCATGCACGGCCGTATACTGATATTGAATGCAGACTGCGCCAAAGAAAGCACCGGGCACGGCTCACCAATGCCATTACTGGTACATGGCGGCCCGGGGCGCGCCGGTGGTGGTGAAGAAATGGGCGGCAAACGCGGTGTATTGCACTACCTGCAACGGACAGCTATACAAGGCTCCCCTACTACCATTACCCGCATTACCAATGTTTACCAGCAGCACGGCAAGCAGCACGAAACCGACAAGCACCCCTTCAAGAAATACTTTGAAGAACTGGAAATAGGCGAAACCCTGGTTACCGCAAAGCATACGGTAACAGAGGCCGACATCACCAACTTTGCCAATGTGAGCGGTGACAACTTCTATGCACACATGGATATCACTTCGCTGGAAGGCACCATTTTTGAAGGCCGTGTAGCACATGGCTACTACATATTAAGCAAGGCGGCTGGTCTGTTTGTCGATGCTAAAAAGGGCCCGGTATTACTAAATTACGGTATTGATGAATGCCGCTTCACGAAGCCCGTTTATCCCGGCATGACGATTGGCGTGCGCCTCACCGTAAAAGAAAAAACGGCCCAGGAAAAACGCACGCCGGATGACATAGCCAAAGGCATTGTCCGCTGGCTGGTTGATGTTTACGACCAAACCGGCGAAACTGTTGCTATCGCTACGATACTTACGATGGTGAAGATGAAGGAGCAGAGGTAAATGAAAACTATATGCCAACGATACTCAATAAGAATGGATTCAGGTTTTTCTTTTATTCAAATGAAAATAATGAGCCAGCACATATACATGTAGAGAAGGGAGATGCTGAAGGTAAAATATGGCTTGAGCCAAATATTCAGATTCAATATTTACGTAACTTTACAAATACTGAGACTAAAGCTATTGCTACAATAGTTTTTGAACACAACCAACTATTTAAAACAAAATGGCATGAATACTTCAGTTAATAATTACGATACGCTGGAGCAGATGATTTTTGATAATAATATCAGGATAACTAAAATTGATGCGCTACCTGAACTGGATATATTATTGGTAATATTGAATACAGGAAGTGTGCTTCAGCAAAAAATATCAAATTACCCTGTTCTAAAAAACGCAACCACCGACCAACTGAATCAATACAAACTAATTGGTAAAGGGACTGGCATACATTGGCCGTTACTGGATGAAGACTTAAGTTTGAAAGGATTAATGAGTAATACGATCAGAGAACAGATATTGGGCAATGTAAAAACGGCATAGTTATTTGCTAGTGAGGCAAAGGAGCAGGGGTAAGGTATTTCATTCTTGATTAGTAATTAAACCAGCCGTTCTCGTGAGGGAACGGCTGGATTTTTGTTTAAAAACAGGTCTTTTAGCCTATTTTGCTAATGAATTTATGATATAAATTGCAAGTCTAATTCTTTGATAATTAATTTCGTCCATTATCCTTCTTTTTGACACAATTTCTATAAAATGCTACCAGTTTGACATGCTTCACATAACTTCAATTACGTTTAGAAACTACAAGAGTTTTAACAAGTTTACTGTATCGTTAGACAGTTTTAATATACTGGTTGGCCCAAATAATGCTGGTAAATCTACAGTAATTGGGGTTTTCAAATTATTGGCTGAAGGTATTAGGAAGGCACGGGCAAAAAAACCGATTTATATACGCAACCCTAAAGGAAATCAAGTACTTGGATACGAAATTGACCTAGAACAAGTACCTATTGCAACCGAAAACGTATTTCACAATTATAATGATGAAAGCCCTGCAGTAATACGGTTTAGATTATCAGATGCAGCATTTTTACAAATATTTTTCCCAGAGAGAGGCAAATGTTATTTAAATTATGAATCGGATATACGCACCATTGATTCTCCTAAAGATTTTAAACAATATGTCGACATTGAAATTGGATTTGTCCCTGTACTCGGACCAGTCGACCATGAAGAGAAATTATTTCAGAAAGAGGCGGCTAGATTAGCTATTATCAACTATACGGCGTCAAGGAATTTTAGGAACATCTGGTTTCACTATGATGAGGATTTTGATGAATTTAAAGAACTTGTGAAAACATCTTGGCCGGGATTGGATATAGAAAAACCAGAAAGAAACAATTCCAAAAATCCTCCAACATTGGACATGTTTTGTCCTGAAAACAGAATGCCTCGTGAGATTTTTTGGGCAGGCTTTGGGTTTCAAGTATGGTGTCAAATGCTCACGTACATAGTTAAAAATAAAAAATCTTCTGTATTTTTAATAGATGAGCCTGACATATACTTACACTCTGATTTACAACGGCAATTATTAGGAATTCTTAAAACTCTTGGTCCTGACATAATACTTGCAACCCACTCAACAGAGCTGATCAGTGAAGCTGATCTAACCGATATATTACTAATCAACAAAGCAAATCAATCCGGGAAAAGAATAAAAGATGCCTCTCAATTGAGTAATATTTTTCAAGTTTTAGGCTCAAATTTAAATCCAACATTGACGCAGATAGCAAAGTCTAAAAGAGTATTATTTGTTGAAGGTAAGGATTTTGGAATTTTTTCTAAAATTGCAAGAATAATGAATAAAGAATCCGTCTCAAATAGGGCTGATTTTGCGGTAGTTCCAATACAAGGATTTAATCCTATTCGATTAAAAGCTTTCAAAGAAGGAATTGAACAGACAATAGGAACTAAAATATTATCGGGTGTTATTTTCGACAGAGACTTTAGATCTGAAACGGAAACTGAAGCTGAATTAAAAGAATTGAGAGCAAACAATAATTTTGCACACATCCATTCATGCAAAGAGATTGAAAATTTCATACTAATACCCGAAGCAATTGAGAAAGCACTAACAGAAAGAATAAAGGAATCAAATAAAAGAAGCCACAAGTCAGTATTGTACGAAGGAAATATAAAAGAAATACTAATATCGATATCAGATGAATTTAAGTACCGAACGCAAGCTCAACTTCAATCTTACCGAGAAAAATATGAACAAAAAATCGGGGGAATAGATCTATCAATTACGAAAGAAAGAATTCTACGTGAATTTGACGACCAGTGGAAAAATTTAGAGCAGAGGCTTAAAATTATTCCAGGGAAAGATTTTTTGTCTCGCTTAAATGATTTTTTTCAGGCAAATTATAAAGTATCCCTCTCGGAAACAAACATTATAAACTCATTACCTCAAAATTTAATCCCAAGTGAACTTCGGAAACTAGTTGAGCAAATAGATGATTTTAGGCAATTAAGGGAGTGTAAAATGAACTGTGTCAACCACCCTATGTGTCCTGCCCGCCCCCGCGGGGGCGGGCAGGACACATAGGGTGAAAATTTTTATCGCATCTGCTGCATCCTCCCCTCAAATATAATATTTAATTGCTGCACGGT
>JBBRPD010000052.1:0-37661 GCA_038228575.1 Chitinophagales bacterium | reverse complement strand
TATGGTATTTCCAGCTGCATCACTACCACTTCAGTTCTTGTAAAAGTAGCTCCAGCTGCCATCACCGGTACATCTGCATTCTGCGGTACAGGTTCTGCAACCCTGGCCAATACATCTAATTTAGGTTTCTGGACCAGTGCCGATACTACAGTGGCACTTATCGATTCCAACAGCGGTTTCCTGGTTGTTTTTGCACCGGGTTCATCAGTAATATCTTATACCAACGGCTGCGGCAGTGCTGCAACCCGCACCGCGAGCTATGATTATACACCGGCAGCCATAGGCGGCGGTTCTGCACTCTGCACAGGTACCACCACAGCTCTTACAGAAGCCATCAGCGGCGGTACATGGAGCAGCAGCAACGGTGCGGTAGCATCGGTAGATGCTTCAGGCAATGTATATGGCCTTACAGCAGGCAATGCCACTATAACTTACTCCCTTACCAATGGCTGCGGTACCAACGTAGTGACCACGGCAACACCAGTTGAACTTACAGGCACCTGGCTGGGAACCAGCAGTGTAGACTGGAATGACGCTGCCAACTGGGCTTGCGGCAATGTACCTACATCAGCTACCAATGTAACCATACCTGCAGGCACACCCCGCCTTCCTGACTTCACCGGCACCAACTTCGATGTGAACAACCTCGATATCGCGGCATCAGTAAACATAGCTGTAAGCGGCGACGCCACAGTAACCGTTCACGGCAACCTTACCAACAATGGTACTGTTACAGGCGACGGGGCCATGATCATGAACAGTTCTTCAGCACAAACCATTTATGGCAAAGGCACTTACTACTACATGACCATTAATAATTCAAACGGCGTAAGCATCAGCAGCGGCGATACCGTAAGGATATTCAGAGAGCTGAACCTTACCAGCGGCACTTTAACTACCAACGGCGGCCTCAAATTATTATCAACAGCAACCGGCACCGGCAGGATACCAGCTATAACTGGCGGCGCAATATCAGGCAATGTAACCGCAGAACAGTATTTTGAAGGCGGCCGCAGGGCATTCCGTTTCTTTGGCCACCCGTTCTCATCAGCCATCGCGCTGAACCAGATAGCTGACGATATTGATGTTACCGGCAATGGCGGTGCCAGCAACGGCTTCACCCTTACCGCTTCCAATGCAGCATCATGCTTCAGGTACAGTCCGGTATCAGGTAATTCAGCAGTAGGCTACGATCCGGGCTGGAAGGCATTTACCAGCGCCAACAGCACAACCGACACCAATGCATTCGCAAGGTATCAGGGTATCCGTTTATTTGTAAGGGGTGCAAAAGGCCAGGGTTTAGGCTATATCCCTTACACACCATCAGCAGCAACAGTAAGCATGACCGGCCAGGTAAACACAGGTACACAGGTAGTTACCTTACGCAAAGGCACCGCATCAGACTACAACCAGGTAAGCAACCCGTATCCTTCACCAACCGACATAGGTGCAGTAATTGCAACAGCCAATGCAGCAGGTCATATCGCAGGTTCAGCATTCTATGTATGGAATCCGTTCCTGGGTTCAGCAGGTGCTTATGAAGCAAAAATAATCGGTGGTTCTTACATCCTTGACCAGAACAGTTCATTCCAGGTACGTGCGGCAATGGACAGCGCAACCATCACCTTCAACGAAAGCCACAAGGCAGCAAACGGAGACGAAACACTGTTACGCACAGCAGCAGCAGCACAATACATTACCATGGGCGTTTACGATGCCAATAACCACGGCTGGGACAAAATGTACATTTCTTTCAACGACAATGCAACCGGCAACGAAGATGTAAAATATGACGCTACCAAGGCCATGAATCCTGATCTGAATTTCTACACCTATGCAGGCAGCACAAAGTTCGCAGTTGATGCCCGCCCGTACAGCAGCAATACAATTATACCGGTTGGCTTTACAGCAAACTATGCACAGCAATACACCATCAGGGTTGAAAACATGGTGCTGCCAACAGGCGCTGCATTATACCTGCATGACAAAATGCTGAACCAGTATGTACTGTTACAGTCAGGCACCGAATACAGCTTTGACGTAACCGGCGACAAGGCAACACAGGGCGAAAACAGGTTCGAATTTACTACTAACAACAACACAGCCATCGCAGGCACCACAGGCTTACAGGTTACCATGAGTCCTAACCCTGCAACCGATAATGTTACTATTGCTTACACCAGCGACGCAAATGGCACAACAACGGTAAACGTTATGAATGCAGCAGGTGCAAGCGTTATTACCAAAGTAGCAGGCAGCGATGCAAGCGGTAAAGTAACCATTTCCCTGAACGAATTGCCAGCAGGCATCTACATGGTAGAAGTTACCAACGGCAACAGCAAGAAAATACAGAAACTGGTAAAAGAATAAGAGAGAGACAACAACAAAGGGCTGCCGCATAGCAGTGTCGGCAGCCCTTTTATAACAACAATTGCACCACACAAGCGACTTCACTTCACACACACAAACACCAACCACATTCTATGTTAGTAACCATCTGCATTATCAGGTTCATGGCCTTCATTGCCAAAAAGAAACAACAACCCGTATTGGTGCCTGCAAGGGCATAAAACCACAAAGCAATACAACAATACAAAACAAAAAGAGAGAGAGTAATACAAAATTTACTTAAGTTGAGAGGTAAGTAAATCAACATTCCCGCACCTGCGAAAGGTGCGGGAATTTGTTTTTTGAACAATTCCCCCTAATATAGGCCGGTAAATAACAACAATATAAATCAATGAGCAGGGCAGCTCCACATTAAATATCAATAAAACGCACAAATCAGTTTTACCCGATTTTCAAAATAATAAGAATGATAGTGTTTACAGGTGCTCTCTTTTCTGAAACAAAGATACATGACACCGAAACCGGTATTTAAGGAAGTCGATGAAACAGATGAATTAGTAGATGAAGGTGAAAAATTTGGTGGTATTTGCGGTTTTATGGTATCATTAATTGCATCGCTTTTCTGCATAGAAAGCTATTAATTGCTTACCTTCACCTTAAGTTTTTACTATGAATATAGCACTGATAGGATACGGTAAAATGGGCCGTACAATTGAAGAAATTGCGATTAAAAGAGGACACCACATTTCGTACAGGATCAGCACTGCTAACCGGCATGAACTGGATGCCGCGCACCTTACGGGTACCGATGTTGCTATTGAGTTCACCAGTCCTGAATCGGCAAAGGAAAATGTTATGGGTTGCCTGAACGCGGGCATAAGCGTAGTATGCGGAACAACGGGCTGGAATGAAGATTTGAAACTTGCGGGCACATTGGCAAAAGATATGGGACTTGCTTTTTTGCACGCCTCTAATTTTAGTGTGGGTGTAAATATCTTTTTTGAAATAAATAAGGCTCTGGCTTCGCTCATGAAAACGCATGAAGAGTATGCGGTATCAATTGAGGAAACACACCACATTCATAAAAAGGATGCACCCAGCGGCACGGCAATAACCCTTGCTGAACAAATAATGAAACAGATAACCAGCAGGAAAGCCTGGGCGCTGAATTTTGAAAACAATGCCGACATACTGCCTATAATGGCGCACCGGATAGATAATGTACCGGGCACCCATAAGGTAAAATACAGTTCGGAAATTGACGACATTGAAATAATACATACCGCCCACAACCGGGAAGGCTTTTCCTTGGGTGCTGTGCTCGCTGCGGAATACATAGCGGGCAAGCAGGGGGTATTTTCTATTCGCGATGTGCTGTTCAGCTAATGGTTCAGGGCGGAAAGTTTTACGTATATTTACTTCTAAACTACTTAATATGAGAAAGCTACTTTTGGGTGCAGCGTTGTCCGTTGCAATTTTTGCAACGCCTTCGTGCAAGGATGATGACGGCCGGGATGGTCTTGTCACTAACATGTTGAATGACAGCATCAGTACCATACTGCCTGCCTGCCAATCGTTCCGCAGCCATATTGGCGACAACCATACCTCTATACTAGTGGTAGATGGCGACCTTTCTTTTTATGATGCCGCGCCCGATGTAAAAGCGAAAAAAGCCGAAGAGCTCGGCAAAATGATATTGCGCTTTTATGGTAAAGATAACCACCTGGAAAAAGGAACATTAACTGTTACAAAAGATACAAGAAATACTGTAGATGAGCCTAAAGACGGCATCTCGGTGCCGATACCAATTGCTGAACTGAAAAAAGCAGGCTACTAGCCTGCTTTTTTTATGTTTATGTTTTTGAATCAGAAAAAGAGAAACACAAGATATAACAATGTGATGACGACTTGTGTGGATTTTGAGGGTTGTTTTTCAAGCTGCCCGGGCTATTTCAAATACAGATCAAAATAGTCGGTTATTTTTTGCATCAGGTGCACCCTGTCTTTACCACGCACATTGTGCTCATGGCCGGGATAAACAAAATAGTCAACCTGAACACCTTCATCAACACTCTTCTTTATGAAGTCAATGCTGTGCTGCCAAACAACAACATCATCGCTGGTGCCGTGTATCAGCAATAATTTGCCTTGCAGGTTTTTTACCTTATCAAGTAAGCCTGCTTTTTTGTATCCTTCAGCATTATCTTTTGGTGTGTTCATGTAACGCTCTGTATACATTACTTCATACATACTCCAGTCCATTACAGGGCCGCCTGCAACGCCACATTTAAAAATGCCGGGATGCTTCAGCATCATTGAAGTGGTCATGAAGCCGCCAAAGCTCCAGCCATGTATGCCCATCCTGTTGGCATCAACATAATTCAGCTTTTTCAGGTATTCAACGCCCTTCACCTGGTCAGCCATTTCAGCATCGCCAAGGTTACGGAAAGTAGCCTGTTCAAATGCCATACCACGGTTCCAGCTGCCACGGCCATCCATGGTAAAAACGATGTAACCATGCTGTGCCATATACTCGTACCAAAGGTTGCCGCTTTCAGGAAAGGAGTTGTGCAGCAACTGTACATTTGGCCCATTGTATAAGTACACAATAACCGGATATTTTTTAGTACTGTCAAAGTGTGTTGGCAGTATCAGCTTGCCGTACAGAGTGGTAGTTCCATCCGCAGCTTTCAGTGTTACGTTCTTAATTTCTGGCCTGTCATAATCAGCCAGCGGGTCTGGTGATTTCATAATTTCGGTTGACGTAGTGCCGTCGGTTGAACGTACATAAGTGTTCTTTGGGATTCCAGCGCCATTGTATACATCAAGTATATATTTGCCATCTTCGCTTGCTACTGCAGTATGCATACCAGCACCTTTATCAATGCGCTCCATTTTGCCGTTTTCCAGACTTACAGCATAACTGTGTTTTTCAAGCGGCGATTCTTTTGACGAGGTAATGATAACTTTACTATCGGCTTTATTAAAACCGAGAATATCATTCACCACCCATGCGCCTTTTGTAAGCTGGCGCATCATTTTACCTTCAGTATTATAGAGGTATAGATGCTGGTAACCATCACGCTCGCTCCACCAGATAAACTCTTCATTAGAACCCGGTATAAATGTTAGCGGATGCGAAGGATGCACATACTTCGCATCAGTTTCTTCAAACAATGTTTTGATTTTTTCGCCGGTTTTTGCACTGTATTTATTCACCAGCAAATGGTTTTGTTCCCTGCTTAATATGCCAATGAAAATATACTTTTCATCAGGGCTCCAGGTAACGCAGGTAAGGTAATGATCTTTATGTTTTTCGCCTGTTTTCATTGTAACCGTTTTTCCGGTTACAGGGTCGTAAACGCAAAGTGTAACTTCGTGCGATACGTCGCCTGCCATAGGGTACTTAACCAAATCGGCACGGGCCGGGGTAACATCCCATTTTACAACCGGATAGTCTTTTACCATGCTTTGGTCCATGCGGTAGTAGGCCAGGTAGTTGCCCTTTGGCGAAAAGAAAATACCTCGGTCAATACCAAATTCATCGCGGTGAACGGCCTTGCCGCAAACGATATCCTTGGCTTCGTTAGTTACCTTAACCGAGCCTTTTTCTTTATCCCAATACCAGAGGTTATTTTCAACGGTCCAGGCAAGGTGTTTGCTCTTGTCTACGGTAACATTTTCGGCTTTTTCCGGCAGTGTAGCCAGCTTGCTCCATGCAAATTTTTTCGAGGTGAGTGCACCCAGCAAAACACTTTTATCATTAATGAAATAGGCATTATCCTTACTCAGCCATTTTATAGCTGGTATTGCATCTACTTTCTCTCCATCGGGATATGCGCTTTGTTCCACCGTGCTGGTTGCAGGGCCGCCTTCTGCGGCAAAGTTCATTACAGTCCACACATCGGTATTATCTTTCTTCTGTGTGTACCAGAACATATCCGTTCCCGGTTGCCATGATGCGTTTTTGATGCCCTTGGTTGCCAGCGTGCTGCTCATGCCATTGGTCGCCTCCGCCATCGTGAATTGCTTCTTTTGGGCAAAGGAACCATTGGTCAGCAATGCTAACAGCGAAAGGGTTAATAAATATTTGCTATATTTCATACGTAACAATTGTGGCACAAACATAAAAAGTAAAAGGGGATTATTCATCACCCTTTTGCAGTTAACTTTATTCATAGTATTCTTTTTGTTTGCTGATTATTTAGAACGATGTCACCACCTCCCTCAACCTAACCAGTTTGGTCATCAACGCCTCCAGCCTGTCGAGGTGCAGCATATTGGCGCCGTCAGATTTGGCGTGGGCCGGGTCGGGGTGGGTTTCAATGAAGAGGCCGTCAGCACCAACTGCTATGCCTGCGCGGGCTATGGTTTCTATCATTTGCGGATTGCCACCGGTTACGCCGCTGCTTTGGTTGGGTTGTTGCAGGGAATGCGTACAATCTAACACCACGGGTACATCCATGCCCTGCATAGTGGGGATGGCGCGGTAGTCAACAATAAGATCGTGGTAGCCAAACATGGTGCCACGGTCAGTAAGTACAATGCGGTCATTGCCGCTCTGGCGTATCTTATCAACGGCGAAGGTCATAGACTCCGGTGAAAGGAATTGCCCCTTTTTTACATTTACTACTTTACCGGTTTGTGCTGCTGCAACCAATATATCGGTCTGGCGGCAAAGGAAAGCAGGTATCTGCAATACATCAACATATTCGGCGGCCATGGCTGCTTCAGCGGCATCGTGTATATCGGTAACCAGGGGCACGCCGAAGGTAGTTTTTACCTTAGCCAGTATTTTCAACGCTTTTTCATCGCCAATACCCGAAAAACTGTCCAGGCGACTTCGGTTGGCCTTGCGGTACGATGATTTGAAAATCAGTGGTATTTGCAATCTGTTGCAGATATCCACCACACGTTCGGCGGTTTGCATAATTACGGCCTCACTTTCAATAACACATGGCCCGGCCATCAGGAAAAAATTATTGGCTGTATTTTCAGCAGGAAACAGAGAATATGTATTTTTTGACATAGCGCTGCAAAATTAACCCTTCCTGCTGATAAGTTGCTATCCAAAATTAAAGGTATGCCTGCAGTAAGTGAGCAGTTACTGAGCAAGAACCGTATGCAGGCATGCTGCGTGCTCCCACAATGACAAATTTGGGGTAAGTTTTAACTTGCCAGAACGGGGCATTATTTACCCACCTTAATAATGCTTATGGTGGCATTTTGTTCGGCCATCATTTGCTCAAAGAAGAACCGTAAGGAACCGTATTCTTCTGGTTGGAAAGTGGCCCTGCCCAGGCTGAAAAATGAGCTTACAGTTATTATGCGGCTGGCTTTATCGTAGTTGATTTCATTTACGTTTTGTATGCCCTTTAGTAATAGGTCGCCTACTTTTTCCTTGTTGGTTATTTTAGGTTCAAAACCTGCGGGTATACTGATCTTCATTTTGTAGGAGTAGTCAAATTTTGACGGGAACTCCACGGGTAGGACTCTTTCGCCGGCAATAAACGGATTAGACGTGAATAATTTTATAGAGTATGCATTTAGGCTGATGGGCTCATTCACTGGCTTTTTTACCTCGAATGTATATTTTATCACGAGGTCGTTATTGGGGTCGAACAGGTTCTCTATCTCCATTTTGCGAACAGATACAGTGCCCTTGAACATCTGGAAACGCTTCTTTACATATTTGCCCAGGATGGTAGTATCTGCACCAATAATATTGCGCAGATAATTGGCTTCTATCTTTCCTTTTGCCTCTTTTATTTCAGCTATAAAACTACTGTCGGTAATACTCAATATATTTATTTGCTGGCTGCTGAGGTCTCTGAAATCATCGCCTGTTAACGATATGCTTTCCCCTTTTATGTCAACAACTCTGGCGAAACCATTATAGCAATAAATGGGTATGATACCAAAGGGGTTGCAAAAATTAGAGCCGTCAAGGAATATCTGCTTATTGTCAACTACAAGCCTGCAAATGGTGTAGTTAAACTTGCCCGGCAGTGGTGTGAATATGGATGCCTGCGGGGCTGGTGATTTGCTCAGTATTACCGGGGAAGCCTGTAGCTTAGCCATCCGGAACATCGCTATCATGAGCAGGTTGATCTCGGCTGCGGAGGCAATGCGGTTATTGAAGATCTGGTCAATACTGCGCCTTGCAAAAATGCCGGGATTGTTATTGTAGTCGAACCCCTCGCGAACGTAGTTGTAAATGCTCTTCGCTTTGCCCATCTCGTTAATATCGGTAGCTATGAGCGTATCTACTGTTTTTTGTATCCGGGCATCCTGTGCCGTTACAATTTTTCCGAAATATTCGTCGTTCCACAATTCTTCGTCAAATGCTGCCCAGCTGGCTTTAAGCTGTTGCTGTGCTGCCTGCACGTTTACCGAGAGTGTCAATTGCTCATTATAATTTTCAAGGTTGGTCGTGAACGCTTCGGCCTTGTAGGTGCCGGTTTTATTATGCCCCCAAACATTGCTTATTTGGCCACCTGCTGCCGGGGCGGTATAGTGGTATATTAGTGCGGTATCATTTTCTGCTGCCTCGGCCCCGGCAACTTCTTTTACCTTTATCGCCTTGCTGGCTTTGAATGCGTAGTCTTTTGGCGCAATTACCTCGAACTCACTTTTTACTTTAGCTATCCTGCTTTTAAACTCCCACGTGGGTATCCAGTCCTGGGGGGCGCTTACAACATCGTAGGCGTAGTCAATAATGCTGCCCGGCTTCACTTCTGGCAATGTAAATGTCAGTTCGCTGTAATTGTTGGTGAGTTTGTTAATGTCTTTCTTTTGCTTATCAAATTTGGTGGCAATCAGTTTGCCGTCCGTAAAGTTGTAAGTAGTGCCTGTAATATTTTTAACTGTTGCAATGGCTTTGCCGGTGGTTGCGTAAACAAGCTTAACCGTACTGTTATCCAGCCCATCGCTTTTTATTATGCTAACTATTCTATGCACATGGTAAACTTGCTCCGGGCCATTCTTCCGGGTATCGATGGTTACTTTCCCTTTTTCATAGAGCACTAATGCATCGCCATCTGCAGCATTGTTCTGCTGCAGCTGTTTGGTAAAATAATTTTTATCGAAATCTTGCGCCAGCAGTGTGGAAGACACAAGTTGAAGCACTATTATAGCGATAGCGAAACCGTATATTTTCATGGAATGCGAATTTCCTTTTGTGGTGATGATGTGGATGCTGTTGCTGCCTTATTTTTGAGTAAAAGGCAGGCTGAGCGTATATATTGACGTAACAGTTTTACCTTTCATTACGCCGGGGGCCCAAGTGTCGGGCAGTTTTTTGGCAATAGCGAGTGCCGCTTTATCTACATCTTTGTCAAGTCCCTTTTTTACCCAGGTTTTCAGGTTGTGGCCATTTTTATCAATGAGGCATGCAATTACTACTTCGCCATTAAGCCGTTTCTTCAGTGCTGCTTCCGGCAATGCAATATTGCTGAGTATGAAGGTAAGGGCACTTACATTGCCGCCAATAAAAAGTGGCGGGCGGTCCATAGTTACATTTTTAATGGTATCGCTGCCGTTTAGTACGGCGTATTTTGCAGCGGGGTCTTTGGCATAAAAGACGACTTCCTTTTTATCGTAATTATACTCTTGCTCCTTTACATTCAGTTTGCTGAAAAACGTCCAGATACCGGTTCTTTTATCATTGGTATAATTGCCCAATGCAACCATAAACATATCCCAGTAGCTGAATTCCTGCCAGCGGCCATCTTTTTTACCGTTTTTGTATTGCCCCAATAATTTAGGCGCACCACCGAAAAAATCCATCCTGCGGTATGTTCCGTGTTTGATGGTTGTGTCGCTCGCCAATGCCCTGTAGCGTTCTACATAACCCGCTTCGGCATTACGGATGGTGATATCCCGTGTTTCTTGTGCGTAGGCCGCTATATTGAAAAGTAACGCGAGCAATACAATTGATCGTTTCATTTTTTGTACAGATTATTTGCTAAAATTAAACAAATATACACCGTAAGATGGAAGTAAAGAGTGGCCGTATGCAGCCATTAACCCCTAGTTAAAAAGGTTTTTAACAACCTGATAAGTTGTGTTTATTTTGTAGCCACCCTTGCTGCTCTGTTTGCTTATGAAGCCGCTCTTTTCCATCTGGGCTATTATCTTTTTTACTTTCTGTTCAAATAACTCAAAGCCCTTGGTTGTGTTTATTTCGCCCAGTATCAGCCATAGCTTATTGCATATTTCTGGCAGGGTAGGGTATTTTTGCTCCTCTTCGTTATTGCGTTCATATACGAAGGAAAGGAGCTGTTTAAAATCCGGTTCCAACGATATATAATCGGCACCAAAGAGCGTTATCAGCTCCCCGGAATATATCTTTTGAAAAACCACTTCAGCTACTTCTGGTTCACTTATTGCTTGTTCTGGTGTTTCTGGCAGAGGTTCCCCTGTCGTTGCGGTCGGCAGGTCGGCCGTAACATCTACTCTTGAGGACGCGTTTTCATTCGCCACAGTTAGCGTGTGGCCGGGTATGCGTTGGTTGCCGGTTTTAATGCGCTGCCATGCAGTGCCTTGGTAATAAACGTATTTATCTGCGTCAGCCATTGGGGTAACGGAGATGGTCAATAGTTCGCCATCGCGGAAGGGTTTGATATGATATTGAAAATGTTCGTACAGTTCTGCGGCAAGATTGGTAGCATTGGCGAATGCGGAAGGGATCAGGTTAAGTTGCGAACCCGTTGTGCGGTCGTAACCGGTATAGGCGAATTGACCATTTATTTCATCATCAATAACACCAATTATTATTACCCCGCCTTTGGTATTCAGGAAGGCATTTGCCGTTACCAATATGTCATTCCATACTTCCGGCGAAGTGCAATTATCGGTAATGGCAATTGTTTCAATATCTGTCCAGATGTATTCATTACGCTCAATGCTATAAGCTATCTGGGCAAGTATGTTGTCAATAGTATCCATCCGTTAACCGTAAAGCTATATATAGTTATTGAATGCTCAAAATTGGCCGGGAGCAGGCAGGAAAATGAAGAAGGGTTTTGGGTGCTTAAAGCAACCAAAACCCTCCATGAATATGGAAACAAAACATCAACAGTTACGAAGAATATTACCAACGCCCTGTGCTTTCGGCTAACCAATTGCTCTACATTCATGGTTGGTTCATGACTCGCTCTTTGGTATCTTTTGTAACGTTGCTGCTCTCGGTTATGTGAAGTTTTGCTTTTTAACTTTCACCCTAGCATTCGCTCAGGCTTATGGGTAATTGCACGGCCAGGCCACCTTCGGCTGTTTCTTTGTATTTGTGGTTCATATCTTTTGCTGTTTCCCACATGGTGTTTACAACCTGATCCAGCGTTATGCGCGCCTTACCCGGGTTACTTTGTAAGGCAAGTTGAGCTGCGGTAATGGCCTTAATGGCACCCATGGTGTTCCGTTCAATGCAAGGTACCTGCACCAGGCCGCCTACAGGGTCGCAGGTTAGGCCAAGGTGGTGCTCCATGGCTATTTCGCCTGCCATTAAACACTGGTCGACAGAGCCACCCAGCGCCTCGGTAAGTGCCGCCGCTGCCATTGATGATGATACGCCTATTTCGGCCTGGCAACCGCCCATTGCTGCTGAAAGTGTAGCCCCTTTCTTGAAGATGCTGCCAATCTCTGACGCAGTCAGCAGGAATTTCAATATTTTCTTTTCGTCATAGCCATTACAAAACGCAATAAAGTACTGCAATACAGCCGGAACCACACCTGCGGCCCCGTTTGTAGGTGCCGTAACAACCCTGCTGAATGCTGCGTTTTCCTCATTTACAGCAAGGGCAAAACAGCTTACCCAGTCAAGCGTATATTTGAACGATTGTCCGCCACTGCGTATCACATCAATCCACTCGTCGTAATTATTGTATGGTTTGCCTTCGGTTAGTTTTTTGTTGAGCGCAGCGGC
Source organism: Chitinophagales bacterium (assembly GCA_038228575.1). Lineage (GTDB taxonomy): Bacteria > Bacteroidota > Bacteroidia > Chitinophagales > Chitinophagaceae > Flavipsychrobacter. The sequence continues at coordinate 25,387 of JBBRPD010000052.1, read as the reverse complement.
ACGGCGTGTTACTCGCAGCCCGCCTGGTAGTTCGCCGCCTATATGGCTGCCACGGTAGGTGCAATCGCGCATCACGCCCCATATTTTCATTACGCCTTCATGGGTTTCCGCTTCCGTGCGCCAAACGTTTTCGTTAAGCATCACTACGTCGGAAATATTCAGCCCGGTTTTCTGGCATGCTGCTAAAAGGTCTTCCGCTTTTTCAATAGGGTAGGGCAAGGCCGCATGGGCATCAGCGCCCAGGTCTTCGCCTTCCTTAACCACAAAGCCACCGCCTATAGAATAATAAGTTTCCGCTATTTCTTCGCCGGTTGAAAATGAACACAGAAATGTGAGTGCATTAGGGTGAAAAGGCAGACTCTCGTCGAACAAAAAAACAACATCAACAGCTGGGTCAAATACCAGTTCCTTTTCTCCGTTTAGCTTTAATTTTTTGTGGTTGCTTATGTACTCCATTCTCGGCGTAATCTGGTTCACATCAAATGTAACCGGATCTTCGCCGCACAAGCCTAGCAAAACGGCCACATCCGTGCCATGACCCTTGCCCGTTTTTGCGAGGGAGCCATACAAAAGTACTTTTACCGAAAGCACATTTTCAATGCCTTTCTTCTGTATGCTTTGTATAAAACGCTGTGCTGCGCGCCACGGACCTAATGTATGAGAACTACTAGGCCCAATGCCTATTTTAAATATGTCAAAAACTGATATGCTTTCCTGTTTCAAGTTGGTGGTTGTGCTAATTAAAAAAGGGGAAATTAAAATTTCCCCTCAAAGATAATTGTAAACATTAATTCTCTCTCTTCCTCTCTGTTACTTTTATCATAATAACCCTTGAGCAAAAAAATGAAATTGACAAGAAGTGCCTGAACGTTTAAAAGCAGTAATTTTCAGTTTCAATTTTTACTTTATAAAATGTGTTATGGCATTAAAACAGTATCAATTACGTGTATAACACCATTTTTCTGGTACACGTCCTTAATAGTTACTTTAGCCATGCCGCCTTTGCTGTCTTTGATCATCAGGCTTTTGCCTTTCATCATGAAGGTAAGTTCTTCGCCCTGAACGGTTTTAAGCATTGTTTTGCCGCCGCCTGCTTTAATCTTATCCATCAGCATTTTTGAATCCATTTTGCCAGCAACTACATGGTACGTAAGTATGTTGGTCAGGGTCTTTTTGTTTTCTGGTTTTACCAATGTTTCAACGGTGCCAGCCGGTAACTTACCGAAAGCTTCGTTTGTTGGAGCGAATACAGTGAATGGACCAGCGCTTGAAAGTGTGCCTACCAGGTCAGCCGCCTTAACTGCCGCAACCAATGTAGTATGGTCTTTTGAGTTTACTGCGTTTTCAACAATGTTCTTTGATGGGTACATTGCTGCGCCGCCCACCATTGTTGTTTTTTCTTTGGCAGAAGTGAATGTGGTGTTACCTGCTATCAGGGCTAATGCCATTACTGGAACTAAAAAAATGCGTTTCATTTGTTGACTTTTTTAAGTGGTTAAAATTTGTTTTTCATATACACCTACGACACCTTTTGCTTTTCAGTTTTAATCCCGTGGTGTTTTTTAGAAAATTAATTTTGGTGCAAATGAAAAAAACTTCCTGCTTTTAGGCAGGAAGTTTGCGATAACATATAAAATATTTATTTTTTTAATTTTTAATTGCCCATTTTCACAATGCGCTCTGTTTTTAGCTTGGTGCCGGTTTTGTTGTCGTACACTACCAGCATATAGGTTCCGTTAGCTAGTGTACTGAGGTCTGCCGATTGAGTGTCTTGCCCGGTCATTACCACTCGGCCGTCGATAGTCAGTAAAGTGATATTCACTTTTACCGGAGATTCAATGTGGACGATTGATTCTGACGGATTAGGATAGATGTTGATTAAAGTAACGTCAGAGCTGGCTTCATTAACCCCCAGAGAAACATGCAGACTATCTGACAATGCACTACAGCCATTGGCATCGGTTACCTGTACGGTATATCTGCCGTCTTGCCCCGCGTTAGCTGTTGAATTTGTTTCGCCGGTTATTGGAGCCCCGTTAAGTATCCATTGATAAGTGGTATAGCCCAGCGTTGTGCTCAGCACGCTGCCAGTGCGCACAATAACAGGCACAGGTAATGGGTTTACGGTCACCACCATTGCTGTTGTTGCTATACCGCAACTGTTACTATCCTTGTAAATAATAGTATCAAGGCCTGCAATTGCACCTGTAAATGTAGCGCCCGAAAGTGTGCCATTTGCATTTGTTGCCAGCCACGTACCGCTTGTTACCGTATTGGTCAATGTTATTGCCGAATTGATGCAAACGTGAGATGGACCAGAAATGGTACCGGCATTTGGTAATGGATTAATGGTAACTACTCTTGTAGCGGCAACTGTTCCGCAACTGTTGGTTACGGTATACATTATGGTATCAATGCCCGTTGTTAAACCAAATACACTGCCGGTGCTGGTAACAAGGGCGCGGGTGTTAGTGGCCGTCCATACGCCGCCTGTGGCCGAATCTGTTAATGAAATAGATGCGCTGATACATACGGTTGACAAGCCGGTAATGGTTCCCGCAACTGGTGCTGGGCTAATGGTAATAACCCTGCTGGTAGTTGCCGTGCCGCAGCTATTCGTAAATGTGTAAATGATGGTATCAATGCCAGCCGTAACCCCGGTTACAGAACCGGTAGATGATATTGTTGCGTGGCCATTGGTTGCCGTCCAGCTGCCACCGGTTACCGATGCTGTTAATGCTGTTGTTGCAGCCATACAAACAGTTGCTGCACCGGATATTGCACCCGCATTTGGCGCAGGATTTACAGTGATAACGTAGTTGGTTGTTGCAGTGCCGCAGCTATTGGTTACGGTATAGATAATGGTATCAGCACCCGCACTTATGCCTGAAACCAGCCCTGTGCTTGATACTGTTGCATGGCTGTTAGTAGCCGTCCATGAGCCGCCTGTGGCAGCGTCAGCCAATGTTATGGTTGTGCCCTGGCAAACTGTAGCCGGTCCTGTAATGGTTCCTGCATTTGGTGCAGGGTTTATGGTTATTACAAAAGAAGTGGTCGCGGTGCCGCAGCCATTCGTTACCGTATAAATTACAGTATCTGCGCCTGCTGAAATGGCTGTTATAAGGCCTGCTGATGATACTGTTGCATGGCTGTTGGTCGCACTCCATGTACCGCCGCTGGCAGCATCGGTCAATGGGGTTGTTGCGCTCGCGCATAGAGTTGATGCCCCGGAAATAGAACCTGCATTGGGTAGCGGATTCACGGTAATTGTGGTTGTTGCGGTTGCTGTTCCGCAACTGTTGGTTACCGTATAAACAATGGTATCTACGCCAGCGGAAATGCCCGTTAAAACGCCACCACTTGTTATAAATGCATGGCTGTTTGTCGCGCTCCATGTGCCGCCTGAAGCAGCATCGGTAAGTGTAATTGCCGCACTTGCACATACTGATGATGCACCTGCAATGCTGCCCGCAGCAGGCATTGGGTTTATGGTAATTATTCTTGAGGCGGTAGCTGTGCCACAACTGTTGGTTACAGCATATATTATAGTATCAATTCCCGCGGAAATGCCGGTAATTAAGCCTGCTGATGAAACTGTCGCATGACTATTGCTTGCGCTCCAGCTACCACCGGTTGCTGATTCCGTCAACGAGGTAGATGCTGTTGCACATAATGTTGTAGCGCCCGAAATAGTTCCTGCATTGGGTAATGGATTTACCGTTACAACAGTGGAGGTGGATGATGTGCCGCACGCTGAAGTTACCGTGTAAGTAATGGTATCAGCACCTGCAATTACACCATTCAAAATGCCACGGCTGGTTATTGCTGCATTGCCGTTGGAAGCAGCCCATGAGCCGCCGGAAACGGAGCCTGATAATGTTATTGCAGAACCGGCACAGACTATTGCAGGGCCACTGATGGTGCCGGCTGTTGCCGCAGGGTTTATCGTGATAACGTATGTTGCAGTGGCTGTGCCGCAGGTGCCTGTTGTTACATACAAAATGGTATCGAGGCCAGTAGACAAACCTGTTACCAGCCCTCCCGCTGAAATAAATGCATGCGCATTGGTTGCACTCCACGTGCCACCACCTATGGAATGAGCCAATGTTACAGCGCCTGAAACGCATACAGATGTGCTGCCAGATATACTGCCGGCTCCTGGTGCGGCATTTATGGTAATGATTTTTGAGGCAACATCATTGCCACAGCTATTGGTGACCGTATATTTTATGGTGTCAGTTCCGGCCATTAAGCCGCCGACTATTCCCGCAGATGATACTATCGCTGACGCATTTGTCGCGCTCCAGCTGCCACCTGTGGCAGCGTCGGTGAGCGTTATGGTAGCCGATGTACATACGGAGGCCGGGCCACTGATGCTACCCGCATTCGGGAGCGGATTTACCGTAACTATTTTTTGAGCTACCGATGTGCCGCAGCCGGTAGTAACTGTATATTTAATAGTATCAATGCCTGCCGAAACACCTGTTACCAGCCCCCCGGTTACGGTAGCTGTGCTATTCGTTCGGGTCCAGATGCCGCCCGTGGTGGTGTCGCTCAGGGTAATGCCCGACGATACACAAACCACTGATGGCCCGGTAATGGTGCCTGCAACCGGTAGCGGAAATACATTTACTGTAAATCGGTAGGTTGTATCTCTGCAAAGGCCATTGCTCACTGTTAAGGTTCCTGAATACGTTCCGGGTGCTGCTGTTGCCGGTACTTTTAAACGGATAGGAGAAGCCGGGAATGATGTTATTTTCCTTACCCGGTCGCCTTCCGTAAGATAAATGTTGCCGGCCGTGTCGGTTATAACTGAGGTAGGGTAGGTCATGTAGCATGATGTTGCTGCCCTGCCATCGCCGCCAAAAGAAGCGTAGCCAAGTGTGCCTGCAACGGTGTGTATATTTCCGAAGACATCTATTTTCCTCACGACCTGAAAGTAGTATTCACTGATCAGTACATCTCCAGCGGCGGTTACGGCTATACCCTGCGGGCTGCCAACCGAGGCTATCGTAGCCGGGTATCCCTCGCCGTAAAAGTAGCTGCTACCGTTACCGGCTATTGTGCTGATAATGCCACTGGTGTTTACTTTTCTTACGTAATTTGATGCGTCGGCTATATAAAGATTGCCGGCGGCATCTATCGCTAAACCAGTTGGTGAACCAAGTGTTGCCGCTGTTGCAGGCCCCCGGTCTCCGGTATGGCCGTAGGTGCCGGTTCCTGCCACAGTTGAAATGATCCCTGCGGCAGTTATTTTCCTCACCACACTATTGTTTGCATCTGAAAAGTAAATCGTTCCCGAACTGGTAACCAAAATACCCGTAGGCACATTCAATTGCGCTGCAGTTGCGGCACCGCCATCACCCGAGTAGCCTGATGAACCATAGCCTGCTATGGTGCTGATTACACCTGATGTATTTATTTTCCTGATTACACTTACTGAGGGGTCGGTAAAATATACGTTGCCACTGGCATCTGTTGTAATGCCAGATGTGCTGAAATGCGCATTGGTTGCCGGGCCGCCATCGCCGCTATATCCGGGTGAGCCAGCTCCTGCAAATGTGGAAATAACACCAGCGGTATTCACTTTACGAATTACATAATTGAAACGGTCTGCTATGTACATATTTCCTGCCGCATCTCTGGCTATGCCCGACGGGTTATTTATTAGTGCAGCCGTTGCCAGGCCGTGGTCCCCACCATAGCCGCCAGACGCGGAGCCTACGATAGTCGTAATTATCTTTCCGTAGCTGGTATCAATAAAACCTTGTGCAGCACCTGCAGAATCCCAGTTTACTGAAGCGGTATTGGGGTTATTGATAACTCCGCTATAATTGAAATTGGCTACAGTGTCGCCTGCACAAACTACGGGATTAGCGCCAGGGGTAAGCCCCGGAGGATTTGCAACGGAAATAGTTATGCCGTTTGATGTGCCGATAAGTGCACCTGTGGCTGTTGTTGTTCTAAGTTGGCAGGTAACGATATCGCCGTTTGCAAGTGCGGCCGTAACGAAGGTTGGGCTGTTTGCGCCAGCTGAAGTGCCGTTTATTTTCCATAGGTAATATGGCGCTGCAACATTAGTAAAAACGTCAGAACGGAACATTATACTGTCACCGGCACATGTGCCTGCTGATGATGATTCTATTACTATGCCGGTATTTATTTTACGTATTGCATTATTGCCATTGTCTGCAATGTACAAGTTACCTGTTGCGTCGAGCCGTAACCCTATCGGGCTATATAAAGAAGCACGAGTGGCCAGGTCGCCATCGCCGCCAGAAGAAGCATAGCCTTGTCCGGTTACGGTGGTTATGATGCCAGAGGCATTTACCCGCCTTATTACACTATTGTAGCGGTCTGCAATAAATATGTTGCCGTTGGCATCAGCTATAACACCCTCTGGGTTGCGTAGTTGAGCACTGGTTGCAGCACCGCCATCGCCGGTATATCCTGCGCTACCAGTGCCGGCATAGGTAGAAATAATGCCAGAGGAAGTTCTTTTCCTGATTACACTATTCACGAAATCTGCAATATATAAGTTGCCCGATGCATCAACGGCAAGGCCGGTTGGTGCATTTAATGTTGCTGCGGTAGCAGCGCCACCATCGCCGCTATAACCGGCCGATCCGTTTCCAGCTATGGTCGTAATAATTCCAGAGGTGCTTATTTTCCTTACCACATTATTATTGACATCAGAAAAATAGACATTACCCGAAGCATCAATGGCAAGGCCGATAGGGGTGTTAAGTTGTGCCGCGGTTGCCTGGCCTCCGTCTCCGCTATACCCCGCGCTGCCAGTAATGCCGGCTATCTTGGTAATGGTGCCGGCAGTGTTAACTCTGCGTATGGTATGCTGGTTGTAGTCAGTAAAATAGATATTGCCACCACTGCTTACCGCTATTGAAAACGGAGCGTCGAGGGTAGCGGCGGTAGCCGCGCCGCCATCGCCACTTGTGCCTGCGGTGCCTGTTCCGGCTATTGTTGTAATTATGCCGGTGGTGCTTATTTTGCGTATTACGTGATTATTGACATCAGTAAAATAAGCGTTGCCCGAACTGTTGAAAGCCAGATCGCAAGGCCCTGCAATAGAGGCAGCGGTTGCTTGTCCGCCATCGCCTGAATAACCTGTGTAGCCATTGCCCGCATAACGGTTAATATACTGCGCGTGTGCATATTGCGGCACTACATTTGCTGCTATGCTGAGCAGCGCAAAAAGTATAATTTTTTTCATGAGAATATTTCTAATGTATCGGTGTATTTGGAGGCGAAATTAATGAAAATAATTTAGTATTTGTTCGATGCCCTTGATAATTGATTAAATAAAAAAAGCAAGCCTCCGTGCGAAGCTTGCTTTTGGTATTTTATTTTTCACATTCCACCAAATTAGTTTCCCGGTGCAATACCAAACTACTTTTTAATACTAATTTACCTCTGGTACAAACGGCATTGACATCAATACTTTGCCATTCATTTTACGAAGGTTTTGTAGTTTTTCGTACCAGATATAATCGGTTCCCATTTCTTCCTTCATTGCGGTTTTAATGGCCGCGCTTGCAGCCGTATTGTTCTTGAATTTTTTCATGATCATTTCCAGCTTGTCAGTTGGTTCAGGGTAGGTTACCACTTTGTAATCTTTTACGTTAGCAAGCCCCGCAGCACTGGCGATGGCAGTATTTAACGTACCGATCCTATCCACCAGGTGCAATCGCTTAGCGTCAGTACCGGTCCAGATGCGGCCTTGTGCAATGCTGTCTACTTCTGCCTTATCCAGTTTACGGCCTGCTACAACGTGGTTCTTGAACAATTCATATATAGCATCAACCGAAGCCTGCATGCGCTGCGCCTCTATTGGTGTAAGTGGGCGCGATGATGTTGGCAGGTCGGCATACGGTGCGTTCTTGACTTCATCGAATGTAACGCCGAACTTATTCTTGGCTAATTTATCCATGCTGAACATCATACCAAATACACCAATGCTACCGGTAATGGTATTCGGCATTGCAAAAATGCTATCTGCATTGCTGGAGATATAATAACCGCCTGATGCCGCATAATCGCCCATAGAAACAACCACGTGCTTTTTAGCTTTTAAAAGGTTCAATTCTCTTAGTATCACTTCTGATGCCAGCGCACTGCCACCCGGAGAGTTTACCCGGAGCACAACAGCCTTAATTTTATCGTCCTTGGCTACTTTGCGAATCTCTTCACAAAAGGTCTTGGAGGCTATCTGATTGTTATTTTCCTGGTCGCCATCAACTATCTCGCCCTCAGCTATCAGCACGGCAATTTTATTCTCGCTTGTTTTGTCAGAATATCTGTGTGCAGTAGCATAGTCATCCATTGAAACGTACTTGATCTCGTCTTTATCGCCACGGCCGGTTTTAGCCTTAATGCGGCTTTCCACCTGGTCCCAATACAAAAGCCCGGCAACCATTTTGTTTTTCAAAGCGTCTTCAGGAAACTGTATAGTGCCGTCAACTGCCAGCTTATTAATAGCCGCTGCATCCGTATGCATGTATTGCGAACTCGCGTTTAAGAACTCGCTCCAGAGGCCACTCTGCATAGCCGCAAGTTGCTCTCTGTTGGGGTCGCTTATTTTTTCAGCCCTGAAAGGTTCTGTCGCACTTTTAAATTTACCTGCATAAAAAATTTCAGGTTGCAGTTCCAGCTTATCAAGTGTGCCCTTAAAGAATGCCATTACGGTAGCAAAGCCTTTGAGGTCAATGCCGCCTGCCGGGTTCAGGTAAATGCTATCGGCAGTTGTTGCCACGAAATAAGCACCCTGTGTAATGTTTTCACCGTAGGCATAAATGAATTTGCCCGATGTTTTAAAATCAGCCAAAGCCATACGCAGGTGCTGTAAAGTAGCCCAACCCGCAGGTGCTGGTTCCAGTTTAATGAGTATACCCTTTATGTTTTTGTCGGTTTTGGCATGTTCAAGCGCACGGGTAATATCGTGCAGACCTGCATCGTAAGCGCCAGCGCCTTTATTGAAAAAAGCCAGCGAGTTGCTTTCTCCGCTTTCCCTTATCTTTTTGCCCAGGTCTACTACCAGTACATCGCCGCTTGTTTCTTTGGTTTCGTCTTTATCGGTAAACGATTTGGCTGCCGCCGTTATCATGGCTATTGTAAGCCCTACCAGCACCACGCCTGCTATAACCATTGCCATCAGGGAGGCGAAAAACATCTTGAAAAATTCTTTCATAAAAAGAGGATTTGTATTGAAATGTAAAAGTAGTAAGGATAAACAGTATAAACAGCAAATGTTTAGGCGAGCGTAGCGATTTTGTAGGTAAATGGCACTTGCGGGCAGGGCAGCAGCCATTTTTTATCAGTATATAATATTGTAAGGTATTTTCCGTTGTTAAATATAGCATTCTTAGGAACATTTCAGTTACCCCACAAGCCAATTAGAAGCGTTATGAAAATAGCCAGAAGTAGTTACCCAATTTTCAGTTTGGTATTATGCGCCTTGTTCTTTTTGCCGACAGCAATTCATGCACAACACAATAACTCCATTTCGTTTGAGGCGAGCAGCCGCTTTTTTCCTAATCTCGACTATTCTCATTATCCCGAACTATACATTGGCGACCAGTTTGGGGTATTCTATGAACGTAAAGTAGCCAAAAGGCAAAGCATATCTGTTGGTTTTACAAAATGGAACAATTTTATTCAAAATGGAATTAGAAAGGACGCTACCATAGTTGAATGGGGAAACTATGATAGTTGGCAAATGGGGAAAATCGCCTACCGGAGAAATTACAAAATGATAGATGTCAGCTACAAATACACGGTACGTATGGGGCGCAAAAGTGAGATTAAAGCCGGGCTGGGACTTTCCTGTTCTTTTGGTAGCAATACCTATTTCGATTCGTTCAGCAACTTGCCCAACACTTACCAGATATACCAGCATGATAAAACGGAAGCATATTTAGGCGTTGTGCCCATGGTGAGTTACGATCATTACCTTTTCAGGGGAAGGCTTAGTATAGGTGCTGATCTGTTATGCCGCAAATATCTGGGCATGTTTGCAACCCAGATAGACTATGGCGTGCATTTGGGTTGTAATTTTTAGCAGGTAATCGTCTTTCTTTATTGGTTAAGCTCAGCCGCTAGGGTAGATGCTAAAGGAGCACCCCCAGAAACAACGGGATAAAAAACAGTCTACCAAATAAAATAGTGAGGATGCCGTGAAGCACCTTCTTTTCGTGCTTTGCCATGGCAACGATATTGCAAACCATGCCCGCAATAAAAAACAAAGCACCGAGCCCTACACCTGCAATATAAGCGGGCAGGCTTCCCGATATTTTGCCTACGAGCAGCCCTAAGTAACCGATGGCCAGGCCCACACCTTCCAATGTAACAGCATTGTTGGCCAATTTTGATCTTTTTACAGTTCTGCGCCCGGTATATTTATCAAATGAAAAAAACGTTCTTACGCGCTCCAGCATGCTTTGTTTGGCGGTGAGGTCGTGCAGTTCATAGGTGCCGGGTTCTGCTGTCATGGTCTCCCTGATTATAGTTTTTGCTTTCTTACTGTAAAAGCCCGCCTGCGCTCTCGGCGCCAATAAGAATATGAGAATGAAAACGAGTATTGCATATGCTTTGGCCATCATAAAAGTGTGTAGCAAAAATAGTAAAAAAGCGGTTTTTGGGAAGCAATTTTCATTGTATCAATAGCTTTGGTCTGCATTCGTAGAAAAGTCTGCTCGGCTTGATGCTTAGCTGAAATTGTGCTTATCGCATATTTTGGCTAAAGCCGCACTTTTACTGCTTTCCCCACGACTTGAAAGTCGTGGCAATTGATACTGTTTATTGTAGGGTTTATTTCCACATAGTCTAGCTTTGTGCCTTCTTTGCGCGTGCTCTCTGCGCGCTTCGCGTTTAAATGGCACTTCCATAATCTACATACAAGTGCTACAGAGCGGAATAACCCAGCAGCTCACTGCCACCAAACGCAAAAAAAACAGCAACTAATGTTATTGATGTCGCTATTTCCTGATAAATGCCAGCACAGCAGCTTTGTAAGCATCAATACCCCAGGCTATTGGTACATTAACGTGGGTGCCACCGGTAACCCTGTGGGCTTCGCCATAAGTGCCGGTGTAGTTTTTGTACACCACCTCGCCATGTGTCTTAATGCTCAGGAAGGCATCGTCAATACCGTGTATCCACATAAAGGGTTGCTGCACTTTTTTAATTTCCTGCGCATTATCCACTTTTAAATTAGTGAAATATGAAGGGGGTAACGCCAGCACGGCTGCATCCTGCACCATTACAGAAGCCGATGCAAATGGCGCTTCAAGAATCAGTTTTGCCGGTTTCAATGCAACTGGGTTGGCTGCCTTGTTTGTTGCAGTAGCGGTGCCTAAACTAAACCCGTAAACAATAAGCCTGTTACCGGTAAGGCCATTATCTTTAAGCCACTGTATTGCTGCCTCACCATCGGCATACATGCCGCTTTCTGTTGCAGCGCCCTTACTCATACCATAGCTACGGTAATCGATTGTCATTACGCCAAAGTGATTTTTACCACCCACATTAGCCAGTAATTTGGCGCGGTTCCAGTAATAATCCATATTGTCCCTCGTACCATGAAAGTAGAGTATCACAGTATCTGTCGCTATGCGCCGGGTATCGCCCAGGTATTCAGCATAAATAACAGCTTTATCTCCATGGTCATCAGAATTGAGCTGCATCAAATGCACCATACTGTCAGGCAATTTGTAGCTATCATCCAGCGTAATTTCCTGCGGCTCAGGGTTGGCCTCCATCAGGTAGTTAGTTATCGCCTTATTGTTGAAAAGATTGCTATCCAGCCTTACACAAGAAGTCATGGTAACTACTGCGGCAATTATGGAAAAGTAAATGAATTTCATTTTGAGTTTTTTAAAACGATTATAATTTTTTTGAAACACCTATATACGCACCAAGCGCGGTGCCCGGCCCGAAACCCTGATAGTCAACAATAACAGGGTTGTTGATTTTACTGGCGTACTTCAGCTCAATAGTGTAAGCCCATTTTTTAGTATTGAAAGTATTACCTGCTTGTATAAGCGGCAGCCAATGCCTTGTCTGGGCATCGCCTTGCGAGCGCTTGCTATTAAGATCGAACCAGTTACTAAGCCCCACATAAGCATAGTGCTTTTTGGCCGAATACATCCAATAGGCATTAGCGTCAACCTGTGGTAGAAATGTGAATTTGCCTGCCCATTTATCTATCATTAAATTGGCTACAGGCGATACTGTTATACCCGGTATCCATTTATTTTGTTGGTGTATCTGCTTTACTACGCCTATATCTGTTTGCAGCACGCCAAATGCAAGTGCAGTGGTGTGCAAACCTGCAAAACCGGTCAGATCATTTTTAAAGCCATGGCCTACCGCCACACTTGTAAGAGGCATAGGTATGGTGGTTCCTGAAAAGAGTATCAATGGGCCGCCAAGGGTGGCACTTACCTGTGTTTTACCTTTGTCAAGTGGCTTTACAAAGCGTGCTGGTGCGCATTGCGAAAACATTACCACGATCAGCCCGAGTGTGAAAAGCGTTCTATAAAAATTGATGTACCGCATGATGTCTTTTTTTATTGACCGCGCAAAGGTAGTCGCACACTCTGGCTATTATATTGACAAATGTCAAATTTTATTGAGTAGTCTGCATCCGGCTTTGTCATGTCGATGTACGAGACATCTGTACGCACATGGCTAAGTGCCGCTCCTTCGGCTAGAACAATAAACAAAAAAAACAGGCTACCTTTTTCAAGGCAGCCTGCAATTATTTGTACAAAAAATTTACTTATGATTTAAACTGAGGAACCAGGTCCTGAACCAGTTTCACCATTTTGGCGATACCTTCTTCAGGTAAGTTTCCTTTCTTGAATTCCTTCAATACATCAGATAGTTTAAGCTCCATCTGCTGCAGGAAAGTTTCTTCAAACGCCTTAATGTTTTTCAGGGGTATTTCGCGCATCAGGTTGTTGGTGCCAAGGTAAACCATCGCAACTTGTTTTTCAACGCTGTACGGGCTGTACTGTAATTGCTTCAGCATTTCCACGTTACGTGCACCCTTATCAATAATGTTCTTGGTAGTAGCATCAAGGTCACCACCGAATTTAGAGAACGCCTCTAGCTCACGGTATTGTGCCTGGTCAAGCTTCAAAGTACCAGAAACTTTCTTCATTGATTTGATCTGCGCGTTACCACCCACACGGCTAACCGAGATACCTACGTTAATTGCAGGACGGATACCGGCATTGAACAGGTTATTCTCAAGGAATATCTGGCCATCAGTGATAGAGATAACGTTAGTAGGGATGTAAGCTGATACGTCACCTGCCTGCGTTTCAATGATAGGCAATGCGGTAAGCGAACCACCACCTTTTACCAGGTGCTTGATGCTCACAGGCAAGTCATTCATCTGGGCAGCGATAGTATCGTTATTGATAACTTTCGCGGCACGCTCCAGCAAACGGCTATGCAGGTAGAATACGTCACCAGGGTAAGCCTCACGGCCCGGAGGGCGACGCAACAACAATGACACCTCACGGTAAGCCACGGCTTGCTTGGAAAGATCATCATAAACAACCAGTGCAGGCCTTCCTGTATCGCGGAAGAACTCACCTATTGCAGCACCCGCGAACGGAGCATAGAACTGAAGCGGGGCAGGGTCAGCAGCTGAAGCGCACACAATAGTTGTGTAAACCATAGCTCCTGCATCTTCCAGGGTCTTCATTACACCGGCAACGGTAGATGCTTTCTGGCCTATTGCAACATATATACAATAAACAGGCTTACCTGCATCGTAAAATTCTTTTTGGTTGATGATGGTATCGATACAGATAGCTGTTTTACCAGTACCACGGTCACCAATAACCAACTCACGCTGGCCGCGACCTATCGGAATCATCGCATCAATAGCTTTAATGCCAGTTTGCAGTGGCTCTTTTACTGGCTCACGGAAGATAACGCCCGGTGCTTTACGCTCCATAGGCATTTCATACAATTCGCCCTTGATCGGTCCTTTACCATCAATTGGTTCGCCAAGTGTATTTACAACACGGCCTACCATACCTTCGCCCACCAAAAGGCTGGCGATCTTGTTGGTACGTTTTACCTTGTCGCCTTCGCGAATTGACATATAGTCACCCATCAATACCACACCTACGTTGTCTTCTTCAAGGTTAAGGGCAATTGCCTTAACACCATTGTCAAATTCAACAAGTTCGCCCTGGCGAACTCCTGTAAGGCCATATACGCGGGCAATACCATCACCAATCTGCAATACGGTACCTACTTCTTCCAGGCTGGCTGCACCATCCACGTTGGATAACTGTTGGCGCAATATCGCCGATATTTCATCCGGTTTAATACTAACCATATATTATTTATTCAAAAGTTAAAATTCTATTTTTAGTCGAAAGTAGTTAGTCGAAAGTATAAAGCTGTTCTTATAATTCCCGTCTTCTGCTTTTTTAGTCGAAAGTAGTTAGTCGAAAGTATAAAGTTGTTATTACAATTCCCGTCTTCTGTCTACTACTTATTATTATTTTCTCTAATTTTCTAATTATCAAATCGTCGAATTATCAAGTTAAACTTACATTTTCGTTACATAGCTGGTATCAACTATATTCGTTTTAATGTGGTTCAGTTTAGTTTTAATGCTGGCATCGAACAACTGTCCTTCTACTTCCAGTATAAAACCACCTATCAGATCTTCGTCAACATAGGTATTCATTTCAATGTTTGAATTGGGAAGGAAGCTGTTTACCTTATTGGTAATCACGCTCTTCGTTTTTTCATCCATTGGGCTGGCAGTAATTACATTAACAGTACGTATGTTTTTCAACATTTTGTATTGCTCAATAAATGCAGTAGTTATTTCCGGTAAGCTTTCTTCACGGCCTTTGTTTACCAATAAGCTAACGAAAGCCTTGGTTAGTTCCTTCATTTTGTCGGCAACTACTGCATTAATCACGGCTAGTTTCTTTTGGCCGGCAATAACAGGGCTGCGCAACATTAATTTGAACTCGCTGCTTTGTGAACAGATACTATCCAGCAACTGCATATCACTCAATGTTTCTTCCAGACTGTTTCTTTCAACGGACAGGTCAATAAGTGATTTTGCATAACGCGAAGCAAGACGTGGATTTTGCATATTTTTTCAATTCGACAATTTGGTAATTCGGTAATTCTGCAATTTCAAAAGAGACCTTCGAAATTCAAATCGACCGAATGCCAATTTGTTATGTTTAATTATGTTCAACTATAATTACTGAGGCAATTTGAGAATTCAGCATCTAACAATTGTCAAATTGCCGAATTACCGAATTGTCTAATTCAGCTTAATATCATTTGCCAGCATACTCATATAAGCTTCCTGACCTTCGCTTGCGCTAAGTTGTTTGCGCAGTATTTTTTCTGCAACTTCAACCGCCAGGGTGCCGATTTCGTTCTTCACTTCAGCCATAGCAGCATTTTTCTGCTGGTTGATCTGTACCTGTGCGTCAGCAATAATTTTGTTAGCTTCGTTCTTAGCTTGTTCTTTAGCTTCGCCAACAATTTTGTCTTTCAGGTCCTTAGCTTCTTTCAGCATAGCAGTACGCTCTTCACGAGCCTGAGCCATCAACTTTTCGTTTTCTGACTTCAACTGTGTCATTTCGCCTTTAACGCGCTCAGCTGTAGAAATAGAATCTGCAATACCTTTTTCACGCTCGTCCAGAGATTCCAGTATTGGTTTCCATGCAAATTTCTTCAAAATTAGAAACACTAATAAGAACGCAATAAGTGTCCAAAAGAAGAGTCCGAGTTCCGGGGTTAATAAATCCATCTTTTATTAATTGTAAATTGTAAGTTATAAATTATTTTTTCAAAATTGTAAGTTGTAAATGGTAAATTGTAAATGGTGTTTTGCAGCTGCCTTGTTTTCACTAAGCTTAAATTAATTAATTGGAGCTGTTTGTTGGCGACCAATTTATAATTTACCATTTATAATTTACAATTTAAAATAACTGCACCCTTGCCCTATGCTCGGATGCAGTTATACTGTCGTCGACTACTGAACGAAGATAGCGAGGATACCTGCGATTACCGCAAATAACGCAACACCTTCCACGAATGCAGCTGTCAAAATCATGTTTGCACGAATATCGCCTTTAGCTTCTGGTTGGCGAGCAATTGCTTCAACCGCACCTTTACCAATTTGACCAATACCGATACCAGCACCTAAAGCTGCAATGCCAGCGCCAATTGCGCCACCCGCTTTTGCCAAGTCACTGGCTAACATAATTGTGTTCATTAAATCTGCCATTTTATATGGATTTTAATTAAGAAAAAACTATTTTATGCAAATGGAGTTTCGGCATGAGCACCATGTGTTTCATCACCGTGATCGTTGCCTTCCATTACTTGTCCTAAAAATACTGCTGTTAAATTAGCGAATATGAAAGCCTGTATAGCTGCAACCAGCAATTCAAGCATAAACATAAAGATAGAGAATGCGATAGATACCGGTACAAATGCACCACCCGCTACCTTACTAAGGCCGGCGAAGATGAATATCATACAGATAACGCTCAATATAACAATGTGACCTGCAAGCATGTTCGCGAAAAGACGTATCATCAATGCGATAGGCTTAATGAACAATGACATGATCTCGATCAATATCAATAACATTTTAGCTGCAAACGGAACGTCAGGAGGGTTTAATAAGTGGCTCCAGAAATGTTTGTTACTGTTCGCTATCATTACAATGAAGGCTACCAATGCCAGGAACGCGGTTACCGCAATATTACCGGTAAAGTTAGCGCCACCCGGTAACAGGCCTAAAAGGTTATTGATCCAGATAAAGAAGAAGATGGTTAATAAAAGCGGCATGAACTTACCCGCTTTTTTAGCACCTACGTTAGGAATAGCTACTTCGTCGCGAATGAAAACAACAACAATCTCAATGAAGTTCTGGAAACCTTTGGGTGCGTTCATAGCGCCATACTTATAAGCTTTTGACGCTTTCGGCATTAACCATAACAACAGTATAACGCTAATGAACATAGACACTACATTCTTGGTAAGGGAAAAGTCGTAAACTTTTGAACCATCGTTAGCGATTACTTTTTCCTTCATCTTCATTTCCATGTGAAGGCCTTCGTAAGTATTGCTGATCTTGGTGCCAGTTTCTTCGTTAGTATGCCATTCTTCAAATTTATTAGAAAGGAAGAAAGAAAGGCCCTTGCCTTCCTGATAGATGATCATGGGTAATGGAATAGCAAATGCATTTTCTTTACCCTCAGCAGTTTCCGTGCTGAAGAAGTGCCATTCGTGAGAATCAGAAACGTGACCAAAAACGATCTCGGTAATATTGATGCCTTTTTTAGGTGCAGGGGTAGAAGTTGCTGCGAGGGTTGCAGTGTCTGGAGTATTTTGCGCAAATGAGGTATTCACCTGCATAAACAGACTGAAAACCAATATTAACAAGGAAAGGAAACGTTTATTACTCATCACTAATCCGAAATTTTGCGCAAAGGTAAGAGTTAGGTTTCAAAAAAAGTAGAATTTTTTTGAAAAAATATTTGTTTTGTTGATAGGTGAGTGCTTTTAGCAGATGCTCGTAAGTGCCATTTAAAGAGTTGTGTAGACTAACTAGAGATTTTTTGCACTACACATAACCATTAAACCTACTCTCAACTATTGTCGAAACGCAGGGAGCAATTTTAATGAAAAGTATAATGTCCTTTGCAAGCTAAAAAGGTTACTAAATTATTTTCGATCGTATAGCTTAGCCTATCTATCTGAGTAACTCGCTTTGACGCCTCTTTTGATCGGTTTTTTAGATTTTCTGTATGTCCCATACCTCCTGTGAAAGGATGTAATTCAATATCTTTCATTAACAGCAGTAGGTACTTATATTGTTCAAAGTTGTTTTCTTTCCAATCAAAAAATTGGCCAACAAAATTTACGGATAAGGCAATTTCGTATTTTGTGTAGCCAAGATATTTTTTTATGCCGTCTTCTGTTGTTATGAATTTAGCCAAACATGTATCAGCCCACTCATTGATTTCATGTGTATTTAGGTCAGTATCAAGGCATACATTGTAAGTGAAGAAAGTGGTGCTTTCTACATCACTCACTCCAGTTTTGTGAACTATAATTTTTCTACTTCTCCAGAACTGATGAGAATCAAAACTTATCGATGGAATTGACTTTATATATGCCACTGGTAAACCAATTGGTTCTAACTTTGTGGGTGCGTTCTCGCCATTCAAGCAGTACCTACTTTCGAAAAAAGTTACTAATTCGTTATTTTCAAGATCGTCCAGATATGGTGATTTACAAATGCTGAGAATTAAATCCCTATCTCTACGGTTTGTAACTGTAAAAATCCATTCATAAAATGTTTGCGACTCGGTAATTTTTTGATCGCGATGATTAACTGGAAAACGAACATGATTAAATCCATATCGTTTAACTAAGGTCTTGAATGTTTTCAAGAATTGTTTCAGTCTCAACTCTGCGCTATGTCCGTTTTCTGCCAACGGATAGAATGATAACTCATTAAATATTAAATGCATAGGGTTAGAGAAGTTTTAGTAACTGATTGCTCCATTCATCCATCATATTTTTTGGGTAATCACTCAACTCCCCGTTTGCATCAATTTCAATATCTGTAACTACTGAATATTGCTCACTTTCCGTAACTCTCTTGTCAAAATAAAACAGAACGCTCTTTTTTGCTAATTCTATATTTTCCTTAATTGCTACTCTAATCCCATTTATAATATGATCACTATGAGTTTCGACAATTATTTGTACATCATTTTGAGCAACTTTGGCTATAAGTTTCCCTAGTTCGGCCTGCCCTCGAGGATGAATATGAGATTCTGGGTTTTCTATAATGATTAATTCCCCTTTTCTAGCTGCCAATAGGGCAGTTACCACATGCAAGGCATACGATATCCCGAATCCAACATTCTCTGGTTTGAAGCGATTTGTATTTCCAAAATTTGGTTGTTTAAAAACATATTCTAGTAGAACTTCTTCAGAGGATATTGAGGTTGTTCTTATATTTACTTCCGGTGATATTTCACCCATCCATAAATTTATCTGGTTAATTAGAGTTTTATTAATAATTTCTTTGCCTAAAACTTCATCTTTAACAGTGGATTTCTCGTGAACGATATTGTCGAAATCAACATCGTTTCCATGATAGGTTTCAATAAAATGTACGGTATATTCACCAAAAATACCCGTATTCTTTAGTCTCACAACAGATGCATGGTTTTTGGGATGATTAGACTGCGGTGGTATTCTATTGGCGTTCAGATATTGAAAATTATCACTAAATAGTCCTTCCAGCCGATGATTAACTAAAAAATCGAAAGTCGGAGTTGGTGCCCATCCAGTTGGTGTCTTTTGTCTTAGGATATTAGCTTCAATCTCATAGTTAAAGGCCATTTGGGCAACTTCTGTATCTTTAAATTGCAAACATATTGATAAATCATCTCCGTTTTTGCTATATTGATAGAGCGCATCTTTGGAGGTCCCTATGTTAACCAGAGGTCCATTTAAATTTAATTCGCCGTGGATCAAGCGATCAGACTGTCGCATTAATAATAACGATTGGATAAAAGAAGATTTACCCATACCATTTAACCCTAACAACAAATTTAAGTTTCGGAGGCGGAAATTCTTTTTTTTTATGGATTTAAAATTGCTTAACTCTATCGATGTAATCATTTTTATTAAATTATTTTTCTAATTAGTTCTTCTATGCAACGATGTCTATGAATTACTCTGTTTTTATCTCCGGTTGAACTCGTTACGGATGTTAAAAAATAGCTATCTGTTGCCATTAATTCCTCTAACCCTTGTCTGAATTGTTGATCATTAGCTTTCAAGATAGTTCTTTCTATATTGCTGAGTAAGCCAAATTGCACCGAGATTGCATCAAAAAGAGCTTTATTAATTGGAGGTCTTCTCCTAGAATGCGTAAATATTTTTCTGAAAGCTTCATTTCCAAATATTGCAATTGATAAGTCCATAGCACCGGCAAAATCCCATCTGATTTTATCAAGCTCATCATCCGTTTTGTCATTTATACTAGCCATAGCTTTACTCATAAAAGTATCTAAGTCAGGTGTATAGTTATTGTAACCAAACAGATAAAAACACAGAAATCGATTTGCAAAATCTCGATCTAACATTCGGTGAGTTTTAATCTTGTAACTTGTTGCATCTAGAAACTCTTTCGACCTCGCTAATTCATAAATGAAATTCGCTGGTTTGCCCTGAAATAGCGCATGGCGAATCTCTTGCGGAGACAAAATCAATCCTCCTGTATTAATTCTTTTAAATATGTTAAATTTTACATCTGTAGGTGTTCCCGGCATTATTTTGTAGATAACAATTTGCGATTCTTCTATTATCCTTTGTAAGTCACTACTTAAGTCATCCCAACCTAAGTCGTTTAAATCTAAAAATTCAAGATTTGTCAGTTTAAGGGTTTTAGTAACTACAAAATTCCTGATACTGCTTAATCGTTGCAACCCGTCAACAATCAACCAATTATTATCATCCGTTGCATCGAAAAAGAAAGCAGGTAGAGGAAATCGAATCAATATTGATTCGATTAAGCGACTCTGTTTTACGGTATCCCACAAATCGTCTTTTCGTTGGAAATAACTTTCGGTGTTTAATTGAACGTTATTACGCTTTATACGGTTTATAAGAGTGTCAAGCGATGGAGTCTTAGTTTCAATGTTAATTTTAGTGGGGTCAAACGGTTTATCCATAAGCTTGAGTGAAGTGTCAACTTCTTCATCTTCAACTTCGCCGTCTTCTGCATTTTCTTGGTCGCTATCTATCGGTTCTAAAAATCTATCACCTTCGCGCGGATCATCGATATCATTTTCGTCTGATTCTTGATCAGATTCAACTAATGACCCGGTTCGCAAATTTGAAATAATATTGACTTTCCCATCTATTTTATACTTAGAAAAAACTTCTTCTATCTGCGCTTTCTTCATAATAGAACTAGAGTGTGTCGTCAACCACAATGTCTTTGATCCATTGATCAAAAAAGCATTCTTTCCTTGTTCTTGTGAAAACTCAGTTCTGCTATTCCGTATAAAACCGCATTGCCGTAGTATTGATTCATCAATTATGTGTTTATCGTACAATAAATTAAATGTGTCAATATAGCTATCAGAAGCAAACCTTCTTTGGATAACCGTTTCTCCAATTTCTATTCTTAGGATTGTTTTTTTTTGCCGCATCAATTTTTTGTTGAGTTCCTTTCGCAATTCGAACAAATATACAAAAGTTCAGCATCCTCAACTAGGCGGCAATAATCGGCAATCACAAATGTTAAATTCCATTCGCACTATTCCTCCCAATCATTTGGGAACAATTTGAATAACCCTGTTAAAAACCAAATTTATGCTAGGCGAGCAAACTGTAACCCGACTGTTTCTGTATTTTTGTTCGTAAAATAAAAAAATAAAACATTTTTATATTACGGGTAAATTAAAAATAAATAACGATGTGTGGTGTCCATGCGTTCATCGCAGTCCGAAGGCAGGGTTCTCGCTGGTTGCGTAGGTGGATATGTCGCCACCTATTTACGCACAAGTTTAGCAGGTTTTGGAGGGTGTAAATAACGCATTTTAAAATTCAGGCACTTAAAGCACACATTTAGAAGTTAATTTGTTATTTTTGCCGCCTGTTTTATACTCTTAAAAAAGAAAATTTATGCAGGAATTTGGTAAAAAGAACCAATCGTTCAACTTATCTCAGTTGGGCTTAAATGTAGGTATCGCACATTGGAATCTCTCTCCGGAAGAGTTGGTGAGCAAGACTTTGGAATTAGGGCAGGGTGTGCTGAATGATACAGGTGCCCTTTGTGCGAACACCGGAAAATTCACCGGCCGTTCCCCAAAAGACAAATTCACTGTAAAGGATGCTATAACACAAGACAGCGTGGATTGGGGTGATGTGAACATACCTTTTACTCCCGAAGCTTTCGACAAGCTTTACGATAAGGTTTGTGCATATATGGAAGGTAAGGAAGTTTGGGTACGCGATGCTTACGCATGCGCTGACCCTACCTACAGGTTAAACATCCGTGTGGTGAACGAAACACCATGGGCTAACCTGTTCTGCAACGACCTTTTCCTGCGTCCTACTGAGGCTGAAATTGCTAGTCAGAACCACGACTGGCTTATTGTACAGGCTCCGGGTTTTGAAGCAGATCCTGCTACTGACGGCACCCGCCAGGGTAACTTCACTATCGTTAACTTTACACGTAAAGTTATCTTGATAGGCGGTTCTGCATACACAGGCGAAATGAAGAAAGGTATCTTCGGCGTATTGAACTTTGTATTGCCACACAACCATAAAGTATTAAGCATGCACTGCTCTGCCAATGAAGGCAAAGATGGCGATGTAGCTTTGTTCTTCGGTTTGAGCGGTACAGGTAAAACTACCCTGAGTGCTGACGCGAGCCGCGCCTTGATTGGTGATGACGAGCATGGATGGGCTGACGGTTCTGTATTTAACTTCGAAGGCGGTTGCTACGCAAAATGTATTGACTTGAGCGCTGAAAAAGAGCCGGAAATATTTGCTGCGGTAAAACCGGGTGCTTTGTTGGAAAATATTAAGTTCCATGCGGGTACTAATTCTGTTGATTATGCTGATGGCTCTATCACAGAAAATACCCGCGTAGCTTATCCTATCGACTTTATCCCAAATGCAAAAGAACCTTCTTATGGTGGTCAGCCTAAGAATGTGTTCTTCCTTACCTGCGATGCGTTCGGTATTCTGCCTCCTATATCTAAGTTAACCAAGGCTCAGGCTATGTACCACTTCATTAGTGGCTATACTGCAAAAGTTGCCGGTACTGAAGTAGGTGTAACAGAACCTCAGACAACATTCTCTGCTTGTTTCGGCCGTGTATTTCTGCCACTTCACCCTGCGAAATATGCTGAATTGTTAGGCAAGAAACTGGATGAGGACAAGAACGTGAACGTATGGCTGGTTAATACTGGTTGGAGTGGTGGCGCTTATGGTACAGGTAGCCGTATGAAGCTGAGCTACACCCGTGCAATGATCAATGCCGCTATGCGTGGCGACCTCAACAATGTAGAGTACGTACCGCATATGGTTTTCGGTATGCTGATGCCAGCTACAGTGCCTGGCGTTCCTGCTGAAATTCTTACGCCACGTAACACATGGGCTGATAAAGAAGCTTACGATAAAAAGGCTAACGAATTAGCTGGTTTGTTCATTAAAAACTTCGAAAAATATGCGGCACAGGCTAACGAAGAAATTCGTTCAGCTGCACCAAAAGTAATGGTGGGCGCATAGTTTAAATAACAGTATTTTTTATAAAGGGCAGTCACCAGTGTGGCTGCCCTTTATTTTTGTGTATTAACCAGCGGTTATATAATTTCGATATTTTATAAGTAATGCAAAGAATATTTTTTTATGTCGAATTATTGGCTTATGTTCACTAAGTGAAATTGCTGTCATCCACGGCGGTAAAATACTTATGTTATGAAGAAACTCATTTACACTTGCCTGTTATTACTTTTAGCGCCGCTACATTTACTTGCCCAGTATAATACAAATCAAAATAAAATATGGGCTTTTGGCACCTCGGCGGGGTTGGATTTTACCTCGGGTACGCCAACGGCCATTTCTACCAGCATCAGTACCAATGAGGGGTGCGCTGCAGTGAGTGATGCCAGTGGTAATTTACTGTTTTACACCAGCGGCTACAATGTGTATAACCGCACTGGTGCGGTTATGCCGTCGGGTAGTGCCATAGTATCTTATACGCCTAGTAGCACATCGCAGGCGGCACTTATTATTCCGGTAATTGGTACTGCATCTCAATACTATGTTTTTTCTCTGGAAAGCTATACAACATCGGGCAGGTTGCAATATTGCATTGTTGATATGACCCTTGCCGGCGGGCTGGGCGATGTGGTTGCCAGCACCCGCGGCACTTCCTTCGCAACAGGTATGGGCGAAAGAATGATAGCAGTAGCCGGCAATGGTTGCGATATATGGCTTATTTGCCACAAAGAGACCTCGCTTGATTTTTATGCGTATAATTTTTCAGTATCAGGAATCGCTACGCCTGTAATATCATCAGTTGGCACATTCACGGCTTCTTATGGCTACAGTATAGGCATGCTCCGAATTTCGCCCGATCGCACCAAGCTGGCCTCCACAAGTTATAATGGGGGCTCGTATGTAGCCAACGGTGTGGGGGCTGAACTGTATGATTTTGATGCAATCACTGGGGTAGTATCCAATTGCATCAGGTTAGATTCTACGCATACAGAGTATGGGGTAGAGTTCTCGCCAGATAATACCAAGTTATACACAGGTAGTTTTGGTAGTGCTACGTACCAGTACGATCTTACTGCGGGCAGCGCTGCTGCCATACGCGCATCGCGTTATACTGTGGCATCACTATCGGGTGGCGATATGAAACTTGGCCCTGATGGAAAAATATACATGATCAAAACATACGGCACATCGGTTTTAGGCGGTATAAATACGCCAAATGTGGGCGGCTCCGGTTGTGGTTATACGCCTTCTGCCGTCACGCTTAGTTCGGGCACCACTAACTCGTTCGGTTTGCCCAATTTATTTTTCTCCACTGCAGGTGGCGACACCACATTTACCCGTAAAGATACAGTAGCCTGCATACCTGCTGGCGGCAGCATTATACTTCCGGGCCGCACAACGGGTGCCACAACTACCAGTTATTTATGGAACGATGGCACTACAGCCGCTGGCCATGTAACCACAGCACCGGGCACTTATTGGGTGCTTGTTGATACCGGTGGTTGCCATAAAGAAATTGACACCATAGTGCTTACAAGCCCTATACCCGTTAGCACCACTCATATACACGATACTGATGTGTGTACTTACTTTTTCCCGGTAACACTTCGGGCTACACCTGGCTTTACCACCTACCACTGGTCAAGTGGTGCGACAACGGCAACATACAGCGCTACCACCGCGGGCACTTACTGGGTGTGGGCTGCAGATAGCTGCAACAATGTAACCACCGATAGTTTTCATGTTCGTTTTATTATACCGGATACCACTGCGGGTACATCAAATACCTATACACCTTGTATAGTTACAGCGCCACTGGCATTAACAGCTACAGCGGGTTTTACCAGCTACCGCTGGAACACCGGTAGCACAGCCACCACAATAAACGCATTTGCTTCAGGCACTTACTGGGTATTTAAAACCATTGGCTGTTCGGTAACGGTTGACACCTTCAACGTGGCATTTATACCGGTTCCCACGCTTAATTTAGGTGCTGATGTCGCGTTCTGTATTGGTGATTCTATTGTGCTAAGTT
>JBBRPD010000051.1:0-37681 GCA_038228575.1 Chitinophagales bacterium | reverse complement strand
ATCAAAATACGGCGCTAAAATCATGTCATTGCGCTGGTAAGTGCAAAAGGTTTGTAGTTGCTAACCAATTAAATAAACCGTGTGCCGGTAGGTACACAACAATCGCAACCCTGCCGGTTTATTATGTATAAATGGTATAAGCTTCCATTCTTCATTGCAGCACTACCCTACTTCTTTAATTTCAGCTGGCTAAAACAATTATCGTCTTTTGTGCAGAGCCTTATGCGGTCGTATGGCCCATAAGGCGTAGTCATAGTGGTAGGGTCCCATAAACCTGATAGGAACATCGGTACCCAATCGGCCCAGTCAGTATCAGTTGTTGCATCCATCCAATATCTTACCGGGCAATTACTTACACCAAGGTAGGAACCTGCGTCCTCTTTCGGTAAGTGATGGTGGTGTACATTAGTGGCATGGCATAACTCATGTGCTACAATATATGATACCATGAGAGAGAGATTCTTTAATGCCCGAGGCTTCACAATATCTGACAGGTGCAGGGTATCCATTTTTACATGGAAAATATTATTGGCGTGTATTACGTGCTTGTTGGCAATCTTATTCCACCAGTTATTCCCGTCAGGGTTAGCAGGCAGATACCATTTGGGTGCCATGGCTGTAAAGTCATTGTAATGTTCCAGGTCGTATATCCACAGGTAAACACTCTTTGTTTCATCCGGAACCTGCGCCCCGGTATAACCATTAAGATCTGCTACTGCACTTATACCGCCCGTGGAAGCCATTGACTGCTTTTTTGTTGGATCAGTAAGGCCCGCCGGGTTGGCTACATCATAGGCATAAATGGACACACCATGGGTTTTCAAGCTAAGCGGACTATTGTAGTTTACCCATGTGCCGTAGTCCATGTGGTCACCTTCTTTCTGCCCGTATTTTTCGTCAGTAAAATGAAACACTTTTACATCAGTTGCTTTTGTATAGCAGGTAGTACCTTTCTTAATGGCATTTTTATACACTTTAGCATTGTTGCTGCTATTGGTCTGTGCAATGCTGAATAGTTCCTTATCGTTAGGCGACAAGCGCGTATGGATAGGCTTGTAGTCATCATCTTCTACCAGAAAACCCCGATACTCGTCAATAAGCGGGATATTATCTCCGTTATGCTTGTTATCTGGTTTTACATCCTCGTCCCATTCAGCAGGATAAACACGACCTAAAATGTTATTTGCCTTTTCCCATGCATCAGCAATTTTGTTGCCGTCCTTATCAAATGGTATGGTTATATATTCAGCTTCATTGCTGTAATACGGATGGGCAGTGAGTACCGTACCATCATCCAGCGTTACAATGGCATCCAGTTTACCCCAGGCTCCGTAGTCGTTACAAAATACACGCACTACCGCAAGGTCGCCTTTATTTGCAACTGACGTTGCTGTGTTGTCTGTAACGTTTGCGCCATCAAAATTTACATCAGCTTTTATTGAATCTGAAATTTTAAGGTCAGGCTCTTTGTTAGGTTTATTGTCCAAAGTTGGATAGTTGCTGCAAAAACCGGGATACTTTGTCACATCTTTTAACGCCCATTTTACAGTATAGTTACCAGCATATTTTTTGGTTGGCTGCTTTTTATCCTGCACCACAATATTAAAGCGCATACTATCATCACCTTTCTTATCATTGCTTCCATCCACTTTAGGGCCTTTAGGTAACAAGGTTTCATACTTGCACTTGTACGGGTTTATTATAGCTTCGTACTGCTGCAGGGGCTCGCCAATTTCCACTTCAAGCGTTTCCATTATGTTGCTTTGCGCATGGTTTTCGTTGACCTGCTTTATGCGCGTATACGTGATATGGAAGCCATTTTTAGTCTTCGTAACTATGGCATAAGCTGCATCAGGGTCAGATGTCGGTTTTGCGAGGCCTACTATTTTTGCTTTCGACGGATCGGTAGCTGCAGATACGCCAATGCCGGCATGTTCTTCCCGCTGAGGATTAAGATGTATCAAGGTAACTGCCCCTCCAACGCCTATTGTTGAAATATTTTCTACTGGGTCGTAGGAAAAACCTACCTGAGCATTATCCAACGACTTGAGTATACTGGAATAACCTTGGCTGATGTCAGTATATGTTGCATTGGCTTTTACAGAATGATCCTTAATCATCATTGATGAAAAAGACATTTGCCGAGCCATATTATTGGCTTCGCGATCTTGTTGTGTAGACATATATTGCCGCGATGCATCTAATTTTTGGGCTTCCTTATCCATAAAAGAAATATTAGCCTCCTTATCATCCACCATTGCACATTGCACAAGGCAGTGGCCATTAGCCTCATACATCATCGGGGCTTTTGCAGAGCTACCGCCAAGTGTTATTGTCAACGAGCCACTATTGCTACCGGTTATTGTCGATTTATAATAGTATTTAAACTTTACCGTAGTATAAGTAGTATCGTAGTGGTGTGTCAATAGCAATTGATCGCCATTAGGCAGCTTTTTTGCCTGTTGCTTTAAAACCGCGTTCACCATCGAATCGCGGAACTTCATCAATTTCGCAGGGTCGTTTTGCATAGAAAGTATCTGCTTTTTCAAACGTTCCGCATCAGCATCGCTTTGCGCATTGGCGGCCGAAAATGCCATAGTGCAACCGCACATCAAAAACAGAAAATACCCTTTCATAGTTGTCCTTCGCTCTTTAAAACCCCTTAAAATATCCATTCCTTATTTGCCTAGCATTGCACTGAGCTTCTGCCAATCTATAAGTTTTATCAACTCTTTAATGTCTTCGGCATCGCCTTTCAGTTCTATAATTATATTCTGAGTGGCTAACTTTCCTATTTTGCTTTTATCAAAACCAACAGCATAGGTAACGGTAGTCAGACCGTCGCTTGTCTTTTCAGCACCTTTCTTCGTGCCCGGCTTACCTAACACTATTAGCGCACGGTCATAATAATCGCCCGACATGGATGCGCGACCACCATCAAGTATAGGACAATTTACCGAGCGCCTGCCCAAGACGGCAAGGGTTGACGCAACCGGCAGTTGCAAAGTTTCTAATGGTGTTGCGGCACAGTAGCTGAATGAGAATGGGGAACCGTCCATATTGAAGACTATATTCATCTTCATTTTTGTTTTAGCTGCATATTTTTGCGACGCGGCAAGTTGCTCGCCATTGTTAAAGTCTTTTATTAACGATATTGACGTGACCGCTATTGTGCTACTTTCCTCACCAGTCATGGTGTATTCGGCATTGTAGCTTAGCAGATAAGGGTCGCCAACTCCGAGTATTGTAGGGCAATCGCCTTTGCAATCTACGCCATCGGGCGGGTCGGTACACCAGAACATTGTGGCATCAAATTTTGCATCGTCAGCTACCACGCGCCAGTTTTTATAGGTGTGTGGGGTTGCTGCATACATGGCGGCGTGCATACTGTTTATGTACGTAATTTCTTCAGCACGCAACTTTCTGAAACCGCTTTGCGCTTGCGCGTTTAAGCATATTGCCACCAGTGCGAGCACCGCAAAAATCTTCTTCATCATTTTTTAGTTTCTAACGGACCAAATCTATTTTACAGGCGCTATCATCGAGTATTTAAGAAAGCTTGCCGCAATCATTATTTTTCTATTACTGTGCCTGAAATAGTAATAGTGTCATTACGTGTATCTCCACCTGTTGGTGTAAAAAGCCCCGTAAGCCTTATAGTTGGTATTGTTGCTGTGATCTTGCCTGAATTGATGGTAACGGCTGCGCTAACCAGTGTAACACTATCAGAAGAGTAAAGACCCTCTCCGGCAGCAGAAGTATCATTTACAACTATACTTACATAGTTAGTAGCAGTAACACCAATCGGGTAACTACCTGCACCAGGCCTGCTCATATTATTTTTGAAAACAAGATAAATTACCTGCTGTTTCAGGTTATCGCTGGTAAGCCCTCTTGCCGCAAGCAAATTACCCGCTATACCAAAAAAGTCGTTGGTTATGGTGTCCTTACCTTCTACTTCACTGTATGCAACACCATTAATATATAGGTTTCCCGTTGCTGGTGTTACGGGGGTTGCCGGTGTGGTGTTGTCTTTTTTTGAGCAACCAAATACGAATGTTGTTGCCACTGCAATAAATAAAATTGTCTTCTTCATAATATTCGTTTTTAAATTGTTAGTGATAAATGGATGCCTATTTCTTGATGAATTCTACCCTTCTGTTGTTCGCTTTTCCTTCAATGGTAGCGTTGCTGCTTATCGGTTTTGAATCGCCAAAGCCCTTAGCACTAAGCCTGCCACCGTCAATACCCATAGCAATGAGTTGCGCCTTAACCGCCTCTGCACGCTGCTGAGAAAGTGTTGCATTATGTGCTGCGGCTCCGCTATTGTCGGTATGTCCGTCTACTTCAAACTTAACATCAGGGTTTTCGGTCATCACTTTTACAATCATGTTCAGCGTGCCCATACTTTCAGGTTTTATACTGGCTTTGTCAATATCGAAATTGATGCCGTGGGTTATTATTTTGCTATCTGTAAACTTCTTGCTGTACATATTCATGTTGCCACCATTGGCTACCTTCACATTGGCAATAATTATTGGGGCAGCAGCATCGCCAATACCCTCCATATCGAAAGCCCTTGGTGTTACGGGCAAATTAGGTACCGCAATAATGCGATACTGATCTACATATACTTTTAGCTGATGGTTGCGGTAAGCAATTGCAACGTGATGCCACTTATTTTTGTAACTGTCCTCGCGCAAGTCAGCAGGATAGTCACCTTTCAGGTCAACTGATTTATCATGATTAGTCACATTAACCCCCTCCCAAATATTGCCGCCGCAAATGTTCACTTCGGCAAGATCATTATTGGCAGCCTTCGCATCTGCATTGCTGGCATAGAAGAATAAGTGCGGACCGTACCCGCCCGTAGTATAGCTATCGAACTCAATGGTGAATGTATCTGTTAAATAAGTGGTGCCTTTTATTAACGGACTAACATGCGCAAAATTTCCGTTAGTGAGCAGCAAGGCTTCGTAGTCGCCTACTTTATTCAGCACACCCTGACCTGCGCCTAATTGCCAGTGGGCAGGGAACTCGCCGTCCTGGTCGTCAGCAAAGTTATCTTCAAACACTACCCTGTCACCCGGAACGAAATCATAGTTATTGTATGCTTTAAAATAACCGTTCTGGCTAGTATTAGCGGTTGCCTTTGCCACCGGGGCTTCTGCCGGTTTTGCTGGTTGCTGCTCTTGCGGTTTGCTCTCATTGGTTTTCTTTCTTTTGAAAAGGCCCTTCAGCTCACTATTCGCTTTGTCTACGCCATTGTTGATGCCTGACCTTATGTCACCGTTCACGGTATTAGTTCCGGCTTCTTTTGCTACCTCTTTAGGTTTCACTATCTGTGCGTTGGCAGCAATACCGAAATTAAAGCAAACCAGGCAAGCTATCATTTTTTTCATGCGAATCGATTTTGTAATTGACGCTACAAAATAAGTGCATGAAAAAAGCCCCGGCAATCAGATAAACATCTGATTTTTCAGAGGCTTGGGCTTTGTAAAATTTTCGCCACGGCCTGCGATTTTGAGTTAACGTGCAATTTCTCATAGATGTTGCAGATGTGCGTGCGGACCGTGCTTATGCTGAGGAAATACTTTTCTGCAATTTTCTTGTAGCTGAGGCCCTCCACCAATCCATACAATATCTCTTTTTCCCGTGCGGTAAGGCTATAGTCCTGCGTTGCCGGTACTGCCTGTTGCTGGAAAGACTGTATTACTTTTCTGGCTATACTAGCGGTCATGGGTGCGCCGCCGGCCTGCAACTCAATTATGGCAGCAATTATTTCTTCAGGGGGTGTTTTCTTCAGTAAATAGCCCGATGCGCCATTACGTATGGCATCGAATATCTTGTCTTCATCTTCAAAAACAGTAAACATCAAGACCTGAATTTCAGGGAAATTCATTTTCACCATTTTTACACCTTCAATGCCCGAAATATTCGGCAGCCCTATATCCATGAGCAAAATATTGGGCATGGCATTCACCAGGTCGCCTATTATATGCATTAGTGAGTTTACCGAAAGTAAACACGCCATATTTTCATGGCTGTTCACTAGTTTTGTAAGGCTTCCCCGCAGTGCGGTATTATCTTCTATGATACCTACTTTTATCATCGGGGGTAAAATTGCGCATTAGTTCTATTAAGTCCTATCAGATGTTTATCCTATTTTTATTACCAGGGTCATTGATGTGCCTTTGCCTTGCGAAGATACGAAATCAATTGCGGCACCCATGTTCTTTGCCCGCTGCACCATATTATGCATGCCATTGCCTTGCGATTCATCATCTGTTTTATACCCCCTGCCATTGTCGCAAACGGTGAACACCAAATTGGTTGCCTGCATAATATTAACCGAAACCGAAGCTTCGGTGCATGCTGCATGTTTTATTAAATTATTGATGGCTTCTTTTATGATGAGGTAAGCCTGCTGCCGCTTTTCTATGGGTAATGGAATATCGAAAACATCGCTGCTAATGTCATATTCATAACTGATATTGCGGACCTCGAACAAAGGTGTGGCGAATTGCCTGATGCGCAATAACATTTTTTCCATGGAGTCATTCTTCGGATTGAGGCTCCAGATAATGTCATCCATTTTTTCCATGATCAGTTTGGCGTTGCTCTTGATCTCCTCCTGCATCGACTTTCGGCTGGTATCATTCTTTTCCTTTGTTATTACATCGCTTAATATGGATATGGAGCTTATGGTCGATCCTATTTCATCATGCAGTTCGGTAGCTATACGACTACGCTCTTCTTCTTTAACCCTGAAAGATATCACAAGCCGCTCCATGGCATTCTTCTGTATTTCCAGTTCCTGCTCCAATACCCTCTGAATTGCTTTCTCTTTTTCTATTGTCTCGGTCCGCATCTTATAACTAATGGCACCCGAGAAAAAGAACACATCTATAAGGTAGCCTACGCCTAGCACGGCAAGTGCATCTACATAATTATTCTGCTTCCACACTACTTCAACTAATGTAGCCAGCAACCCCACAATTATTAAACTTAAAATGCCGTAAAATATATACCTGTAATATGGTGTAGTCCGTTTTCTTATTACCGCCACCAGGCTAATAAACCCGATAAAGAGTAAAAAAACACGAACAGCAAGGTAAACGACCATGTACGCTATTACTCCCCATTTGTGCACATAAGCTGTATAATGTAAAAAGCTATGCAAGACTACATACACCAGCATTACTTCGGGTGCTATTGTACTGTATCGGTATGCCAGTTTATCTTGTTGCGGCTGCAGATCCAATGCCACTTTGGTAAATTTAATGTAAAGCGCAAACGAAGCCATCTGCAAAATCTCGTCAGCCGAAAAGTACCGGACATAAGGAATGCCGTGGAAGCAAACGCAGCGTATGAAACAGTAAACAAAAACACTCCACAAATAAACGGAATAGTGCCCTATAAGCCTCAGCCTGTTGTAATAGAATAACACGGTATGGTAAACAGCGGCAAAGAACAACGCCCCCGTTACCATAACAAAAACGACATAATTAACACCGGGGCTTACATCGGCCTGCATTTCCTGAAATTTCTTTTCAATTATTAATGGCAAATCCTCGGGGATTGCTTTAACGAACACGAAAGAGATTGCCCCAACTAACACAAATTACTTTAATTACCTGATAGTGACTACACGTATGCTGTCAGGCTACCCGCACAGCTGTACTAAAACCGTATTTAATTGTAGCTATTTATCAAGCGCCTTCACCTGTTGGTAGAACTGCGCAACATCTGGCCTGTTAGGCATGATCTTGGCTGCTTTTTCCAGGGCAATTGCCGCATCATGGTACTTTTGTACACTAAAGTAAGTATTGCCTAAATTAAACCACATTTCACCCACATTTGGCGCTGCAATTACACCATAACTAAAGGCATAAATGGCAGAATCCAGCTTATTTTCACTCTTGTATTTATTACCTATACTAAACAACGTCTTCCCTGCAATATCCAGGTAACGGTTTACATTTACTTGCTGAGGTGTGTATTTACGCACGGTATCCCAGTCGCTTACAGCAGGCCCCTGCATGCCCATATTGAACTTACAGAGCCCACGGTTTACATAAGCAAAATAGTGGGTAGGGTTAATTTTTATGGTCTGTGTAAAATAACCGATGGCTTTGTTGAACCACTCAATGCGTTTGGGGCTGTCGCCAACCTGCTTGGCAAACATCATACAAGCAGCGCCTGCGTTGGAATTAACGAGGGCACTATTACTCGATTTCTTAACATCTTCCATGAACAGCGTATTATTGTTCTTCCAATCCGGATTGCGGGAAATAGTCAGGTATCCGCAAACAACTATCAGTACTACCATTACAGCACCAACAGCACCATTTGCCGCGCTTTCAGGTTTAATGGCTTTATACAGGGTATAAAGCAACCACCCTATAATGAGTGTAAACCCAACCGAAGAATGAAACACCAACCTTTCTCCCATTGGCGCACCTATATTAAAAAATACATTGCTGATAAGCGCAAGGTTCACCAGGTAAAAAGCTATTGCAAACCCAATAAAATTACGCCTGATGATAAGCCATATCATAGTGCCTATCATGCCCAGGTGAACGACTATAGATAACCATACCATTGGGTTACCAAAATTGGTATAAGGGATCTGGTTAAAAGAATAATCGGAAACCAATGGATGGGGTATGAATAGCAAGCGGAGATAATCGAGCAACACCAGTATTACCGTCGCAGCCTTTTGCATAGCCGTCGCGTAAAAATAAGGATTGTTCATGATGTCTTTCTCCGCATCTTCCATTGCTGCTACTACCGATGTGCGCCTGAACAAGAAGTAAATAAAGAAAGGAATAAGATATGGTAAAATGCCCTTTACACTATCTTTTATGTTTTCCTGCTTACCAAACATGTAGAATGCAAGCGGCAGTAATACCAATAGCGTGGCGGCATATTCCTTTGAAAGCAATGCCAGAAAGAAAAAGACACAAGCCCATACCATGTCTTTACGTTGTTGGGTTACTTTATATTTAAAGGCTTTAATAAATGTAAGAGAAATAAATAATACGGAAAGTATTTCATCACGGCTCTTTACATTAGCGACAACCTCGGTGTGTAGCGGATGTATGGCAAACAAAACGACAGCCAGGAACGCCAGCAGCGGGTCGTCAGGCACTACCACTTGCCGCAAAAAAGCCAGCAGCGCTATAATGGCGGCAATGTATAGCAGTACGTTTATTACATGCCGTACATGCATATCTGTAACCAGCTTCTTTTCCAGGTCCGGAGTTCGGTCGGCTGCAGTATTGCTGTTTTCGGCAGGGTCGGCATTTACGCCCAGTATCTGCTGTTCTATGGCAAAGGTTATAATAGACAGTGGACGGTACCGGCCGCCGGCAAGTTCGTTCCCGCCGTTGCGTTGTTCCAGATAGCTTTGGTACGCATCATGGGTCATAATATCGCCAATACCCGCAACGCCCTTTTGTACGTACGCATTATCAACTATCGCCATCATATCATCGAAGGCGTATTCGTTGCTGAAGGTATTGGCATAAAATACAAAGCCCAGAATAGCCAGTATTATTGCCTGTGTACGAAAGTCGAAAATTGAATATTTGTGTGGTGCTTTGGGTGCTGCGGCAGTTGTTACATTACTTCCCTGCCCTCTTTTTTGTTCAACTGGTTTATTATCCTGCTTAATATTTTTCGCCATACGGTTGTAATGAGGTCTAAAAATAGCGATAAACCTTTATTGCCGGAAATTATTAGGCCGGAAAAGATAATTTCATTCAAGACTGCTGCTGGCGTGCTATTATTCACCTGGGCCCGGTGGCGGTGGCCCCTCCATTTCTCCGGGAGGAGGTGGTGGTCTGTGTCCCCTGTCGCCGGGCGGCCCTCCTCTTCTCATACCATCACCCTTAAACCTTGGCTGTTCCGGCATGGAACGGAGCACATCCGTTATAATACTATCGAACAACGGCTTCTGCACATCAGTAAGCATTCCCTTAACTTCCTTGAAATGACTATAGGTCTGTAACTCTATCAATTTATGGTAATTGCCTAAAACAGTACCCAGCGAATCCAGTTGCGCTGGTGTCTGATTTCCATTTTTCAACCCTGCAAAAAATAATTCACGCGCGTCCTTGGCCAGTTTTTTGAGGCTGTCAATTTTTTCATGTTGTTCGGCGCGCATTTGTATGAACCGGTCATTTTGCTCCTTGGTGAAGCTCAACTGGTCGTTGAAATTACCACCCGGGCCACCTCTGTGATTATTTACCGGCGGTCTTCCCGGGGCGCAGTCTGCATTTTTCGGCTTTATCCAGATAGTGACCAACAGGGCTATGTTACAAAGCACCAGCAAGCCTACCAACCATCCTAAAAATTTACTTCCCGATTTTGCTTCCATATCTACTAATAACTATCATCTGACAAATAACTGATATCATCGCTTACACTCTGGTAAACACTTTGCTGCGGAACGACCTGTGCTTTGCGTGATACGTGAATAATGGACGCTACATTTACTAACAACAGCAAAATAGCGGCCGCTGCAACGGCTTTAATAAACAATGCCGCAGTGCTTTTTTCACCCTTCCCTGTACTTTGCAATTGCCGTGTTACTTTTTCAAACATAAAGGGGCTTGCAGGTATGCGCAGCATACCATTAACGCTGTCCATAACCTCGTCAATCCATTGTTCCTGCTTGCTGTTATTTTCCATAACATAAATTTAGACGACCATTTAATAATATTCCTTCGGGTAGTTAAACAATTATATGCAATAGATGCAGCACAAATATAGGCATACCATTGATATTCAATGCCCCAAATGCCCGCCAATGCAACGCCTGATTTACAAATTAAATATTTTCCTTTTTAACTCAAAATTGCAAGCGATAAATACCCGGATATAAGTATCGCTTTAACAGCTATTTTACCCTGAAACCCGCATGTATACTCACTTTTAATTAGTATCTTCCCTCCTATTTATAACTTTTGGATCAAGTCACCATGCGATCAGTTTTTTGTACGCTCATTAGTTTATTTATTGTCAACGTGTTATCTGCCCAGGTCACTCCGGTTGAAAACAGCCTGTTACATTACAGGCTCATCGGCATATCGTTCCCTGCCATCGCCAATATTGATAACTATCAAATTGATGTTGCTGATGGATATTATTCAGCCGGTCCGGAATTTGATGCTCATATTACCAGTTCATACGCCGTAACAACCAACAGGCAGGTAATAGAGGTAGCTTCTTTCAACCAGCTATACACCTGGCGCATAACTTATAAAGTCGGCAACAAATCGCTATATGTAAGCGAACTTCATCATTTTAAGGTTTTACCGCTGCCGCAGTTTTTGGGTAGGCGACCCTATAGGCTGCGCGTTTTAAAACAAGCTGAAAAGTATAAGGATGCATATGTGTTTACAGATAAAAATCACACTTTGTATGATATGAAAGGGCACCCCGTGTGGTTTTTACCAAATGTACCCGGCAAGTTTGATGAATCAACGGAAATCAGGAATTTAAGGATCTCCCACAGGGGCACTATCACGTTTACAACATTCGAACTCGCTTATGAAATCAATTATGACGGGCAAATACTTTGGGAATCGCCTAACGACGGAAAAGTGAGCGGCGATAATACCGAAAGATACCACCACCAGTTGAGTATACTGCCCAATAACGACTACATGGTATTAGGTACTGAAATGGTAGAATGGAACAGAATAAAAAGTGCAACAGGTGATTCTGTTATTCATATTCTGACTAAGGAAGAAATAGCATCTGGCATGCCGTACAAGCAAACGCCATTTGGCACCATCATAGAATACGATACCAACAACAATGTAGTATGGTCGTGGAAGTCATCTGACTATTACAAGGAATATTACACCAAGCAACCACTCCATGCCAAATCACTTGAGGAGAACCACGAGAACGCCTTTTTCTTTGACAATAAAAATAAATACGTTTATTTAAGCTACAAAAATACCAGTCAGGTAATCAAGATCAGGTATCCTGATGGCATAGTTACCAATGTATACGGTAGAAACACAGCTATCAGCCGGGACGCAACGGATGATCCATCGGCCTTCTTTTGTAACCAGCACAGTTGTAAAATATCGAAAAAAGGATACCTTTTCCTATTTAATAATAATTTCTGCAACGATGGCGTAACACCTTCAGTACTCATGCTGAAGGAGCCCGCCAATAATAGCGAAAAACTGCAAAAGGTATGGGAATATACCTACCCATACAGCAAGGAACAAGCGGCTACTTTAAAAGACACCTGGACCATGGGCGGAAATGTAATTGAAATGCCGGGGAGCGAGATATTCGTTTCCATGTGCCTGCCTTATGGTAATTTGTATATTATTTCGCTGGAGAAAAAGTTGCTTTGGGATGCACTCCTCGAATGCTGGAATCCGGCAAATAATACCTGGGAAAGACAATCGTCGTACCGCGGCAGCATAATAAATGAACGTAAAAAGTTAGAAAACGTTGTTTGGTCGCAGGAAATAGCCCCAACACCCTGACAAATACCGCTAGCTAATTTTTCGCAGTACGATTGCACTTTGCGCTTAATTGCATATTTTTGAATACAGTGAAAAAAATCGGCACATTTGCTATTCTGTTGTACTATGTACTAGGAACCATCCTGTTTCCTTTGGGCGACCTGTCGTATGCTCGGGAGATACCTGATATGTACAGGCAGTGCGCATTGGAAGACCCTGATTTAAATGCACTTGATTTTATTTTTGAGCACCTCGCCAATATAAGTGATGACCATGATAGTGATAGCCACGAGAAGCCTCACCAGCCTAATTACCAACACACCCCTGTTCAGGCATTTGCACTTTTTACTACTAAAATTGGCATACCTGCCACTTCAACAATTTTAATTATCTCCATTGAACGAGATTATCCCATCAGCGGTAAAGTAAGCCTGGCAGCATCGCATCTTTCGCAGGTCTTCCGCCCTCCTATTGCCTGATTTTTGCATTTCAGTCAATATTTATTAAGGCTTCATTATTTCAACACAATAAATTACTTAAAATGAAAAAAACATTCGTTCTGGCGATAGCATTGCTTTGCGCCTTCAACATAAATGCGGCAGATAAAAAGAACCCGACCATTCCAGCTAACATTAAAACTGCATTCCAAAAAGAGTATTCAGGAGCTACAAAAGTAAAGTGGGAAAAGGAACACGGAAGCTACGAAGCATCATTCACTAATAATGGCAAAAAGATGTCGGTAGTCTATTCCGCAGGTGGTGAAAAAGAAGAAACAGAGGTAGCTATACCCATTGCTACCCTGCCTGCAGCCGCCAAAAAATATGCCGAAACCAAGGGGAAAATAAAAGATGCAGCCGAAATTACTAAAGCGGATGGCACAACTGTTTATGAAGCTGAGGTAAATGGGAAAGACCTGATCTTTGACAAAAAAGGCAACTTCATAAAAGAGGTAAAGGACTAACTACCCTCATTTACAGCATGGCAGGCGCGTGTATACCTTCAAGGGTTTACACGGCTTGCCATGTATTTATTTCCCGCTCTTGAAAAGGCACAAACCGACTACAACATGAAAAAAATATTATTGCTCATCAACATATTGCTAATGGCCTGCAACGTGGCCATGGCACAAAACAAACTCCGGCTCACTATTGCAGATGCTGCAACAAAGCGCCCCGTTACAACGGCAACATTAAGAAACAATGATGCTGCACCGCAACATGCAGATACTACAGGCACGGCTATTGTAGCTTTACAAAATGGAAAAAATCTTATTGAAATAGATGCGCCAAACTATGAAGCGCAATTTGTAGATTTCCTGGCAACAGATACCGGGTCGCATACCATTTATTTATTGCCCAAAACGGCAGAACTGGAGGAAGTAACCCTGATATCAAGCACCCGCAGCAGCCAGTCTATTGAAAACAGCCCGCTTAAAGTAGAAGTACTGGGTAAAGAAGAAATGAGCGAAGAAGTGGGTATACGGCCCGGTAATATAGCCAGTATTTTAGGCGACGTGAGCGGTGTGCAGATACAGCAATCTTCGGCAACATCGGGCAACAGCAATGTGCGCATACAAGGGCTTTCGGGCAGATACACACAAATATTAAGGGACGGTATGCCGCTTTACGATGGTTTTTCCGGCGGCTTTGGTATACTTACTATTCCTCCACTCGATCTGCGACAAATAGAACTTATCAAAGGCTCGGCATCAACACTATACGGTGGGGGTGCAATTGCAGGTTTGGTAAACCTGATATCAAAGAAGCCCACCCTTACGCAGGAAGCAGATGTAGTAGCCAACTATACGTCTTTAAAAGAGCTGGACCTAAATGTCTATGCAGCCAAACGATATAAAAAAGTGGGTTATACCTTATTTGCCGGTTACGTAAACCAGCAAGCGAAAGATGTAGATGGCGATGGCTTTAGCGATGTGCCTAAAGGGCGCAGTATGCTGGTGCACCCCAAGCTCTTCTACTACCCAACCGACAAAACCATCATTTCCATCGGCTATTCCGGCACGTTCGATGAGCGCACGGGTGGTGATATGTACTTGCTAAATGGCGGGCAGCAAGATGCCAGCCATGCGTATACTGAATTCAACCGGAGCGACCGGCATACGGGTGAATATGCCATAGAACACTTTTATAATAACGACACCAAACTCACTATTAAGGGCCTCGCAAGCTATTTTCATAAATTAACCTCTTCTCCCTCTATTGCCGATTATGAAGCGATGCAGATGAGCCACTACAATGAAGCATCGCTGAATAAAACTATGGGCAAGGCTGAATTAGTAGCAGGTATCAACGTATCGGGCGATCATTACACCACTTTAAATCAGCGGCCCACTACCAGGATACGAGATTTTGAAAACCTTACGGAAGGTATCTTCACGCAGTTGGGGTGGCATTTTAAAGAAAATACCATATTGGAGGGCGGCTTAAGATTGGACAACCATAACACCTATGGCACATTTTTACTGCCCCGCATCGCTTTCTTTCATAGGTTTAATGATGCATTTGCTACGCGCCTTGGTTTTGGCATGGGATATAAAACGCCCAACCCTTTTGCCCAGCTTGATATAGAATATAACCCGCTGCTGATACATCCTATCGCTGCCTCAGTCATCTCGGAACGCTCTTATGGCTATAATGCGGAAGTTAACTACAAAAGAAAATGGGGCAAACACAATTCTATTCTTATCAATCATGCATTCTTCCTTACACAAGTAAATAATCCGCTTGTTTTTAGCCAAACCACACCTATTGACGTAGTTGCCGCCAATGAATCGAAGCCCATTATCACCGCAGGTTTCGATACCTACCTAAAGCTAACGCTCCATAAATGGGAAGTGTATGGCGGCTACACCTACACAGATGCCCAAAGAAAATACCTCGCCAGCAATAGCTTTGTACCGCTAACTTCCAGAAACCGGCTGGCATTTGTTTTGGTGCGGGAAATTGAAGACAAGTGGCGGTTTGGCCTGGAAGGTTCTTATTTTGGCAGCCAGTACCGCTACGACGGCACACCCACTCCAGCCTACTTCTTTATGGCACTTATGGTACTGCGTAATTTCGGCAAGCATGTGTCGCTGGTTGCAAATTGCGAAAACCTGCTCGATTACAGAATGAGTAAAGTGGAAAGCCTGTATACCGGTACATTCGTCAACCCTGCTTTCAAGCCTTTATGGGCACCTATTGACGGGAGGGTTATCAATATTTCTTTGCGGTGGAAACTGTAATGGATGCTATTGTGCAACACTTGTGAGTATCTATTCACCATTTTATGCGATGGTTATCGCCAAACCTGTTATTTTTGTGTTGTGCAAACATTCGTTACTTCAAAGGCCAGAGAAAATATATTAAGTCGCATACGCAAGGGACTGAGCGGCGATAAACTCCCGATGCCGTTTCCGGAAGTGGAAAAAGATAATCAGGAACTTTATAAAGATAGTGGCGAAGCAATTGAAGAAACATTCGCTGATGCGTTTATTAAACTGGGTGGCAAATTCATTTTCTGCGATAATGAAAAGGAATTGCTGGACAACATTAATATACTTTTCGAAAATAAAGGATGGGAGCATCTGTTATGTGCTGATGAGCGTATTTACAAGCTATTCCATAAAAACGGTATTGACATTGTAGAACCTGCCGACCCTTACCAGGAAGCGGCTAACGCCTGTATTACAGGCTGCGAAATGCTGGTAGCGCGCACGGGGTCAATAATGCTGAGTAGTGCTCAAAACCTCGGCAGAACTACGCCTGTGTTCTACCCTGTGCATATTGTATTTGCCTATGCCAATCAGATTGTGGCCGACATTGATGATGCATTCACGGCCTTAAGGAAGAAGTACCAGAATAACCTGCCATCAATGATAAACCTGAACACCGGCCCCAGCCGCACTGCCGATATTGAAAAAACACTGGTTGTGGGTGTGCATGGCCCTGCGGAAGTGTTTTGCTTCTTTATTAATCAGGATAGTATTTAGTAGTTAGTACATAGTAGTTAGTATTTAGTAGTTAGTACATAGCAGTTAGTATCCGATGCGGTGTAATTGTTTGTAGTAGGTAGTATCCGATGCAATTACATGGCTGCATTTCAAAAGTGTGGATTTCGAATTTTCGCATAATTCTTATTTTAAATAACACCTGCGCGACTGCGCAGACATTGACCTCCCTCTACATTTATGGAGAGGGTTGGGGTGAGGATTTTATTCAGGTAGTGCAGACAGTTGAATCCACCCTTTTAAAACACATCACTACTATCATATCATTGCTCCGGACGTCCAAAATGCTCGGAGCAAATAAATAGTTACTCATAAATATTATTGCATAAAAAAAGGGTTCATCGCTGAACCCTTTTTGCTTTTATAAAGTTTCGGTCTTTTATTTACCACTAATAATGAAGCCAACAACCGATGCTGTAGAATCGGCAATGGTAGGCACTACTTTCAAATTGGCAGTGCTACTCGTTCCCCGGGTTCTGAATACGCTTACTACTGCATTGTTCAGGTAGTCATGTAACAGATAGCCGCGAATGGAATCAGCTATCGGATAGAAATTGAACAAGGACTGATTAGGCATGTTCTGGAAATTCACATCGTAGTCGAAACTGGTATTGACTGGGAAGGTCAGTGTATCGGGGAAGGTATAAGAACTAGAATCGAACCGGTTAGCTATTTCAGAAACGGTACCATTTGCCCTGAAAATAACACGGTCAGAATCGCGCCTTGTTCCGGCTGCAGTCGATCTGTCGAAATAGAAAATGTATGTCTTGTTAAAAACAAAATTCATGCTATCAATAGCCTGGCCGTAGTTGGAGATATGCCTTGTTTTATCGTCTTTTTTACAAGCGAAGAATACTACGAACAAACTGCTGAGTAATAGTAATTTTTTCATTTACAATATTTATTTAAGCACTTCTTTTACCAAAACTAATAACAAAAGCTAAAAGCCGGTAGTATTTTACCAACAAACCCTTCCTCTTGTTCAAAAATAAGGCAATAATCTTTTCTTTCAAACAAAAATTTAAATCTCACCCCAACCCTCTCCAAAAAAGAAGGCAGTATTGCGCGACTAAGTTTTACCTAACCTACACCAGGTTATTAAACCCGGCTACTCCATATTAACCAAGTTTCACTTTCAGATTTGCGTCGATAGCATCTAAAAACTCCTCTGTGTACATATAGTCTTTACCATGGCTTACTTTATTGCCGTGTATGCAAACTGCAAGGTCCTTGGTCATTTTGCCACTTTCTACGGTTTCAATACACACCTGCTCCAATGCTGTAGCGAAGTTGATCAACTCCTGGTTGTTATCTAATTTACCACGGAACGCCAAACCACGTGTCCAGGCAAAAATTGAAGCAATAGGGTTGGTCGATGTAGGGTTGCCTTTCTGGTATTCGCGATAGTGACGGGTAACAGTACCGTGTGCCGCTTCCGCTTCCATGGTCTGACCGTCGGGTGTAATCAATACCGATGTCATAAGGCCCAGCGAACCGAAACCTTGAGCTACGGTATCACTCTGCACATCACCATCATAGTTCTTACATGCCCAAACGAAATTACCATGCCATTTAAGCGCACTGGCAACCATATCATCAATCAGGCGATGCTCGTAGGTAATGTTGCTTTTTTCAAACTCGGCTTTAAATTCCTTTTCGAAAATATCTTCGAAAATGTCTTTAAACCTGCCATCGTATTTTTTAAGAATGGTATTCTTTGTAGAAAGGTATAAAGGCCATTTCTTTTGTAAAGCCAGGTTGAAGCAAGACCGCGCAAAACCAATAATGGACTCATCGGTATTGTACATAGCCAACGCTACCCCATCGCCCTTAAAATTATATACTTCGTGCTC
This sequence comes from Chitinophagales bacterium, assembly GCA_038228575.1. Taxonomy (GTDB): domain Bacteria; phylum Bacteroidota; class Bacteroidia; order Chitinophagales; family Chitinophagaceae; genus Flavipsychrobacter. Next base: position 19,322 of record JBBRPD010000051.1, on the reverse strand, counting down.
AATGGTTTCGCCATTTTCGCCTTCAAACTTAATGGTAAGCTTACCCTTGCCTTTTACAACGAAATCGGTAGCACGGTACTGATCGCCGAACGCATGGCGGCCTATGCAGATAGGTGCAGTCCAGTTGGGCACCAGGCGCGGTATATTGCTCATTACAATAGGCTCGCGGAAAACAGTACCATCTAAAATGTTACGGATAGTGCCGTTCGGGCTCTTCCACATCTGTTTCAGGTTAAATTCCTTTACTCTGGCTTCGTCAGGCGTAATGGTGGCGCACTTGATGCCCACACCATATTTCCTGATAGCATTGGCAGCATCAATAGTAACCTGGTCATTGGTCTCATCGCGATACTCCATACCCAAATCGTAATATTTGACGTCAAGATCGAGATAAGGCAGAATCAGTTTTTCTTTGATGTACTTCCAGATGATCCTGGTCATTTCATCGCCATCCAATTCTACTACCGGGTTAGCTACTTTTATCTTTGCCATATGGGAATAAGTGATTTTGTTATTTACTAGTAAAAAATAAGCGACCGACACGTGTCGACCGCTCAAATGTAATGAGTTTTTTAAAATAATAATAGTGTATGCAAAAGGAGTTTCGGTTAATTTACTTGCACCTGAAAAATTAGCACGGAGCGCACATTAAAAATTATTGTGCGTTTTCATTATCGGGCCATAGCGGCACCTTCGGCTTACTCTTTTCTGGCATTTGCTCAATAATATACCTGATGAGCAGATAACCACCAATACCGAATAATTCTACCGTTATTGAATGAAAGCTGTTTTGTGCAAATGCCTGATTTATCTGTTCCTGCATCTCAGCTATTGCTTTGGGGTTGCCTGCAGAGGCAATATGTATCAGATCGCGACAAAACAGGAAAATAACCACCAACCCACCTACTATCTCGCCCACTATAAAGGCGACAATAGTTAAAAAAGCATATAAGCCTATACTTTTACCCTTAAAATTAGCCCTCATTCCATTTCTGTACGACAGAAATCCAATAAAAGCCATATAAATTAAAATAGAAAACGCCATTTGTGAATCAAAAATAAATTGAAGGTAAAGGTACGGTTAAATAGTTGTAAGTAGCGGATTGTAGGTTTGCAGGTAAGAAATGCTATGGGAGTGTCATTTTTATTTATTTACAAAAATTGCCCAAAAGATTAGGCAGTATAATGTGGATTTGCTAATTTAATCGTTTCGATGCAGAGGCAAAAAGGCGGGGTGTTTTTGATAGTGTAAAATACCCTCCTTATAAAATTAAAGCGGCAATGGACGCCAACAAAAAGGAAAAGAATAAAGTTAAAAGCTGGCAAGAGTATTTGAAATGATGCTGTTTTGAAATGAAAGTACGTAAAAACAGTGCTAAGATATAAAGACGATATATTAAAAAGTATGACAGCATACTAGCTAAAATACTGTAAATGTTATTAGCAGCGCTTACTTATATTTATACTAAACTAATACAAATACCCGATAAAATGAGAAGCATACTATTTTTTGCTGCAATCATTATTTTATTATTCTCGTCAAGATGCCTTTCACAAAATAAAGACAGTATTTCTGATAGAAAATACCTTCAATTTACATTTCTGTCAAATGACTGTGATGACATAAGAATCGACGGTATTTATATACATGGATTTGATAGTGCTGCATTAGGCAGAGTTAAAATAAAACGGTATTTTAAAAAAACAAACTTCCAACAGCTGGTTGATAGTTTTTATAAATACAACATATATGCTCATCGAGATAAAATGGACTCATTATGGAAAATAAGTTACATTTCAACAGATAGCTTTATATCTTCCGCAATCGATTTTGAAATAATTGTTAGCGATACAGTAGTGTATAAATTCTCTGATATTTTGGTTGGGAAAGTAAAGCATGGCCCTGGAAAATATGTATGCGATATTATTGCTTGGAAATTAAATGATTTGGAACAAGTTTATGGTACATTTAAAATAGAGAAACCAGGTTGGGACGAAGAAGCAAAAATCATTGGCGAAGAATACTTCAAATGGAGAAAAGAATACGGGGAAGAATGGGCTAATACAGAGAAGGAATTGCTGAGGAAGAAAGAAAGCTAATTAGAAAAAGAAACAGGAAAGTGAGAAGAAATAAAAATAACGACCTATGACAACCAATCCCAAGAAAGACCCCAGATCTTTCTTCAATAATTATACTATTAATGCGAATGAAACAAAACCCTATGCCATTCTTACAGTAAAATGCCGAGAAGGACTGCCAGATTTTGTTGAAGGAGCTGTCTTAATTAAACAATAGTTTCATGAAAAAAATATTGATTTTTCTTGCTATTTACCTGCAAATAAATTGTGTTGCATCTGTAGCGCAGCAACGCACAACTATTGACGAGTTTAAACTCTCGCTTTTGGTATCTGACATCACTAAATGGAAGACTAGCGGTTTTTTAGGTTCTACAGTACCGACTATTTATGATGTCCGTTCACCATTTATATGGACAGATGGCAAAATGGGCGATCACGGTGGCGCAGAACATGGAGATATTCGTATCGAAGTTAACAAAATTGATTTCCCATGTAATATGCTATTTGCTGGCAGACCGGTTTTCAATAAGAAAGGCGAGCTTCGTTATTTTGTCTGCGATTCATTTAGAAATTCCGATGAATACCGAGTCAGGTATTGTTTTAACAGAGGCAATAAATGTTATTATTTGTACTGCAGGGAAAATTTAAAGGTATATCCGGATTATAAACGTGGGTTTGAGAAAATAGCAAATTCTATACAATTTTTTGATTCAATTGGTATTAAAACTACTCCTGCAGAGACCGTCTTCACCCCGTCTGGGCAACATTATTATCTGAGTGACTATCAGGTCAAAATGACTTTGCCAAATATTGTAGACTGGAAGCCATCGCATCTCTACTATTTTGGAATAAGCCGCTACCAATGGAAGGACTTAGAATATGCAATATGTATATATCCAGAAAATAAATCTTCTCTTTATATACAATTTGAAAAATGCATCAGCGAGAAGAAGAATATCAGGACAGACGTTCTAGATAAACGCGGAAATATGAAATATTCAGTCGTGGATTTTTCAGACAAGAAGAACTTGAAAAGCTACAAGGTTTGCTACATTTTCAATCACAACAAGAATTGCTATGAATTGTTTTGTTATGCTGATTTAGAGAAATTTCCTGGTTGCAAGTCAGAATTTGAGAAGATAGCCGAATCCGTAAAATTTGATGTGTCATGTGATACATTGAATTTGAAACAGTTTAATACATTTCCAAAATAATGGGTGAAACATTTTAAAAATGCAAACACAGAAAAGAGAACCCAAAATGCTCTAAATATGAAAATATTATATTTTATATTATTAACTTTATTTTTTTTTACAAGATGCAGAGATAAAGATTCAAGCATAATGTCAAGACTACATAATGTCTGTGGTCAGGCATCTGTTTGTGATGTGTGGTTAGATTCCTTGACAGAATTTAAATGGGATAAAGTATACTTTTTCGATGAATATTATGACTCTAGTAATATTTTTAGAGACCTAAAGATACGACATGAATATAAATATGAACGTTCCGAAAAAACGATATTTGTTAAAAATGACTCAATCGTTTTTTTATATGAAAAACCACTCAGATGGCTATCTGCACTTGAACCCAATGATTACTTTATATACTTTCCAAAAGATGTCTGCGCTATGCAATTCACACCTAAAAATGCATATTTCGCCATAATTACCATTAAAAATACAGAATATCTAAATGTACGATTAGTCTTCGTACCTATTAAAAATCAATCTTTTAAGTTCCATAAGTGGGATGATTCCAGTTTCTATTTTTCGTCAGATAGCATTACCCCACCTACGTTTGACAAATTAGATTACCAATATCACAACGTTAAATAAAAACATACAAATTAAAACATTATGACAACCAACCAAACACACATCATCTCCAAATAAAGTCTATTAGCCTCGAAAATATGTATATATAAATATTGTAATAAATATAATGTTAAATAAAATAATTGGCCTCCTATTGTTATTAATGTGCTTTCAGGCAGATGCGCAGCAGCAAATTGCCATAAAAGACTACGGCATAACTTTTGCGTTACCAGATTTGGTAAAATGGAAGTCAAAATTCGATTCAGTCATTGTGTTTGACGATGATATGTTTAAACGTGTCGCTCCATTTGATTGTACATGGGGTGATAAATATAATTCAGATATGGATGCCCCGCCTAAGCTTATTGTAGAATTTAAAAAGCGTTGGGGCACACCTCACACACCCCGCATTAAAGCCTATGATAAAAATGGCAGGTATATTTATAGCTATTTCGAGAATCAGGATAACCCTACTTGGTACTGCATAAGCTATTACTTTGAAGGCATTTATGACTACTACGAACTATATTGCTTTGAAGATTTAACCATTTACCCCCGCTACCAACACAAATTTGAACAAATGGCAAATTCTGTAAAGTTCAAAGAGGAAATAAAGCATAGGGTAGACAACAACTTACCGCCGAATTCTGTTACGCGAAAGCGGCTATCGGCTCATGGGGTGACAGTTACTTGCGATCTGCCGGATATTGAAAATTGGCAACCGTGGCATGGCGAAGAACATGTCCCGTATGCTATATTAGGTTGGGAAGATCCTTGCACGAGTTTCCCCTCTGTAGCCAACCAATGTGATAACCTTTTTGTAATTTTTTCTGAATACCCTAATTGTAATGAAAAAGAAGAAAAATGGAGGGAGATACGAGACTCAAAAGGGGCAGTGAAATATCGGATAGTAATTGATCATGATTTTAAAACACCCGAAAAATTCGATCTGTTTTACTATTTTAAAAAAAATGAAAAGTGTTATTCCCTGTGGTGTCACGAAAATTTACAACGATACCCCAACTACAAGGCAGAATTTGACCGAATTGCAAACTCCTTAACAATTGATTTTTCGCAGGATTCGTTACCAATAAAAAGGAACCATACTATTATACCAAAGTAGGAAGTCGCCTAAGTTTAAGTTGTAAATCCAAGATTAGATAATTCAAAACTATCAGTACTATGACAACCAACCAAACACACATCATCTCCAAAGAAGATACCCCTGACAGCACAACCGGGGAATTACTGTCAGTTAATACTGCGGTAAACGATTTTATAACTACCCAAATGGCACTGGGCTGCATTAATTTTGAGGTGCGGCAGGTTGCGGTAACACCGCAGTTTCTGGCAGAAGTGCCCGCCGTGCCTACAGGTAATAATTATTATACAGTACAGGTTAATTATTACAACCCTGCATTGTATTAATTGCGGGGTTCACCTCAAATAACAGTATTGCGGCTTGCCGCAAAAAACTGTCTGCAAAGTGGCAGGCAGGATAATGGAGGTGAGCATACTTACCGTTTATACTACTTTCCTACACGCCTAAAATAAAAATAAAAAATATTATTATGACAAATCAAACCCGTGTTTTCTCCTTCCTCGATATTGATATTGCTGTAGCCTCAGCCACGGTGGCGGGCTATGTAAATGGGTTTATAGCCAGTGGCATAGGCCTGGGTTATAGTAATTTCTGCATACACAATGCGGTTATAACACCACAAATATCATCAACAGTAATAATGCTTACCATTGTTCCCCCCGCTACCCCACCCGACCCTACTTTAGTGGTGTTATCGTCACAACCCCTGGTCAACACGCAACCCAATGGCTACTACTGGTGCACCGTTGAAGTAACATATTATGATGCAACATTGGCATAGTTGAGTGTTAGTCTGAACTATGATTTAGGTAGTTGTCTGAACTATGATTTTAGCATGATTAGCCATGATTAATATGACTGGTTTAATGACCTTTTTTTGCATTAAAAAGAAATCAGGCCCATCATCTAAATCACCTTAAAATCATAGTTCAGATAGCAACATAGTGGTCTGAACTATGATTTTGGTATGATTAGCCCTGATTAATATGACAGGTGTAAGGCACTTTTTTACATTCAAAAAATCATGATCATCATCTCAATCACCTTGAAATCATAGTTCAGATAGCAACATAGTTGTCTGAACTATGATTTTGGTATGATTAGCCCGGATTAATATGACTGGTTTAATGACCTTTTTTTGCATTAAAAAGAAATCAGGCCCATCATCTAAATCACCTTAAAATCATAGTTCAGATAGCAACATAGTTGTCTGAACTATGATTTTAGCATGATTAGCCATGATTAATATGACTGGTTTAATGACCTTTTTTGCATTAAAAAGAAATCAGGCCCATCATTTCAATCACCTTAAAATCATAGTTCAGATATCTATTGGCGCGCGTGTTCAGCGAAACACATTCGTGCCAGCCAGTTGAACGGGTCACAGTCCCGACTTATTTATATGGTATTTTACTAAAATGCCTGCGGCGAGCCGCAGGCATTTGGAAAAACTGTTAACTTAATGATGTTGACTTACTGGTATAAAACAAAGCTTTACACGCTATACTTTCTACTAAAAACCAAAAGCAGAGCTTTCTACTTTCTACTCTATACTTTCGACTAAAGACTACAAGCACAGCTTTCTACTTTATACTTTATACTTTATACTCTATACTTTCTACTAAGCACTACTTAAAACTCTTCATAAACGCAGTAACGCTTTCCATTACGTGTGCTATCTGCTCTTCGCTAAGGCCATGGTGGCAAGCTAACAGCATACCGCCACGCATTACCTTGTCTGATTCCGGATAGCCGCCCGCTGCCTTTTTGCACGGTACGTGCTTAAATCCCGGCTGGCGAAGAATATTGCCTGTAAATACAGTACGGGTCTGGATATTTCTCTTTTCAAGGAATATCTGCATATCGCGGCGGATGAATGGCGCTGTTTCGCGGATAGTAGAGGCGTAAGCCAACCAGCCGGTCCTTGAATCAGGTAATTGCTTAGGCAGTATAAAGAACTCTTCATATTGGGCGAAGAATTCGCGCATGCGTTGGTAGTTAGCCGTACGGGTATCAATGTTCTGTTTCAGTTTGTTCAACTGAACAACACCGAATGCAGCACCCATTTCTGATGGCTCTATATTATAACCCGGCTCTTCAAAAACAAACTTAGCATCATAAGGTATGCCGTCAACTTCAACATTAAAGCGGTTCTCAATTTTTTCCGACTCCACGAATAATGATGATGACCTGCCCCAGCTGCGCAACAAACGGCCACGATCGTAATGCGCGTCGTTATTCACGCACAACATGCCGCCATTACCACCGCAGTTAATAATGTGCGACCCATAGAAGCTGGTTGTGCTCATATCGGTAAAGCGGCCTGATGATAGCCCGCCTATTTCTGCACCCAATGTATCGGCAGAATCTTCCAATACAAATAAATTGTGCTTGTCGGCAATTTCGCGCAATTTTTGCCAATCCGGTAGGTTACCCATCAGGTTAGGTATTACCATCGCCTTTGTGTTAGGGGTAATCATTTCTTCTACCTTATTGGCATCAAGGTTGTAGGTACCTTCTTCCACGTCAATAAAAGCCGGCAACCAGCCTTTCTTAACCAGTGGCGCCACTGTAGTAGAGAATGTAAGTGCCGGGGTAATAATTTCAGCACCGGGTTCGTAGTTCATAAGGTCGGCAGCCAGGTAAAGTGCAGATGAACCGCTGTTTACCATGATACCGTATTTCTTATCATAAAGAGCAGCTATGCGCTCTTCCATTTCACGGACATTTTTACCCATTTGGGTAGACGTGCGTAATACGTTTACGACTGCCGCCACTTCGTCTTCGCCATGTACGGTTCTACCGTAGGGGACGTGTATATAATCTGTTTGTACCATCTGGAAAGATTAGACTGCGAAAGTAATATATAGCCGCGAAATTTTAGGTTAATAATTCTAAATAAAACTATTAAATAGCTCAATGGGTTAATGGCCTAATTGTTGAATGGCTCAATGGCTCAATTGCTTAATGACAATGTCATTGACTTATGGAAGTTTACATTTTTCCTGTGGCACGCCGCAGACATCAATCTCCCCTCTGCCATTTACGGAGAGAGCCTGTCCCGAACTCGCTTCGGGAGGCCGGGGGTGAGGAAATTTTCGCTCAATGCTTCACTACCATACCCTCGCCTAAAACACAAAACCGGCCAGGATCGCTCCCGGCCGGTTTCATTTTGTACAATTAAAGATATTTATTACTTAGCTACAGAGAACCTTGCAATTTTGTGTTTGTTTTCTGACATTACAGATATGATGTACATACCGTTTGCGACATCAGCCGTATTGAAGCTGTAAGATTGTGTACCCGGAGCAGCAGCACCATTGAAAATGCTCATCACCACTTTACCAGAAAGATCTAACAGATCAACCTTAACCATACCTGAATGACTCACTTCAACAGTTACAGTAGCGCTTTCCTGTGCAGGGTTAGGGAATACCTTGATAGCCTGTGTAGTTGCAGTATACTGACTTTTTACTGATAACCAGCTGCTGTCAATAGGAGCAGTATAGCAAATAGTATCATAAGGCTCGTTCAACGGATCGAATTCGCACCAGCCTGACATCCAGTTGTCATTACCTGCAGAAGTACGGCCAAATGCACCTACATAGTTTGTTCTGGTAAAGAAAGCATCATTAGCTTTATTGTTAGAAAAATCAGGAGCAACAGTTGGAACGTTGTACGTAGCAGGGCTGGTAGTATCATAACTGATAGGCAAGTTTGGATCGTAAGTATCAACGGTACCACCCCAGCTTACAAATGTTTTAGTACCATATACAATTGGGGAAGTACTATTAGGAACCAGGTTCGGATTTGTTGCGCTGAATGGATTGTTCAACTGGATAGCTGATACAGTACCGTATACTTTGTTACCAAACGCACCGTTTGAAAGGAATGTTTTAGGACCAGCAAAACCACTCAATGAAGACCAGTCAGTGCCTGAACTTGTAGTATCAGCGTTTGCAGTAGTTGGCGTTAAAGAACGTGCACCATTACTTACGAATACGATATCTTTAGGATTAGGAGTTGAGTTAGTAGAAGTACCGGCAATGATGTTGTTCCTGAACTGCATGCCACCATAACCAATGTTAGCAACTGTAGAACCATAAGAAGAAGAAGACTCATCGATAAGTACTCCGCAAGGCCAACCTGCTATTACACTGTTTACAATGCTTATAGAGCTACCACGGCGAATATGTGCACCTGAAACATACTGCGCATCGTAAGCAGTAGAGCTAGGGTTAACAATTGGGCCAACGATTGTAGCGTTAGAAAAAATGCATTTTGTAGCATGCAAAGTATCTGAAGTTCCGCTGATAGTACCACCTAAGTAGCTATCGCTTTCGAAACCTTTAGAACCGCTCTGGTCAGCTGCATAAGGATCCCTTAAGCCAACGATGAACTGGTTTTTACCAGAATATCCGTTATCGGTATCATAGTCATCATCCCAGCCATTTAAAGCCACCAGATATTTTGTATTAACTGTACCACCAAAATACTCGTAGCTATCATCTCCGCTGTAAGAAACCTGGATGTGATCTATCTGAGTGCCATTACCTACACCGCAGAAAGTAAGGCCGTTCACCTCATTGTTAGGCGAAAATGCAATACCTCCGAATTCAATACGCACATAGTGCATTTCACCGCTATTGTCGTTAGGGTCGGTACCACCATAAAATGAACGTGGACCACCTTCAACCTGCGCCTGACCAGCACTCCAGTTAACGATTGATTTTCCGCAAAGTATTACACCACCCCAGTCGCCATAAGAACGGCTACCTGCAGGTTGGTTAGATGTAAATACGATTGGGTGATGTACAGTACCCATGGCGTTTATTTTAGCACCACGCTCAACAATCAAAGCACCTTTTGATGGCTTATCACCTTTAATGATAACACCTGAATCAATTGTTAGGGTAGCTCCGGCAGTAATATAAACATATCCTTTAAGCAGATATTGCTTATCACACGTCCAGTGCGTGTTTGTAGATATACTGTCCTGAACAGTAACGACAGAATAAGCTTGCGACTTGCTTAATGCTGCGGCTAACAAACAAATAGAGAGAAAAACTTTCTTCATAAAAATTGCTTTTAATTAATTTTAAGCAAAGCTACTTTCGATGTATTACCGCATAGTAAACAGAATGTTACGTTAAAATCACGCTATTGTTAAGGCAATATGAATTACTAAAAATTCACTTTAACGCCAATTGTATAGTATCGGCCCGGAGCGTATAATTTATACTGCCTGTCTACTGAATTTGGATCAAATTTGCTATCCCTGTTAATATCTTTCAGGAAAGAAACTTTAGAGTCAAGCAGGTTCTGAACACCAAAATTGAGCACATAATGCTTTTTGAAAAGCTTAGAAACAGTAAAATCAAAGGACTGGAACGGAACCTCGCCAATACTTTCACCTGAATTTTCTGTAGTACCTGTTGCATAAAGGCGCGCACCATACACATTGTACAGCAGCGAACTCTTTAAACCCAATTTATCGTTCTGATAATATGCACCAAGGTTAACGAGATAAGGAGACTGCCCCTGCAAAGTGGCGGTAGGAATCTGGAAATGCTTGATCGTAGTATCGATACGTGATTCACTTTTTGAAACGGCAAAGTTGCCCACAAAACTGATGTCCTTAAAAAACTTTGTGCCCAGCTTATTATCAATGAAAACAAGGTTTTTCCTAACATCTAATTCCAGACCTGCGCAATATGCCTTGCTACCGTTTATGAAAGTAATGGTTTTGTTATCACCACTCGTTCCAAAATCAATCACTCTTTGAATAGCGTGTGTAATTGATTTATAAAACGCACCAACATGTATCATTTCGCCCGGATTAGGGTAAAATTCGTAACGGACATCGAAATTATGGATCTCAGCAACCTTTAAAGTATCACCGTTTGGCGATGAATTGGTTTGATAAAGCGCACCTTTTATAAGGTTTACTTCTTCAAAATCATAATACACAACCGGTGCAAACTCCCTGAATTCAGGTCGGTTCAATGTTTTACCGTAAGCTGCCCTTACCAGGCTCTTGTCTGTAAAGTTATAGGTAACGTTTACAGATGGTAACAAATAGTTAGTTTTAAATTCCCTGTTCAAGGTATCAGTGCTGAGGAAGCTTTCTATAGCCTGCACATTATGTTCCTGCCTTACACCACCTACTATATTAAAGTGTTTACCTATTGGCACATTCAGCGAAACGAAGCTGCTAATCAGGTCGTTTTTTGCAGTGTATTTATCATAGCTATCAGTACCCTCGTCTATCACGAAATTTTTCTTGGTACCTACATTGGTATCCGCAAAAATCTGGTCGATAGGTAATTTAAGTAAAGAATCTGCATGAGCACCGTTGCCACCAACCTTACTAATTGTGTAGCTGAACTTCCTGATATTCAAAGCTCGTCTTTTCATTTCAATATAGTTTCCAGCACTAACTGTAAAACTAAAGTCCTTTGTTAAATTGATTTTCTGAGAAAACTGATGGTTAAAGCTGTAGGTTTTTTCGTAAAGTGACGCATAATACCTTCCGCCACCGAAGTTAGCATCAACTGCTGAAGTAACTGCTGCTTTGAAAACAGTGTCATTACCTGCCATTGTATATTTTATCCTTCTCAGATTAGGCTGATTTTTGAAAACATCATTATAGCCAATGGTCCAATTGTATTTACGGGAATCATCTTTGCTTTTATGTGAGCCACCCAACTGACTGGAGTAGGTTGCCTTGCTGTCATAAGCCATCGCATAACTTTGTTCCGGCGTTTGAGTGGTGTCTAAGCCTGTTTTACGAATGATCAGGCTTGATTTACCAACCTGGCTGTAGAGATTCTTAAATTCAATCTTCGTATTACCCATGGAGAATCCAGCATTTTCAAGAACACCTACACTTACATTGTTAGTATAGATATGGTCATTATAATCGTAGTTTCTTGAATCTGTTGAATCCCAGTCCTGTCGGTTAGCCATTGTATAAGTATTGGTATTGGTATAAGTAAGGCCCAACGTGTTTCCGAGTTTAAAGTTTTTGAATTTGTGTCCACCGGTGTACGACATTGCAAAACGCTTATCGGGCGCTGCGGTTTTGTTTTTAATTATCCAATCATTTTTGAATGCCTTTGAAACAGCAATGTGATCTTCAGTTGCGCTTGATTTATTGATCCTTTCCGGAGTATTAGCTGGTAAGTTCCTGCCGCCGTCATCATAACCCAGCCAGTCGGTTTTTGATGGTTCGTTATACTTGAATTCTTTACCGGTAGTGCCAGTGCGGCTTGATGTTTGCAGGCTTACACTCAACTGGTTCTTGTCTTGTAAAGTGGTTGTGTATACTTTAACCATACCGCCAGCGAAATCGCCAGGCAATTCAGGAGATGGTGTTTTAAATATCAATACACGGTCTATAAGGCCGCTGGGTATAATGTCAAAAGAAAACGATTTTTTGTCTGCTTCACTGCTCGGTGCACCCGCATCGTTCAGCCAAACGGTATTATAACGGTCAGGTAAACCACGTATAACCACAAAACGATCGTCCTGAATGGATACGCCGGGTATACGTTTAACTACATCCGCCGCGTTCCTGTCCATTGATTTAGATATCTGAGAGGAGCTTGTTCCGCTGACTACAGCATTGCTTTGCTTAATTTCGTTAATTACAGCATTTTCGGTATTGGTTATGCGCTTTGCTTTTACCTCAGCTGTTTTCAGTTCCGCTATCACTTCTTTCATTTTCACCTCAATGGTCTGGTCTTTACCTTTTTCAGCTTTAACCGAAATGACCTCGGGGCTATAAGAGAAGTAGTTGAACGTGAATGTATAATCGCCTTCTTTAACAGTAATTTCATACTTACCATCAATATCGGTAATGCCGCCACCCTTGGGGCCATTTACTGTATCTGTGCTACGAAAGGTTACAATAACACCCACCAGCGGAGCACCGTTTTTACTATCAACAACTGTACCTTTAATTGTTGCGCCAAAAACGTTAACTGCAAGTAAAAGAGAAAGAAACGAAAGGAAAAGTTTAGACATTATTTTTTTTGGCACGAAATTAAACACGCTGTTTTGCGCGAACCTTGCCAGAGTGTTATCAAATTATTACCAGAGTGTTAAGTTAACATTAGCCGCATTGTAGCAGTTAGCCGTATACGCTAAAGTGAATGAGGACCAGTGCTACTTCAGGGCAGCAATTTTACCGAATTGAATATCAACTAGTTTCTGTTAATAGACAAAAAATCAGGGCTATGCCGGGATGTGCCTGCAAGTCTTAACTACATCGGCATACAGCTTTTCATACATGGGAATTATATGTTGCCTTTCAAATTTACGAGCCTGAGTTATGGCTTCCTTTTTGAAATGCTTCAGCTTTTCGTCATCGCGCAAAATCAGCAATGCATTGGCTGACATATCCTTTATATCACCAACATCGCTGAGGTATCCGGTTTTGCCTTGCACATTTATTTCTGGCAACCCACCTGCATTGCTCGATATTACCGGTACGCTGCAAGCCATGGCTTCGAGTGCTGAAAGTCCGAAACTTTCTGTTTCCGACGGCAGAAGGAAAAGATCGGATATACTAAGTATTTCGCTTATCTGCTCTTGCTTGCCAAGGAAACGGATATCGTTATAGATGCCCAGTTCGCGTGCCAGGTCTTCTGACATTTGCCTGTCGGGGCCATCGCCTATCATCAGTAATTTGGAAGGTATTTCCTTTCTTACATTATTGAAAATATGAATCACGTCTGCTACCCGCTTCACTGGTCTGAAGTTCGACACATGCACCAGAATCCGCTCGCCATCAGGGGCCAGCATTTGCTTAAAATGGTCTTTGTCGGTTTGGTGGAAACGCTTTACATCAACAAAATTGGGAATAACATGAATTTCCTTTTCTATTTTGAACGAACGGAGCGTTTCTTCCTTCAGGCTGTCTGATACCGCTGTAATAGCGTCGCTTTCGTTAATGGAAAACGTAACAACTGGCGCATAAGTAGGGTCTTTACCAACCAGGGTAATGTCGGTGCCATGCAATGTTGTTATGAACGGTATATCAAGTCCAGACTTTTTAAGTATCTGCCGGGCAAAAAATGCGGCCGAAGCATGTGGTATGGCATAATGCAGGTGCAGCAGGTCCAGCTTATTGTTCATGATCACGTTCACCATAGCACTTGCAAGCGCTGTTTCGTACGGAGGAAAGGCAAACAAAGGATAGGTAGGCACCTTTACTTCATGAAAATAGATATTGGGATGGAAGCTCTGACTCAACCTAACCGGTTGCTCATAGGTAATAAAATGCACCTCATAACCTTTATCAGAAAGAGCCATTCCAAGTTCAGTGGCTAAAACACCACTACCACCAAAGGTGGGGTAACAAACTATACCTATTTTCATATTGACGTTGTGGCTGCAAATATCACGCTATCCGCCGAATAAACGTTAATAGGGTTATTGGTTTTAATAATAAAATAAGAATGGCACCCAGCCGCTATTATAATATAGTGTCTGGTTTTGTCAAATCTGCTTTTTCCTTACTGATACCCTATCTTTGTTCAAAACCAATTCATGAAGAAAATCATCCTTTCCCTATCCTTCTGCATGCCATTTATGGCTATTGCGCAAATACCGCTTGGCTACTATAATACTGCTGTAGGTTCCGGCTCTGCATTGCGGGTTGCGTTGCGCAACATTATAAGGCCCCACACCGAATTAACCTACACGCCGGGGCTTTGGAATGCTTATTATACCACCGATGTTAAACCGAGCGGCAAACTCTGGGATATCTATTCTGACATTCCGGGTGGCACCCCTGCCTACCAGTATACACTAGGAACTGACCAATGCAGTGGCAGCAGCCCGAGTGCGGAAGGCGGCTGTTACAACCGCGAACATTCGTGGCCACAAAGCAAGTTTGCCCGTATGGCGCCTATGGAAAGTGACCTTTTTGAAGTAATACCAACCGACTATTATGTGAATAACCAGCGGGGCGACCTACCCTATGGTATTGTAGGTGGTTCCGTTACCCATACTTTTACAAACGGCAGCAAACTAGGACCCAATACGTATACCGGCGCGCCTTCTGGCAATTGTTATGAGCCACTTGATTCATTTAAGGGCGATATAGCACGGACATACTTTTATATGGCTACGTGCTATTATGGCTCTGATAGTTCCAACTTCATTAGCTGGGAAATGGCAACGGGTATCAGCTTCACCCCATGGGCTATACAGATGTTGCTGGAATGGCACCACAATGACCCGGTAAGCTACCGGGAAATAAACCGCAACAATAAGGCTTATGCCTTGCAAAACAACCGGAACCCATTCATTGACCACCCTGAATATGCGGACTGTATATGGGGAACGACCAGCTGTGTAAACGCAATTGCCGAAGTAAGCCCCACAGAACAATCAATCTACGTAAGTAACAATTCAGCAAGCAGCATCCTCGTAATAAACTGGCAAAATGGCCCTCAAAACCAGGTTGGCAGTATTGCCGTTATGAATATAAACGGACAGCTTATTTACACATCTGCTGCACTGACCACTACCAATAGCGACCTTACCGTAAATACTGCTTCCTGGGCACGTGGGCTGTATATTGTGCGTATAAATTGCACCTATGGCGCTGTGGTTCGCAAAGTAATAGTGGAATAGATACCGATGAACCTGCTGTGTTGAAGTAGCTCGCTACAAAATGCTGCGTGTACGTTGCACGCGTTCTGCACATTATCTTATTTATTACCGATGTATTGTTCGGCATTGCTCATAGCATTGTCGGTACTGGTGCCTTCCTGAGTGTTGTAGAGGTACGATCGCCATGCTGCGTTGTGCAGCTCGCCACTTATGTTGCTGTGCAGTAAACGAAAATCAAAGTCAGTTTCATCTTGCTTAAAGAAGAGGATAATAACATTATTTACCTGTTTGCCCTGTGCATCTTTCAGCACATTATACTGCCATATTTCGTAGGGGCGCGAACCTTTTTCGTGTAATTGGGTCACAATTTCAGAAGGTGTACCATACTTTAAATACATGTAACCCCTATCGGTTTCATAACCAGGCTTGCCATGGCTATTGAATTTCTTGTTCACTTCGGTAACTTTATCCGAATACTCCTTCCAGGCTTTGTCCGGGTGCTTGGAGTCAAGTGTTTGGAAATAGTTGTAAATAAAATAACGCATGTAATTTTCATCGGGTTTCTTTAAAAAACCTTCAATGGTGTTGGCACCTGCGGGGTCAACCATCGGCAACATCATTTTAAGAATGGCTGATATTTGTGGCAATTTGTATTTAGCCAGGAAGGTTTTATTCAGGTCAACCACGTTTATTTTTTCAAAACCAGTATCTATGGCGGCTTTCTGGGCTACCACCTCTGCTGTGTTTTTATAGGTATTCAAACGCTGAAAAAATATTGATTTCGAAGCGATTGTCTTGTGCAACTTATTGCCCAGCATTACATTGACATAGTAGTTGCCCGAAACCAGTTTATGAATATCAAACTTCCCAGAAACGAAACCAAAGTCGGAACTGGTAATGGTATCGATCCGCAAATAAGATTCGGATAATGGTCCTTTATCATTTTTAGAAATAAATACAGATTGTACCAGCGGAAAATCAGATTTATCAACATTCTTTAACTGGTACAATTCGGCATAATAACTGAGCGATCCTCTGTACGAATCATAAAAAGATTCGCAGAGCGGAATGAATTGCTTGCCATGTTTCCTGAACGGACTCCTTATATCGGAATCGTAAAAGGTATCAATCAGTTCCACACTGCTGTAAAAAGGCTGTTTGGTAAGTTTAGCAACGGTAAAGGTATCTGTAAGTGTTATGCGGTTCGCAGTATCGTTCAAATCAGTAAGCCTGATCACCATTTTCATAAAACCGGGCGTTAACAGGTAGCGCTTCAGCTCCAGTATGTTCAGCGATGCTAACTCACTCACATTCGCGCACGGCCTTGTCTGGTAAATATAATTATCCTCTTTAATTATACGGCCAGTGTCGTTTCTGATCATCACATCAACCTGCAGGCGCGCTATAATTCCTTCTTCAGCATTAGTACTGAAATGGACGGTTTTTGAATTTACCTGCCAGTAGGCTTCCATTAACGGATTAATGTGGCCATCGTAAACAGGATCGGCCAGGTAAAATATAGAATGCGACACTACGGCCTCAATAGCCCTGCCTGAATTAAAGAGAAAAACAAAAAGTATAAACAGAAGGGCTTTACGCACAATTATTTTTTTGTGCAATTTACGCCATTGTTACGATTTTTGAACGCAGACAAGTACTCATTAACTTTACTATAAATGCGGTTGTTACAAACATTTAGTTGCTACCAGCCCCAGTACTAAAAGCCAGCCATAACTTCATACAGTTTATAAACATCTTCAAACGTATTGTAAAGTGGTACTGGCGCAACACGAATTACATTAGGTTGGCGCCAATCGGCAATAACACCATTTTCAGTAAGGCGGTTAAATACTTCCCTTCCGTTTTCGTGAAACAGCATGGATATCTGGCAACCACGTTGCTTAGGGTTGGCAGGCGTTATTATTTCAAAAGACAAATTATCCAGTTTCCGGAGCAAAAACTCCAGATAACCAGTCAGTGCTTCGCTCTTTTCGCGCAATGCGGGCATGCTGGCCTTTTCATAGATATCCAGAGATGCGTTAAGCGCAACCATGTTAAAAACGGGCGCATTACTCATTTGCCAACTAGCTGCACCTTTTTGCGGAACGAACCCTTTCTGCATTTTGAAGCGGGTCTTCTCGTCGTTACCCCACCAACCAGCAAGCCGGAAGAATGATGGGTTATCGCCATATTTTTCATGCACATATACCCCACCCACGGCACCCGGGCCTGAATTAAGGTATTTATAGGAGCACCAGCACGCAAAATCGACCTGCCAATCGTGCAATTTCAAGGGTATGTTACCTACTGCATGCGCAAGGTCAAACCCAGCATACGCACCAACTTCATGCGCAGCAGCCGTTATCTTCTCCAGATCGAAGAACTGCCCTGTATAGTAGTTAACACCGCCAATCATTACTACCGAAAGTGTATCGCCAGCCTTGGTTATGGCATCATAAATATCTTGTTCGTCAATGGTATGCTGGCCTTCTCTTGGTGCTATTTCTATTATAGCATCAAACGGATCGAAACCGTGCATGCGCACCTGTGTTTCCATGGCATACTGATCGCTTGGGAACGCACCTGCTTCCATCAATATCTTATACCGGCCACCTTCTGGCCTGTAAAAAGACTGCATGAGCAAATGGAGATTTACCGTAAGGGTGTTCATCGCAACCACCTCATCTTTATCGGCCCCTACAATGGCTGCAAGGCGCTCATTAAAAAAATGATGGTACGAAAACCATGGGTATCTGGCGTTGAAATGACCTTCCACGCCGTATTTGGCCCAATCTTCCAGCTCACTTTGCATCAGGAACGCGACAGCTTTTGGTTGTAAACCCAGCGAATTGCCGCAAAAGTAATTTACGTCGCGCCCATCATGTTGCGGGAACAAAAAATGCTCCCGGAATGGAAACAAAATATCAACCAGGTCTAAACTGTGCGCAAATGCCAATGAAGCTTCAAAAGGAGCCATGAACGAAAGATTTCTGCAAAAGTAATGCCCTGTTAATTAATATACTATTCTGGTGATAGGTATTTGTTTTGTGGGCCACATGTGTTACTGTATAATCTATTTTATTTACCCGTGCCTGCTATATTTGTCTTGCGTAACAGCACGCGTTACTTTTTCGGTACCCTTCGCAGCATTTGCTACAACCATTTGTATCAGTTTAATGATCAATGCCAGCAGCGTGGCGCCGGCAGTAGAAGTAATGGTTTTGTTGATCCAGATATTTTCCGTGATATTCAGCTTTTGGCCGAATAATTTATAGCCGACGTACCCGCCAACAATACCTATTAAAATATCGAGGAAGATATTCTCGCTTTCATATTTTACAACCGCTCCGGCTACCCAACCTGCAATGCCCCCTATCAGGCAAATTATCAATACTTCTTCCATGGTAAATAATTTTGGTTATTTGTTTTAACAAAGGTCGCCTACATCAAGAACGGTATGCTTACAAGCGTCACCAAAAAAATTGCATAATCTACAGGTGGCTGGTTAAGGAGGAGTCCCCCATCTGCATGGTGCAGAAAAAGTGTATAAGAACCACCTTAGTGAAGCTAATTAAATAAAGTACACCATTAAGGATAAATTCTGTAATTGAGTTCAGGTAGTTTGCAATGGTAAGATATACGTTTGGGATCGACTTCCGATTTATCTATTTTAATTCCTGTTGTGTATTCTTTCAAGT
>JBBRPD010000050.1:0-38386 GCA_038228575.1 Chitinophagales bacterium | reverse complement strand
TATATTCAGAACACTTGATGATTTATCCGATGCACTTATGGCTACCATCAACAAACTCGAATCTCAAACAGTTATATCAATAACTTCTTACGATTATTACATGGACGCCTTTAATGCCGTTTTTTAAAGTATAAATGGTATAAGGTAACCCTTCACTGCACATACCTCTGCCCCATCACCCCTGGTTCTTCGCCAGCGAAAAACCGTCCCCTCTTTGGCAAGAGGGGAGTTCCCACCCGATGCGTTACATATCTGCCGGTGCAAATATTGTCTATGTCTTATATCATGAGTGCGCTATGCACACTCTCCCCTCTTGCCAAAGAGGGGACCGCTTTAGTTTCGGAACGAACAAATGCAGGGGTGATGGGGCTGCACAAGAAAACCTCCTGCAAAACAGGAGGTTCAAGTATAAAATATTGTAATTACCATTAAAACCTATACCCCATCCTGAAGGCAAACTGGTTAATTGACGACATAGACTGATTGATATTATTTAACCGGTTAAGGTAGGTAAAGCCAAGGCCATAGTCGATACCCAATGAAAAATGATTCGTTGGGTTGATATTGAGCGAATTCGTGATCATGACTCCCAACATAAGTTTATCGTAGGTACTATACCCGGCATAGCTGGAAAATGGCTGTATTATATCGTTCGTTGTTTCCTGCCCATAACCTAGTACAACCGACGGGCCTACGGAGTATTTCAATTTCCCGAACATACTGGTGGGATAGAATTTCAACCCAGGGCAAAAATAAAACATAGCATCCTGATGGCTGTTGTTGGTATAGTTGGGGTAATTATACCCGTAGCTGCTATTGTTATAAAGATTGAATGTGGAAAGCAATGGCAAATTAAACGACACTATACCGTCTTTATCAATACCTTGCTCATAAGCAATAGCGAAGCCAAAGCCCTGCTCTGTGAGCTGCAATGGAGCAAATGACAACATGTGTTTATCTAGTTTCATTTTCTCGCGCATACCACCCGAGCGCTGTTCCCGCAACGAATGCGGATAGGCTCCATCCTGGTCTTTGTTGGTAAACCATTCCTGCTTGCCGCTTTCGTATTTTATTTTATCAATTTCACTTTTAGCAATGGTATATTCCTGCCCATCCTGGTGTGCATATAGCTTATAGGTAACCGATTCGGTGCCTACCGATATTACACGGGCTTTAATAACGTTGCCGTTACTCTGAAAAATACGATCCTGAGCATTTACCGCTGTTGCCATTAAAAACGGCACCGCGAGGCAAAGAAGTGATTTGAAATTCATAGAAAAATAGCTTTTAAAAACTACTGCATTTATTGTGCCAAAAAACTGCTTTACGAAGCATTGTGTTGGCGATGCGGCAATAGGTAACTGCATTAACAACGATTGTATTAGAACCGCAGGCCCATTTTAAATGCACCTTGAGCAAGCCCGCCCATGTTTTGGGTAACACCATCGTACTGGCGCAAATAAGTGAACCCGAAGCCAAGTTCCAGACCCATGTACAAGTTTTTGGTCACGTTCATGTTCAGTGAATTGTTAACCATTATACCCAAAATGAATTTATCGCGCGTATTCTGGTAGTAATAATCGTTAGAAGTATATTCGCCGGCACCTACAACAACTGAAGGCCCTATCGCATACTTTACTTTACCATGGCTACCTGTAGGATAGAACTTCAAGCCCGGCATAAAATAAAACATAGCATCCTGATGTTGGCGCACACCGTAATAACCATAGTAGCTGTTGTTATTGTTGTTTGACAGATCGAAGGTGGCAACTAACGGCAAATTATACGCCACAATACCCTCTTTATCTATAGCCTGTTCGTAAGCAATGGAAAAGCCTACTCCATTTTCGGTGAACTGAATAGGCGCTATGGTAAGCAGCTTATCGTACTTCTTCATTTTAGGCTTCGCAACCTCTTCATTACTTTCAACATTATTAGTTTGTGCGAAAGCCGCGCTTACAAGCATGGTCGAAAAAATTGTAGCAAATAGTTTCTTGAAGGTCATTATCGTTTTTTGTTTAGCGTTTTACTGGTATAAATATAGTACTAAAATTTGTAACCGACTTTAAGCGCACCCTGCGCAAGCATTACGTTGTTGTAGGGAAAGCCATCGTCTGCATTATTCATAAAGTGGCCGCGAATAATTTAGCAATAGCTGCTTTCATTTATAAAAGGTTAAAACCTGTACCCAACTTTTAAAGACAACTGATTGACTGATTCCAGCAGATCTGTACTATAGCCACCATAGGTAGAGCGGATGTGCGTAACACCCAGACCCAGTTCTGCACCGATATAAAAGTTATTGGTAGGGCTTATGTTCAGTGAATTGATGACCATACCACCCATTATTAACCCATTGCCATAATAGGTTGAAGTATAAGAGCCGTATGGGTAATAGCCATCGTTTCCGAAATTTTTACCCAGGAAAAACGATGGTGCAACCGCATACTTAACTCGGCCCCGGTTAGATGTAGGGTAAATTTTGAGCCCCGGCGTAAAGAAACAACTGATGGTATTACCACTGTAGCCGTTCGGGGTTGGGTATCCATTATAATACCTGTTATTGGAGAAAAAGTTCATGCCGACCGCTACCGGTAAGGATATGGCCAACACGCCTTTTTTATCGAGCACATATTCATACCCAACACCAAAACCCATGCTTTCACCCGTAATTACTATCGGTGAAAAAGTGACCAGGTTATATCCGGGCTTGAAGGCTTTTTTCTTCTTCACAGGCTCCGCTTCCGATTCATCATCTACATGAAACGCAGTTGCCACTGGCATTACATTTGGAGTGGATCCGGCCATGCCCGTGTTGAAACCATTAGCTGCTGTGGCTGAATAGTTGAGCACATTGTTTTGCTGCGCATAGGTGGCAGACGATAACCCGAGAAGGGTTGTGCAAAAAAGAAATCTGGCTATTCTCATATTGTGTAAAGCGTTCGGTTAGGTTTAAACCTGGAATATAAACTGAATTAAAAGGAATTTATTGTCAGAACCGGTAGCCAATTTTAAAGCCACCATGTATCAATAGCTGCGTGCCCAGCTCTTTATCGCCCACAGTATAGATATAAGAGAAACCGAGGCCTACATCTACACCATAATAGAGGTGCGGGAAAGGATATACATTTATGGAATTATTTACTGCTGCGCCCAGTATTGACTTGCGCCTGGTAGTTTCTTGCTGGTTACCGTATTTTTCTATTTGCCTGCCTTCGCCTATACCCGCTATTAATTGCGGACCCAAGGCGTACCTAATTGTTCGCACTGCCGATGAAACGTAGAACTTAACCTCAGGCATAACACAGGTCATTTGCTCGGTGCGATTATAGTTACTGCCTTTGGTGTTGGTTGATGTGGCGAACAGCAATATACCCGCACTCACATTATTCGCTTTACCAAGAAAATGCTCTGCCGCAACGCCAAAGCCATAGGCATTATCAAACAACTGCAATGGCGCAAACGAAACAATACTTTTTGTTACAAGTGGTGCATCCGTGCGATGCTTTTTCACGGTAACGGAATCGGCATGCCCGGCATTGCTATTACCAGCAAATACCGACCCGACACAAAACACCAAAAATGACAACAAAATATATCTTTTGTGCATAAAAATTGCAATGACCAACTACAACCTGTAACCCATTCTGAACCCGCCTTGCAGCAATATTTTCGTTTCCTGTTTTACACCGTCCAATTTGTTAATGAAGGTATAGCCGCCACTAAAATCAAAGCCTGTAATTAAATGTTTACCGCTACTTATAGTAAGCGAATTGGAAAGCATAGCCCCTAATATGAAGCGCTTTCTATTCATATAGTTAGGGTATTCCTCTTGCACAAAACTGCCCCCTGGTGGCTCATAATATGAACAAAACGTCATGTGTTGCGCCTCACTCTGCACGCCCCTCCCAATAGCTAAAGTGGCGCCTACAGCATATTTTACCTTCCCATTATTGCCAGTGGGGTATATCTTAATACCAGGATTAAAATAGGTCATGGGGTTATTCGGCTTCGCCTTACCCATAAAATCATAATTGCCATCGTTATGTAGCAAATCAAAAGTTCTGGAGACCGGTAAATTGTAAGCGACATAGCCAGCCTTATCAATATTACCCTCGAAACCTAGTTCGAAGCCGACACCATATTCTGTAATTTTTACTGGGGAGCCGTAAATGATCTTGCTGCTCCTAATGTCGGGCAATTCGGATGCGCCCTCTACCTGAGCAATGGCAAGGTTTATTACAAATAAAGAGAGGCAAAAGCATGCAATTTTTTTCATATCATGTACAGGTGTTAGGTATAACGGCAATTTACAACATTTATTATTATTATAGACTATTGCTGTGCAGCTAAGCCACGTAGCAACGCATATAAAAGCCTGCAAAAGCTAATGCATTTGCAGGCCAGTGCATTGTAATTGTAAAATATTAGAAACGATAACCCAGCTTGAAGCCACCTTGTACAAGGCCTCTCATATTCTGTGTCTCTCCATCAATTTTGGTAACATAGGTAAAACCAAAACCGAAATCAAGACCCATAGTAAAATGTTCGGTCGGGTTTATATTCAGCGAGTTGTTGATCATTACACCCAATTGCAATTTATCTTTGGTAACGTAGTTGTCGGTATAGGTGTTATAATAGTTATAGGGGTAAACATTATAAATAGGATAGTTCTTTGTTTCCTGACCTGCAGCTAATACTAAAGATGGACCGATAGCATACTTCACCTTACCAAAACTGCTGGTAGGATAGAATTTTATACCCGGCATAAAATAGAACATAGCATCCTGCTTATTGCCCATATTCAGGTCATCTTTCGACAAATTGAACGTGGCAACAAGGGGCAAATTTACCGCTACAATGCCGCCGGCATCTAGTCCGCCCTCGTAGCCTAATTCAAAGCCCACACCATTTTCAGTGAATTTCATGGGCGAAACGTACCATATTTTAGTGCCGGTTTTGCAGCAGGCCGGTTTTGCTTCTGCTGTACTCTCCGTCTTGTCTTGTGCGTTTGTTGCAGTAACCAGTAAAAGCGGTAATGCAGCAAGCAATAATTTCTTTATCATGCCATTTTTTTTAGGTAAGCTGAACTCAACAATTTTATTAACGGTTACACTATTACAGCCTGTAACCCATTTTAAAACCACCTTGTACCAAGCCTCTCATATTTTGGGTTACACCATCAAGTGTATTGATGTAGGTAAAACCAAAGCCAAAATCGAGACCTAGCGTAAAATGTGCCGATGGGTTAATGTTCAAAGAGTTATTGATCAGTACGCCCAATAAAAATTTATCGCGGGTAATGTAGGTGTGATTTCCGTTATATGGATAGATGTTACCATAGGGATCGTAATAGTAATCAATACGGTCAGTTTGCTGACCAGCGCCTACTACAAGTGATGGCCCTATGGCGTATTTCACTTTGCCATAAGCACTTGTAGGGTAAAACTTGATGCCCGGCATAAAGTACACCATCGCATCTTGTTTATTACCCATATTAAGATCATCGTGCGCCAGATTGAATGTAGCAACGAGTGGAAGATTGTAGGCTACTATGCCTGCTTTATCAATACCGTGCTCATAGCCCAATTCAAGGCCCACACCATTTTCAGTAAACTTAATTGGCGACACATACCAGACTTTGTTGCCATTTTTGCAACAACTGGTGTTACATGCTGCTTTAGCAGGCGCATCTTCTTCTGTTTCAGCTTTTTCCTGGGCCATGCTTGCAGTAGCAAGGAATAATGGTAACAATGCAAACGCGATTTTCCTGATCATTTTATTGTTTTGTAAAGTGAATCGTAATAAATTTTATAGTCTGTAACCCATTTTAAAACCACCTTGTACAAGCCCTTTCATATTTTGGGTTACACCATCAAGTGTATTGATGTAGGTAAAACCAAAACCAAAATCGAGACCCAGTGTAAAATGTGCAGATGGATTAATGTTAAGAGAGTTATTGATCATGACACCTAACAAAAATTTGTCTCTGGTTACATATTCTGCTGGTATGGGTGCAAAGGGATAATAACCCGGATATGCAACATAGTACCTATCGGGCATTCTGTCGGTTTGCTGACCTGCACCTACCACAAGTGAAGGCCCCAATGCATATTTCACCTTACCATAGCTAGTGGTAGGGTAAAATTTAAGACCGGGCATAAAATAAACCATGGCATCTTGTTTGTTACCCATGTTCAAATCGTCATGCGCCAAATTGAAAGTGGCCACAAGCGGTAAATTTACCGCAACGATGCCAGCCTTATCTAAGCCGTGTTCATAGCCCAATTCAAAGCCTACACCATTTTCAGTAAACTTTATTGGCGACACATACCATATCTTGTTACCCATTTTGCAGCACGACGCATTGCAAGCTGGCTTTGCGGTGGCCTCCTCATCATTTTCAGCAGTTTTTTCCTGCGCATAGGCAGAACCCAAGAGCAGTGCAGGCAGAATAGCAAGTAATATTTTCTTCATTTGTGTATAACTATTTCGGGTAACCGTATTGCAGCACGAATTGTGCCAAAAAACGTAAAGACAACTAAAAATACAAAAAAACTAGCCAACATAGCTAAAAACACCATTTGGCCCATCAATGACTACCTCTTTTTGCGCAGCAGCTTCCACGTAACCGGAAATCTGAGCATCAATATTAAACGACTTCGCTATCTCAATTATCGCCACTGCTGTTTCTTTGTCGGTAAAAACCTCCAGGCGCTGCCCCATATTGAACACCTGGTACATTTCTTTCCAACTTGTACCGGCAGATTCCTGTATCATTTTGAATAACGGGGGAACCGGCAATAAATTGTTCTTTACCACTTTAAGCGCCGAAGGCAGGTAATGCATGCATTTACTCTGCCCGCCACCGCTGCAATGTATTATGCCATGTATCTTACCAAAATGCTCTTGTAGCATACGCAATACCAATGGCGCATAAGTGCGGGTTGGCGATAGCAGCATTTTCCCTATGCTAAGGCCGGTTTCGGTAGGGTCAGTAAGCGCGTATTTACCATTGTAAACTACCGATTTTGGTAAATTAGGGTCTACACTTTCCGGGTAAAGGGTTGCATAATCGTGCTTCAGCATTTCATGGCGGGCACTGGTAAGGCCATTGCTGCCCATGCCGCTATTGTACTCATCTTCGTAAGTTGCCTGCCCGTAGCTTGCAAAAGAAACCACCCCATCGCCGGGCTGAATATTGTCGGTAGTTACCAGTTTATCCCTGCGCATACGGCAAGCCATGGTACCATCTACAATAACCGTGCGCACTACATCGCCCACATCGGCAGTTTCGCCACCCATAAGGTGCACGTCAATACCATATTGCTTTAACCTGTCAAAATAAGATTGTGTGCCATTTATGAGCGCAGCAATAACATCGCCGGGAATCAGATGCTTATTTCTACCGATGGTAGAAGAATAAGTAAACGGCCCTGTTGCACCCACGCAAAGCATATCATCAATGTTCATGACTATTGAATCGATAGCTATGCCCTGCCATACACTCATGTCACCGGTTTCTTTCCAATACATGTAGGCGAGTATCGATTTGGTGCCTGCACCATCAGCATGCATCAGGTTACAATACGCATCATCGCTGCCCCAATAGTCGGGATAAATTTTGCAAAATGCCGCAGGGAAGAGCCCTTTATCTAATTGGGCTACGGCTTTATGAACGTCTTCTTTTTGTGCGGAAACCCCGCGCTGGCTGTATCTCTCTGAATTCAAAAGTCAAAAATTTCGATACAAAAGTAATCAATTGAAGCGGTATTTGTTAACAAATACGAAGGATTCAGGACATACCTGCATTGGTTGTGCAAGAAAAATTTAAATATCACTTAATTACACGGCCATACAAAGTTTGCGGAAAGTGGGGCGTTAAAGGTGTGGGCAGACTGAACAGTCAGAACGTACTACCAAAAGATTTCGCTAATGACTATTTTATGTAGCTTTGCATAAAATATTTCTTCAATGAACATACTATTAGTAAAGCCGGAAAATAACGCGCAAATGAAGGCCGTTAAAGCGGTTCTAAAGCTTTTGAATGTTGATTTTGTTGCTAAAAAAGAAAAAACTTACGACACTGAATTCGTAAAAAAAATACAGGAAAGCCGAAAAGATGTCAAGATGGGGAAAGTAACTAAAATTGATCCTCAAAATTTATGGAAGTAAGCATAACCGACAAAGCGAAAGAAGACCTGCTATTTTGGAAGAAAAGCGGGAACATTTCCATTCAAAATAAAATATCAAAACTCATAGAGTCGATGATTGCAAGCCCTTTTGAGGGAATAGGGAAGCCTGAACTTCTTAAGCATGAATTAGCGGGGACCTGGTCACGAAGAATAAATCAGGAACACCGAATAGTTTATGAGATAGAAGAAAACAGGATTATAATTCTATCCCTTAAAGGACACTATTAATGTTAGGAACGAAGTTGTACCAATTTCCCCATGCGGCATTAGTTAATAACCGCCTTATCTAATTTGCGCTCCCGCACAAGTTCCACCAATGTCGCTTTGATCTGCTCTGGTTGCCGGGTGCCGAATAAAATGCGTTTACCGTCTTTTAATTCCAGTTGAAGACCCATGTTTCCGGAAATGCTATAGGCTTTGCCCTTGCTACCCATTCCTTGCCTTATTCCCCAACCGCCATATTCTACAATTGGTTTGTATTGCCTTATATATGCCTTCGTTACCTCCGCCCACGGTATGTTCTTCATCTTTACCTGTAGCGGAAAGAAACGATAAGAAACACCAGATTCATCGTATTTAGTATCGAGCTTGAACGACTTGAATAAAACAAGGATTGAGGCAGGCAATGCAACACCGGAAAGAATTGCCGCAGGAACACGATTAGCAGCATGGCTACGGTTAGTAATAACGACCATTGCTACAGGAATTATTACTGCACCAACAAGTATTAACCATAGCCACCACTGATTGAATTTCTGTTTTTCCGTAAAGCTGTTCATAGCGCTGATTTTTACACCCGAAAGGTGCCGCGAAATTAAACTATTTTCCGCTTTAACCATGCCCTGAAACGTTCAGTTCTCATGGTTGCCTCATCAGGTTCCTGTTGCGGACCGGTATAGACTTGGCCGCGCCTCGTATAGAATTTATTGAAGGTACTCTGATTAATACCCCACTTCATAAGAAATTGCTTACGGCCATTGTTCTTCTTGATACGCAGTGTTGACTTTGACTGAAAGTGGTATACCCTGCTTTTACCAATGCCCTTAAACATGCGGCAACCTGCAAACCACATTTTCATGGCAAAATCGTCATCGCTGCTCACGCCCGGACTTAGCTCTATGCTGTAACCACCGGTTATGTGCCAGTATTTTTTGTGAACGATAGTGGGTGGCCATGTAGAACCCGACCAATCGGCCTTTTCAAAAGTATTGCATTCTGCCAGCAGTGCCTTTTCGTTAAATGTTTCAATGGTGCTGCCGTAGTTCTGTACAATAACACACGGGTTGCCATGCATAGCGGGCTCTATCATTGTAGCCGAAAACATAAAGTTATCTGTTCCGGCCTTTTTAATTTCATCAACAATATGCTTATCCCAATCGGGGCATACATACATATCATCGTTCATGTACATGATGTAATCATAACTGGCGATGCCGGCAGCCATATTTACGGTTATGCAAATGCCTTCATTCTGTGGCGTGTGGGTATATGCCAGTTGTTCCTTTTTTGCCCATTCCAGTGTGCCATCGCTGCCATCATTAATGTGCAATACCACCTGGTGCGCATAAGCCGAATTCTTGCGAATGCTTTCCACGCAAAGCTTCACGAAAGGTAAATTATTCCAGGTAGGTATGATTATGGAGAACATTGTTTAAGTAGTATGTAAAGAGTAGAAAGATGGATCTGAGTAAAGTAAATTCCGGTGTAAATAACATTTTTCAACGTCGGCACGTCACTTCTTGTGCTGCACTGCTTCTTTCATGAGCTTTTTTGCATCCATTTTATTGCTACTTATAATTTCACTAAAGTCAGAGATGTCAACTGATATATCGCCAGGTATTGCTGGCACTCCATTTGCACCAACAAAATGTTTTCTGGCCTCAGCCCACTCCATTAGCTTCGCAGATCCATTTGCAATTTTCCGAAGTTCTTCATCAACCAATTCAAGATGCCAATCAGGAATATCAGAATCTTTTATTTCCCCCTTTTTCATAACTCGATATTTTGCAAAGCACTTTATCTCTTCTCGGCAAATGTCGCTAACTTAAGAAATATACCCGGCGCACTCTATTTCAATCCTTCGGAGTTCAAACGAATAATGCAACACATTTCTCCAATAATGTAACCCCTTCGGAACCTTTTGCCTAGCTTAATGAGATTTCCTTACGCTACATCTTCATTGTGCCTGCGAATATAGCCCTTCATGATACCACGACCTGTGTCGCGAACAAATGAAATGATCTCGTCTCGCTCATCGGAAACAGGTATTTCAGTTTCAATAATGCTGAGTGCTTTGGATACATTGTAGCCACGCACAAACAATATGCGGTAAATATCCAGTATGTGATTGATCTGTTCTATAGAGTAACCTCTCCTTTTCAGACCTACTGAATTAACCCCGACATAGGATAATGGTTCCCTCGCAGCCTTAACGTAGGGCGGAATATCTTTACGAACGAGTGAGCCACCAGTAACAAATGCATGAGAGCCAATACGCACAAATTGCTGCACAGCTGTAAGCCCCGCAAGCACCACGCAATCGCCCACAATTATATGCCCAGCAAGAGTAGTATTGTTGGAAAAAATGCAGTTGTTACCCACCTCACAGTCATGCGCAATATGCGTGTAAGCCATAATAAGGCAGTTGTTGCCTATTTTGGTTGCATTACGGTCAGATGTGCCCCTGTTGATGGTTACACATTCCCTGATGGTAGTGTTATCACCAATGATGGTAATGGTATCTTCGCCTTTATACTTGAGGTCTTGTGGAATAGCTGATATAACAGAACTTGGAAAGATGCGCACATTTTTACCAATGCGGGCACCTTCCATTATGGTAACATTAGAACCTATCCAGGTGCCCTCCCCTATTTCCACATTTTTATGGATGGTAGTAAAAGGGTCAATTTTTACATTGGCTGCTATTTTAGCGTCCGGATGCACATACGTTAACGGGTGGATCATTTTTTGTCTTTTCTTACTATTTGAGCTACTAATTCCGCTTCTGTAGCGAGTTTGTTACCAACGTATACTGTTCCCCTCATTTCACAGATACCTCTGCGTATAGGGCTTAACAATTCAAGTTTCAGGATAAGTGTGTCGCCCGGCACTACCCGCTGCTTGAACCTTACTTTATCTATTTTCAGGAAGTAGGTATCATAGTTTTCAGGATCAGAATAGTTATTCAGTGCCAGTATACCACCAGTTTGAGCCAATGCTTCAATTTGTAGTACACCAGGCATTACCGGGTTGCCCGGAAAGTGACCCTGAAAGAAATGCTCATTGAAAGTAACATTTTTTATACCTACAACGTGGGTATCGCTCAGCTCAATTATTTTATCAACCAGCAGGAACGGATATTTATGCGGCAGCGCCCTTTCTATCTGTGTAATGTCGTAAATAGCGGCCTGGTTAGGGTCGTAATGCGGTATGTCAGAAAGGTGCTTATTCTTCTTTATATATTGTTTTATCTTTTTGGCAAATTCCACATTGCTGGCATGGCCCGGCCTGCTGGCAATAATGTGTGCTTTAATGGAATGCCCCACCAGTGCCAGGTCGCCAACCACATCGAGTAGTTTATGGCGTGCCGGCTCATTGGTGAAATGCAATTGAACATTGTTCAATATGCCTTCCTGCTTCACCTCAATCTTCTGCTTGTTGAAAACATGAGCAAGGCGGTTCAGTTCTTCCTGGCTCACTACTTTGTCAACTACAATAATGGCATTGTTCAGGTCGCCACCTTTAATAAGATTATGATCTAACAGATATTCTAATTCATGTAGGAAGCAAAACGTACGGCAAGGGCCTATTTCAGAGCGGAACTCAGAAATATGCTTCATCGCGGCGTGCTGCGTACCCAGTACGGGTGAATTAAAATCGATAAGTGTTGTTATCTGGTAGTTTGCTGACGGAACGGCCAACATATCTACATTCTTGATAGGATCGTAGTAGTGTATATTGGTATCGATAGAATATACGATACGGCGTGCATCCTGTTCCTGCACACCAATGCTTTCAATAGCTTCAATAAACTGGCGCGAACTGCCATCAAGTATTGGCACTTCAGGGCCATTGAGCTCTATAAGCGCATTATCAATACCCATGCCTACGAGCGCAGCCATGGTGTGCTCAATGGTGCTTACCCTGGCACCGTTGTACTCAATGGTGGTACCGCGAGATGTATCTACAACAAAATCAACATCGGCCTTTACTATTGGTTTTTCCGGAAGGTCAATCCTTTGAAAGCGAATGCCGAAGCCGGGATTAGCCGCCTTCATGGTCATAGTTACTTCAGCGCCGGTATGTAAACCAACGCCATGCAGGGTAACAGCCCCATTAAGGGTGTTCTGATTTTCCACACTATTTGATTTGTGCAAAGAATCGGCTTTCTTCCTGCTGTCTGTTTTTAACGAAATATCTTCACTCACTTTTTATATTCCAGATTTTGCGTACTTAATAAAGCTGTTAATTCCTGCACTGTCTCCTCCAATCTCTGAAGGCGTTGTTGCATTTCAGGCAAATTTCTGAAAATTGCCTGACTTTTTAATGAACTTTTATAATCGAATGCCGGGCTGCCATTTAAAACCGTATTTGTACTGTTTACTGATTTCGAAAGTCCGCTCTGCGCATTTATATTGGTATGGTCTGCAATTTCAATGTGGCCTACCATGCCCACCTGCCCGCCAATCATACAATACCTGCCCACTTTTGTACTGCCGGAAATACCGGTCTGTGCTGCAATAACGGTATGCTCGCCTATTTCTACATTGTGGGCCACCTGTATCAGGTTATCCAGTTTTACTCCCTTACGGATAATTGTAGACCCCATGGTGGCTCTGTCAATAGTTGTATTGGCACCCACTTCTACATCATCTTCAATTATCACATTACCTATCTGCGCAATTTTTTTATAACTACCATCTTTCAGCGGTGCAAAGCCAAAGCCATCGCCACCTACCACAGTACCTGAATGTATAATAACATTGTTACCCAGTCGGCATTCATCGTAGATGCGCACGCCCGAATAAACCTTGGTATTATTCCCTAAAACTACATTATTTCCGATATAGCAACCGGGATAAATTTTTACCCCATCGCCTATAACAGCGTTTTCGCCCACATAAGCAAAAGCACCTACATACACATCTTTCCCTATTTTGGCTGTGCCCGCAATAAAAGAGGGCTGCTCAATTCCGATTTTAGTGCCACCGGAAATGATTTCACTATACTTTTCCAGCAACAGCGCGAAACTCACGTACGCATCCTTAACCCTTATTAATGTGGCCGTTATGGGCTTTACAATTTCCAGCGACTCATTAACTATTATTATTGAAGCCAGAGACGAGTACAGGTACTCCTCGTATTTAGGGTTGGCTATAAAGCTTAAAGATCCATTATCGGCCTCTTCAATCTTAGCTACATTGCTAACACTCGCTGCCGGGTCTCCCTCCAATTTTCCTTGCAATAGGGTAGCTATCTGCTGTGCTGTAAACTGCATATTGTCTCTTTTTCAGTTGTTATTTACACCCGTTTTAATAAAGCAAAGGTTATATCTTCAGGATTGGATGTAGCAAATGTAGTTTTTATGTACGGCACGAGCAAGAGTTTGATTAACTAATGAATCGTCAATTTCCGTAATATTCTTTACCTGCCCGCTTTTGGTTTCAATTTTTATTAATTCATCGTCAACGTTATAGGTACTATTGCTTGCAACGCCCTGAAAAACGAAATAATGCATGTACTTGTCCTCTATCCCAAATCCTGTTTTAGCTTGCTCCATTTTCTCCCACAATATGCTTGCCAAAGATTCAGAATAAAAGTTAATTTTATACAGATTTCGTAATATCAGCATTTTGCACAGGCGGGATAACGTTTTATCTTCATGCGACTGCCATACTTTAATAGATGCCATCACATCCGTATCATCCAACTGGCAATATTTTTCAATATGTTGCGGGTCGTTCCTGAAATCGTCTTCTGTAATGTTATTATACAAAAAGTGCTTAAAAACCGGTGTCGCGAAAAGTTCAGCCCCCTCCCCTGCCAACTCTTTGGCGCGTTTAAGTATATTTATCAGCAACATTTCTGCTCCTAAAACGGTTTTGTGCAAGTATACCTGCCAGTACATCAACCTGCGGGCTATAATGAACTTTTCAACTGAATGCACACCCTTCTCCTCTACCATCAGTTCGTTGTCGCGCACAGTGAGCATTTGCAGTATGCGATCGTACCCAATGACGCCTTCCGATACACCAGTGAAGAAGCTATCGCGGTTCAGGTAATCCATACGGTCAACATCCAGCTGACTGCTTACCAGTTGGTGCAGGTATTTGCGCGGGTAAGAATGATCGAATATCTGGATAGCTTTGGTGAGCAGCCCGCCGAACTCATCGTTCATGCGCTGCATAATTATCTTACTCAGGGTTTCGTGGGAAACACTTACAATTGTATTTTCCAGAGAATGAGAAAACGGGCCGTGGCCTATATCGTGCAATAGGGCCGCGAGGCGTGCCGCTGTGCATTCATCTTTGTCGGTAATTATGCCTTTTGTACCCAGTTCATCAAGCGCCTTACCCATAAGGTGGCAGGCACCCAGCGAGTGATGCAACCGGGTATGCACGGCACCCGGATATACCAGTTGCGCCATACCCATCTGCTTAATATTCCTCAACCGCTGAAACCAGGGATGATCGATAACTTTTATTATTTCAGGTTCCGGAAAACGGATGAAGCCATAAACCGGATCGTTGACTATTTTAACCTTAATGCCCATTCGGGTGCAAATATCACGCTATCCTTGCAATAAAAACAATTTGGCAGCCCGGTAACGGTACAATTTACCAATCGGGCAATTAGGAAAGACAATACGTTTCGAAGGGAAAAGTGTTGAATTAATAAAGGATGATGCCCGGAATAAATTTAAAATCTTTTTTATTGTAGGTCAGTAATGGAAGTTCATATACTACGCTCATAGCACCAATAATAGCATCAGGAATTTGTAGATTATGAGACAACTTAAATTGTTGAACGAGCTTCATCGCTTTGTCTGAAACAACTTCATTAAAATGAATTACGTTATAGCACCTTATACGAGTCTCCATTGCATTTAATTCCTTCTTATTCTCCATTCCCCTATACAATTCCATTACAGAAACAGAGGGGATAAGGACATTCCCATCACCGATTGATTTAAGCACATTAACCCCTAACTCCACAAGTTTTAGGTAGCCTATTTTCCGATTTTGGATAAATGAAGGGTTTGCTGCTTGATTTTAGATGTAGAGGTTGCATTTGGGCATAAGATTTGAATAAAAATAGAATGAGACATAGACTACATAATTAGGTAGCCTATATTCTATATCAAAATCTGCTGAAACCTTTACTACGCTTCACTTTCTTGAAATTAGACGGGGTAATTATAGCGGAGTTAGGGATTAACTGTTTCCTGCAACTGACGAAACAAGAAAATGAATAAAAAATGTCATAGGCATAATTCTATATTCCATCTATTGCTTCTTTCATTAGGGTAACATGAAACTGCTTAAATTAATACTGACACTTTTTTTGATAATAATAGGCATCTATAATGCCTAAATTTCCTGCCTTTCCCAAATCGAAATATGCTTTGTTTTTTTGGCCTAATTCGAGATTTGCCAGTCCTCTATAATAAAATGCCTCTCCGCACCTTGGGTTTATTTCTATTGCAATCGTACAGTCAGTTATAGTACCAATATAATCACATAAGTTAAGTTTTGCACTACTCCTCATGTAGAATGCTAATGTATACTTGGGATTAATTTCTATCGCCATGTCGTAATTTGTTATCGCTTCATTATCATCGCCAAGCAGCGACCAGGAAAGGCCTCTATGAAAATAATAAGACTCTTTGTTGGGAGTTAGTTTTATTGCTTTATCGAAATCATCAATTGCACCATAATAGTCTTTCATTTTTGTAGCTAATAAAAATCCTCGGCTATGGTATGCTTCTGAGAAATGCGAATTTAACTCTATAGCCATTCCATAATCATTAATTGCTTTGGTATATTCGTATAGACAATCATACGCTTTCCCTCTGTTAAAATACGTAACATCTGAATTTGGATTATTTTTTATTACTTTATCAAAATCACATACTGCGCCTATAAAATCATCTAGGTTAAATTTTGCACATCCTCTCTTGGCATAAATCTCATCCTGATTGTAATAACATTGTACATAATCTGACAGATTTAGTTCTATCGCTTTATCATAGTCTTGGATTGCTTGCTTATAGTTTTCTAGTTCGTCGTTAGCCAACGCTTTCATGTAATATGAATATCCACAAAAGGGATATGCTTCAATCGTTTTATCAAAATAAGTTATTGCCCCTTTATAGTCTTGCTCGTTAAATTTAGCTTCGCCTATGCATTTATATTCTTGATATTCTTGTGCTGTGATATAATATCCTGATTGATTTTCATCCCCCTCTAAATCTGTCATCAAATCGCTAAAAAAATCTCCAATGAACTCATTCAATTCATTTGCCATGTCATTTCCTATACCTGTTTGAGTTGGAAGTTTAATTACTCCCCTTTTCTTTAATTCCCAAAAACACTTTGCGGTAGCGATAATATCAGTTGCAGCATTATGGGCTTCATCAAAATGCTTATTAAATAATTTGCAATGTAATTCGGCAAGTGTAGGCCATTTATTATCTGGCAATGCACAAAAATTTGTGGTACTTTCTTTTGTGCAAATTTTCTTTTTGCACTCAATAACATTGTCCATGTTCTTTCTCAGAAACTCAGCACCTATTATTTTTTCATCAAAGCTCATATTATGTGCCACTATATAATTTGCGTCTTTTATGAGTTGTGCAAACTCCTCTAAGACAGTTAATAGATTTGCTCCGTAACTAACAGCAATGGCTGTTGATATGCCATGTATTTTTTCTGCTTCAGCTGGGATTGTAAATGCATCTGGCTTTATTATATAATCTTTGCCAGATAGTCTATTGCCCATGTCATCATATATAAGCCATGCTATCTGAACTAACCTTGGCCAATTATTCAAGTCAGAAACAGGTGCTTTAAAATCCTTCGGTAGTCCTGTAGTTTCAGTATCAAAAAGGAGAATCATTATTATACAAGTTGGAGAGGTTACAAATAAAATACCTGAACACTGACATTCACCTGCTACCGAGGGAGTCGAAGCCCTGTATCACCAAGTGAAGCAATACCCAATCGTAAACTGAGCATTTGCTAAACTTCCATTGTGATACTTGAATTTTCGACTTTTTGGTAGCAAAGACAGTTTTGCTAAATGCAAATTCATATATCCTTATACTGCCATTATCCTATGCATTTGTTTTTGTTTGAAATTAAAAGTAATGAAAAGTAGATACGCTGTGCTTGAAACTTATTTACCTTTTCTAATCCAAGAATATCTGTCATTAACATGGAGGTTAAAATGAACAGTAAATAGTCGAATTGGGGGGATTTCAGCACTAAAAAATGCATTAATTATACATCAGCCGTTTACGTCTAATGAGCATTTTTTCGTAAATCTCCCACCCCAAGCTTTTTCGCGAAGTTCCGACAATGTAACATTCTTGTCTTTCCAAATACCTGCAAGAGCTTCAATATCCGGTGTTTCTGAAAATACAATTGGCAACGACCTTTTTTCGGTACTCTTGATTGTCTGTTTGACTTGCTTTTTGGGCTTTACAGTAAAATCAAAATACTTTGCGATGTCCAACAGTGCCAGTAATGTCTTGGGGCTTTTATATTTGATAATTACTTCTGGCATACATCATCTGATTTGTATGGCAAATTTACTTCTTTTAATTGATGTAACAGCCATCTTCCCCACAAAGCAAGAACAAGATGTGAGGTTGCTTCACTGCGTTCGCAATGACCGTGCTTTTTTATCAGGCTTTTATATTCTACGGCATAACACTTATAATAAATGCAATCATAAAAACGACTGGCCATGCATACAAAAAGCGAGACAAAGTGCCTCGCTTTTGTATTCATTTGGGGTATAAATTCAAATAGCATTACCAGACAATTACTTTTTCGCGGTAAAACACGCCCTCGGCTTCCACCCTTATAAAGTAGGTGCCTTTAGCATAGTTAGTGAGGTTGAATACTTCCTTCAATCCGTTCTTACCTTCAGCAATTTTTGTTTCCGCCGTTTTACCATAAATATCCATTATAGCGATAGTTGCTTTACCATCAATTCCCGGAATTTCCAGCGTAAATGTTCCGTTGGTTGGGTTAGGGTATAACGACATATTGTTATCTGCTTTAGCAAGCTGGCCAACACCAGTATGGCAAATGCCAGTATTACTTATCCATATACTATGGGTGGCGTAAACTGTGCCGCAACCATTGGTTGCACCGTAAGAAATAGTGACACTACCAACGGACAACCCTTTAACCCGGCCTGTAGTATTTACCGTTGCAATAGAAGTGGCACTGCTTGACCATACACCACCTGTAACTGCATTGTGCAGGGTGGTTGTATCGCCTATGCAGAGGGTATCGGCACCCGTGATAGTACCCGGAACAGGTAATGGATTTACAGTAATAGCCTGCGTTACCGTTGCAGCACCACAGCCGTTGTTTACGGTATATGATATGGTTGCAGTGCCTGCGGAAACGCCCAGTACAGCACCACCATATACAGTCGCAACTGCCGCATTACTGCTTGCCCACACGCCACCTGCAATGGTTGGGGTTATTATTATTGTATCGCCTTCGCACACTGTTGCAGCACCGGAAATTGTACCCGCATACGGACCCGCATTTACCGAAACTGTTTGTGTGGTTAAAGCCGAACCGCAACTGCTGGTTAAAAAATAGGTGATAACCGCAGTACCAACTGACATACCTGTTACAAGGCCAGATGTGGCATTGATACTGGCTACAGAAGGGTTGCTGCTGCTCCAGGTGCCACCAGCTGTCGCATTAGTATAGGTAGTGCTGGTAGATACACAAACCGAACCCGTACCAATAATTGTTCCCGCAGATGGTGTGGTGCTTACTGTAAGCGTAAGCGTTGCAGCTACAATGCCACAAATTGTAGAATCAGTATAGGAAATTATTGTTGTGCCGGTGGAAACGGCTAATGCGCCGCCGCCGCTGTTGATTGTTGCCACGCCGGTATTGCTACTGCTCCATACGCCACCGGAAGTAGCATCGGTAAAGGTAGCAGATGCACCCGGACACATAGATGATGGCCCGGAAATTGGAGCTACATAAGCGGCAGGATTTACGGTTACCGTAGCCGTAGCCACGCTTGAACCACTGGTATAACTGATTACTGCCGTGCCGGTAGAAACACCATAAACTATGCCTGACGATGCGCCTACACTGGCTATTGATGGTGCACTACTTGTCCATGTGCCGCCAGAGCCCGTTGTTGTGAATGCAACCGGGGAGCCTATGCAAACATTTGAAGGGCCTGAAACCGTAAGCGGCACAGTAAAAAATTGCGTAACGGTGTTCAGCACATTACCGTACGTAATGCTGCCGGAATTATTATCGATAAGCAGAAGAATAGCACGCATGCGGTTGGTATGCCATGACGAAGCAATAGATATTGCAGAGAAGGTATAATTATAGGTAACGCCACCCGTCATAGACGAAGGCAGGCTGCCGGCTACGCCATTGGGCGAACTGGCGAGGTCGGGCACTGTGTAACGGCCAACGTACTTATAATACATAGAAGATGCCGGAATGGTTCCCGCAAGCGCTACGAAATCGTACCCAATCGTTTGCATTGCCCCTGCACCGCCGCCGGAATAGTAATTACGCTGGTCGTACCCTGTTGCTGAGCCATGCACATCATCTTCGGTAAGTACCAGTTCCAGCCTATAGTCGCCAGCCAGATTAAGCGCAGGCATTACATTGCAAGTAACGTTCAATGAACTGCCAGCAAATGCCGGAGACATGGACATATTTGCGAAACCGAAATTATTATGTTTTGCGGTATAGCTGCCAAAAACCTGTGCTGGGTCCAGCACAGTATCCCTATCTATTCTCATTGCAGGGAGGCCACTAATAAAACCTGCCATGTATGCATTATAATTCGTTGTTCTGCTGTTTTCCGATGTCATCGGGTCGCTGTTGTGTACCTCTACAAGGCTCACTCCATTAGAATCGGCACGCCACATAGAATCGAGGTAAACTATAGAACGCGGGTTCCAGCCACACCATGTGCCCGTAGCATCTTCCATCAATATGCGTTTATTGGGCATAAACGATACGCCGGTAAATGTTGTGTGCAAAGTGTCGTTGGAAGGGTTACTGTCACCTGAAACATAGAGGTAAACGATTGCAGACTGCACACCTAATGCTGTTACTGTATAAGGTGTAGAACAGGTGAAATTGTAAGAGCCGTAAGCAGGAATGGTAGCCGAAATAGTTGCACTTACCGGCGAGCCTGACCCTACCTGATAATATGCCACAAAAGATGTGATGGCAGTGGCCGAATTATTATAGGCTGTGCCACCAAATGTAATGGTGCCGCCTACTGTTGCAAAATCGGTTGCAGGGTCGCCGGTAATGGGTTTTATCGCTGTAAGTGCTATATCGGCCGCAAACGAATGCGAACCACAAAACAAACACGTTAACATAACGAGGTACTTCAAAAGTGTTTTTTTCATTTTCTTTTTTATTAAGGTTAGCAAATATGTTGGTGTGTTTAGCAAGTAACGCCCGTGATAGGCATTTGCTTTTCTTTAACAATAACTATGCCACAAGGGATTTTAGCGCACAGTTCATCACATATTTAATTTTTACAATAATTTATAGTTAATAAAAATAATTATTGGTTAAAAAAGAGAACAGCAGGAGATGCGGAATAACGCCAGATATATCTATTAATTTTGCATATTTACGATTGTTGTGTACCTCCGGCGCATGGTTTCATTTAACTGATGGTTGGTTATAAACATTTTGCACCCAATTCTACTTTACCAAGTTGAAACCATACTGAAGACAACGCAAATTGCCGCGACCTTAAGGTCGTGGTATGACGATAAAAAACAAAGGCTTTAGCCAAAATAAATACAATACATAGCTTATTTTGGCTAAAGCCGGCCTTCATTTCAAACCTCCACGGCCTAAAG
This sequence comes from Chitinophagales bacterium, assembly GCA_038228575.1. Lineage (GTDB taxonomy): Bacteria > Bacteroidota > Bacteroidia > Chitinophagales > Chitinophagaceae > Flavipsychrobacter. Next base: position 17,077 of record JBBRPD010000050.1, on the reverse strand, counting down.
ACCGTGGCTATTTTAAATTTAAACTATAATCTATTCGTCTCCACGCAAAAAAAACTTCGCAAAGTAGAACTCAGGAGCGATACAGGCGAAATGATATCTCTTTTATGTTCCGAAATGCGTTTGCTCTTGCCCCCAAAATGAAAAAGCCATAACAAACATTATACAATGTCCGTTATGGCTTTGCCAGTTATTTCGTGCGCTTATTTAATCATCTATTTGTTGCTTGGGTGCATGTTCCGGAACGTCTTCATCGTTAATATGGCTTTTTTTCAATTCAATCTCTTTTGCTTTTTCGTCGGTGGGGTCTTTTACGTTGTCGCTGCCGTCGCCGCAATCATCAAAACCTTCCGGCTGACGGAACACGGCAGCCTGATTAATGTTCAGATTTTTGTCGGCATACACACGCTTCATATAAAAGGCCCAGATAGGCAGTGCTGCAGCAGCACCCTGCCCCAGTTGCTCACTCTTAAAGCTGAATTCACGATCATCGCAACCCACCCATACACCGGTAAGCAACTGTGGTGTGTAACCCATAAACCAGGCATCAGCCTGCTTCTGGGTAGTACCTGTTTTACCTGCAATATCGTTCGTTAAACCATAGCGGTAACCCAAACGGCCACCAGTACCCATTTTAACAACCCCCCGCATCATCTTCACCATCTTGAATGCTGTATTCGGATTGATAATGTCTTTTTGTACAGGAGCGAAGTTTTTAATGAGCTGGCCATTCTTATCTTCAATGCGCACCAGGAAGTACGGATTGGTATGTGTGCCACCACTCGGGAACATGGTATATGCACCCATCATTTCAAAAAGCGAAATATCAGAAACACCCAATGCTACCGACGGGAATTTATCCATACGGCTGGTAATACCACATTTATGCGCAAAGTCTACAAAGGCATCAATACCCACCTGCTTCAATATGTAAAGGGCAGCATTGTTTATCGATTTCGCCAACGCATACTTCATGGGTATATCACCTTCTTCCGAACCACCCGCATCATAAGGTTTAGGCATGGTAGGGAAACTTTGCGGGCTGGTTGATACTATGCCGCACGGTGAAAAACCATTATCGACAGCGAAGCAATAGAGTAAAGGCTTGATAGTGGAACCTACCTGCCTTTTGGTGTTCAGGTTAACGTGATCATACTGATAATAGGTGTGGTCAATACCACCCACCCATGCTTTTACTTCCCCGGTAAACGGATCCATAGACATAAGGCCCGACTGCAGGAAGGTCTTCATGTACTTGATGGAATCAACTGGGCTGATCGTAGTATCTTTAGAATGTGCTTTGTTCCAGGCAAAAACGTGTGTTTTAACCGGTTTCTTCATGGCTTCCAGCGCATCTTTATCTAACAAACCTTCATCTTTAAAAGCCTGGTAACGGTCGCAGGCTTTTATGCTGGCATTGAGTATAGTTTGTGCAGTATTATTGGTCTTAGCCCAAACTGCACCATCCCTATAACCTGACTGCGCCATGAATTGTTTCTGCAATTCTGTAAGGTGTTCCTGCATGGCTTCTTCAGCGTAGCGCTGCATGCGCACATCAATGGTAGTATATATTTTCAAGCCGTCCTTGTACAAATCATAAGGCGAGCCGTCATTCTTCTTTACTTCTTTCAGTATCTTCTTTACTTCCTGCTCCAGAACCTGGCGGAAATAAGGTGCAATACCATCGTGATAGTCAATTTTATGGTAGTTGAGCGGCGTTTCTTTTGCTTTGAGCGCCTCCGCCTGCGATTCCGCCAGGTAGCTATACTTTACCATCTGGTCAAGTATAGTGTTTCTCCTGCGCATTGCCTTGGCCGGGTTCCTGCGCGGGTTATACAACGTATTCCCTTTCAGGTTGCCTACAAGGGTCGCAGCTTCATCAATAGAGAGTTTGTCGGGCGTTTTATTGTAAAAGGTAAGCGAGGCATTTCGTATGCCATACACATTATCGCCAAAAGGAACGGTATTCAGGTAAAGACTGATGATCTCGTTTTTCGTAAGGTTACGCTCCAGTTTCACCGCCAACACCCATTCTTTCAGCTTTATGAACGGAAGGGTAAGTAAACTTTCTGTTCCCCTCGGGAAAAGGTTTTTAGCCAGCTGCTGTGTTATAGTTGACGAACCACGCTTTTTATGAATAAGCATGTAGAATGGTATAGCCACAGTTGCAATAGGATCAATACCGGAATGGTCATAAAAACGTTGATCTTCCGCTGCCAGCAGTGCATTGATGACGTTTGGAGACATGTTGGCAAAGGCGCAGTTTGACCTGTCTTGCACATAATACCGGCCCAGAATAGTGCCATCAGCAGCATACACATCGCTGGAAAGCGCGCTCTGCGGATTTTCCAACTCCGTCATGGACGGCATATACCCCACCATACCATGGTCGATGCAAAAAATGAGGATAATAAAAATTAAAAGAAACGCAATAAAAGAACGCCACAATATGCGCACAGAACGCTTTGCAACAGATTTTTTTTTCGGTTTCTCTTTATCGTAAAATTGATGTGGTAAGTATTTATCGCCGTTAGCCATAAGTCAAATTCAAAAATATTATCACAACATGAATAGTTGTATAACTACAAAAATAGCCTAAATATTTTCAGGGCAAGCAATTATGTTGTTTTTAACCTTCAATTAAGATGCCGGGGTGTGTGAATTGTCTGAACCATGATTTTTTTGATTTTTTTGAAAGCCATGATTTTTTTCTGGATATCGCATTATTTCGCTTTGACAACTTTTTGGAAAGTTGTCAAAGCGCATTGTCCGAACCATGATTTTTTTGATTTTTTTGAAAGCGATGATTTTTTTCTTGAGTATAGCATTATTTCGCTTTGGCAACTTTCTCAGAAGTTGTCAAAGTGCATTGTCTGAACCATGATTTTTTTGAAAGCCATGATTTTTTACCGGATATCGCATTATTTCGCTTTGACAACTTTCTCAGAAGTTGTCAAAGCTAACACAGACGCAGCTCAACTGCCTACTGCTAACTTTCTTCCTCCTGCTGCGTAAAGAAACCAGCCGTTCTCACTGGATTCATAAAACCAAAGAGACGATCCTTAAACGATGTCTTTCTACTTACTGCGCCCAGGAATGGATACAAGAAAGTATCAACAAATTGCTGTTCTCGGTCCGTGAGTTTTTGCTTGGCGTATTTCTGTTTCAGGTAAATATTCATGAAGCTAACGAAAGATGTGCCGAAATACGGGTCCACCACCTGGTTGGCGAATTGCATAGGGGTGCGCGTACCCATGCTTATGCCTAGCATATGCAGGTAGTAGGTTGATGTACGGTAAGCCCAGTAGGCTTTATTATCTTTGGCTTTGGCCTTGTTGTACCGGTACTTATAATACAGCACCAGCACTTCCGGCAACAGGAACAGCAAGAAAATAAACCCACCTACAATGCCTGCAGCTATCCACAATAGCTTTTGGGTAGCGATAGTCTTTTTTTCTTCGGGCTTGTCTTCCGGTTTCTTCGGTTTTTCCGACTCCTTTATTTTTAAATACAATTCATCAGTGGGCACCGGGGAAGGTAAATTAGCCAGCAGCACTTCAGGATTCATACCGGGTGCGGGCTCCATCTTCTTAAGTGCCTCGGCATACGATACTGCTGTGCCCTCGTCACCCTTTTTTACTTGCTGAAAGGGCACACCCAGGCTATCTTTAAACACAACAGCCACCTTCATATCCATTTCAATACGCACCGGCGCTTTAGGTATGTAACCCTTATCATGGTATACATAATTCTTTACCAGCAACGTCATGCGCTTTTTAACCGTATCTGTACTTTCTACTGTGCCTTCGGCTGCCAGCCATGCCTTTGGTGGCTGCATTGGCGGGGTGCCGTCAGGTTGTGGCGTTGGTCGGTTTTCATCGGTATTGCCAACGGTATTATCAAAATCGAGCCAGCCATATTCCGGAAAATAGACCTGTGTCCAGGCGTGGGCCTGGTTGGCATAATACCAATACCAGCCTTTGTTCTTATCGCTGCGGTCTTCTGTAAGGAAGCCTACCGCGATGCGCGAAGGAATGCCCAACGAGCGCAACATGAATAATGAAGCACCTGCATAGTAAGCGCAATAGCCCTTATGGCTTTCGGTAAGAAAGTAAAGCAGTTTTGATGCACTGGGAATATCGGGCTCGCCGGGATTGTCGGTATACTTATAGAGCTTTTCTCCATTTTCATTTCTGGAAAGGAAGTAGTTCCTTATCGCTATCACCTTATCAATTGGGGTGTGGGCGGTGTCCGTAACCTCATGGGCAAGTGTGCTGATCACCTTGTATTTATCGCCCTTCGGCATGCGGGTATAATACTTGAAGAAGGTAGTATCTACATCTTTATAACCCTTTGCCTCCCGCAATATTTTAAGCCTTTCTTCCTGGAATTTACGGATAACAGGTGTATCGATATTATAAACAAAATAGGCACTGTTCAGCAGGGAAACATAGCTCTTGGTGCGGTAAGCCGAGCGGAATTTTTCCCGGTAGTCTTTTTCAATCGTTATAGGTTGCACAAAGTAGCCCACATTGGGTGCCAGGTAGGTGCTTGGTGAAAGGTTGCAATTATATATCTCCACCTCTACAATACTGCGGGCTTTATCGCCCAGGCTGTTGCGCACCACCGAGGTGTCCATTTTAGTATTGAACAATGGAATTTTGGAGGGGTCAGGTTCAAATAGATCATTGAACGGAATTACTTTATCTCGTTCAAATGTTTCCGTTGCCGTATCGAAACGGGTAAAATAAAATGCGGTCAGGTAGAGCGGGTTGGGCTCATTAGTACCGGGGAAATAGTTATTGATGTGTGCACAGAACAGTAACTGCTTATCGCGGTTAAGGGCATTATCAAGCTTGGTATAGTCATTGAGGTCGAAGGTGCCATCTTTATTCTGCTTCAGCATGCTGTTACTGCCCTTCTTTCCGCCGCCGCCATAGGTATCAACCGTCTCTTTTATCTGGCTGTACATCAGTTTCACTACACTGAATAATACCAGCGTAACCAGCAAACCAAAAATAGACAAGCGGCGTATGAGAAACCACCAGAATTTCTTCGATTTATCTTTGTAATTGTAGATCTGTTCTGCCGTAAAAATATTGTAGATTACATACAGTATAGCTGGGAGGAAGGACTGCAGCAGGGCCTGAACAGTATCCACCTTTGCTGTTGCGGTAAGTGCTATGCAGGCAGTGAGCAGGGCCACCGATATCATTACGGCAAAATACCGCAGCCTGATATACCCCCAACCAATGAACCAACCTGAACTGAACAATATGGCAAACGCCAGAAAACGCACTTTAATAAAGGGGGCATCAAGTTCGCCGGTAGCATAAATATCGAGCCCTTTGTAAAGGCTGAAGAATGCAAAAAGTAATAGAAGAAATGTTGGTAAAAACCGAATACGGAAAGAATACAGCAAGGCGGCTATACCCATGCCAGCTGCAATGTATAATGAGTGCATTACGGCCTGGTTCATGAGTAGGGCAAAGCGCACATTGATGCTTTCCAGCAAATAGAAGCTGATGGCAGCAGTGGGTAGAATAAGGAAAATGAGCTTGGCTAAAAACTCATTTACAGGGGTGGCGCGTTCGATCCTCATATAGCAGCATAAAAATAGGATTAAAAAAATTATGCTGGTTGTTAAAAATGAATGACGGTGAAATTTCGTGTGCCAAGGAAATTATACCACCCCGACATTAAAAAACTGTATTGTGTTGAAATGCACTGAACGCAGTAAACGCAGTACAACTATTCCCGTCTGAAGTCTACTGCTTCCTACATCTTCTGAAATTGCGCAAATTATGGCATGCACCACAGGTGTTACCGCTTTGTAGCAAAAAAAATAGTAAGAAACACTTGCCCCGTAGGTGGCTACCCAATGAAAAATGTGGCGGGGAGCCACCTACGGGGCCATGAAAATGCAAATTCCATAACAAGCAAAAAAATAAACTTTTAATAAATTAAATTTAATTAATTTCTATGTCAAATCTTCCGTCCGTTATGTGAACTACACTATCACCTCCATTAACGGCATCAAACGCAAATGTTCCTGAACATATTCCGTTCTCAAAATAGTCGATCGTTACCGTACCATTATATTTTGCTTTTACACTATAAAATGAGTAGTCTGAAAAGAACGCTTCATATGGATACTGATCATTAATATCATATTTGCCGATCGAATTATTGAATTTAAAGTATATTGTTAGTCTGTAATTTCGATCTTCTGTTGTTCCATCAATTATTAAATCATTGTTCCAAGTATAATAACAATTAGCACCGACCGTATGCTTATAAACTAAACTTCTGTATCCCGAAATGACAATAGGTCTCCCATTAGCTTTAAAAGCGATGATATTATTTCCAGAATGTGTTGCAGGTGGAAGCAATGTTTCTTTGCTAGCTTTTTTACAGCTAGAGAACATGAAAAGGCAAGTTATAAAACAAACAACTCTCACAATGTTGAAGATACGATATTTTCAATAATAACCTATTTAACTATAGATATTTTGCATGCAAATAACAAGTATCGCATTTAACATGGAGAAGATATAAGCCTGACGGGATATCAGCAATAGAATAATTTAGCTCATCGCCATTATTTTTCGTACTATCAATTAATATCTTTACTCATTATTGGCGGCGATTTTTTCATACGCCACATTGTTAGGCACAAATTCCGGCACCATTTCCTTCATCAGCTGAACGGTTTCCAGCGTGTAATGTTGCTTGGCGCAGGCGATCAGTTTATCAATATTCCTGCTGATATCTTCGAAATTATACTGCCTAACGTCGGCTATAAGTATTTTTTCATGGTAAGTAGCACGGGTATTTTCGGCATTGTTCAGTAACTCTTCATACAGCTTTTCGCCGGGGCGCAAACCTGTGTAGACTACCTGTATATCAACACCCGGCTCTTTACCTGCCAGCCTTATTACTTTTTTGGCCAGGTCGGCAATTTTTACGGGCGCGCCCATGTCAAATACAAATATTTCGCCGCCCTTCCCCATTACACCGGCTTCCAGTACCAATATGCAGGCTTCGGGTATGGTCATAAAATAGCGGGTAATTTCAGGGTGCGTAACCGTAATAGGTCCACCATCCTCCAATTGCTTTTTGAACCTAGGTATAACCGAACCGTTAGAACCTAATACATTACCAAACCGGGTAGTAACAAATTTTGTAGTGCTATGTTCCAGCTTCTTTTCATCAATATCGCTGGTAAGGTATTTATAAAAGCTTTGGGTAAATATCTCAGCAATACGCTTTGAAGCCCCCATAATATTGGTAGGGTTCACTGCTTTATCGGTCGATATCATTACGAATTTTTCAACATCATTGGCAACCGACAATTCAGCAAGGTTTTTGGTGCCCATCACATTATTCAGTACTGCTATGGACGGATTATCTTCCATTAACGGTACATGCTTGTATGCAGCAGCGTGGAATACAATTTGTGGATTATATATCTCGAACAGATGCTCCATTCTGCTACGGTCGGTAATATCGCCTAAGTAAGCTTTTACATTAGCATTTTTAAATTTCTCCTGTACTTCCAGCAAAAACTCATGCATAGGTGTTTCGGCCTGATCGCACATAATAATAAGCCCCGGCCTGAAATTGAGCAACTGGCGAACCAATTCGCTGCCAATAGAACCTGCTGCGCCTGTTACCAGTATTCTTTTGCCCTTCAGTTCGGTATATATCGCTTCGTTATGTATTTTAATTACTTCCCGTTCCAGCAGGTCTTCAATATTAATATTCTGCAAGCGCTGGGTATCCAGTTTACCATTCAACCAATCGCGCATGGTAGGCACTTGCTGTATGCGAATGCCATGTGCCAGGCATGCATCAACCAAAATATTGAATTTTTCCTTTTCAATATTCTTGTTCACGAATATCAACAGCTCAACACCTTCATTTTTCAGCCTTTCAATGGAATTTTCTGTTGTAGGGTAAATAGGTATGCCTTCCAGCAGCTTGCCACTACCACTCAGGGTATCGTCAAGAAATGCAACAACCTGTAAATCGCCGTTAGGCAAATTGTTCATTACATTTTTAATGTGAAGTCCGTTGGCAGACGCATTGTAAATAGCCACTTTTTTGCGCAACACCTTGTTACCTTCCGAATACAATTTGTAAAACTGAAAACAATAGCGCACCGCCAAACGATAGGATATGATGACGAAACTGGTAATAAAAAAGTTAATGGCAACCAACTGCAAAGAGAAATACTTGGCAGACTGATGATAAACATAAATATTAACAGCAAGGTAGAAAAACGAAGCCAGCGCATTCACCATTACGAGGCGCGATGTATCTTCTATATTAGTATAGCGTACTATACCCGCGTAACTTTTGAATATGTAGAACAGCGCAGCATTAAGCAGTAACACAACTGCTGTCATTGACCTTATACCATCAACGATATAGTTCCAATGAAAGTTATATTTTAAAGACCTTGAAAGGAAAAGGCAAAAACAAACTAAAAACAGATCCAGTAAAAAAACCAACCACCTAGGAAGGATGCGTATTTTATACCCCATAGCCACACAATTTAACGTTACAATATCAACTCACGGTTAAAGTTAAGCATTTCTAGTCAAAATTACGCCAAAATTCAGCGTAACTTAATGATTCAAAGACAATTAATAGACACTTAACCAACTCCGTTAAATAAACAATAACATATATTACAAATTTACTCCCAAAAAATGAAAAAACAAAGGAGCAACGTGTATTTAATTTGCGATTATGGTAAAGGAATGGTTGTAATGATGTATTTTTATTTAGTTTTGTGCCAATACCGTTTATTAAAACTACCGGTAACTTCAACATTTTGCTCGCAGGAAAAAAAATATTAATAGCTGACGATAACAGGCTCAATCAAAAAATATTGATTTTTGTTCTGGAAAAAAACGGCGCAAAAGTTACTACGGCCAGTAACGGGCTTGAAGCGATAGAGCATATTAAAAACGATACATTCGATACCGTTCTGATGGATCTTCACATGCCGGAAATGGGTGGGCTGGAAGCCTCTACTTATATAAAAGAAGTGCTGAAAAGTACGACCCCTATTATTGGGCTTACCGCAAACAACCTGGAAAGAGATAATAAAATGTGCCTTGACGCGGGAATGGACACCTGTGTTTCCAAGCCATTTGAACCTGCCGAATTGTGTAATATTATTGTAGAGATCATTCAAAACCAAAGCAACAAATGGCAGTAGAAAATCCATTAATAGACATGAGTTACATCCTTGACATTTCAGGTGGTGACCCAATGTATATGTATGAGATTACGGGGATATTTCTCGATACAATGCTGACAGGCTTGCCTAAACTGAAAGAACTTATTGAGGATGGCAGCGATTTTGAAAAAATCCACAAGCAGGCACACTACCTGAAATCGAGCGCAGGCATTATTAAGATCAGGAATAATTATGACAACCTGATAAAAATAGATACCCTCTCGCAGATGAAAACAGACCTGGAAGAGATTACAGCCTTGTTTAATGCGATTGAAACGAACTTTAATGAAGCCCTACCTGAACTCACCGAAATAAAAAATAATAACAAACCTGCATAGCTATAATTAAGTTATTAGGACAGATTGACCCTTTAAGGCGTCAATTAGCCTTACCTTTGCAGTTACGACCAATAAAAAAGAGAGTACCATATGTATAAAAAATCAGAATCCTCAGAAGGCAAGCCGTATAGGAAAAGCAACCCTGAAGGGTTTGATCGCAAAGACAAAGGCGAGAAAGGAAATCCATTTAAATTTAAAGGAGACGGCAAAACTGGAGACAAGCCGTTTAAAAGGAATAAAACATCATTCGGTAGCAGTGAAGGCCGCCCACCCAGGGATGGCGATTCATTTAAAAGAAATTCGGATAAACCATATTCCGGCAGGCCATCGGGCGGTGCTGACAGACCTTACGATAAAGACAGGAAACCGCGCCCAAGCGGCGACAGGTTCGGTGCCAATGGCGATAAAAAGCCATTTGAAAAAACTGACGGACCTAAACCTTTCCCGAAGAGAGAAGGCCCGCGCCCGTTCCCTAAAAAAGACGACAGATCATTTGGCGAAAAAAGCGACAGGCCTTATAAGAAAAGTGCCGATAGCCGCGATGACAGAGGCCCGCGTAAGTTTGACAAAAGAGATGGCAAACCAGCAGGCGGCAAATCATTTGGCGACAAGCGCGAATTCAAACCTTACCAGAAAGATACCAAGGAAGGTATTAAGCCTCGGATAGAAGATAAAAAGTTTACACCTAAGAGCGACATTACCCTTAACAAGGTATTTCTTAAAGATAGTGATAAAGAACGCACGCCGAAAAAGCGTACTGAAAAGAGCGACGAAAAGCGCCCATTTAAAAGAGCGGATGGTAAGCCTGCGCCTTTTGAACGCAGAAAACTGAAACCAGCCGGTGAAATACCCGAGCCGGTTGAGCCTAAGAAAAAACGCAGGCGCGAGGAAGAGGAAGAAGAAGAGGAAGAAATAAAAACAGAAGAAATGCCGCTGAATAAATACATTGCACATTGCGGTGTATGCAGCCGCAGAGATGCTGTGGAATTGGTGAAAGAAGGCAAAGTAAAGGTAAATGACGAACTGGTTACTGACCCCGGCCATAAAATAATGCCCGATGATGTAGTTACCCTGGGCGATAAAAAACTAACGGTTCAGAAAGGACTGGTTTATATACTACTCAACAAACCTAAAGACTACATAACCACTAATGACGACCCACAGGGTCGCCGCACTGTAATGGACCTACTGGTTGGTGCTGATGCTGAAAGGCTTTTCCCGGTGGGAAGGCTGGACAGGAATACCACAGGCTTGTTATTAATTACCAACGATGGCGACCTGACCCAAAAAATGGCGCACCCATCGTACAAGGTGAAAAAGATTTACCAGGCTACCCTGGATAAGCCACTGACCAAAGCAGATTCTGAAAAAATAATAAATGGCGTAACCCTTGAAGATGGTGTTGCACATGTTGATACGCTTGCCTACCTGGAAAGCAAGAATGAACTGGGCATTGAAATACATTCTGGCAGAAACCGTATTGTACGCCGCATATTTGAGCACCTCGGTTATGAAGTAGTAAAGCTGGACCGCGTTATGTATGGCGGCCTCACCAAGAAGAATATACCTCGTGGTAAATGGCGTTACCTCAACGAGCGCGAGATTGTTTTGTTGAAACATTTTAAATCGTAGTTAGTACATAGTAGTTAGTATATAGTAGTTAGTATATAGTAGTTAGTACATAGTAGTTAGTAGTTAGTAGTTGGTAATTGGTAGTTTGTATTCAGAACTGCTGTAAATATTTTTGTGGTGCCTGGCTTTGCCAGGCACTTTTTTTGTGCACTACTACTGTGCTTTTCACACCAGTTATAGATATTATAAACCGCCACAGTTACGATTGTTGTGTACCTACCGGCATACCGGTATAATTTAATTGGTTACCGGCTACAAACATTTTGCACCTACCGGCGCAATGACATGATTTAATGCCCGTATTTTGATGTTGTATTAGTAGTGTGAAACAACTGGTTGCTACTTGTACCTCGGGTGGTATTTTTCGAGGGTAGAACGCAAATAGGTTCTGTCGAGGTGAGTATAAATTTCTGTGGTTGTGATGCTTTTGTGACCGAGCATTTCCTGCACCGCACGTAGGTCTGCCCCACCTTCTACCAGATGCGTCGCGAAAGAATGCCGCAAGGTATGGGGATGAATAGCCCCCTTTATACCTGCCTTTTCGGCAAGATCGCGAATGACATAGAACACCATTACCCTTGAAAGACCAGCTCCCCTGCGATTGAGAAAAAGAATATCTTCCTGGCCCGGCTTTATTTTAGGTAAATGAGTCCGCACAAATTCTTTATACAAATTTATTTGGGTAATCGCAGTGTCACCAATCGGCACCAGCCGTTCCCTATCGCCCTTACCCCTTACTTTTATAAACCCCAGATCGAGGTACAGATTTGAAATTTGCAGGCCAATCAATTCACTAACCCGCAAGCCGCAACTATACATGGTCTCGAGCATTGCCCGGTTGCGCTGGCCTTCCGGGCTGCTGTGATCAATGGCCGCAAAAAGCGTATCAATATCTGCTATACTCAGCACATGTGGTAATGAACGTCTGAGCTTGGGAGCATCCAGTAAATCGGTGGGGTCTTTAGTTAATATCCGCTCCAGCAGCATATATCTGTAAAACGATTTCACCCCACTCAATACCCTACCCTGCGTCGCCTCCGACAGGCCCATTTCGTTTATGGTAGCCACAAATGTCTGCAAGTGCTGCAATTCAATTTGGTGCGCTCCTAAACCTGCGTAAACGTCTTCCACATGATCTCGCAACATAGCAACATCATGCAGATAAGCCTCAATGGTGTTTTCCGACATTGACCGCTCAAACTGCAAATAAGACTTAAAACCTTTAAGGTATGATGGCCACATTTTAATTCGACAATTTGGGAATGAGCCAATTCGGCAATTGTGCGTTTCGGGAACCTATTATCGTGTAGCAAAATTAGGGGGAAATGTGGGAATTCGGCATTTTGCTAATTTGACAATTTCACAATTTGGCAACTGCCTGATGCTTTCCCTCGTCGAAAAGGAATTTAGTGATAGGCTAATTCTACTTTACCAAGTTGAAACCATACTCAGGTCAAAGCTAGTTGCCACGACCTTAAGGTCGTGGCATGACGATAAAAAATAATGGCTTTAGCCAAAATAAATACATAGCTTATTTTGGCTAAAGCCTGCCTTCATTTCAAATCTCCACGGCCTAAAGACCGTGGCTATTTTTAAAGTATAATCTACTCGTCTCCACACAAAGACAACTTGGCAAGGTAGAATTAATGAGGTTAAGATAAAATAGAGTTTTCCTTATCTTGCACCCATGTTACATTTGGCTATTGTAAACGGACCTAACCTTAACTTGCTCGGCACGCGCGAGCCACAGGTGTATGGCAATGTATCTTTTGAACAATATCTGGAAGAGCTGACCGTAAAACATGAGGGTGTGCATATCGCTTATTACCAAAGTAATGTAGAAGGCGAGCTCATTAACTACCTGCATTCGTGTATAGGGAAGGTAAGTGGAATCATACTTAATGCGGGCGCATATACGCATACCAGCATTGCCCTTGCCGATGCCGTTAGCGCCATTAATATACCTGTTATTGAGGTACACATCAGTAATGTACTGGCTCGCGAAGAATACCGTAAAACATCGTACATAGCCAGTAAATGTGTGGGGTCCATAAGCGGCTTGGGTATGGAGGGCTATAACCTCGCTGTGCAATATTTTAAAGGTAAATTACCCCCTGAAACCACGTAGGAACGACACTATATCCATTCGCTTTTTACCTTCTTGTTGCAGCTCGGTTACACTTAACCAACCATCGCTTGTGGCAAATTTTAAAAAGGTAGCATGGTCAGTTTCAAAGCTACCTGGCGTATTGTTGTGGCTGGCAACTTCCGGAACACCTGCAAATATTTTTATCGACTTATCTCCCAATGTGGCGTGCGCGGCAGGATATGGCGACAGCCCTCTTATAAAGTTATTGATCTCAGCCGATGTTTTACCCCAATGAATAATAGTATCTTCCTTAAATATTTTGGGCGCATTTTTAAGGTTGGCCGTGGCAGTGTTGCTTTGCGGCACCTCCTGTATTGTGCCTTCGGCAAGGCCTTTTACCGTTTTAATGAGTAATGCTGCCCCGGCTTCCATCAGTTTATCGTGCATGGTGCCCGCATTGTCTTCTGGCAATATCGCTACTTTATCCTGCAACAAAATATCACCGGTATCAATTTCGTGCTTCAGGCTGAAGGTGGTTACGCCCGTTTCCGATTCTCCGTTCATTATGGCCCTGTTTATAGGCGCTGCACCGCGGTACTGGGGCAGCAGGGAGCCGTGTACATTCAAAGTACCCATTGGCGGCATATTCCACACCACCTCGGGCATCATACGAAATGCGACTACTACCTGAAGATCGGCTTGCAGCGAGGTCAATTCATCAAGAAACGATTGGGCTTTCATTTTTTCAGGTTGCATTAAATGCAAACCCTGCGCTACCGCATATTGCTTTACCGCAGATGGTTGCAAGTGCTTACCCCTGCCCGCAGGCTTATCGGGCGCGGTTACTACGCCAATAATATGCGCACCGGCATCCACCAACGCCTTTAACGATGCGACAGCAAAATCGGGCGTTCCGAAAAATATGATCCGTAATTCTTGAAAAGACTTCATTGGTAGTGCAAAGCTAAATGAAAAGGAGAACTATTACAGCCATCAAACATCAAGCGAATACATAGTTCACAGCAAAACTGCTTCACTCGCCATTTCCACGCCAATAGTTTTCAAATTGGGATAAATTCATAATTATCACTTTGGGGAATGGCGTAGTTTTTAAAACTCTGAAATCTGAATCTTGAGTAATAAGGATATCCGCTCCTGCGGAAACATAGCAATCGACAAATTTATTATCGTCAGCGTCTCCTATCAAATTCCACCGAAAATAAACTTTTGTAAAATAGACATTCGGTAATTCCTTAAGTGCTGCGAGAAAGTTTGTTGCAACGAAATGAGTGTATTTGATTTTCAAAACCTCTTCATACTCCAAAACTATTTCATCAGAAACCGATAAATAAACCTTTTCGTCCAAAACCAATTGGATCAGCCAATGATAAACAGAACGCGATGATAATGCGGATACTATTACGTTCGTATCCAAAACCAGTTTTATCATAGCTTGTCGTCTTCAGCCAACCAACCTTCAACGGTATCATTGTTATACTTCCGCTCGTCCCATACCTTATCCGCTTCTTCAATTGCTTTGTTGGCAAAATACTTTGCCAAGTAACGTTTTATGTTTATTAAATCTGATTCCGCAATATTTGACGAATATAGTTTCAGTAATTCCTGTTGAATATTGCTTAATTGATGAGCCGCCGACATAATAATTCATTTAAAATAGCCAATGTAAATTTACGGAAAATAAATGTATTCTATTCCTACCCTCTCTTCTTCCTGTTCTCGGTAACAAAGGCTTCAAATTCGGCGAGGGTGTAGCTACTGAGGTTATGGCGCGCAGTGAGGCCGCCCTTCTGGGCTATTATGGCACCATAATAAACATCGTTATAACCTGCAATGCTATGCGCATCGGGGTCTATGGATAGTAGTACGCCTTTTTCTATTGCGTATGCTATCCAACGCCAATCCATATCCAAACGGCGCGGATGCGCGTTTATTTCGACAACTACATTGTGTGCCGCACATGCATCAATAATGGCCTTATGATCCAGCGGATACCCTTTGCGCGAAAGCAACAACCTGCCGGTGGGATGGCCAAGTATAGTCGTGTAAGGATTGGTAATAGCACCCATTACACGTGCCATAGCTTTTTCTTCTGGCATTTTCAGATTGCTGTGTACCGATGCGATCACCAGATCGAATGTAGATAAAACTTCGCTGGAATAATCGAGGCTGCCGTCGTTCAGGATATCGGCTTCTATACTCTTGAAAATTTTGAATGGTGCTAGTTTAGCATTCAAGGCATCCACCTCAATATGCTGTTCGGCAATCCTGTCTGGCTTCAGTCCGTTTGCGTAAAAAGCCGCCTGCGAGTGATCGCTGATGACCATGTATTCAAACCCCTGATCGCGGGCTGCAACAGCCATTTGTTCTATTGAATACATGCCATCGCTCCACGTAGAGTGTGAATGTATAATGCCCCTGATATCAGCCTTTTTTATGAGCGCGGGTATGGCATTTGCTGCAGCCTGGGTAAGTATGCCCGCCGTTTCGCGCACAGCAGGCGGTATGAATTGCAACTGATTGACGCTAAAAATTTCTTCTTCACTGCCGGGTGCATCGGGCATTTTGTATTCTGTAGCAAACGCTTCCAGAAACGCTTCGCTGCCGCTGGTCATAAACAGCCTTTTGTAAATTTCTGCACCATCAGTAATGTGGAAACGCAATAGCGGGTGGTAAGGCATTTTAATAATAACCGCATCACCAGCCGTTATTTCAATGCCTTCCATGCTTTTAAAGTGGCCCTCTATTTCTTCTTTGCTGATGGTAGTTATAAAATCTATTGCGCCAACAGTTTCCATTTGGCGGCGCACCTCGCCGGTGACCAGCAACTTATGCGCCGGGAATGCGGCTTGTAAAACTTCAATTAATGTGTTGCTCAGCCGCTCCGCCTCAGCCCACAAGAAAAAGCCTTCATTTTGCTTGATGTAGGCGATGTTCTGCAATATGGCATCCTGTGTCTTTGCACCGAAACCCTTCAGTGCAACCAGCCTGTTTTCATTGCAGGCATATTCCAATTCGCCTAACGATTCTATACCTAGTTCCTGCCAGATTACGGCTATCTTCTTGGGTCCCAACCCCTTTAGTTGCAGCATATCCAGTATGCCGGGCGGGGTATTGGCTATGATCTCTTCCAATGCCGTAAACTTACCCGTATTGAGCAGTTCAATTATTTTTTTTCCTGTGGAATCGCCAATACCCTTCATGCTGAATAATTCAGCATGGCTCATATCGGCAGCCTGCATAGGCAGCTTTTCAATATTGTAGGCTGCAATGCTGTATGATTTAGATTTAAAGCTGTTTTCGCCATGAATGTCCATGAGTTTGGAAAGAAGCGAGAACTGGTCGGCAATTTGGTCGTTGGTCAACTGGAATACAATGAAAAATGAAACAATGGTTTTACAACGCTAAAAATACGATGAAAATTTATGGTGGCAATTAATGAGTAGCGATTTTATAAGGTTAGCGATACGTGCATGGTTATACGTATTATCGGGTTTATATTTTCTAATCATTGTTGTCCGACAAAAATAACGAGTGCACTTCAAGAAACAATACTAGCAATTCTTTTGTGGTAATTACTGTTAGTACAGCCTACTTTTATTGGTTTAAGTAATCGCGTCTCCATTACTTTCTTTTTTCGTGGCGAAAAAGAAAGTAACAAAGAAAAACGCCACTTTTAGCCATCGCTCCGCGGCTAAAAGGAGCCCTGCGGCGTGTTTTGTTGAAGCTTGTTACTCAATACGTCCGCTT
>JBBRPD010000049.1:0-38617 GCA_038228575.1 Chitinophagales bacterium | reverse complement strand
TTTCCGGATCTGAACTGCGCTAAAGCCTGTTGGCGTACTTCGTCACTAAGCGTAACACCTGTCTCTCGTTTTTTTCTCATGTTATCTGTGTTAAAGTTGTTACTAATTTTCAACTTTGACACAGTTTAATTTACGCCCTCATTTAATCATTTAAAGGCCGTAAATTCATGTAAAATAGAACCTGAAATGGCTGAAAATGAACAAAAGCCCGGTGAAAATATACCAAAATCGCCCGAGCAACAGGAAAAAGAGTATCATATTATGAGGGAATGGCTTCGGCAATTGCTTGATGAGAACAAAATACTTAAGCAACGGCTGAGCGAATATGAAAAGCCACTAGAACAATACAATAGGAGTTGGAGTTGGATAACCAAAATCGTTTTCATCATCACACAATCCAACAGGCCCATGCGCTTTTCTGAAATTTACGAAGCGATGAAGAAAATAGACAGCTCTTTTGTGTCACATACTGATCCGCAACGGTATCTATCTACAGTTTTGAGTAAAGCAAAACAAACCCAGCGATTGTTCACCCATAAAGTAGTTGGCATTAGGGGGGATTATTACTTCATAGCGCAATGGATAGGTGAACACGGCAGGCTTACCGAAGAGATGAAAGAGAAAATTGACTGGTATGAGCTGAAAATTGATAGGACTAGGTTTTTATAAATAAATAGGTATTTGTATTGCCATATTTAAAGAGGTGAAAATATTTATGTCCAAAAGAAATATGACTTCTGCAAGAATTGCAAAAGCCATAATTCTACTTCTTGAAAATATACATAGATCAATTCAGGTGAGTTCAATTCAAGCAAATTTGAAAAATTATTCTTTTAGAACTTGCCTAACTACCTTTTCTTTGGTTTCATAGTCAATGAGTTGGACCATATAAATACCAATTGGCAATGCTGAAATATCAATGACCTCTTTATCCGATGCAATGCCTGCATGTAGAAAATGCTTCCCAACAACATCAAAAATGGCAATTTCACAATTGTTAGCGTTTTCTACAGTTAATAAATTACTAGCAGGATTCGGATACATTCTCAATTTATCGACTTGAGGGTATGGATAATTTAATCCCGCAGGCCATACAGTCAGCGTCATGGTATCATAAGTAATGTTACCACAAAGGTCCAATTTTATAACGTATTTATATGTGCCTGTTGCAACAGGTGTAACGTTTATGCCACCACCATACCCAATAGGGGTAGTATCGCCGTAAGCATACCAGGTACAGGGCATGCCTTCTTCGTAAGTACCTATATGATGCATCACGCCTACCCCGGTTACTGCATCAGGCCCGGCATCGGCAACTGAACTACTTTCTATTACGCTGACATCATCTATAAGGTAATAAGAAAATTCCCCAGAGGAAATTGGATAATGCAGCTGAGTTGTGTCAGTGTGTGCAGCATCAAAAAAATTACCAAGAGTTATAATTTTTTCAGAACCGTCCGCTATGAAACTTCCTTGTATTTTAACCCAATTCAATGTATCGTTTATGATGGTGGTTGTAACGGCTTGTGGATATATAGTCACTTGCGGCAAGCCACATATTGTGGCATTTTTTGCGGAATCAATTTTACCGTTATCTAAGTAAGCGCCAATATGGTTATTTGCATAAGCCGATGCTTGAGCCAGTGTTACATAAAAAGTAATACAATAATTTTTACCGGCAATAAGACTGCCATATAAATGGCCTTGTGTATAATTACGCTGGGCAGTTTCTCCAAAGTAGCTGCTATCAAAATACATATTTGCTTGCACCATCCCGTTACCCGAACGTGGGTAATGATAATAAATGCCGTTTGAAGGCACGCTAACTCCACTTGTCACGGCATTGGCACATGTATTGCAATATTCTGGTGAGCAACTTGAAGTGAAAGGCAATGAATCTGTCGTTTGCCAAAAAATAGCCTTCTTTATTTGATCTATTCCATTAGGGCACGAACTGTATTGCTCAAAGCTTCCATTACGCACTAAGTTTACCTGTGCTTTTGCAAGCACAGGTAAAAAGAATAGTGGCAAAATCAGTAGCTGCCTCATTGTACAACAAATTTAAAATTAAACTGTCGTCCCCCTGTATCCCTCAACCTCAAAAGATATAGACCCGGTGGTGTCTTCTGCATATTTAATTCAACTTCAGGATTAGTGAATTTTATTATTGCTTTAAATACTTCTCTTCCAACAGCATCGTATATTTCTGCAATAACATCGCCTTCATCTCGCATGTATTGTCTTACATTAAAATTGCCCTTATTGGGGTTCGGATGTAATTCATATTGCTGATCTCCATTCACATACCTAATATTATTGCCGCTCTGATGACTTGTTTTGTTAGCCGTACTATCGTCTGCAATGCTGTCTCTGATCACAGTTGTGTCCGTGATAAAGCTATCCGATATAAACAGCCCGGCTCCGCAATCATTATCAAATATACGAAATGCGCTAAATAGTTCATTGTATAACGCCCTTGCTTTATACACAACTGCACCATTAGTTATGGGGCAGCTGCTCGCAAGTGAATCTAAGCGTACACTATCGAAAGCCGTGAATGAACCCAACTGATAGCGTATATACATGCCATAAAAGGCTCTGTAATTATTAATAATGCTGTCCACAGAAGCATCTGTGCTATCCGCCATTACCACACCGGTAAGTGTATCAACGTTTGTGTTTGCATTATCATCTATGGAGCTGCCCGTCAATATTGATTGGGCGCCTAGCAAGTCTCCGGTTGCTATCAGGTTTTCCACTTGAGTAAGGAGTGCATACCTGCTGCCACTTGCCATTGCTTTGAACGCAGTTAAGACTGCCGAAGAGTCTCCGAGTGTATCATTCTGCACTATTGCTTCCCATAGCTTGTTTTGCGCGGTCCAGCAATGTTGTTTATGAAAGTCGCCAGGCGCTATTCCTACACTACCTGTTGCAACATGGTCTAATTTTGTGCCGGATGGCATCGCACTAACTACACATAAAGGTAAATATGGAAAAGAAGTTACTGCGAGTCCGTTGCCACTACCCGATGTAACCCCTGTACTCGTGTTGCATCCATATGTAGAAGCACAATTTATTGATGCATGCCTATTGATTACTGGGTCAGAAATACCTCCCGATCTGACCCATAGAGAAGAACTTGTTGGAGTTATGAGTCCCTCCGTAAAAGTCTGATAGTGCCCAGAACCAAAACCCCATCCAAAACCACCAGTAGCCGTCCACTGATTAGAAGATGCGTGATGATAGTCTCCCTGCGTGCCGATGCTTGCCGCTTTCAGCACAAAGCCCTTACGGCAATTATTCATAGTGTTATTGAGCCATGAGTTTCCCAGATGCGTATTATCGAACTGGAAGCCCCTGCCGACGTTACTCACGTAATTGCAAGAAACCAGATTATTAAACCCGTAAGAGGACCGGATTCCGTAAGAACTATCGAACTTAAAGTCTGAACCGCTAATGATGCACTTCTGTATAACGCTGTTATTGCAAGCAGTATGCCATATCCCGAAGGTAAGAGAGGAGTTGCATTGTGAATAAACGGTATCTCTGAGGCAGATAGCGACCTGTGTGCCAATGCCGTTGATATAGATGCCGCTCCACACGTCCTTAATGTAGTTATCATTGACGTTAACCTGGTTTGGTGTGGTTCCGAACCCGATATAGGCAATGCTGTTCTGCACGAAAATGCCACTTGACAATGAACCAGTAAAGCCCGTGGAGGACGGAAGTGTAGCCAGTATCCTGTTATTACTGACGTTTAAGTGCCCTGGCGACCCGTATACCACAGTTCCCGACCCAAGCATATTGACACCCACTCCCCTTGTAATATTGCAGATGTTATTTCCTGCAATAATTATGCTGTCATAGCTCCGGCTGTTGACCATATAGCCTATATCCATAAGTCCGTTAGGATAGCTTGCTATAATTTTTGATCCGTTTCCCTTAATGCGGTAATAGTTGGTTGATTGAACGCCACAGCGGCAACCGTAAAACTGGTTGGGCGAGATAACTGAACCCCACGTTCCTGGCTCTATGGTCAGCTGGTATTTCTGGTAATTATTGCAGTTTGAGTATATCCCGGATGGCGACCATGTCGTGTGCGCATTGGCAAAAGCACAATTGCGCACCGTAACATTTGCATTCAGGGTGTAGATGCCTATCATCAGGGTGTCAAAGAGATTGAGCTCCCTGTTAATGCTATCTGTTCCGGGCTTTCCGACACTGATACCTGCATAGCTTCCTCCAAGCCCGGTACCCAGATTTACGAGCATCATGCCGTAGCGCCTCGGCAACGTATCATGGCATGGTTTTCCCGGATAAGGCACACCACCCGGATAGGCTGTCGTGGCTGGCCCTGCATGCGGATTTATAATGTTGAACGGCGACATGTAATCCCCGTAGCCGGGATAAAGGGTTGCGGGGTTCCAGTATGTTTTCAGTCCGAATGAACCTGTGGTATTCGGCCACCTGTAGGGGTATTGTGCACCGGCCTGAGTGAAGAGTGAGAAATCCCTGCTCGTAAAAACGGTATTTTTTACCTGGAATTCATATGATAGCGTGTCCCCGGCGATGGCCGTTGCCGGTGCAAAATAATTGTTGATGGCCATGCCCACGTGGTTGCGGTTGAATATTGTGTTATCGCTTATGAGGTAATAGGCCGTTCCGGCTGCCAGTATCGGTGTGTAGGAGGCCACGGTGATACTCACACCCTGCTTTGCGTCTTCAATAAGCGTGCTCTTCCCCGACAGGTTGCCCGTTAAGGTCAGATTGCCCATATGTGTTCCGGAACTGAGCAGTGAAAGCCCTGCCCACATTCCCGTGGCGCAGGAATACAGGTGGCTGCCCTCTACGCGCAGCTGCGAAGTATTTCCAACGTTGATGCTTGCCCCGTCAGCAATCTCAACGACTGCATCTGTGAATTTTATGTTGCCGGACACGGTCACTGTAGCGGGAATGTAATAGTTGCCAGCTGGCACATTCGAGTTGATGACTCCCGTGATACCCAACACACTGAATGGCGTGCTGCCAAAATCTGAACACGGGTTGCATACGCTGCCCGCCGGCAATTTCATTATGGTAACGGTATCCGAAGCGTGGCATCCGGATAAGGTATTCGTTGCGGTTACAATATAGCTGGTAGTTACGACCGGGTTTGCCAGCGGATTGTAAACGTTTGTCGCAGAAAGTCCTGTCGCAGGTGTCCAGGAATAGCTGTAGCCGGGAACTGCCGTGGTTACCCCTCCAACGGATGCGATAAGCGGCACGCCAGAACAATTCAGTTTGTCATTTCCGGCTGAAAGTGATGGTATGGTATCAAAGAAGACATTGATTACCTTGTAACATCCACCTGCTATCAGCGTGTATGTTATGGTCGCAGTACCTGCGCCACCGCCACGGACAACACCGGTGCCTGATACAGATGCAATGGAAGAAGAAGTGCTCCAGTAACCACCAGTAATAATATCACTTAATGTGTCGATAAATATACCGCAGATGACAGGCGTTGCGGTAATCGGAGCGGGAGCAGGATTTACCCTTACGGTATGCCTTGCAGTATCAGTACCGCAGCCGGAAGTAACCAGGTAGTAGATAACCACACTGGTACCGGTTGTAACGCTGCCTCCTGTTACCACGCCGGAAGTGCTGACGGAAGCCACAGCGGTGTTGGCACTCGCCCAGCTGCCACCCGCTACTGACGCTGACAATGCAATTGTTGCTCCTGCACAAACGCTGTCCGACCCTGAAATAATACCGGCAGCGGGACGCGGATAAACGTTGAGTACAAAGGTGTCCCTGCCCGTCCCGCAGGCGTTACTCACGATATATATGATATTGGCACTGCCGCTTGCAAGCCCGTGTGCAATGCCTGTTGAAAAGCCTATGCTGGCTACAGAAGGCAGCAGTGATGCCCAGTGTCCTCCTGCAACCGGATTGTGCAGGGTGTCATCGGCTCCCACGCAAACGGAATGGGAACCAGTGATGGAACCATGTGCGGGTAGAAAACCAACGGTTACCGTTACCGTGGTAGTATCCAGGCAATGATGTATGGACATCATTGCAACCGAATAGGTTGTTGTAGCGGCAGGATGTACCCGCATAAAAGTATCGGTGCTGACGATACCAGCAGAATCAAACCAGACATAACTGGCTGCGCCATGGGCTGTTAAAGTGGTGGTGTCGCCGATGCAGATATCGGTTGTCCCGGAAAAATAAGCTGTTGGTAATGGGTAAACGGTTTCATAAATATTTGGGAAAACGCAGCCCAGGGAACGGTCCATTGCCGTATAATACGAGCTGGATGGCGGGTAAATGGTTGCCGCTCCATGTACGCCCGTACTGTCGTGAGTGGTCATTGTTGTATCGACCGGTGCGAGCGTACTTCCTGTTACCCTGTACCAGATCATGCTATCTGGAAAAGAAGTACCAGTTGTTGTAAGCGTAAACGGCTCACCCAGGCACATGCTGGTCCGGGAAGTGGAAATGGAAATGATTGGCTTGAGCGAAATATTGTCGATGTAGACGTAAGACCTGAAAGTTACGGAGGGAATGGTACCCGCAGGTAATGTTTCATAATAAGGAGCACTGACCATCTGAAGGAACTGCGGATGCATGGCATCAATAGCGTCCGGACCATAGTACGTGAAGGTGTCGGTCAGATGCTGCCATGTCCGCGATGTATGAAACGGAATATTAAAGCCATAACGGTGACTGGTATCGAGCACATGTAAAGACGCGATGGCTGAATAGTCAAACGGGTCAGCGCCATAGCAGCCACCGGCTACATAATTCTGCATATTGGCGTGGCTGACGAAAAATTGCACAGGGATATCCCTCCATTGAAAAGGGCCATTGTTGTAGTAGGCGATACTCACCAACCCGTCAAAATTCAAAATATATTGCTGTCCGTTCACCAATGGAGCGGCCAGTTCCGTCTGCACGCCTTCGCCTGTCCAGCCAGTATCAGCTATGCAGGTATAAAAATTACCTCCATATCCACCGTATAACCCAATAAAACTCGTAGAATCTCCTGCCGGATCATAGATGATGTTGCCTGAACCATCATAAAGGAAAGGTGAGCCCGGATAATGGGAATAAGCTCCTGTGATGGTCCTGGTGCAGCCATTGGTAAACAGGTCAGGAGTACCGGTAAAACGCTGCCAGTTGCATATCTGCGCAGGCGGGGACGTAATTTCGGAACTTGTTCCCCCGCAATTGCTTCCTTCCCCTGCATTAAAATTACCATTGATAACCAGTTCGCATGGGCTGATCGTTGCGCAGCCGGGATTACGGGTAATTCCGATAAAGACATAGGTGATATTGCCCCGGTTGCCCGTTGCTGCGTTGACTGGGACATACCTGAGCAGAATAAGATTGTTATCTGCCGGTGACGGTGTATATTTTACAATGGTGCTGGAGTCGCCGCGAGTTGCAGTCAGGGAACCGTGACCGCCAGTGACTATTTGCAAACACTCGAAAGAATCGGCATTGATATCATTTTTGAGCAGTCCCTGCAATCCGGGAGACATGCCAGTGCCGTTGATCTGAATGACCATGCTGCCTGTTGTAGGAGAAAAAAAGGTAATACTCCCCGTTGTGTCAACGCCGTCATTTCTCCCGGCAACCTGAAGACCGGGACAGGTACCCCCGCTGAAATGAAAGCCATTCAGGGACGTGACATCGCCAAACGTATCCGCAACGTTGTACCCGATATCACAGAGCACCTGCCGCTCTTCCCACGAATGATGCCTTTTCATCGCGCCCGGATTTGCCGTGGGGCTGTACGGTCCAGGGCGGCCGGTATTGCTCATGAGAAAATACTGGTCATTGCTGGGAGCCCCTGCGGAAAGCGGCCATCCCGAAGGAAAGGCACTGTAACACTGATCTTCAAAATGGCTCAGACTGCTGCCGCCCCTGAAGCAGAAGGGGGAGTTTACCGGCACGTTGATTATGCCGTCAATGTAATGCAGTGCACTCGGACACGGAGTAGTGTCGTAGTGAATATAAGGTGAGCTACAATCGGGTGAAATGCCTGCAATCCCGTAATAATCATAGCCATACATGATACCGCATGGCAAGCCTAAGGTATGGATGGATGGCAGGCCGGATGAATCATGCAGGAACCTGTCGTACCTGCTGTAGTATTGTCCGGCATAATCCAGAACAGAATTACCTGTAGCATCCATCTCTGTCGTAAAACCCAGGGCATGGGTTAGTTCGTGCAGCAGGGTTGTATACATGTCATAGGTTCCCGCAGGGGGAGGAATTGTATAGTCAAAATTCCACGTGATTGCACTGAAATTGAAGATCATTGCAGCGTGAAAAAAAGTAGCTCCTGAAGATGCTCCCGGAGTTCCTAATAAAGGAAAGGCAATATCCTTATAAGGGTCGTGACCAGTCATAATGGTCTGCCAGACCGTATTGTCAGCAATTCCTCCTGTATAGCCACTGTCTACCTGTGGCAGTATATAAAATGAAACGGCACCGCCGAGCGCGTGATAGGGAATGGAGGAATTATTCTGCACCCACAAATTAATCTTCTGACCGGTAGTTGTTAACGGAGAATGAATAAAGGCCGAGATATCATGACACACCTTGCATAGCACAGCCATGGCCGCAGTGCTGGTGTCAAAGCCACTGCCGCTTTCGATATACAGATTGAAATAGCCGGAGCTACAACTGGCAATGGAAAGTGCGGAATATGCGCTGCCGCTGCTGCGGGCACGTATGGAATCATCAACGGCAACAGAGCCCAGGGAATAGGTCTTGCCATGTATGTCTGCTACCGAATCGAAGAAACGGACATGCTTGCCAGGCGTGTAGGAAGACGAGTCAAACTGCCCAAAGGAATTGCCGCTCATCCCAAAAAGCAGAAATAGTATTGCGGTAAAAAGAGCCGGCATTTTTAATAAAAAATATCTTATCATATAATTAGTTTTTAAGATTATTAAAAATTTCATCAAAAAAGGCATATCGTTTCAGATATATAAAAATAACACATCAAACATACAGTATTTTAAGTAATTATGAAATAGGCTAAAAGACCTGTTTTTTCAAAGCAGCTGCTTTATAATGCCTTATAAATGAAAACGGAGTTGCAACAATAAATATCAACTGGTAAGATGCAATAGCAGTCATATCAATCGGTAATCTGCAAAAAAATGACCCGTTAGCACTTCACATGCGATAGCCAAGGAGCTGATTGCTGTTATCCAGATCAGGTTTTGAGCAAAGCTATTTTTTTTGAAAACATGCCTGTAAAAATATAGGACTATAAAAACCAGCCTGCCGCCAGATAATCCGTGCCGGATAGATTCAGGAACAAAGAACGGGTTACAGTGGGGAATGCTGGTTCTGTCAAACAATGAATACAAGCTGACATAGAGGCTCCACCTTAGCGGCGGGGAATTACTTGTGAGCATTATGGTTTTATTCATTTTTGATTTTATTCTTTTACAATATTACATAATAAAAATTAAAAACTACTTATTAGTATGACTTTATTAGTAGTACCTTAAAAGTAGGTTACAAGGTACTTTTCGCTTATGAATACTAGTGAAAACACTCCGGACAAAACGGAAAAGGCTAAAAAAGAAATTCCAGCAGAATTGGTTAGATTAGGCAACCGCATCAGAGAATTACGCCTTAAAAAGGGGCATAAGAACTATGAAATTTTCGCGTATGAAAACAGTATTCCAAGGGCGCAATTCGGCAGATATGAGAGGGGTGAGGATCTTAGGTATTCAAGCCTTTTGAAAGTGATTGATGCTTTGGGTGTAACTATTCAGGAGTTTTTCGGGGATGGATTCTGAACGCTAATTATATGGTTACGTGACAAAATCTGAACCTTAGCAAGGCAGAAAGATAGAAACCCAATCAAATTTAATTGAGCGGGAATCAAATCAGCAAATGAAGAATCGACGGAGAAATGAGGTTTCATTAAGGTTTCAAAAGCTCGATTGACGGGGGATTGACACGAATTGAGGTTTCAATGAGGTTTCGATAGACTGTATTGTCGCGAAATGTGTTCGGAATGGGGTTTCAATGAGGTCTCGTACCCAGTTATTGGCTGATTCAGCTTTTAATCATTTAAAGGCTGTAACTCCCATGTAAAATAGAACCTGAAATGGCTGAAAATGAACAAAAGTCCGGTGAAAATGTACGAAAATCGCCCGAGCAAAAGGAAAAAAAGTACCATATTATGAGAGAATGGCTTCAGCAATTGCTTGACGAGAACAAAATACTGAAGCAACGGCTTAGCGTGTATGAAAAGCCATTAGAAAAATACGATAAGAGCTGGAGTTGGATAACGAAGACCGTTTTCATCATCACCCACTCTAGTGAGGATAAGTTATATCGGTCTTGTGAATTGATAATGGCGGGTGCCAATAAAAAGAATGGACAGGACAGATCCAACGAAGTGCTTCAACAAAAGAAGGAGTTAGAGACCTACAAAAAGCGATTAGATAATGCCCAAACCTTAATGCTTGATGGAGAACTGATGCAGCAGATTATCGCAAAATCAAGACGAAGTTAGAGCTGGAAATTGAGAAGATTGCAGAAAGAGTTGCTCAGTTAAGCAAGAACTATAACAATGGACGGGAAGTGGTAGAGTTCGTTTCTACTTTCTGCGGAATATGAGCAATCTCTTTACCAGAGCGAGGTTGGACAAGAAACAATACATTCTTGGTTCGACCTTCCCGGAAAAATTGATTTGTGAGAATGGCACCTATCGAACCGAAGCTGACGAGAATGTGCTTGTCTTGATAGCTAATACAGGCAAGGATTTGGTAGTAAAAAAGAAAGGAAGGCGAGATTTATTTCGCCTTTCTTCCCGTAAAGTGGAGAAGGGCGGGAATATGTCGAACTTCTTTGTTGAGGATTTGGAAAAGTTTCAGATTAATATGAGCAAATAGTAACTCCCTGGTAGCTTCCGTGGAATAAATCAGTTTTTGCTGGTGGACGGCTAAGGACAAGAGTGGATATAGAAAAAGGAAAATGTCCACACGGTATGATTGGCTTAGAGAAAGGATGGTTAAAGCCGGTCAATCTCTCCAAATGACCTGTCCCTGCACATTACAAGGTAGATTAAAACACAACCAGCAATGCTATGACACATTGCTGGTTGTCTAAAAAGGCACTTATACTACTAATTATGTGTTAATAGCACATTTAATTTATCAGCTCCCTCTCGACAGTTTGTGACAACCGACGTGGTTATACCAACTTTGTAGCCGATTGTTTTCTAAGCATACACTTGTATACATGTTTATTAAAGCCTGGTGCATAGCAACTAATTCCGCTATGATTGAATCGCGGTCTCTGGAACCCGAAGAGGCCAGTAATGACTTCAAAATCTGGAACCGTTCGACTTTTAAATTACCGCAGATATCATTAAGATCTCCGCCATTGTTGTACAGTTGTATAGCCATATTCAAGGTGGCTTGCATATCATTGTTCATAATTAAGTAATTAGGGGTGAAAAATTTAAATGGTGCAAGTATAACTTAGTCTTATTTTACCTCCTTTTTTATACAGAGACCTAGGGGTTATTGATTTTATATCGCGCATAAATGAGACATGAGTACCTCCACATGGAATCCACTGATAGTCTCCAATTTTTGTAAATCGAAGAGGCTTGTCGACAGGCGGTTTAAAGTTTTTAGGCAGCAGTGTATTTGACAGCATTTCATCATTAGCACCTAATTGACTAATTACAGCAGCATCTGTTTGCTTATCAATCGCTATAGCTAACTGAATTTGACTTAAAACGTCTTCTTCGGGTAGAAGCAAATCTCCGCTAAATTCGACGTAAGCCTCAAGAGGATGGTGATGCCCTTTAACAGGTACAAGTGGCAGATATAGGTTTTCTACTACAACTTGTGTCAGCCAGTGCCCACATGTATGTAGGGCGGCATTAAGCCTGCGTTCGGGTTCAGATATGAACATTTCGAACTCGTCACCCGGTGCAATATTAAGTGAATTGTCCGCCAGGTAATGGCGTAAACCATCACTTGCAAGTTTAACAGCAACTATGTCCACTCGACTTTCATTAGACAGTATGTAGCTACTATCAATTGGCTGACCACCACCACCAGGATATACAATGGTATTGTCTACTACAACATAGCTATTACCATTTTCATCAACCGAGGATGACTGTACCGTACACTTACAGTTAAATAAATAAGTGTCTGTTAAAAATAATTGATTTGTTATGTTCATAAAAAAAATTATAAATAATTAGAGCGTTATCGCAGTTTAATCTTAAATAGGTCAAGAGATTAAGCATTTAGTAGCATTCGGGCACTTGGTTGATTTAGTACCCGAATGACTACCAAATCGCTATACACAACTATTAATTATAATAATAGAGGGTATTTGTAGAGGGCACATAAATAAAAAATACAGAGAAGGTTAGTCGCTCAGATTTCGCTTCTCCTCCTCTCACATCGTGATAGTTTAACGTAGAAAACATATACGTTTCGCTTAGTTGAGGAGTATAGGACAGATACCGCGCGTCTGCAATCCTGTGCTTGGGTGCCCGCCATGAGTTATTAAATTCACCTTCCATTTCTCCCGTATATACCACCTCGTGTACGTAGAGGTCATCCGGACGAAATCCCCCATTTTCAAGAAGAGTACATACTGAAAATTGAAAATATTCACGTCCAGAGACACCTATAGGGACTACAAAATCAGTTTTTTTACTACCATCTCTTATAATGTCATCAACATGCAGCACCGTACAAACATTACCATCTGCCTTGAAGCAATCTTCAGAGACAGCAATGTGACGGCATACTTTGACATGGTATGGTTGAGACGTTACAGGATCGACCAGTGGCTCGACTTGAAAGCCGAGCTTTCTAAACCAGAATACGTAACGATCTAATAGTGGCTGAGTCAATTTTTCGAACTCTTTATCGGGCCTTGCTTTGATATAACTTTCAACGGTCGGAAAGTCAACAAAAGGGAGGCCTCCACGCGTAAAAACCTGTTCAGTATGGTCCGTATTATCGTACTGTTTCGACTGGAGTGTCTTAATCTTTGACACCAGCAGCTTACGCTCTTCCTCGGTTACGAGATCAAAAGAAGATGGCACCCCAATCGGTAGGCGACCTGTCATTACCTTTTCAACTATTTCTCTACTGTTGAGCTCAACAGTTTTAACCACTTCCCATTCTGGTGTTTTTCTTACAGGAAGGGTTATTTTCAAATTTGCGTTTAGACCTTGCATTGTTAAAATGTTTAAGCATGGATTAATTAGCCCTAACACATCTTACCTTTGCAGTACCACCTGGGAGAGGTAAGATGTATTGTCGGCCTTTTCCTTTTTTAAAAAGCGGCAATCGGCGTCAGTATGGCGGCGATCTGCCGCTTTGATTTTTCAGAAGGGTCTTTGTGTTAAACATAGATTCTTTTTTTTGGTGAAAAATTTATTACTTAATCAGGTATTACCATGTCAAATGTAGATACATATGGACATAAAAAAACGCCTTCTGAATACAGAAAGCGCTGAATATGTTAGACGTAATTATTATCTATTACTAAGAACTATTAACTGTTATTAGAGGTTAGCAGAATTCTCTCGCAATTTGTTAAAATGAACTTTTTAACAAATTGTGGAACAGTTGCATCAGCCCGATTTACAATTACATCCAGAACAGCTTGCCTAGTTGCTGGTCCAATTCTTTCATTTAATTCGACCAAATATTCTTTAAAGTCGCTAAAGTCGTAGAATTCAGGAGCTACAAATCTTTTTATATCTTCTTTAAGTTTCTTGTCAGTAGTAATGTCGAAGCCTTCTAAAAAAGTAGACATTTTTGCTGCGTATTTACCATATGTATCTACCCACTGTCGTTCTTCAAAGAGCATATGCTGGTCATCACTTTTAAATTGGTTTGTAGAGAGATTGGTTACTATTCCTAGTGCTGTTGAAAAAACAGGTGACGTTTTACGATCTTCATCTTTGCTTTCATCATCAGTATTTGTGTCATTACTTAATGACATGTATCCTTGACGAAGCACATCAGCAAGCTGTAATTTATTTATTTCTTCATTGCCGTATAATGGAATATGCTCACCAAAAGCGAAAGCAACTCTGCGCCCAATGAACCGATCTTTAAAAAGTTCAAATCCAATTGTTTTATTCTTGTCATACCTAGTAACAAGAATTTGATTGCGGATATTTAGTGGTTCATTATTAGTAGTTCTTTTTTTAAATTTCTTCACAATCGATAGGATGTTAAGCATTAAATCAAATGATTTATAATCAATCTCATTATTTAATTCCCGGTATTTATGAACTGGCAATAAGTAATAACTATCCAGATGGTTTTTTGTTTCAGGTTTCTTCCAGTCACCACTAAATATATGATCTCGCTTCGTTTGTTTCAGATACTGATCAATATGAAATTCAATAGGTTGTACGGTATCATTGGATATAGCTGCGTTCAGGATTTCACCCATTTGGTAACTGTTGCCGTCACTTATAATCGCGCTGTTTAAAATCGTTTCAATTTCATTGGCTTCCAAGAGTTGGTATAAGTCGGTTCTCTCTGTAACCGATAGATTAGATAGATGGTCAATTAGGGTGCTAACTCGTTTTTCCTTTCTAAGTTCAAGCTGCTGGTTAAATCTTTTTGAACCATATATCCTGGTAAAATATTCGTTTATATTCTGCAAGAAATTACCTTTATCGATAATCATGCAAAACTCAGTCTCCTCTATAATTTGCTCTGATTTTGGCATATTATACGCGGTCCCGGT
The DNA here is from genome assembly GCA_038228575.1 of Chitinophagales bacterium. Taxonomy (GTDB): domain Bacteria; phylum Bacteroidota; class Bacteroidia; order Chitinophagales; family Chitinophagaceae; genus Flavipsychrobacter. Next base: position 23,848 of record JBBRPD010000049.1, on the reverse strand, counting down.
ACACATTGCTATACTAATATACGGATATGTCTCCTGTATTCTTTTACCCAACATAGTTCCACTTACAGGTGGCTCTACCGACAACAGTTCGTCCATCAATATTAGATCGGTCATAAGATGCTGTTCCGTGAGATAGTCTAATGCTTCTTCATCTGTACCTACAGCAATCACAGTATGGCCCATTTTTGTCAATTTGCCTACCGTTGCCTTTAATTTTCCGACTAAAAAATCATCATCAACAAATAATATTTTCATTAGAAAATTATTGAAAATTCGGTTATACCAGGATTATTTGTATTAATATCTATGTCCCAATTGTTTTTTTCACACTTTGCCTTGATAATTTGTAATCCACGCAGAGGGTTAATACCAGTTGTATCAACTTTGGGATAGTTACCTAACCCACGGCAAAACTGTACAAGCTTCGGCTGCATAACGCCACGATTGATAAATTTACACTGCAACTTTGAATTAATAACATTTACCTCAATAACTACGTTTGATTTTTCATTTTTATACGCTTCTTTCCACGCGTTCTCTAAGATATTCCAAATTACAATTGCCATGTCATATAAACTTTTGTCCATGGGCCATGCTCGCAATAATGTTACATCATCCGATACTGTTATTTCGGTATCTACACCGAAATAGTTTAGTTCATGGGCGTAGAAGTACAGCAACACACTCATTCCGTTCGACAGGTTCGAGTCGGGTGGTACAGGAAGGTTACTTTCAATTTGTTCAATCTTGAATAGAATATCCGAAAAGAATCTCCATGCTGTAATTTTATTACGAGCCATTTTCCATTCCCATTTTTCTTCTCTAGAAAATTTTTCGCTCAGTACGTCAATTGTATCCAATGCATCGTCGAGTGCCAGATTCTTAAAACTGTGCTGATAGACAAGTATCTCTGATATTCTTTTGTTGTTAATAATTTCTGTAAGAACAGGGCTACTGAAATAGTGTTGAATATAGTAAAAAAGCTGATCTAGCTCAAAGTCATTTTTTATTTGATAACCATGCTTAACTTTCAAAGAACAGGCAATACTCATGTTTTTTGCACTCGTAGCATCAGTAATTGGCCAATATAGTGTCACCAATTCATGATAGATTCCCTGGCCAGTTTCAGCTTCAGTTACCATAGCATTATGCGTATTTGGCCCATCCAAATAAGATCCCTGGTGTACAATCGGTAAATAGTCCATCAAGGTTTTGCGATTTAAACTATTATTAATGGGAATATTGGATTTAAGTTCAGTAATATAAAATTTTGTTTGGGTCGCTTCAAAATAGTATTTGTAGTAAACGAAAGGGTGTCGGGTATTTTCTGCCTGAAATTTCGTAAAAAGCATAATCGCATTTTCAGAGGCATTTTTTACCGGCTTATCCTTTGTATTCAGATCTTTATTAAATGTTTCAGCATACTTATTGTAAGGAAAATCAAAGTAGAATTCCTCACTGTCTAAAGAAACAATATAACAAATCTGCTTAAGTATTAAATCGCCGCTCTTGAGACAATCAACATGCCCCTTAATGTTATCAATGTATGTTCCAAGCTGTGTTGCGTGATTTATTTTCTTATCTATGTTCAATTCTCTCATTATTCAATAAGGTTGAATCCAATTAATCCATTTGAGTTCCGAATAGCTTATCCCAAAAAGTAAAAATAAAAGAAAAGTTCTTTCGCGGATTTTTATGATGGTTGAGGTGATACTGCCCCCATACCCAAAATTTGTTAACCCGACCTTTGACATTAGGATTGTGATCCAGAAGTTTCTCACTTAGAAAAACCTCATCACAATAATGCAATATCAGTAGAACCAAACCTTGCGAAGGAAATAGAAATGTCAATGTCAACAAAGGAATGGTTATCGTCATCAATAGATCAAGTGTGATGCGTATATCTCCGAAGTTCCAATACAGGAACTGCCACTTGAAGTTGCTACCACCATTCTTATAATTGATTCGATGATGCGCCCGATGAATCTTGTTTAAAATATTATATTTAGACTTTCGGTGGGCAAGGAAATGCATGAAATATACCATCAGCGTCCATAGTAATAGCAAAAGACAGAGTTTGCCAACCCATGCCGCAACAAACAAAATGCAATTTAAATAGTTCATGAAATACAATTATTTGTTTGCCGTTTTTGATGCTAAATTGCTACCAATTTCTAATACCTTATTCACTAAAATGTCCATATCTTCCTTGACAGAACGATGATTAATGACAGCTACCCGAAGACAATACTTCCCATGTAGAATAGTGTAGGACGGCGCAGCTACACCGCTTTCCTGAAGTTGCATAAGCAACTCCTGATTAACCCAATTTATTTGCTGCTCGCTATCGTGTCTGGTATTAAACCTGAAACAAACTACATTTAGTGCAACCGGAGCCATACGTTCTAGCGCAGGTGTCCCGTCGATCAAATGAGTAAGGTATTGTGCCAAAGCAATATTTTGCCGAATCAACTGCGCATATTTGTCGATGCCGTGGTGTTGCAGCGCCATCCATACCTGCAAAGATTTGAACCCACGCGACATTTCAATGCCATAATCGGCTATTATTTCGGGGCCCGCGGCTAGGCCTCGCTCATGTTTAAATAAATAATTAACATCGACAGCAAAAGATTGCTTATGAAGTTTACGATCTTTAACCAATAGGCAGCCAATGCCAAACGGAAAATACATCCATTTGTGTAAATCAAATGTAACGCTATCGGCAAGTTCCATTGGCTTCAGCACCTCCTTATATTCATCCACTAGTTTAGCAAGCGCACCAAACGCGCCATCTACGTGCATCCACAGACCTTCTTCTTTACAAATGCTGTATATTCCCGTCAAGTCGTCTATACTCCCGGTATTAACAGTGCCTGCATTACCAACCACACAAAATGGCAAGTAACCATCAGCTCTGTCTGCTTTTATTGCAGATGCTAAAGCAACCAGATCGATTTCGTAATTTGAATTTACAGGAATCTTTCGTAATGCCTCTCTGCCCAGACCTATAATATCTGCGGCTTTTTCTACGCAACTATGAGTTTCAACAGATGCGTAGAGCACTAAGTGGCCGTCCAATGCTTTAACGCCTTTATCGCGAACAAGTTGTTTACTAAATGAGTTACGCGCAATTAACAGCGCTGTCAGGTTGGACATAGCACCCCCACTCAAAAGGAGCCCACTTGCGTTAGCCGGAAATCCCATTATTTCTTTTAACCAGTTAACGACTTGCTCCTCAACATACATCGCTGAGTGCTCACCTGCACAAACATTCGGATTCATGCCCGCCGCAAGCATTTCCGTCAACATTGTGAAGGGTGAGCCGTTGCCATCAGCCCATGCCCAAAAACGAGGGTGTAAATTGCCGGTGGGGTAAGGCAATACGTTTGTTTTAAATTTGGTGTATACATGTTCTGCTGAAGTCGCATTTAATGGAATTTGTTCCTTAAAAACGTCCTTAACAATCGGGGCAATTGGCTGCCATACTGGCATTTGATCGATGTTTTTAAAGTAACTAATCATCTGTTTAACCATTTCACAACCCAATCTTTCCAACTCATCCCAATTTTCCGGGTCAAGTGTATGCAACTGTTCTAAAACCTGTTTGTAGTCCATTTTATTATCTTAGCTCGTTATCAATTAACCTTATTTCCCCTATGTATTCCTCGTTTCTGGAATACTTCAATACCTGACCATTTAGTAACAATGTATGGTAACCATGTGTAGGACACAAAAACGTATCAATAGTTAAATACTGCTTATCATAAATTTCAATTAGCGCCAAACGAGGACTACTGCTAACCAACGTATAGTGAAACCCATTTGATTTCGAGAACGATATGTTTTCTTGTTTAACAGCAATGTAAAAAGCATCTTCAGTACTTTGTGAGCAAGGTACAAGGCGATTATTTTCTATTCTGGCGCTTAATATACAATGGCGTGGGTAGTGAAAAGCACGAAATGCATCAAGTATTGGCGGTTTGGAACTAAAATTCTGCATATCATCCTGAAAAATAATATTGCGCTGCTGCTTTGCATTATAATGTATATAGGCCAATTCATCAGCTAAGACATCGCATTCATCCTTATTATGACAAACATAGATTCCAAGTATCTTTTGCTGATGAACTATTTCCCTTATTTGATACATAAAATCAATTTTTACAATATTATCTATTCCTATCAGCGATTCGTCCATTATAAGAATATTCGGTTTGATTGAAAGGGCGCGCAATAGGCCTATTCTTTGTTTTTGGCCGCCGCTTAGCTCCTCCATCGATCTTCTTGTTTTCAAGATTTCGGTCATATTCAAAACCTCTGCATTTTGTTCAAATATTTTCTGGTCAAAATGCTTCTTATAAGCCGATATATGTTTAAAATAAACGGCGTTTTGGAGAGGAGACAAGTGCGAAAAAAACACGGCTTCTTGTGGTAAATAGGATAAAACAGGTTTTTCCGGATGTAATAATATCCGTCCGTGTTGCGGCCTTAGGATACCGCTTAGTAATTTAACTAATGTTGTTTTGCCACTTCCGCTCGCCCCCATTAGCCCCACAATGGATCCCCGGTCTCTTTGATGGTCTCCAAAAGAAAATGACAACTGATCAAAAAGGATATTGCGCTTATCGTAGGAAAAGCAAACGTTTTCAAATTTCACTGAATTCATTCTCTGTATTTTTTTGAACTTTTCCAACGATCCTGTTCCACAGTAGAATACTAATAACAGCAAGAACCAAGGAAATAACAAGATAATTCATCCCGCTTGCGTAATCTACACTTTTACCGGTGATCGTTTTATTCAACTCGGCGAAAAAAGAAGGTACAATGTCGGCAAGTACATTATTTATCGTCGATTCATTCCAAATCAATGAGAATGCTAAGACAAAAGTTAGCATATAATCTGCCGCGAATGAGTATAGGAATAATGTTTTAAGCTTGTCCCCAAAGGAGGTAATGTGAACGTCGAGATACGTAATCTGGTTGTTTTTGAGCCTAAAATGTGAAGTGATCAAAAAACTGGCCAGCATCGGAAATGACAGGAAAACATGCCCAATTATCCATGCCCAATAAATAGTATTGCTAGAATCATATCCCACAATACGCATCCACTTGAAACTAAGAATCAGGGTAACTACTGGCGGAACCAGTGTCATTAAAAACAGTGCAATAAGGAAAAATATCGACTTTCCATTAAAGCTGGAAAGCAACTTCGGAAGTGCAAGTCGATTTATTATGGCGAACCAGATGGCGACTAATGTTGCAAGCAAGGCTGCAAACGTTGTAAGCAACAACGGTAAAGACATGTAATCGAACAGCTGAGTGAATGTTACCCGCTGAAAGTAAAAAATAAAAAAAATGGGCGATAAAGTATATAGTAGCAATAGGTAATACATTGCTGTGTTGAATAGTTTTGGAGGTGTCCACCGAGGTAAGAGAAGTCTATTAGTAATAAGTATCCGATATAGTCCATTTTTCAGTAAGAGTGAAGCTAAAAGACCAATAAAAGCCGAAATGAGTATTACCCCCCCCAGTTGTGACATATGCTTAAATGCAAAGTCTGGGCTTAGTAAACTGTCGGAATGATACATTCGCTGAAGCCATTGATTCACTAATTCCGTATCAGTGCCACGAGAAGCGTGGAAAATGAATTGAATTTTAGCATCCTCATAGTAAAAGGTGATCATGGTAATAATATAGAGTAGCATGACGAGATGACGCTGCTGGGGGAATAAAAGATCCCTCAATTTCTCTAATCGATTTAAACCTATCACCTTAGCATAGGTCCTACTGCTTTGACTTATGAGATGTTGATTGATCCAGAATAGATACACGTACAAAGTTCCATATTGCCAAAATTGTATTGACGTTAGAGTGATAAACTTTGACGTTGCGCTGCTGAACGGATATATGGTATCGAGCAGTAGTAATTTCCAAATGAACGCAGTGCTTACACTCCCTAAAATAAAAGGCATTAACAATAGGGACATCCATTTTCCTTTCTGTCCGGTTATTTGAATCCTTTCGAGGAAGGATGCTATTAATAGAGACAAACAAACAACGAAAAAAGAACCAATTATTGAAAACGCCAAACTTCTAAATAATGGATTATAAATTCCGTCAGGGGAAATCGTCAAATTATTCGCCAATTCTTTAGAGAAAGTAAAATTTTTAAAAAAAGGGAACGCATATATTCCATAAAAAAGCACAGCCGCAGCTATAGTCAGTTTAGTTGCAGGTGCATAGTATTTTTTGTAAAACGACATTTATCAGGCCACTATTTTTTGACTATGTTTTTGAAAAGTTCCGTCCGTTTCATTTCAATTTCTTTATGAGCTTCGGCAAGCGCAACTTCTGGAGTTAGCTTCCCCGTCCATGCTTGTTGCACGTAATTAGTGATTACATCACTTATCATGTTTGCGTCCGGGCCTGCTTCAAGAATTACCCCACCTTTTTCAATCGATTCCCTAAGTGGTATTGAATACGGTAAGGCCTTAACATAAGGGTTCTCGAATGTGACACTTGAAGCAGGACAAAGGCCTCGTTTAGCCAGTTCAACCTGTGTATGTTCTTGTTTGAGCCAGGTTATATATTCAAATGTCTCTTTGGGATGTTTGGTGAATTTACTAATAAAGTAAGCTCCGCCAACAAAAATAGCCTTGTTGCCCGGAATACAAGCAAAACCGAAGCGATCATCTCGGCTGGAATCAGGGTGAATAGCCGGATAAATTAAGTCACTCCACACGATAGACATAGCTGTTTTGTTACTTTGCATTTGTCTGATCGTTTCATATTGATCAATTGTAGAAAAATCACCCGCATTATATGGTTTCAAGCTGATATAATACTTAAGTGCTTGCAGAGATTGGGGACTATTAAAGACTACTTTGGTATTAGTATCGCCTTGCCATCCAACTTTTTTATCAAGTACTTGTCCACCCATGCTATATACAAAATTCATGAAATCATAGTATAAGAAACCTCCTCCTGCTCCCCCTATACATACCCCATATGTTTTTTTATTCGGATCTGAATCGAGGTTGGTAAAAAATTTGCTTACCGTATAGAAATCTTCCCAATTCTGTGGAACTGTCAATGGTTTATGATATTTTTCTTGATAGCGCTTTCTATTAGCCGGATCGTTAAACATGCTTTTATTGTACATCAACAACATTGAATGGGCTGAAAAAGGATAGGCAATTTTTTCCTCTCCCTTTTCTGGTTGTGTGTCATCCTTATAATAGTAGCCTACTTCTCTCCAATTATTTAAAAAGAGATTTTTTTCAAACCCAAGTGAATCCTTGGGCACATACTGTGCCAGATCATTGATATTATAGACATAGTGATTACGAACAAATGATGCCAAGGAGAAATTATATTGCATTATTACATCATACAATCCTGTTTTATTAGCAAAATCTTGATTAGAGCTAGTAAATGCGTCATCAAATGATTTTGCCTGAAAATCCAAAATAATATTAGGATGACTATTTTCGTACTGTTCTTTAATTGCAACCATTGATTTAATGGTAGAACTATTTTCGCCAAGTATCGTTATTTTAATTTTTGGCTGACTATTACCGGTATTCTTGTCTGTATGTGAAAACAATCTCCAAATAGCGAATACCACAATAGCGACAACAACTGTGATTAAAATGCCCTTTTTCATACGCCTAGTGTATTAGTTTTCGTAAAATTATTTAAATTTATTTATCCAAGCGTTATTAAGGGTTATCGTCATATTGTTATTTTAAAAATTAGATTGCTGAGTGCTGTTTGTTTAAATAGCCCAATATTATTGATAGAATTCGACTGCGTGCAATTGGTCCGAATCAGATGCCCTAAATCTCCGTTTTTAATCTTAAATAATTGAATGATTAATTGCAAAGTTGCTATTTGGTTTAAACGTAGACCAAATTTCTTTTCGACGAGTCCTTTAGTAATTGTGTAGGTCAGGAGGAGCATCATTTTTCATCCAATCCTTTTATCGACTCTAGTTGAATTGATTAATTTGAAGCCTTAGTTTTTTGCTGTATACTGAGTTTTACCATTTTGAAATCATTTAGTCAATTAGTTGCCATAAAATTCCTCTCAAAACACTACTTTTAGAGTCAATGGTTAGGCGACCCTTTAATGTTACTAAATTCTGGTATTTCAAGTTATGTCAACAAAATTTTTTACTAACGCAGGTGAAAAAACGCTAATAAATAAATTCAAAGGAATCTTTGAGCATAATTCAATTCATTTTTTTGATGCCCTCGTAGGATTCTTTAGGGCATCTGGCTATTTTATGATAAGAGATTTGCTTCAAAATGTTGATCAAATTAGAATCTTAGTAGGTATAGATGTTGATAAACTTATTTCAGACGCCGTTAAGGCAGGTTTAGAATTCAATTTCAATGCTGAGGTTGCGCCAAACTTTAAGCAATGAAGGACATTTTGACCTATTCTATGTTTCCAAGGGATATGCAAATTACTACGCAAGAATAATCGATTTCACTGATGACAGAAATGAATACGCAAAAAAGAGTTGGCGTTCAGACACTGACATAAATGGATTGCAACCAAATTTCGTTGATTATGTCAGTGGTAGTAAGAGAGCAAGTATCGTTTTTTTAGCTTCTAAATTTAAAAAAGTTGACGTTCCAATACCGATAGAATCGTTTGTTTTACATGGTGGTTATGATTATCCCAGGCAAGACAACGTGACACCTTTTGAAGAATTACAGATTGACGACAAAGAATTTAATTTATTACTCTCAAGCAAAAGTTATATGGAACATCCCCTAAATCAAATTTTATATGGCCCACCAGGCACAGGCAAGACATATAATACTATAAACCATGCCATTGCAATATTGCGCAACAAGTCAATTGAGGAAATTCAGAAAGAGGAAGATGCAAAAGGCAGGAAGCAACTGCTTGAAATTTTTGAGGATTACAAAAAGCAGGGGTTTATTGAGTTTATAACTTTTCACCAAAATTATAGTTATGAAGAGTTTGTTCAAGGGTTGCGCCCGGTAGTTGGTAAAAACGGTAGCGAACCTGATACTTTAAAATTTAGTAAGGAAGATGGTATTTTTAAAAGGCTTGCTGATAGAGCATTCAAAAATCTCGTTGGTGAAGGAGTGGAAGAAGAACTGGAACTTACTTTTGATGAATTACTTAGTAAGTTTCTTGAGCCAATAAAAGTTGGACAAGAAATAGAGGTTGATCTTGCAACAGCTGGTTACAAATTCACAATATTTAATGAGGAGGAGAAGTATATAGTATTTAGGAACACAACTGGCAATCTATTTAAGATTAATAAGATATTTCTTGAAAAGGCATTCAACCAAGGTTCCCTTGCAGGAATAATAGCCGGAGGTTTGGTTGGAAATTATGCAGCCGTATTGAATAGGCTTAAAAAAATAAAGGAGGAGACTGTAAAGAAAATAGTACCGATTGAACAACACAATTTTGTTTTGATCATTGATGAAATAAACCGTGCAAATATTTCAAGAGTATTCGGCGAATTGATAACGTTGATAGAAGAGGATAAACGATGGGATAACGATGAGAAGATGAAAGTAAAATTGCCGTCTGGTGATGAATTTACTGTACCTAAGAACCTCTATATAATTGGCACAATGAATACGGCTGATAAATCAATAGCATTGTTGGATATTGCGCTGAGAAGGCGTTTTGAGTTCATTCCATTATACCCAGATGAATCTAAAGTTGTGGCTGATTATTTGCCATTCTTTACAAATATCAACGGTAGGATCAAAAAAGAGCGAGGTGCCGATTTTGCGATAGGACACGCTTATTTTATGAATAGTACAAAAGATAAGCCCTTTGATTTTCCAGCAACAATGAACAAAAAGGTCATCCCATTGCTGAATGAATATTTTCACTCAGCGAAGGAAGGGATAGTTCGGGAGATTGTTAATGGGGCATTAAACAGTTCTAACTTATCCGGTAGTTTTGAGCTTAAGGAAACAGATCTGGGTATTTTGAAAATTGAGCAGAAATAATGAAAGAGCTCTTTCTTTATGAATGGGAATGGAAGCATCTACCTGCCAACATAGACGCAGATGGATTGAGAGAGTATTTGGCCAAAGTGTGGGCAACCCGCAATTACCTTTTCGAAAATGAAGAGGCAACGGTTGAAAACGAAGAAGAAGTAAGTGACATAAAACGGTATAAGCAGGGATTTCTGCGTTTTGATGATTGCTGGATTGGGGCAAAGAATTATGTTGGTTTTATTCAATTCAATGGTGTTGCTATTAATATTTTTCCAAAAATATTTTCTGAAATATGCCCTAATCCGGAAAATAATACTGGAAGCATTACATCTAACCTACTCCATTGGTTGAGTTACAGCAACCGAATAAAATTCCCTTTCTCCGAAGTGAGTTTTGAAGAACAAAAGTTTGATAATTTTTTAGAGCCGTTCATTTTCATATTTTCTGAATTTTCAAATCGTCTCATCGAATCATTGCCGTATCAGCGTTTTGAAGAGGTAACTGAACAAACTACTTTCTTAAAAGGTCGATTAGCGATTAATGATTACCTTTCTCAGTCCGTCGTAAAGGGTAATTATCATAGACTATATTCTACTTACGATACATTTCAGTTTAATAACAAGTTTAACCAGATTATTAAGCATGTAAGCAAACTGCTACTTTCAAATACTGAAAACCCACATAGCATACACAGGCTGCAAAACATTTTATTTCTACTTGACGAGGTGGATGACGTTATTTGCAGCGTTACAGATTGTGATACTATATTTTTCAACAAAATGTATGGTGAATGGGATAAAATTTTGAACATGGGACGCATGTTCCTTGCAAATCATTCTTTTAAAACACAAACGTTTAATAAGCCTAATTTCTGCTTTCTGGTACCAATGGAGCAGGTTTACGAAGAGTTTATAGCCGGACTTTTAAGTAAATATGGGATTTGCGATACAAAGTCACAGTCAACACAAAAATGGCTTACAAATGAAAATAGATTTCAAATCAGGCCCGATATTATTTACAATGGCAAAATAATTATTGATACTAAATACAAAATAATCAGTAGAGCCAGTGAAGATAATTATTCCATTTCCCAGGGAGATCTTTACCAGATGCTTGCGTATGCGGTAAGGTTTAAGATAACGTCAGTGATTTTGTTATACCCGAATCAATCTGGTGAAGATGAAAGTATCTGTTACGAAATTGCCAAGTATACAATCAATGACTCCTTCAGCAACATAGACGTTACAATTAAGATCGTTTTGGTTGATATAAAAAGATATAACGATTTTGGCGTTCACAATACATTAGATTTAAGGCTAGTGAGTGAGTTGGAGGGTATTTGATTACTAATAAATCTGCGTTTTTATTTCCAGAAGCAGTTCTCCTTCCCCATCTACCCACTCAGGCAAACAATAATAAATTACTCTCACTCCTTTTAGTTTGTATGGAATCAACCTTCCGTGTTTCATCGCTGTATTGAGAAATGCGGATAAGTACTTCTCCATGCTAGCCTGTTTTTTTATGATGGTCGGCTCTCTATTTGGAATTGCTGATTGAAAACGCAATAACAATGGCCTCTAAACTCGCTTCTCTGTGGGATTCCAGCGATTATGGAGACAAACAAAATCTTCAAAATTTAGTGTTTCCAGACGGAATGTCTTATTGCAGGAAAACTAACGAATGTCGAACCCCAAGGATAAATTCAGTATTCCACTACATTGCGGATTTGACGGGCATTTCAGCCAAAAGTAAAAGCGGGAACATTACTCTTTCGAGTGATGTTCCCGCTTTTGTGTAGAGATCGGGAGTCGAACCATTTTCATCATTAAGGAATGTAAATATTAGCTATTCGTGACCTTTTACCAAACAGGGTACTAGCTTCGCAATCATATAAATTTGTACCAAATCATCAATCATTTTGTTCGACATTTCCCCTGTTGCCCATCGCTGATATATTATGCCCCTTCAGGGCGTGACCAGCATGATTGGCGAATCTACTCCCATCATTTTCCACTTGCTCAATAGGCAATCATAGCCTATCATTCCATCAAAAAAATCATAGTTCAGATAAAATAATCTTCAGGGCGTGACCGATTTCTACAACAAAATGAGCAAGGGGTGAAGCTCCGAAATACGATAGCGATGGGCAACGCCCATCGGAAGACTTTCAGGGCGTGAATGTTCAAACGGTATTTTCAGGCTTGTAACAGGAAAATAAAAGTAGCTAATGAGGGCTCTATTACAGATCTAAGTTTTTGCTGCTGAAATAGAAGGGGAGCAGGTGGGTGGCATCGTCAACATAAATTACGTGGCCATCGGTACTGCACATGTAAATGGCTATGGGTGAACCCTGCGCAAGCTGTTGCTCTAATATGGTTTGCCTGCAAATGCCGCAAGGCGATAGTGGGGTTTGTGTTTTGGCATCGCTGATATAGCTTACGGTTATCGCTCTAATTCGCTGATCGGTTTCTGTGGGGTTAATGTGCGCGAGCAAACCGCGTTCGGCACACGTTCCGGCGGGGTATGAGGCGTTTTCGTGATTGGCGCACACCATTGTGCTGCCATCGGCTAAAAGGGCAGCTGCGCCCACCTTAAAATTAGAATAAGGCGCATAGGCATGCCTTGCCACATCTTCCGATGCATGTATTAAATTCTGTATGTTTATTGGTAGCTCTGCTACGGTTGTTTTTTGATAGGAAAAAGAAAACTGCTCCATACGCACAAATGATTACAAATATTAAATTAACCTGCTATCCACATGCCCAGCCTGCACAATAACAAGCCAATAATAAGACTTAAACCAGTATAAACAATGGCTGTTATTGAATTTTGTTTTTGAATTAATGTAACATTTTCAAGCGCCATAGTGGAAAATGTGGTAAAGCCTCCGCAAAAACCTGTAGCCATAATAAGCCAGCCGCCACCTTGCAGCCATTGGTTGCGCGATGACAGGCCGAAGAGCAAACCTATGAGCAGCGCCCCGGTAATATTAATGAGAAATGTAGCCAAAGGGTAGGGTTGCGACCAATACTTATTTACCGCCAATGACACTCCATAACGGGCAACACTGCCTGCCGCACCACCCAAACCGACAAATAAAAACGTTTTCAATGGTTAATTGTTAATGGTGAATTATAAATGTGTTGTGATGTATACTGCGTTATGATAAAGATACGATAGCAAAAGTGGTTTTGCCAAATGCACGTTATTTAATCAGTTTCGCTAATGTTGTAGGGTGCGATAAAAAGAAGTGAAAAATTTCAGCCATTTTCAAAATATTAGGCTAAAAATTAACGTCGTCTTACAAAAAATACCATCTTTTTGTCTGCGCACAGGATTGTAGTAAAAAGGAAAAATTACACTAGCCCAGTCAGGGGTTATACAATCGTTTTGGGAGTTTAGCCCCTGGCCGGGGCGGGAATCATCTGGGTGAATGATATGCTACAAACCTTTGACCCGCCACGCGGGCCGTCCATGTTTTGGAAATATCTTGTAGGTACATGATAGCTTTGAAGGATGCCTGCAAGGGCACGAGCGCAGTTCTGATGAGATGTCTGCATGCCGAAATTTCAGTTGCGATTGATATCACAAGCACAAGTCCATCACAACCCTTTTGCAAAGCAGGCCAGCTGCGAAAATCGTAAAAAAAATCCCACACTTTTTTTTAGTGTGGGACTTTTTTATGTGTTGTGGCGTTATGTTTAGCATAACGTTGTTTCGTTATTGAGCCTTTAAAAAAATTACTCCACCCAATCGCAAATAAACACATTGGTATCATGGCCGCCGCCATTGTTTCGGTTGGAACTGAAGATAAATTTTTTGCCGTTAGGAGAGAACATAGGGAAAGCATCAAAGCTGTTATCGTGCGAGATGCGCTCCAGGCCTGTGCCATCCAGCTTTATTACATAAAGGTTAAACGGGAAGCCACGCTCATATTCGTGATTAGATGCGAACACGATGTGTTTGCCATCGGGCGTAAATGCAGGTGCCCAGTTGGCTTTGCCCTGGTGGGTTACCTGGTGTGCGTCGCTGCCATCGGCATTAGCTACAAACACTTCCATTTTTGTAGGCATTACCAGGCCCTGTGCCAGCAGGTCTTTATATTCTTTTATGTCTTCGGCGGTTTGGGGGCGGGAGGCACGCCAAACGATTTTCTTGCCGTCGGGTGAAAAGCACGGGCCGCCATCATAGCCCAGGTCGTGACTGATTTGTTTTACGTTGGTGCCGTCAATATTCATGGTGTAAATATCAAGGTCGCCATTGCGCATGCTGGTGAACACAATTTTATCACCTTTAGGCGATACGGTACCTTCGGCATCGTAGCCCGGTGTATTGGTGAGGCGTTTGGTTATTTTACCATTAAAGTCCGCCACAAAAATATCGTAGCTGTCGTATATTGGCCATACATATTTCTTTATCACTTTACGGTCGGGCACTGCCGGGCATGTGTCGGCTGCCAGGTGGGTCGATGCGTAGAGCAGGTGTTTATGGTCGGGCATTAAATAAGCACAAGTTGTGCGGCCCTTGCCGGTGCTCACTTTTTTGTAGGTAAATGGTTTGCCCCCTTTTGCGGGTATAGCGCCATAAAATATCTGGTCGCAGCTTAAGCCCTCGGTGGGGTTGGTGCGCTGGAAGGTAATGTGTTCGTTATCGAAGCCGAAATAGGCTTCTGCATTGTCGCCGCCCGTGGTTAGCTGGCGCATATTTTTGAAATGCTTTTCATCGGGGTATGCAAGGCTTTTTTGTTCTTGCGCTATGGCATGTTGGCTGAATAGGGTGGTAGCTACCAGAACAGTGTTCTTTACTGCAGAATAAAGTTTCATTTATTTTTTATATATGCGGCAAAAGTACTCCTTATGCTATGATTGTCAGCGGCTTAATTGTCAGCAAATTGTAAAAATGAAGGGTGATTGGTGTCATGATTTCAGTGCGGACGTTTTTTTACGGGTAAATTTGTTATGGTTTCGTCGGTCGGAAACCTGGGAGTAGGGGTATTCATTAATTTAAGTTCCTTAGCTATATCACCCCTTCGGGGTTTTGCACATTTTGTAACATGTTTTCTACAATCATATCACCCATTCTGGGTTGCACATTCGCTTGGCGTAATGATGTTGGGGTTAGGGGGATGCTATACGAGTAATTTATATTGGTTAAAGAGGTTTGTTGTTCTTAGCTATATCAGCCCTTCGGAGGGTGCGCATTTTGTAACCTGTTTTCTAGAATCATATCACCCATTCTGGGTTGCACATTCGCTTGGCGTAATGATGTTGGGGTTAGTGGGGTGCTATACGAGTAATTTATATTGGTTAAAGAGGTTTGTTGTTCTTAGCTATATCACCCCTTCGGGGTTTTGCACATTTTGTAACCTGTTTTCTACAATCATATCACCGATTCTGGGTTGCACATTCGCTTGGCGTAATGATGTTTGGGGTAGTGGAATGCTATACGAGTAATTTATATTGGTTAAAGAGGTTTGTTGTTCTTACCTATATCAGCCCTTCGGGGGTTGCGCATTTTGTAACCTGTTTTCTACAATCATATCACCCATTCTGGGTTGCACATTCGCTTGGCGTAATGATGTTTGGGTTAGTGGGATGCTATACGAGTAATTTATATTGGTTAAAGAGGTTTGTTGTTCTTACCTATATCACCCCTTCGGGTTTTTGCACATTTTGTAACCTGTTTTCTACAATCATATCACCCGTTCTGGGTTGCACATTCGCTTGGCGTAATGATACCTCCGGCCCACGGGTTATTTAATTGCGCAGCTTAGATTTGGCCTTAACCCCCAAAACAAAAAAGCAGTAGTCGCGAGGTATGGCGGCTACTGCTTTTCTTATATTCATTGTGCTGCTATAGCAGTTCGTGCTCGCTAATTAGGTATATGAATTGCGTAAGGGCTACTGCGCCTAGTTTTAGTTCGCGGTGGTTTACGTTTTCGAAGGTATCGTTATTGGTGTGGTGCAGGTCAAAATAACGCTGGGAATCGGGCATAAGTCCGGCTGCGGGTACGTCTAATTTTCTGTGTAACGGGCCAATGTCGGCACCACCTTCATCCTGGCTAAAATCGTATACACCATAAGGTAAAAACAGATTTTTGTAGGCGCGAATCTTGTCTTTTTTTACTTCGCTCATTTCCATGCCTATTCCGCGTGGTGTAAAACCGCCGGCATCGGTTTCAATGCACAGTACATGGTATTCATTTTTAGCGGCAGCAGAATCAGCGTAAGCCAAACCGCCTTTAAGTCCGTTTTCTTCGTTCATAAAGAGGACTGCTCTGATGGTATATTTTGGGCGTATGCCCAGTGCCTTGAATGCCCTTAATACTTCAATTGATTGCACGCAACCCGCGCCATCATCCATTGCACCTTCGCCTACATCCCATGAATCGAGGTGGCCACCAACGGTAATTATGCGGTCGGGATACTGGCTGCCTTTAATTTCACCAATGACGTTATAAGACCGCACCAGTTTTTCGGTCATGTGGCAATCGCTTTGCATTTTGGCATATACCTTGCCCTTCTGGCAATAGTGTTCCAGCGAATCGGCTGTGTAATTGCCAAGTGCCATTTCCGGTATCTTGGCAAAAGAATCGTTATAGTGCATGCTGCCGGTATGGGGCACATCATCGGCCCCGGTTGACATGGAGCGGATGATAACGCCCACTGCGCCACGCGCTGCGGCTATTGAAGGGCTCGCCCAGCGGTATTTAACGGCATCGCCATAGCCATTAAAAGTGAAGGGGAAATCTTGCCTGAAACGATAATTGAAGAATATAAATTTACCCTTAATGAGCTTATCTGGCAGTGTGCTGAATTCTTCATAGCTGTGCACCATTACAACAGCGGCTTCCAGTAGCTTGCCACCGGTGCCTTCAATATTACCTAACGAAAGGGCTGTTACCTTTTCGTATTTGCCATCGCCGCGCCTTATCATCAGGCTTTCATTGCCCCTGTGCCAGTAGGGCACATCGGCGGGTTGCAGCCAAACATTATCGGCACCAGCCGCCTTCATGGCTTTTTCGCCCCAGGTTACCGCTTTTGCCGCTGCGGAGGTTCCGCTTAACCGGTTGCCCACCTTTTTGCACAGCACGCGTAAATTTTCGTAACAGGTGCCGTTGAGCAGAATTTCATCTGATATTTTACGGAATTGCAGCGAGTCCTGTTGTGCGTTGGCAGACGCGATAGCCATGCAGGCGAAAGCGGTAATCAATCGAAATTTCATAGGCTAAAAATAAGCGCGAAATGATAAAGTTGGTAGTAAATGGCTAAACAAATATTATGATTAAAGAATGGGTGATAAAAAGGGGTACATATATTTACAGCCTGCGGCTGCATTTACCTTCGGTGAGTGCTATATTTGTGTTATAAGAATTACTATGAAGAAAACGATTGTTTTATTGGCGTTGTGCCTGCCGTTGGTGATGTTTACGCAATGTGCGAAAAAGATGGTGACTACCAAAACAGCCGCAGCGCCCAATGATGCAGCAGCCGACATTAAAGCAAAATACAGTACAGCCCAGATAGCGGAGGGTAAAGTAATATTTGAAGGTAGCTGTGGCAAATGCCACAAACTGCGCCAGCCAGCGGAATTTAAGGTAAGTGCATGGGAAGATATTTTGCCAAGGATGTGTAAAAAAGCCAAGCTAGATGCTGATAAAGCGGCCTTAGTACGGGCATGGGTAATTACGAATGCAAAAGTTGGATAATTTTTTGTTTTTGTTTGCACTTTTATTGCGCTGAATACTTACCTTTGCTGCCCCAAAGCATAACCAGGTTTCTTAGCTCAGCTGGTTAGAGCAGCTGACTCTTAATCAGCGGGTCCAGGGTTCGAGTCCCTGAGGAACCACAAAATTTAAAAGCGATGCGTATTTACGCGTCGCTTTTTCATTTTATTCTGCTACAAATGCGGGTTTTTCGCTCATCTGGTTAGAGCATCCCGACCTTAGTCGGGAGAGTCCAGGGTTCGAGTCCCTGAGGAACCACAAAAACGAGAAAACCCTTGCTATGCAAGGGTTTTCTCGTTTTACATTTAGCCCGTGCATGTATTGTAGTGGTATCATTACTTCAACCTTTTAGCCGGGCAGATTCCGCCACCCGCACGGCAGTAGGTATAAACTACTGTGAACGTTGGTATATATGCGTGCTGCATAGCCCGTACACTCCGCTAATGTTTTGCTAACGGCAATAAGTATGATATTGGTCATGGTTATTGCTCTTTTTATATGCCAATTTTGGGGCTGTTAAAAATTCTTAGTGTTTTTTTATAGCTCTTTTTTATGCATACTTTTCATATTCCTGTGTTGGGTTTAAGTTATTCGGTTGATACGCCTGTAAAGGTTGCGCGGTTTGGTATTTCGTCGGTAGTATCTATAATTGAAGATGACCTTATTGAAAAAATGCGCGCGTACCATTGTGCGAAAGCGGGGCTGCTGTATACCGCTATAACAGTTAAAGAAAATGATTATCGCGCTAAGCGGATAACTGCTTACCTCGATCTGTTGGCTGATATGGTGGATGGCCAGGTAGTACAACTCAGGGCGGGTGCATTTGAGGCGGGCAGTGATACGGCAAAATATTTTGAGTTGTTGCCGGATGGCTGTGCATCGGCAATATTATACCGTACTATGAACGCATTGCCCGATGGTGCAGAAAAGCATCGGTTGCAGGAGCAATTGCGCGACCTGATAACGGCAGGGGCAATAGATGTGAACATCATGGCCAAGGTAGATAACCTGGCCTATGCTGCCGATGGCACGCAACTGCCGGTGGAATATTCTGATGCGCTTTCGGCGTTCAGGGGATTTGCGAATAGCAAACTTAGCTCTTCGGTGGTGTTATCGGCGGGTTATAATCCGCGCCTGTATAGTTATGTAGAAACTTTTCCCGATTTTCTGCCTGATGCGAATGACACTTTAAAAAAGAAGGTGATACTGAAGGTGAGCGACTACCGATCGGCATTAGTGCAGGGCAAGCTCATGGCTAAAAAGGGGATCTGGATATCAGAGTTCAGGATAGAGTCGGGTCTTAACTGCGGCGGGCATGCGTTTGCGACCGATGGTTTGTTGTTGGGGCCTATACTGGAAGAATTCAAGTACAAGCGCGATGAATTGCGCCAGGAATTATTTGAGCTTTGTAATAGGGTGTTGCAAGCCAAAGGTGCCCCTACATTTGCAAAGCCTCCGGCTATGCGCATAACGGTGCAGGGCGGGATAGGTACGGCGCATGAAGATGAATTTTTGCGGTCGTATTATTGCCTGGATGGCACAGGGTGGGGGAGCCCGTTTCTGCTGGTTCCGGAAGCCACCAATGTTGATGACCAAACGTTACACCAACTGGCAACCGCAGAGAAAAGCGACTATCACCTGAGCGATGCATCGCCGCTGGGGGTGCCGTTCCATAATTTCAAAAACAGCTCATCAGAGCGGCAGCGGCTGGAACGGTTTGAAAAGGGAAGGCCGGGCAGCCCCTGCTACAAGAAATTCCTTTCATCGAGTACTGAGTTTACGGACCAGCCCATCTGCACGGCATCGCGCCAATACCAGGATCTGAAGATAAAGCAATTGAGGGAGTCGGGGTTGAGTGCAGCGCATTTGGGTGCAGCGGTAAATAAAGTGATAGCGAAAGATTGCCTTTGCGAGGGCCTTTCGGCGGCGGTGCTTTTAAAAGAAGGTATACCTGCCTCTCATAATCTTTCAGCGGTCACTATTTGTCCGGGTCCTAACCTCGCTTATTTTTCAGGTGTGTTTACACTGCGGCAAATGGTTGATCATATTTATGGCAGGGGCAATTTGCTCAACAAGCTGCAGCGGCCGAATATGTTCGGTAACGAATTGGCTTTGTACATTGACTATCTGAAGAAGGAGATTGAAAAGTGCGGAGATGCGCTTACCCAGAAACAGCGTAATTTCTTTAGAACATTTTCAGCCAACCTGCAATCGGGTATTGCTTACTATACCGGGCTTATTCCTGAATTTGCGAGGGATACCAGGCAATTGGCCGATGAGTTTATGGCACAACTGAAAACGGCAAGCGATACGTTACTGGAGATGAGCGAACCGGCTGTTTTGCCTGGATAGGTTTTTTAATTTTTTCGGGAGTGTTGAAGTAACTTCTGGCAACGAAAAAGTTGTGCAGCGTTTGGTTAAGGAATAAGGTTTCATACTTTCATATTGCTAAAGGGCCTGGCGGTAGTCGGGCCCTTTATGTTTTACTGCGGAATGCTATTTTTAACCATCGGTTTATAATTGATGCCCTGTTGATTTTTACCGGCATAAGATTTGTCTTTTGTTTGTCAAATTTGGCAGAATAAATATATATTTGAGGGTTCATAAGATTGAAATTTAAGAGTATATACACACGATTATGAAAAACATAATAAAGTTTGCAATTGCCTTAGCTGTAATGTTTGCAGGTTTTAGTGCGAATAATCAGCTTCAAGCACAGACGATCACTACAGTCGCAGGTTCGGGATCTACTGGTTTTAGTGGTGATGGAGGTGCGGCGACGACTGCTCATATTTATAATCCATGCGATGTCGCAATTGATGGGAGTGGGAATATTTATGTGGCGGACTATGCAAACGTTCGCATCCGAAAAATTACCACAGCAGGAGTTATTAGTACTGTTGCAGGCAATGGCGCTACCGGGTTTGCAGGGGATGGGGGTGCCGCGACAGCCGCGACTTTATCTGGTTTATCGGGAGTGGCATGTGACCTAAGTGGCAACCTGTACATAACATGTGTAGCGCGATTACGTAAAATAAATGCTTCGGGCATCATAACTACCATTGCAGGCACCGGAACGGCAGGCAGTTCGGGGGATGGTGGCCCGGCTACCGCGGCCCAATTAAATGGCCCATCCGATGTAGTTGTGGATGGCAGCGGCAACGTGTATATAGCAGATGCAGCAGCCAACCGTATTCGTAAGATAAATAGTTCCGGGGTTATTTCCACCATTGCAGGAACTGGGACGGCCGGTTTTTCCGGCGATGGTGGAGCAGCAACTGCTGCTACATTAAATTATCCGTATGCACTCACCAACGATGCTTCCGGCAATATTTTTATTGCTGATGCATCTAATAACAGGGTAAGAAAAGTTACTTCTTCTGGTACTATTAGCACCGTTGCCGGAACGGGCACATCAGGGACAAGCGGTGATGGGGGCTCTGCGACAGCGGCGCAAATACTCAGCCCGTACGGGGTGGCTATTGACGGATCTGGCAATTTATTTATTGCTGGACCATCAGGTAGCCGCATAAGGAAAGTGAATGCGTCTGGTGTCATAGGGACATTTGCAGGTACAGGCACTGCGGGTTTTGGAGGTGATGGAGGATTGGCAACGGCAGCGCTGCTCAATGCTCCTTATGGAATTTGCACTGATGCCAGCGGCAACCTATTTATTGCTGACTATAATAATAACAGGATACGCGAGGTATTAAGTAATGCATATTGTATACCAACACTAACAACTGCGACATGCTCAGTGATGATGACCCGTGTGGCTCGCCTTGTTGGGTCTTCAGGCTCAATTATTGATACAACCAGTTGTGCGGGAACAACGTATGAAGACAGAACAGCCATGTCGTGCTCGCTTGCGGCTGGCTCAACATATGCGGCAACAATCGACCTGGCTACTAGTTATTATTCTTCATTCAATGTGCAGGTTTGGATTGATTTTAATGATAATCATAATTTTGAGAGTTCAGAAACTGTTGGAGGAATTGGTTCTGTTTCCTCGCCTAGTCCGGTAATCTCATTAATTATTCCTTCCTCTGCCACTGGAGGTACGCACAGAATGCGAATTGTTGGTCTTTATCAATGTTGCGGATCTTCTTCTTATCCTACCATATATCCATGCGCTACGGTCAGCACTACGTATGGTGCAACCAGAGATTATACTGTGAATATAACTGCAGCTTCGGCAACTTATTGCACCCCAACATTCAGTAGTCCGTGTTCGGCATATTCCATGAACACTAGTATTAAAAGGCTGGTTGGTTCTTCTGGCGTTATTATCGATACTACAGCCTGCACAGGTGCTAGCTATGAAGACATGACCTCCATGTCCTGCTCACTGGTTCAGGGGACTACTTACACCACTACTTTATATGTTACAGGTGGCTATTATGCAACCTTCTCTGACCAGGTCTGGATCGATTTTAATAATGATGGTACTTTCTCCGCTTCTGAAACTGTTGCTGGTGACGATTCATTTTTCACATCTACTCCGGCTATACCATTGGTCATTCCTGCGGGAGCGGCATTGGGTACTCACAGAATGAGAATTGTTGGTAATTATACATCAGGGGGGTGCTGCGGTTCAACCGTGTATCCTTCCATGAATCCCTGCCCTACGTCTTCTACAACATTTGGAGATGCAAGAGATTATACGGTGACTATTGTGCCATCAACTCCGTCAATAAGGGCAACGCCAGATTCGTTACTTTTTGGCTGTATTACAGTTAGCACTTCATCAACTGCGCTATCTTCAACCGTGACCGGGGCATATCTTACACCATCAACAGGAACTGCTACAATAACTGCTCCAACAAATTTTTTGGTTTATGACGGTTCTATTTGGGCGATGTCTTATACGGTCGCTTATGCAGGTGGCTCATTAAGCATTGCTCCGTTGCAGGTGCAATTTTTTCCTCCGTCTACTGGTTCGTTTAGCGGGTATGTTACAATAACTGGTGGTGGTGTAGCGCACAGCATTTATGTGCAGGGCTCTGGTTGCGCTACATGTTCGGGCACGCCTACAGCGGGCACTGTTAATGCAACTGTAACGAATGGTTGTACCACTTATACTTCTATTTTATCATTGACCGGAACTACTACATCTGGTGGTATTACCTACCAATGGCAGTCATCTCCGAATAACAGTACCTGGACAAATGTTACTGGCGCAACTGCGGCCAGCTATGCGGCTGTTGTAACTGCAAATATTTATTACAGATGCATTGTTACTTGTGCGCCTAGTGGTCTTTCTGCTAACACTGCTTCTATATTACTCAGTTATGGAGTTCCGGTTGTGAGCGATATTTCTGGTCCGCGTAAATTATGCGTTGGTACGAGCGTTAGTCTTTCGAACGCTACTTCCGGAGGTGCATGGTCTGTTAGTACAACTGCAGTTGCTTCAATAAACAGCTCTGGCACACTTTACGGACTTTCTGCGGGTCTCGTTACAGTATCTTATTCTGTGAGCAACAGTTGTGGTACTGCTGTAAGTTCGAAGGTGGATACTGTAGTTTCTTCAGGCTTAACGGTAGCTGCTATTTTCGGAGCTTCTGCAGTTTGTATCGGAGCTTCCACTACATTGACTGATGCAACTACAGGTGGTACCTGGACCAGCACGAACACTGCCATTGCAACGGTTAACGCAGCGGGTACTGTATATGGCGTTGCAGCAGGAGTAGATACCATTAAATATACCGTTCCGGGATATTGTACAGCAACTGCTATTAAAGTGATTACCATACTGCCTTTATCAGCCGGCACGATAAGCGGCCCATCCACGGTCTGCGTGGGCGGCACGGCAACGTACACATCCACTGTAAGTGGTGGCACGTGGAGCATCCAGCATCCGAGCATAGCCACCATTAATTCATCAACAGGTGTTGTTACCGGCCTGAGTGCGGGTGTTGATTCCGTTTATTATACAGTAACCAACAGTTGCGGCACGTTCCGTGCGGCCTACTTTATCACGGTACTGGCAGCGCCAAGTGCAGGCAGCATCAGTGGTGCATCTACGGTTTGTATCGGTGCTACCACTACGTATACCGATGGCGTGAGCGGCGGTGTGTGGAGCAGCAGCAACAATGCTATAGCAAGCGTAACGAGCGCG
>JBBRPD010000048.1:0-38802 GCA_038228575.1 Chitinophagales bacterium | reverse complement strand
TCCGGCAAAAAAAGTAATCATCGACTGAAATGTAGAACCAGCAAGCATTACAGCGGATTTTTATTATATTCTACCCTGTTTTTGTCCGGCCTCTTTACTGGTTGTTGTCATCGCGTCTCCATGTTCTTTTTTTGTGCTGCCGCAAAAAAAGAACCAAAAAAAGCGGCACTTTGGGCAATCGCTCCGCTGCCCAAAGGAACCCTGCGGCGTGTTTTGCTGAAGCTTGTTACTCTAATGTCAGCGCCGGGACGGCGGCGCAGGTGTTACGTACTTTTACAAATAATATTTTAATCCGACAGTAGTGAATTGAAATGAACACTAATAAATACAATCACAATAAAACAACGCTACTTTCGTTGTTAACGTTTATCCGTTTTATGAAACAACTATTACTGTCCATAACTTTATGTATTCCGTTGCTGTCATTTGCGGCCGATAGTTCTGATACCAATATTATAAAACAGCACCTAACTACCATCACTAAAACCAAGGGTTTCAGAAACCATAAGAATACCGATCTGCTCAATGCCACTGCCGCCTATGTACAAAGCGAATTTGCCAAATACAGCGGCAACGTAACGGTTCAGGAATATACCGTAAAGGGAAAAGACTATAAAAACGTGCTGTGCTCTTTTGGCCCTGCTGATGCGAAACGCATAATTGTTGGCGCACATTATGACGTTTGCGGAGACCAACAGGGTGCCGACGATAACGCCAGCGGTATTACCGGCCTGCTGGAGCTGGCCCGCATGCTGAAAGACAAACCGCTCACTTACCGCATTGACCTTGTAGCTTATACATTGGAGGAGCCACCATACTATAACGAAGTGGAAATGGGCAGCTACGTACATGCCAAATCGCTGGCTGATGACCATGTAGCCGTTTATGGTATGGTATCGCTGGAAATGATAGGCTATTTTAAAGATGCAAAACATACACAAAGCTATCCGTTGAAACCGTTGAAGATGCTCTATGGCAGCCGTGGTAATTACATAACATTGGTAAGGAAACCGGGTTCAGGAAAGTTCGCAGCAAGGTTTGCAAGGGCTTTTAAACGAAGCCATGAAATAAGGACCGTGAAGTTTACAGCACCTGCTATCCTGCCCGGTATCGACTTCAGTGACCACCGCAGTTACTGGCATTTCCATTTCAGCGCATTAATGATAACCGATACTGCCTTTTTGCGCAACAAAAGCTACCATGAAGCCACAGATGTAATGGAAGCCCTGGACTTTGGCAGAATGGCTAATGTGATTGATGGTGTGTATAAGGCGTTGCAGGATTTGCAGTAGCTAAAAAATGATTTGATATGGATAGCATAGTTTACTACATTCTCATCGGTATTTCTGCACCATTGTTCTTTATATGGCGCGCGATATTCAGGAAGTTTATTAAAAATGAAATAACGAGAGTAATAGCGACATGGGTAACAGCAATTATTAGCGCAGTTGTAATATACGCATGCATTATAATTGCGTATTTGTATGTATTACAGTACTATCCAAACAGGAATTTCAGCAGAAATGAATGGATAAGCAATCCCGAGAAGCGTTATGAACTAAGTGAGGATTTAATAAAAAGCAAATTACTGATTGGCAAAACATACAGCGAAGTAATACAGCTATTGGGAGAAAGCGCAAGCGATTCTGATAGCAGCGAAATATATTACAATATAGGTTATGAACCAATACTCTTGAATACGCATCCCTCAATACTTTCCATAGCGTTCAAAGCTGGCAGGGTTGAAAGAGTAACACAATCTCATGAATAACCCAATCCATAAAAATTCATTATTTCCTCATCCAGTCGCTGAATATTACCCTTATTCTCCATGGCATTATACACCTCATTATTGATAGATTTGCCCAACACTTTTTCTTTGGAAATTTTCATCAGAAACGGGTAGCCGCCGGGCACACGGCCTTCGGCAATTAAGCATACAATAAAATCGCCATCGTAGTCGGTATTGAGCTGCTTATCCGCTATAAATACAATTTCAATATCGGCTGGTAGCAGGGGCAGTACCTCCTGCTGAACGAAATCGCAGATCTTCTTTTTATTGGTATAGATGAAATAGCAACCTCCGCCCAATTGCATCTTCTGCAGCTGGAAACGTGCTTCCCTTTTCCTTTCAGCATGCGCACTAAATGGCTTAGCTAACAAAATAAACGGCAATGCCGCAAGCAATAACAGTATCCCAACTACTGCCACAACAGCAAACCCTAAAACTTTAACCAATTTCTTAATTAATCGCATACCAAAGTGCACCAATTTGCAGGGCTTATTTTAGAAAACGTTTAATGAAACGTTTTATTTTATCCACCCGGGAATAGAGTCCGTATTGCTCGTTAATGTCAAGCAGGTAATGGCCCATTACCTGCCCGCTTTCTAGTGCTACCACAATAACAGTGAAAACATTCGCCGTAACTGTAGGCAGCAAAAAATGTTCAACACTACCTTCGGTGTTACGAAACACATACTTCACCAACGTTTCTTCGTACAAATATGCGTCCACAACTCCTTCTCTAACTAATTCAGCAACATAAGGCCAAATATCTACAGTGCCTTCCGCGGACAGTGTAACATCAACCATACCAGACTCCATTGTTGCGCGGTAGCCCTTATAATCAAGAAGTCTGATCTGCATACAGCAAATATCTATTAATTCCCCGAAACCTTAATCCTGTAAAAAACCGAACTTACCCGCATTATAATCATCTACTGCCTGGTGTATCTCTTCTTCTGTATTCATTACGAACGGGCCATAGCTAACATAAGGTTCATTGAGCGGCTCCCCGCTAAGCACCAGTATTATGCCTTTGTGCTTCATTTTAATATGAATATCTCCGGCTTCGTTCTTTAACTGCACATAATGGTTCTCCGGCGCATCGTGCCCGTTAATAACAACTGAGCCATCCACAACCAGTATGCCTGTATTGAAATTGGCCGGCACTTTAAAAGTAAAATCGGCATTGGCGTTCAGGTGCATGTCATACATGTGTACTGGCGAAAACGTGCTGGCTACGCCCTTTACGCCTTTGTACTCCCCGGCAACAACGTGTACAACACCCATGCCATGCGGCAGCTCCACCTTTGGCTTTTCGGTATGCGCAATACTCTGGTATTTTGCTGGGGTCATTTTATGCTGCTTGGGCAGGTTTATCCATAGTTGCAACATTTCGAATGCGCCACCATTCTTTACATAGGTATGCTCCTGGTATTCTTTGTGCAGCACACCGCCACCTGCCGTCATCCATTGTATATCGCCGGGGCCAATTATACCGTGGTTGCCCTTGCTATCATGGTGCTCAACTGAGCCTTTGTAGGCAAATGTGATGGTCTCTATGCCCCTGTGCGGATGCACACCCACACCACGCGAAATTTCGGATGGCGCGTAGCTTACTTCAGCATTAAAATCGAGCAGGAAGAAAGGACTCATCCGCTCTTCAAATCCTTTTCCGTTAGGGAAGAAGTTCATCACCTTAAAGCCATTACCTACCATGTGGGTATTGGTTGGTGAAAGCACACCTTCCACACCCCGTAAACCCGCATTGGCAATTTTTTCCGCGGCATTTACCGGGTTAACGAATGCTGACTGCACATAGGCCAATGCCGTAGCGAAAATGCTCTTTTTAATGAATTCTTTTCTTTCCATGACTTCGTAATTTGAAGAGATAATAGGCAAATGTAGCTATAAGCATGTATGTACAGCTAATTGGCATATTGCAAAATTCAATTCGGGGAGACGGATCAACTAATGCACCGCAGGTTAGCTACGCTCGGCAAGTTCCTTTACTTTGCCCAGCGCCTTAGGGAACGTGGAAACAAAATAACTGAGCATGTGCTGATTGGCATTTTCAGCCTCCAGTTCCACGATCAATTCTGTACCCCCATGTACATCCTCCAGTGTATAATTTTCAGTAGCTCCGGCCCATTCCCTGCTGCCAGCACTTTCGGTATCTTCCACACCATTTTTAATTACACCCAAGTGCCGGAACGACATAAATTTATGGGGCTTAATATCTGCTATCATTGAAAGCATGCCATCGTTAGTACCATCAACAAATAATACCTTGCTTCCCTTATTCCAGTCTGTCACAGCTTTCGACCCGGGTGCAAACACGGCGGTCCATTCGCCATAGGTGGTATCACCCCATAGTATTTCCCAAACCTTTTCTCTGGTTGCGTTAATTGTTTCTCTGAATTCCATGGCTTTGGTTTCTATTAATATTGCTTGCTTAATACTATTGAAGTTAGTAATTCTTTACCAAAACTTCCACCAGCTTTGCTTGGCAACGGGCAAGCCGGGGCTTTGCAATATTACTGCCGCATAAGCATAAATACTATCGCCAGCGCCATGCTGAAACCGCTTAATTGCCCGCTGCATGGGCCATATCATTTCGCCAGTAGGCAGCTTAAGTTGGGCATTTACTTCGGGTTGCGGGTCGTTTTCATCAATTACCCATATAGTACCCGGCACCATTTTTATAAATGCCATTCCTATATAAGCACCAATAGAAAACAATATACTGCCAGTATTTTCGGCCAGACGACCATTAGGTTTTGCCACTCCATTTTCGGCATGTTGCTCAAAAAAATTATCAATAGCTTTAAAACTCCCCAGCGTATAATTAAGCTTTAATTTATCGGCAGCAAACGCTTTTACTATCCATTCAGCATGCTGCTGTATCTCTTGTTGAAGGGTGCTCATTCGTAAAATTTTATTCAAAAATAATATCTCAAATAGGTTCCAGAAGCAACCGGCAACCAAGGCTATACTGATCACCTACCTTAGGAACGCTGACAGGCAATAAAGTTAGTTACTGCAAGGGAACAAAAATAATGAAGCACGGAATTTTTTAGTTCAACAAATGGGTGGCTATGGCTGTACTTGAAAAAAACACCGCACTTCGCTACCGCACATTCAACCCATATTCGCTAAATTTGATCATAAACTGAATAATAACATGGCCGTGAAAGACAGGTAATAGCGTACTAACCGCTGTCAGCAAGCTTTGGCACGCTATCGCTACATGGAGTTGGTGGTCTTTACTTATCACTTTAAAAAACGTAGATTGACCAAACAACCCAACTGGCATGAGCACAAAAACCAACAAATACGCGCCGAGCACAACTGAAAAGGCAGCTTTGAAAAAAGCTGGCATCATTTTAAAAAATATAGCCAACCACCCCGTTGACGAATTACAACATATACTCAACACGACAGCACAAAGAGCAAATGAGCTGTTTGCCAGCTACCAATTCCAGACGGTGCCGTCAATAGGGGCGAAGTTCGCCGAAGACCTGATTGTTATGGGTTATTATTCATTAGCCGCGCTCAAGCACAAAACTGGCGAGCAACTAATAGACCAGCTGGAACAACAAATGGGTTGCTGGATAGACCCTTGCGTGGAAGACCAGTGCAGGCTGGTGGTGCACTTCGCCAATACCGGCGACCGCACAAAAAACTGGTGGCATTTTACCGAAGAGCGCAAAGCCTTCAGGAGCCAACATGGCTATCCCGCTTCAAGGCCACGAAAAGCGTGGTTTGAAGCATTGCAATAAGCATGTAAACAGCTAGTTCATTCTTTACTCTTGTTATGCTTGCCGATATATTCCAGGCAGACTTTTGCTTCGTCCATACCGCCACACCAGCCTGATTTTGCAGCTATCGCCAAAGCCGTGTTAGCGGCAGCCAATGCATCTGCATACTTCTTTTCGCGGGCAAACGTCCACCCCAAATTTACATAACTAAGGGAGAGGGCTTTTTGTTTACCAGTGCTTTCAAAAACTGCTTTAGCCTTGAGAAAATTATCAGTTGCCTGGTCGTAGCTTCGCAATGCGAGACAAACCTGCCCCATGTTAAATAAAGTTACAGCCAGCCCCAGTGAATCGTGCAATTCTTCTTGTATTTGCCTGGCTGCATTTAATACAGACATGGCAGCGTCAGATTTAAATTGCCGCATGTAAACCATACCAATATTGCACAAAACACCTGCGGAACTACACCTGTTTCCTTTCAGCGCAAAAATATCTCTGGCCAACACAAAATTATCGACCGCCTTTTTAAAATGTCCGGGTTTTTCATTAACATAAACCAACCCCTTGCAGCTGTAACCAACTGCCATTCCATATTGGTAATTCAGCCGCTGTGAAATTGCTAGTATTTCATCCGCATAGCTCATCTTTCTTTTCAGATCATCCCCTCCATAGAATAACGCATTACATTCCGACTGACAATCATAAAAGAGAAAACGGTACATCTCCACTTTGTTAGTGTCGTCCTTGGCCATCTGTATTTCGTGAAGCACGGAATCAATACGCCGGTCTTGCTGCCCATTGGCAGACGCGGCAAGAACAGTACAAAGCAACAGCAAAGAAAGGAGACGCACGAAAAATATATTTACAGCCAAGTTATGGAATTTGCACAATTAACACGACTATACTAACAAATTTAAATTGGTTATGGCGCCAGGGTCTTCTTTGTAAAATTGGTAAAAGCTTTACCATTGTAGCGATATACGCCACCTGATGTACCTACCCAAAGGATATGAATCCAATTCCTGTTGGTCTTTCATCCCGGAATTTTTACCCCTTTACATTTACCAACTGTTCTTTCAGCACATCAAACTCCGCAATACCCTCTTTAGACTCTATTTCGATAGGTTTCCCAGTTGTAACCCTCACTATTGCGCGGATATTATCATCCGTCCATTCCCGCAGCACTTCACAATCAATTTCGCCAGGAACCGGATACTCACTATCGGCACTCAAATATGCTGCTGAAACATAAGGTACTTTCTCTTCAAACGTATGCTTTTTGCCCCATGCATCATAAAATTCACCTTCAACAAAACCGGGTTGATCGTCGCTTGTGTAACGGGTAATGCTAATTACAATGGCAGGCATAGTCTAAAAATATTCTGTGATGGTCGGTTACAAAAGTATTACAATTCAGCCGAAACTATTTAGGTTGCGTAGCCTTGATGGCCAATACATATTTAAGCACAGCATCTTGCTGCGCAGGCGTAATTTTTGCACCGGGCGACATTTCGTCTATTATGTGCGGCCATGACTGTTCCGAAAAGCTATAGATGCTCTTTGGCCTGTGGCAGTTGGTGCATGCGCCTGTATATACTTTGTAACCCTCATCAAGCATTTTCCGGGTCACTTCTTTATATTTTACCTGTATGGCAGCCAGCTCTTCGCTGCCCGGCTCATATATGCCATCTGCCGGCTTTACCGGTGGTGCCGTAGGTTTTACCGGAGCCGGGGCTTCAGCCTTTACAGCCACCGGCAAAGCACCTTTTTTGAGGGTATGGCATGCCGCAAGGGTCAGCGTTGCTAAAGCAATAATAGCGATCTTGAAGCGTATCATAGTCTGTTATTTTATGCCTTTAGGCTTGTTATTTCGGGTTACACAGTTGCACGTTAATCCTGTATTTTCTTTTCAGTAAAACCGGTGAAACCCTTGCCATCATAGCGGTAGAGGCCCATATCTTCTGTACTGAGCCATAGGTTACCTCCGCGATCAGAAATAACACCCGATACGCGCTCATTACTTAAACCTTCTTTTTTGGAAAAACTGGTAAAGCCTTTTCCATCATAATACGAAGCACCGCCATCGCCACCAAACCATATCCTGCCACTGGCATCTTCAGTAATACATACCACATCATTAATCTGCAATTCACCCTTACTGAGCAAACCATTCTTATTGCTAAAATGACTGAGCGTTTTACCATCATACCGGAAGGCACCATTCCCCTGGCTAATGTTGCCATTTTTTGTTCCTGTACCGAACCAAATATTACCGGCCTTATCTTCAAACATAATACCTACCCTGTCCTTGTCAAGCCCTTCTTTGCCTTTAAAGCGTGCCAGGTATTTGCCATCGTATCTGTACACACCACTGTCCCATGTGCCTACCCATACCGTCCCATTCCTATCTTCAATAATCGATGCAAAGGCAATGCTTCTGTGGCCGTCTTTGCTCATTACTTCTGGTATCTTCACCGCAAGTTCTTTTTCATGTGCCGCCACATCTTGTGGTTTATGCATATCATGGTGGCAACTCCCTGCAACACAAGGATTGGCCAGGTTTTCAGCATCTATTCTGAAGGTAGCATTTAAGCAACAGCAAGAACCCAGAGTAAGCCAGATATTACCTTTTTTATCTTCAAAAATCTGCCAGATGTTCGGCTTTTCGTAAGTGGTATCTGTCAGTCTCACCTTGCTTCTCAGCAAGCTGGAAACGCCCGGCAAAGCATACACCAGTGCTGTGCCATTGTACCGGTAAATATTTACCCCGCTCCAAAACCACGTATTACTATTGCCAGTCGCTTTGCTGAAACTCACGGTCTGTGTTTGCTTCTTCTTTTCCGCTTTATTAGAAAATGCCGGGAGGAAATTACTGCCGTCGTTTACTGGTGCAGCCATGGCTGTGAAAGACTGGCCATTAAACTTACAGGCCCCATTGTCACTCCCTACCCAAATAGCACCATCTTTATCTTCCATTATGGTTGTTGTGCAATCGCTGCTCAACCCATCCTTCACCGTAAAATTGGTGAACTTCCTTCCATCATAACGGTAAACGCCTTGCAGCGTAGTGGCAAACCAAATATTGCCTGCCCTGTCTTGCACACCGTTGGAAATTGTGCCCACACGAAAGCCATAGTCAGTCAGCACTTTTCTTGCCACAATTTTCTGTTGTTCTGTATTCGTCGTTTTTGCCTGTACGGCGCATGACATCAGCAGCACGGCCGTAGCCATGAAGGAAATGATCGTTTTCATATCTGTTATATTAAAGCTGATTTTTTAAAAAATGATGATAATAGGCAAAAGAAAGCACAGCATGCACCATGCATGCGCATCATGAGGGCATAAGCCAACTAGGACCTGAGGACTGCGGTAATGTGACCTGTTTTATTTTACGGGGTAGGCTTTGAAATCGGGTACACCTTTTACAGCTTTGGCAGGGTCTGCGCAGCATCCGGTTTTAACGGGTGGTGTTGCATTTAATTCCGCTACCGCTCCTTCTACAATACCTTTCAATATGGCATTGCACAATACATCTTGCTTATTAGCATCGGTGAGTTGCTTCATACCCTCATGGTTGTGTATGTCGCCCATTTCCATCATCAGCGCAGGCACTTTGGCATTTTTCAAAACAAAGATCTTGCTTTTTTCGGTAGCAGCCATACTGGCCTGCTGGCCGCCGGCCTTAGCACAATTATTACAAACATGATTGGGGTCGTGGCTGCAACCTTTTGGCCCACCGGGAATAATGGCCTCATCGACCATGGCCTGGAAAATAGCATTGCTGTAGGCATTGCTGCGCTGCGCATTTGCACCTTCTCCAGCTACAAAAATGTCGAAATCTCCCTTTGCTTTATCAGTGCCTGGCTGTGCACCAACGTGTATGCTCATCAGCATATCAGGTTGCATCTTCTCTGCTATGGCTAGCCTGTCGGCCAGCGTAACATAGTTATCATTTTCGCGAATAAGGCGCACTTCTACATTATAGGCTGGCGCCAGCTCCTGCAAACGTTTTGCATATTGCAGGCAAATGTTCTTTTCGGTATAGTTACCGGCAACTGCACCTGCATCCTTGCCACCGTGCGCGGCATCTACCAACACTACTATCTTTTTTTGCGCAGGTATAATGCGGCCCGCCAGGCCGTTGCTGGTAGTGTATGAAAATAGGAGCACGGCAAATGCAATAAGTGGCACGGCTACAAACTGCCTCACTTTCGCATATTTCGGCAATGCTGCGTTCTGCAACATGGTAAGCCTGCGCTTTATGGTTGAAGAAAAGAAGTGATGCTCCGGCACCAGGTAACTACCATTATTAAACGATTGCAAAAGCATCATGGCAAAGGCTTCAGTATCCCTGTTTTCAACCGCTTTTTCATCGGCTATAAATTCGTGCACAATATTCAGCTCCTTTTGTATAAGCCAGTAAAACGGATTGAACCAGAAGATACAGGTAAGCACCTGGCTTATCAGTTTATCGTAGGTATGGCCTTGTTCTATGTGCGCTAATTCATGCTTAAAAATAAGCTGGCCTACTTCGCCATCTAATGGTATTGACTTATTCCAGAAAAGGTATTTCAGGAAGGTGAAGGGCGCACTCGGCGAATCGGTAAGCAGCAGGCTGATACCGCTCTGCTTGGTTACCGGGTATTTGCTGCACATCATACGCACTTTAATTATTCTCATGAAAAGTATAAGCAGCAACGTAAAGCTCACCACAGCCGAAACAATGCCTGCAATAAGCCACCAGTTTACAGGACTGGCTACAGGCAATGCGCCCGCAGATAAGTTGCTGGCCGCATCTGCCGACGCCCCACCAACCAGCATGGCCACAGGTGCCAGGCCATTACTTACAGTGCGGGAGACACTGAAGAGCTGGAAATTTAAAAACGGAATAGTTAAACTCGCAAACAACGTTGTGAGCAGAAACACCCGGTTATACTGGTGCAGTCGCTTGCCGCGCAGGCCCAGCATATACCAGGTAGTAAGCAACCCGCTCACCACTACACTCTTCCATAAAAACAGACTTAATGTTTCCATAACTCGTTGTTTTATTTTTTCTTCAATTGCATTAACAATAACTCCAGGTCTTCTACCGAAAGTTTTTTCTCATCGACCAGGAAAGAAACTACGTTGCTGAATGAACCTTCAAAATAGCCCTTTGCAACATTGGTAAGCGAGGAGCGCGAATAGTCTTCCTTACTCACTTCGGCATGGTACCTGTGTATGCGGCCCAACTGCTCAACGCGTACAAATTCCTTATCAACCAGTGTTTTTAAAATAGTGGCAACGGTGTTCTTGTGCGGTTGTGGTTGCGGCATTGCCTCTACTATTTCCATTAACAAACCACCACCCAATTGCCACACTACCTTCATTACCTGTTCTTCTGCTCTCGTTAGCGCTTTCATCTAAAACTATATTTCTAGTTCAAATGTAAAACTATATTTCTAGTTTAACAAACATTTCCTGAAAAAATATTTTGTTAAAGGTGAGATGGGTGCTGTTTGGAGCTCATTTTATATTGATGATGAGCCTGCAACATGCCATAACAGTCACCCTTTGCAAGGTTCAACGAAGTGCTCTGGCATTTTCACTACTTCATGCAGATTTACATGAGCGAAAAGGCTGGCTATATTCCCTGCAATGTGCTGCCCTTCTTCTCACTACAATCAATTTTCGCTGTTCGCATTTATTTACAAAACAGCTACGGATATCAAAAATAATAGCGCACTTGTTTATTTGGCTTCAAGAAGGTGGCCGTGCGTATCTATTTTTGAAAAAGCCGCGGTAATTCATTGATTTTCAAATTCATTTTTTAACGACTAAAAAAGGTAATCCATGAAAAAATTATTTATCATGCTGGCTATGCTGGGAGGAACCGCATACGCCCAATGTCCGTCAATTTATGCCGAACCCTACACCGATTGTAAGTCAGGTAAAGTCTTCCTGAATGCTACGCCCGGGTTTGATAGTTACAGCTGGTCGCCGGTAAGTAATGTATCTAACCCATCAATTGCCAACCCCATGGCATTAGTGCCGGGCAGCTATACAGTTACGGCTACCACACTGGGTGCCGAACTGGTTGTGAATGGCGACTTTAGTGCCGGCAATACCGGGTTCACCAGTGGGCAAACGTATTCCAGCACTTACACCCCATGCAATTACTTTGTAGCCAATGGTTGGTTCGGCACATCGTTCGGCGCCAACGATACTGACCACACCCCCACCACCGACAATATGTACATGAGCATAGACGGTTGTTACATGGGGCCTACTGTTATATGGGAACAGAACATTACTGTAGCCAACGGCACGCCGTATACATTTTCGTTCTGGGCAACAGATGCCAATGCCGTGCAACCCATTTATGAGATACATTTTATTGGCGATGTAACCGGCGATAACATAGTGGCTACCATACCCGGAAACCCCGGCTCCCCAACCAGTTTTAACTGGAGCCAGTACCAGGTAGCCTGCTGGAATTCGACACGCGATAATAATGTTACCATCAGGATAGTGAACCTGCAAACAGCATCTTACGGCAATGATTTTGGTATGGACGACTTCTCCTTCCGCCAGTGCTGCCGGTCAACTTATGTAGTGAACACACCTACCATGTCCATGAGTGCCAACATGTTTGTGAATGGTAACTTCAGTGCCGGCAATACGGGCTTTACCAGTGGTCAGACCTATTCAAGCGTTTACACCCCTTGCGACTATTTTGTTGCCAACGGATGGTTTGGCACTTCTTTTGGCGCAAGCGATACCGACCACACCCCGAGTGCAGATAATATGTACATGTCAGTTGATGGCTGCACTTCAGGACCTACTGTAATTTGGGAAGAAACAGTAACCGGGGTAATACCGGGCAGTATGTACCAGTTCAGCTTCTGGGCAACCGATGCTTACATGGTACAACCCATTTACGAAATACATTTTATAGGCAATGTATCGGGCGATAATGTTGTGGCTACCATTACCGGCAACGCAGGCACACCAACAGATTTTAACTGGAGCGAATATGGTGTTATGTGCTGGAGATCAGGTGCAGATAAAACGGTAACGGTTCGCATCATTAATCTGCAAACCTCTTATAGCGGCAATGATTTCGGTATGGATGATTTCTCTTTCCGTAAATGCTGCAATAATGATTGTTGCGACCGTTGGGGTTCCCGCAATGGCAATAACAGCCGCACCATTGTACAATACGCAGCCACCACCATCAGCCCGAACCCTAACAACGGCTCGTTCCTGGTAACCGTTGCCAACCCAACTGTAGCCAGCAAGGTAACCATGTTTAACCTGCTTGGGGAAAGAATAGATGCCTTCGAATTTAGCGGAGATTCCTTCCAGTACACACCAAAAGCCAACATTAAACCAGGGATATACTTTGTACACATTGACAATGGCGGAACGCTATCGACAAAACAAATTTTAGTAGAATAACCTTCACCATGCATACACAAACGAAAGCGGCCCTGCAAATACAGGGCCGTTTTTGTGTATATTAAATGTATGAACTATTAATTACGTACCGAGGACATGCCGCCATCCATGTGCCATACCTGGCCGGTTACAAAACTTGTACTGGTACCCAGCAGCAGCAGGGCTGCGGCAGCTATATCATCACTGTTGCCAATTGTTTTGAGCGGATGCCTTTCTGCGGCTGTTGCGCGCTTGGCATCACTATCCAGCAACCGCGCCGCGAGCGGCGTATCGGTGAGCGAAGGTGCAATGCAGTTCACCCGTATTTTAGGCGCCCATTCGGCAGCTAACGACCGGGTAAGGCCCTCAACAGCACCCTTGGCCATTGCTATGGAAGCATGGAAAGGCATACCCATAGTTACCGCCACAGTACTGAAGAGTACTACGGAAGGATGTTCGGCCTTTTGCAGGTTAGGCAGGTAACGTTGCAACACCCTTATTGCACCCATAACATTCACATTCATGTCGTTTTGAATGTCCTCCAGCTTCAGTGTCCTGAACGGTTTCAAGGTAATACTGCCGGGGCAATACACTATGCCATCCAGCGCCCGGTCAATGGCAGGGAGCAGATCGGTAGTTACATCAGCACAAAACGACTGCGTCGCATTGGGGGGTTCCGTCCGGTTAATGGCCAACACGGTATGCCCCTGTGCCATCAGCATATCAGCAAGTGCTTTACCGATACCGGACCTGTTACCTACAATAAGGTATGTTTGCATGCTACTGATTATTTTATGTGTTGCAGAAATTCATTTTTTGTTGCTTCGCCAGTAAACTTGCCATCATAAAACGCGGTTACGGTTGCTGAAGCACTATCCTTAATACCGCGCGATGATACGCACATGTGTTTGGCATCAATAACAACAGCCACATCAGGCGTACCCAATATGCGCTGCAACTCCAGACCTATTTGCATGGTCAGCCTTTCCTGCACCTGCGGCCTTTGTGCAAAATATTGCACTATCCGGTTCAGCTTTGAAAGCCCAATCACTTTGCCTGACGATATATAGGCCACATGCGCTTTGCCATAAATGGGCACGAAATGATGTTCGCAATTGCTGTAGAAAGTGATATCTTTTTCCACCAGCATTTGCGCATACCGGTATTTATTTTCAAATAGCGCTATCTGAGGTTTGTTTGCCGGGTTAAGGCCCGAAAATATCTCCTTCACATACATCTTGGCTACGCGGTGGGGCGTTCCTTTCAGGCTGTCGTCTGTAAGGTCCAATCCCAGGGTATTCATTATTTCGCGAAAATGGTGTGCGATGGTGCTTATTTTTTCTGCATCGCTTATGGCAAATGCATCCTCCCGCATTGGCGTATCAGCGCCTGTAAAAATGTGATCATTGCCCTGTGCGTCATATTCTTCCGCTTCTTTAAAATCTACGTCCGCTCCAGGCGCAGTTACTACAATGTAATTATCTTCCATATTAAATGCTGTTATGCCGAAGCGCTCCATGTTCATTATGGCCATAGCAACGCATGATTTTGCTTCTGTGTCCGTGTCCCAACTTTTGTTCCAATGCTGCAATATGTCCAAGGTCATATTTGACATGGCCACATCCTAATTAGCAAATGTAGGATTAGTTTTGTTTAGTTTTTTATAAAAAATATTAAACAAATTAATCGACACATAGTTTTAAATAATGACTGATTATGCATTTTAGGCCGATTACTCCCTAAGAAACTGCTAAATATCAGAGCGATATGCAAAGAAAACGGCTCTAAAAACCTGCCTCCACCTCAAATGTGACCTTTTCTTTAGTTACCGGATGTATAAATTCCAGGTAAGCGGCATGGAGATACATACGCTCTGCAGATGTGCCATAAATATCATCGCCTACAATGGGTGCATTAAGTCCCAGTTCGTGTGCTGCGTGCATACGCAATTGATGGGTGCGGCCGGTAAGGGGCCAGAAATCGACTTTGGTGGTTGTTGCATAGCGGGTGTTTACCTTCCACCTGGTGATGGCCTTTTTACCCTCTTTAAAACAGACCAGTTGCCGCGGTCGGTTAAAATAATCGGGCCGCAATGGCAGGTCTATCTCCCCTGCTGCCGCCACTATCACTTTTGAAAGCAGTGACGTATACCGCTTGTTGACCGTACGCTGCAAAAATTGCTTCTGTATGTGTTGGTGTGCCGCACGCGTTTTAGCGACCACTAAAAGCCCTGAAGTATCCATATCCAGCCGGTGAACCATCAGTGGTTCTGTATCTGCCAATACATCCTTCAGCCGGGTATATACCGAATCTGCAACATTTACGCCGGGCACGGACCGCAGGCCGATAGGCTTGTTAATAACAATAAAGCTATAATCTTCATAAATTACATCAAGACTGTCTTTTTCGGGTGCGGTGTGTAAAAAGGGGTTGTCGTCAAGCGGCATTCCTTCCAGCATGTGTGCCAGTATGGGCTTACACTTGCCTGTGCAGGCCGGGTAAAATTGTTTGTGCTGCCTAATCTCGGATTTAGGTGCAGCACCCCACCAGAACTCCGCCATTGCCAACGGTTTATAGCCGTTCACAAACGCGAACTGCAATAGCTTGGGTGTAGCACATTCGCCGGCTGCCGAGGGTGGCTTACCGAAAGCGGTCGCGCTAAAAATATCGTGCAGACTTTTAGTTTTGCCTTCTTGGTTTAAGAATACATATTGCTCAAACAGCTGTTGCTGCAAAGCGGCAGACCGTGTCTTCCGTTCATTTTTAAGAGCTTCTATATCCGCTTCAAATTGTGCCCACCTGCTACCGGTATCGTCAAGAATTTGCTTCCACTTATTTTTAAGTTCTTTAAGCTGCAAATTATCGCGAAAACTTTGCCGTTCCAGGTCAGCTTCCAACTTTGCATAATCAACTGTGCTAAGGCTGTACTTTTGTGCTTCGCGCTGTCTGTCGCGCGCTATTTTATTGTATTTGAGGGTTTGCTTCAGGCTTGCAATTTCCTGTAAAGATTGAGCCGTTAGTTGTGCCACATCCAGCTTTAAACACTGGTACTGCTGGTTAGCCAAAATTGCATCGAGCCTCGTATTTACAGCGCTGATCACTTCCTGTTCCCGCAGAAAAAAGCTGTTTTCCACCAGCATATCAAACACAGGCGGCACAAACTTCGGGTGGTCGTTAGAGCCCGCCAGTTTACCAGAAAAACCAGACAAATAACCTAAGCGTCCTTCAGCATCCTGCACCACCAAAACGCCAAACATCTTCCCTATTGCCAAACCTTCGGCATCCACATCAAAACCGAAATTATGTTCGGGTATCGTTACAGTTTCCAGATAGTGTTGCAACTCATCAGCCGCAATTCTCGTTAAAGCATGGGGCTCATAATAAAACGGAAACGTAAACCGCTCCGGCAATGCTATGCCATCTATCACCTCATCAGTAAAATAGGCTATTTTATCTGCGGTATTGTCTTGCAACTGGTTTTGTTTTGTTCGGCAAAAATAGGGGTTCTTCGGGCCGCAATCAACTCACCCCATCCCACCTGCTAACCCCAACACAACGAAAACTCCTAACGATCGCTATAGATAACTTTTCAACCACTCCTTAGCTTCAACATCGCTACTGAACGATTGCATAGGGATGGCGGGTGGTTTAAATTTGAACAGGAAGTTCATAATAAAATTACCAAGGCCCGATTTTGATACCATGGCCATGGCTGTATAAACTGTTGG
Organism: Chitinophagales bacterium; assembly: GCA_038228575.1. GTDB lineage: Bacteria > Bacteroidota > Bacteroidia > Chitinophagales > Chitinophagaceae > Flavipsychrobacter. The sequence goes on along the minus strand of JBBRPD010000048.1, from coordinate 22,114 downwards.
CAACTGGGTTGCTACAAAATCGCGGGTTGCTTTATCGGGCACGCCTGACCGGCACAGATACACCAATAGTGGTTGCTTTTTGCCACCTGTTATGCGCCTTATCAATTCAAAGCTTTCGGTGGTGTTGGCAATGGTTCGGGTCGGGTTCTTTGAAACGGAGGTAAGCAGCCCATCGAAAGCAAACCAATAGGTGGCTATCGCGGTTTCAAAAAGTTCTGTGTTTTTTGGTGGTGTAATCATTGTTACTTGTTCTGTTTAAACGCAAAGTGCGCCGGGTTCGCGCAAAGCTTCCGCAAAGTCCATCGTATTGATGTGGAAATAGCATTTGTGAAAGCTTTTCGTGTTTATCTGACGCACTTTGCATTCTTATAATTCTTCTATCCTTTATTGCTTTCCTTAGCCCATGCATCTTTCAGCGTAGCGGTGCGGTTGAATATAAGTTTATCTGGCGTGCTGTTTTTATCAACACAGAAATAGCCTTTACGCATGAACTGGTATTGCTGCCCCGCTAATGCGCTGGCTAAAGCCGGCTCAATGTAGGCCGCAGGCAATACCTGCATGGAATTAGGGTTAATATACGTCTTAAAGTCGCCTTCTTCGTTTGATGGGTCTTCCACTTTAAACAGGCGGTCATACATGTGTACTTCAGCCGTTTTAGCATGTTTTGTGCTCACCCAGTGTATGGTCCCTTTTACTGATAGGCCGCTGGTATCATTACCGCTCTTGCTTTCCGGCAGGTAGGTGCAATGCACTTCGGTAACATTACCTTCAGCATCTTTTACGCAACCCGTACATTCTACAATGTAGGCGCTCTTTAAACGTACTTTATTACCCGGTGCCAGCCTGAAGAATTTCTTCGGCGCTACCTCCATAAAGTCTTCGCGCTCTATCCATAATTCGTTGCTGAAGGGTACCGGGCGGTAACCATTGTCCATTTCCGGATTATTTTCGGCCTGGAAAATATCTTCCTGCCCTTCGGGATAGTTGGTGATGACCAGCTTTATAGGGTCAAGCACCACCATAACACGATTGGCAGTTTTGTTCAGGTGTTCGCGCACGCAGAACTCCAGCATGCCTATATCCACAATATTCTCGCGCTTGGCAATACCAATCGTATCGCAAAACTGGCGGATCGCTTCAGCGGGATAGCCACGCCTTCTCATACCGCTTATGGTAGGCATGCGTGGGTCGTCCCAGCCGCTTACGTGGTTTTCATTTACCAATTGCAATAGCTTGCGCTTGCTCATTACTGTATAGGTAAGGTTGCGGCGCGCAAACTCATATTGGTGCGAAGGGAAGATACCCAGTTGCTCTATGAACCAGTTATACAACGGGCGGTGGTGAATAAATTCCAGCGTACAAATAGAATGCGTTATGTTTTCAATGCTATCGCTCTGCCCGTGTGCATAGTCATACATCGGGTAGATGCACCATGTATCGCCCGTGCGGTGGTGATGGGCATGTTTTATGCGGTACATCAGCGGGTCGCGCAGCAGCAGGTTAGGGTGCGCCATATCAATTTTAGCACGAAGGGTTTTTTCTCCATCCTTATACTTACCGGCACGCATATCAGCAAATAACTGTAAATTCTCTTCTATACTGCGTTCCCGATATGTGCTGTTAGTACCCGGCGCAACGGTAGAGCCCTTTGTGGCTGCAATCTCTTCCGCAGTGCTGTCATCCACATACGCCAGGCCCTTTTTAATAAGCGTTACTGCAAAATTGTATAATTGTTCAAAATAGTCCGATGCGTACAATTCATTATCCCATGTAAAGCCCAGCCACTTAATATCGTTTTTGATGCTTTCTACATATTCGGTTTCTTCCGTTACCGGGTTGGTATCGTCAAAACGCAGGTTGCATTTACCATTGTATTTCTTCGCCAAACCGAAGTTGAGGCAAATGGAAGTAGCATGACCTATGTGCAGATAACCATTAGGTTCTGGCGGGAAACGGGTATGCACCCTACCGTTGTTTTTGCCTTCGGCTATGTCGTTTTCTATTATTTCTTCTAAAAAGTTAAGTGATTTTTCTTCGCTCATTGGTATTGAATGTGGGTGCAAATATACGCAATAGCGGTTGAGTGTTCTATTTCCGCCACCAATCAGGTTCTATGCGGAGTTAAGGGTAAATAGAATGCCTGCGCGGCTAATGATTGGGCAACCGCAAGTTATTGCCCTTACGCCCATTTTTTCGATTGTGTTGGAATAATTCTCTTAGAAGGTAATAATCTAGGGGCGATTCCTTGCGGTCGCCCTAAAGCGGTGTACGATGTGTAAACCTGACAACGTGGATATATTGAAGCATCGGGAGGGATGGGTTGAACCTCAAACGCTATTTATGCGCAAAAAATACCTATTGATAAAAAATATTTGACAATGTGCTATCGTTCAACTATTTTTGATACTCTTTATGGCAAAAAAACCAGTTTACATAGACCTTTTTGCGGGCTGCGGAGGTTTATCTTTGGGGCTACACAACGCAGGTTGGCAGGGCCTTTTTGCTATTGAGAAAAGCAAAGACGCGTTTCTCACGCTTGAACATAACCTAGTTAATAAAAAGAATCACTTTAATTGGCCTTCTTGGTTGCCTAAGAGTAATTTGGAGATCAACGACGTGATTGAGAAACATAAAGATAAGCTTGAATCATTGCGCGGCAAAGTAGATATGGTTGCTGGTGGCCCACCCTGCCAGGGTTTTTCAGTAGCTGGGCGTAGAAACGAAAATGACCTAAGAAACAACCTTATTGATTCCTATATTCAATTTATACGTTTAGTACAACCAAAAGTCATTTTCTTTGAAAATGTAAAAGGTTTTACGATGGCCTTCAAGAAAAACAGAGATACTGGCAAGAAGTATGAAGAACACGTTACTACTGAGTTAGAGAAAGACTATTTTGTAAAGGGGCAGCTGGTGAATTTTGGCGAGTACGGCATTCCTCAAAAGCGCACCCGTTTTATTTTGGTGGGTGTAAGGAAAGATATTAATGGCGCTTCTCAGGAAACAGCAACTAATTTCTTTGCTACCCTTTTTGAAGAACGAACAAAATTCTTAGCTGGTAAAAACCTAACTGTTGACACTAATTTGGGAGATGCCATTTCAGATCTATTGCAGAAAAATGGTGGAGAAGAGTCACCAGATACAAAGAGTTTTAAGGCCGGTTTTTATTGTAATAAAAAGCTATCTCCTTATCAAGATTTGATGCGCCGCGACATAAATACTACCACAGTGGCAGACAGCCACAGGTTCGTTAACCACAGGCCAGATATAGCAGAAAAATTTCAAAAAATTATTGATAATTGCGTGCCTGGAAAAAACATTGACGATAAATATCGTGAAGTGAACAATATAAAGAAACACACAATTGTCCTGCTTAGTAAGCAAGACAAAAGCCCAACCATAACTAGCTTACCTGACGATTACATACATTACTGCGAACCGAGAGTATTAACCGTTCGTGAGTACGCAAGAATTCAATCATTCCCCGACTCCTACCAGTTTAAAGGGAAGTACACCAGTGGAGGTAAATTACGAACAAAAGAAGTCCCTCGTTATACTCAAATAGGCAACGCGATCCCGCCATTATTTGGTGAACAAAGTGGACTAATTCTTAAACAGCTTTTATAATATGCAGCAACTAGAGTTCAGGGTAAGTTCTGCATTAAAGAACATAATTGGACGAGATTTAATTACCGACGATTTTATTGCGGTATTTGAATTGGTGAAAAATTCATTCGATGCACACGCAAAGGAAGTCAACATCGCTTTCGAACAAAATAAAATCACAATTCAAGATAATGGAAAAGGCATGGCTTTTTCTGACATAAAGGATAAATGGCTTTTTCTTGCTTATTCTGCTAAAAAAACTGGAGAGGAAGACGATAACAATGAGGAATATCGAGACAAAATTCAAGCAAAACGATACTACGCAGGCGCAAAAGGCATCGGTCGCTTTTCTTGTGACAGATTAGGTAGCAAATTACGACTGATTAGCAAGACATTAAATGCTAAGCAAATAGAAGAAATAAATGTCAAATGGAAGGACTTTGAAGAGGATACAAAAAAAGAATTTGTTGACGTAAAAGTTGGGTATAGACCGATTCAAAATTATGAATACCCTGACCTAAAAAAAGGGACAATAATTGAAATAACTGATTTACACTCTGACTGGCCGAGGGGGAAATTATTAGATCTTAAGCATTCACTAGAAAAATTAATCAACCCTTTCACCCAAAAAGGAGATAGAAACAATTTTCAAATTAATATTTCATGTGAAAGGGAACTCTCTGAGGACAACTCAGCTAATCCAAGGAGGGAGGAACGACAGAAAGTCAACGGACCTGTTGGCAACTTTATTTTTGAAACTTTAAATGTAAAAACTACATGGATTAGTACAAAAATATCTGGTGACTCGATATATACAAAACTAATCGATAGAGGAACTGAAATCTATTACTTAAAGGAAGATAACAAAGAATACCACCTTATTGACGATGCACACTATCAATTGTTTTTTCTAAATACATCCGCAAAAAATAATTTTACTAGGCAAATGGGAATTGAACCAAAGAACTTTGGTTCCGTTTTCCTTTTTAAAAACGGTTTTAGAGTTTATCCGTTCGGAGACCCTGAAGATGATAGTTTAGGTATGGATTACCGGAAACAGCAGGGCTACGCCCGATATTTGGGAACGCGCGATCTTTTAGGAAGAATCGAATTTTATAGCGATAACGAAAATCAATTTAAAGAAGTCAGCAGTAGGGATGGCGGGTTAGTTGACACGGAGGGATATGTACAACTCAAAGAATCATTTTATGAAAAGTGTTTAAAGCGATTGGAGAGATATGTCGTTGATGTACAATGGGCTTATAAAGTTGACTCAAACTTGAGAAATGATCGATTGACAGAAGATATTTCGATTATTCAAGCATCAATAGCAGGAAGAGTCAAAATTGTTGATATTTTAAGAAAATTATCTGACAATAAAGACATAAAAATAATATCGTTCAACAAGAATCTTATAAATATCCTAAATGAAAAATTAGATTTAGTGCCCCCGGAAGTTTTCAAGGATTTGACAAAGCTTGCAGACAAAACTGGGGATAAAACTTTCAAGGATGAGATAAACAGAGCAGAAGATAGATACAATAAACTATTACTAGAGAAAATCAATGCAGAAGCAAGGACGAAGGAAGAAGAAATAAAAAGGCAAATCGCAGAAGAAGAAAAGCGAGTTTCAGAAGAAGCTAGAAAAAAAGCAGAAGAAAAGGCTCGTTTGGCGGAGGAAGCGCAACGAAGAGCAGAAATTCAAGCGAAAGAGAAAGAACTCCAACTTCGGGAGGAGGAAGTAAAGAGAAAAGAAGCAGAACATCGAGCTAAGGAGGAAGAAAGTAAGCGAATTCTTGCTGATAAGGCAAAGGCGCAAGCTATAAAAGAAAAGGACAAAGAACTGCTATTTCACCAGAAGCTACTGTCCAAAGAAGTTGTAGAATTATTAGAATTTCATCATGCGATAGGAATTGCAGCTGATGCCATCGATAAGCATCTAATAAACATACAAGATGAATTAAATCGAGGTAAGCTTCCATCGAAAAAAGATTTAATAGAGTTAATTGAAAACCTTAGTTATGAAAGCAAAAAAATATCGTCGTTGACTAATTTAGCTACGGCTGCAAATTTCAGTGCATTAGCTGATGAAATTGACGCTGATTTATTAGAATTTATCAAACAATACTCTGAAAACTTGGTGTTACGGACTACCGATAGCAACCCAATGAAGATTATTGTCAATCAAATAAATAATGTTGAATTCCCATATCATTTCAAGCCATTAGAATTAGCAATTATTCTTGATAATCTTTACAGCAATTCAAGAAAAGCGAAAGCTACCGAGATAAAAATTTCATTTAAAAGTGAAAAAAATCATAAATTGCACGTGTTTATAACTGATAATGGCAAATTTGGCATAAAAAAAGAAAACCAAGATAGAATATTTGACTTTGGATTTACGACAACAAGTGGTTCAGGTATGGGACTTCATCATGTGAGAAATTTGATGTCAACTAACTATAAAGGAGAAATATCCCTGAATAAAGATGCGATTAATGGCACTGAATTCATTTTAACTTTTAGCAAATGAGAATAGAATATAATGTCCTCTGGTTCGAAAATGAAGAAGGTTGGCTAAAACCAACTAAAAAAAACTTAACAAGATATTTAGATGATTTTGGCTTTAAATTAGAAGCCAAAATAGAAAAAGACAACTCCAATGTCGTTCAAATATTGAGCGATATTAAGAATAATCTATTGGATGTGGACGTTATATTCATGGACTATAAATTAGCAAAAGAAAAAAAGGGCGATGCTATAATACAAACAATCCGGAAAACGGAGTTGTTTACTGAGATTGTTTTCTATTCGAATAAAACAAACGTAAAGGAAGTCATTGAAAACAGTTTAGATAATGACGGAAAAAAAGCTGGGTCGATCGAAGGCATTTATTATTCGGAAAGGGATAATTTTTTAGACAAAGCAAAAACAGTAATAAAGCACACAATCAAAAAAGTGCAAGAAGTAAACAGTATGCGAGGACTAATTCTAGCATCTGTAAGTGATCTTGATGAGAAAATGCTTAGTATTATTGAATCAACCATAGTCAACAACTCCAAAATTGGTCCAAAAGTTGCTGATTATGCATTCAAAATTTCAAAAGAATTTATTGAAAACAAGAGTAATGGCGTCAAAACCTACTCGGCTAATAAAGATTCCCTTTCTCTAATTAAGGACACTTTGGTTTTTGACTCTTATAAAAAAGCAAGAGTTATACAAAAGATACTTACTCTTCTAAAAGTACCAGAATTAAATCATTTGAATAATTTTTGTGAAGATTTTAACCGCCAAGTTATTCAACCACGAAATGCTTTTGGTCACGTGACACCTCAAGTTAGGGATGGCAAAAAAGTGCTTATTCCTAACCGAGGTGAAGAAATTATCTTCACCGACGATGAATGTATCAAGATTAGGAGGCTGCTCATGCTACACTCTGATAATATCGACTTAATAAAAGAAAAAATCGGCTAAATATTAAAAATACACGCCAAATATGCAAGCCACGTGTAAAAATGAGTTGACATTCTGGCTTGTGGCCCTGCAAATTAAACCAACATCATCGAATAACACTCCATTTATCATTTTGAGCTCCAAAATATCTACAATCGTTGCCAATTCTAAGTATAGTCTCCCTCACTTTTTCACGGGCACCGATTTGTGTTTTATCAAAAACTCCGTATAGTCTTTGTTAGCTTCGGTATAGGCTATGATGGCGTACCCCTTTTTTGCTTTGTCTTTTACTATAGGTGCTACACCTTGCTCCCATTGGTCGCAATAGGTAGAAAATGGCTTCACCGCATATTCCCATTTGCCATTAATGAGTGTATACACTTTGTATGCATGCCAGCAACTGGTAAACCATTCGGGTAAAATGCCAATTTCGTCAGTTCCGTTTTCATTCAAATCGCCATGATTAATGGGCATGCCGCCAATACAATTTTCAATTATTATATTGGGGATGTGTTGGTCAGAGAAGGTGATCCTTGCCGTGCATGGGCCGTCACAATCCATGTCAGCATCGCTCAGACGGGGTTTTATTAAAGTTGCTGTTTCCAGCTTCCCATCACCATTAAAATCGCCTCGCATAATACCTTCTTTCTTCTCGCGCATTTTTACCAGGTTGGTATCGGTGGTTTTATCGCTTTCTTCAATAATTGCCCAGTTGCCGCCATCTTTACGAAAGGTAAGGTATGCTTCATAACGCCTTTCTTTACCACCATAGGTTACCTGCTTCACAAAATCAGCTTGTACCATGTCTGTCCCCTTATTCGTAAGCTTAATAGTGCCTGCAAGTACCACGCTATAGTCAGCATGCTTTTTATACATAACATGCTTCAGGCGCAGCACTTCTTTTCTATCCAGTACTTTGCCATAGAAAAATATTTTGTTGTAGAACAACGAACTGATTGCCCCGGTATCTCTGGAATTTTCACCGGCCACCCATTTATTGGTGAGCGCAGTAAAAGTTTCCGGATCGGTTGGTGTTTGCCCATGGCATAAAGCCGGCAACAGCACACATGCAATAGTTGTTAAAAAGTGTTTGAAGTTTTTCATGAGGTAGTCGTTCATGGGTGCGGTCTTTGTGGTACTGTGAAATCAGTGGCGTGCCGCAGGGATGATGCAAAATTCCCTAAGTCACTGACATAGAATATTAACCTTACAATTTCCGGCCACACCTTACTATGCCCCCTTTATCTTAACCAGGTAGTCAACTATTTTATTGCAGGTTGCCGAATCAATAGGTGCACTGTATTTTGCTACCATTTTATGCACTTCCTCTTCCCATATCTTTTTTGAAAAATCGGGTTGCATGCTGATATAGCGCAGCGAATGACAGATTGCGCAGTATGACATAAATTCGCTTTTACCTTCATGGTCGGGGAAGTTGGTAACCTCTGGCGTAATGCTCATTTCGTGCACATTCCCTTTTACTGAATAGGCGTGTTCGCCCTTTGCTTTTTCCGCTACGGGTTGCGCCTGCGGCGCTTCGCGCTTGCAGGCAACTGCAAATAAAAATGCGCTGAATACCACCATTATAATGGTTGTGCTGCGAAAGGCAAATACGCTCCGTGAATTGTTGATGCTCATTGTAGTTTTTGGTTTGGCTGCCTGTATTATTTTACTTCAACAATCAGATGCTCCATAAAATTGCGGGCATAGCCGCTTTTATTCCATTGGGCTTCCACTTCGGTATTGCCTTTTACATCGGTAGCTTTTAGTTTAAGCTGGTAAATACCGCTTGTAGCAGGTATCCAGCTATACTTCCAACGGCGCCAGCTATACTTGCCCAGTTCAGGGTTTAGCGTAGTTTCTTTCCATGTTTTACCGTTGTCTAACGACAGTTCTACCTTTTGAATCGCAGTTCCATCATTAAACACCAGCCCCTCTACTACACAGGGCTTGCCGGCAACTATGGTATCGCCCGGTTCGGGTATTACAAACACGGCATGCAATTTTATATAGCTTATGGGCACCCTTGTATTTGCAACACTGTCCGGACTTTCATTAATACCGTTGTTTGCCGGTATCAGGTATGCTTTCTCCATCCAGAAACCTGTATATTTTTCTGCAAGTACATTAATGGTATTGAGGGAACCCACCCAATAGGTTGCATACCATCCCGGCACTATCAGCTTGAGCGGATAGCCGTTGAGCATGGGTATAGGTGCACCATTCATTTCGTAGGCTATCATTACCTCACCGTCGTTAGCATGCGCTATGTCCAGCGATTTAATAAAGGCCGGCGTGGAAGGCAGCGTTGGTTTATCCATCCCCTGGAACGTAACATCAACGGCACCGGGTTTCAGCCCTGCCATTGCCAATATATCTTTCAGCTTCACGCCCTTCCATTTCGCATTACCCATGCCACCGCTGCGCCACTGGCTGCCCGGCACCTTGGGTTCAAAGGTCGACCTTGAGTTACCCGCACATACCGCAACCGCCACAATAGAATCGGCCGGGAATTTCGTTTTAAGGTCGTTCATAGAAAGGGCCAGCGTTTTGTTAACCGCACCGCCTATGTATAAACGAAAAGTATCCATGTCAATTCTGGTAACCAGCTGCGCCATGTGCCAGCGCACAAAAAAATATTCGTTAGGGGTAAAATCCTGCCTGAAGATGGTGAGCGGTGTTTCCAGTTGTGGCGGCCTGTCGGTAAGCAATCTCATTTCCGCCTTTTCAGGGTAGGTTACCATGTCATCGGCTTCTTTCTGCGCTGCTTTTCCGTCTTGCCCCTTATCGTGGCAGGCAGTAAGTAATGCGATGCATGTTAGCAATACAACAACTTTCGCTAGTAACTTTTTCAATTGCTCTTAATTTGTGATCCGTGTTAACTTAACCGTTTCGGATAAATTTACTTATTTTGTTTGCAAAATCCAATATCCGGCGTGTGCCGGGCAAACTATAACACATGAAAAAATTCTATTTGGCAGGCGTCACTATCGCAGCCGCGCTCTTCCTGTATTCATGCGGTAGCAACGAAAGCAAGCCTGCGGGCACTAACACGACTACCGAAACTAAAACAGCAGGTGTTAGTGGCGAAGCGGTATATTTAAAAACCTGCGTAGCTTGTCACCAGGCCGACGGCGGTGGGCTTTCAGGCAGCTTCCCTCCACTTGCCAAGTCTGATTACCTGGCCGATAAAGAAAGGGCTATACTACAGGTTATAAAAGGCAAAAGCGGAGAAATGGTTGTTAATGGCATGACCTACAATGGCGTTATGCCCCCGCAACCTTTGAATGATGAAGAAATTGCGGCCGTGCTTACCTACGTTTACAGCAGCTTTGGCAATACTGGCGGTGCCATAACGGCTGCCGAAGTAAAAGCGGTAAGAGATAAGAATTAATCAAGTCTACTGCATATAAAAAAAGTACGGTCGCTGAAACATTCAGCGACCGTACTTTTTTATGTGTTTATACCACTTATACATACTAAACCGGCACAATTACGATTGTTGTGTACCTACCGGCACACGGTTTATTGAATTGGTAACCAGCTACAAACCTTTTGCACTTACCAGCGCAATAACATGATTTTAATGCCGTATTTTGATGTATAAACGGCACTAACCTCTTTGGTTAAAAGAAATATTGTTCCTTTTCTATAACCTTTGCAGCAATGCGCCTGCGGGCATCTTTAGTATTAAAGCTTTCCGTTTTTGTAAAACGTTTAATGCCCATCAGCATTATGCGTTGTTCGTCGCCTTCTGCAAAGCTATTAACGGCTGCCTTGCCGGCATGGTTAATACGGTCAGCAGCATCGTAAATGAATGTTGACGCAATATCAATGGCCGTGTCCGCTTCTGCATGGTTAGCGGCCTTCATTTTCATGGCGCGTAGCAATACACATTCAGCCTGAAAGGTGTCAATCACCATATCGGCCAGGTACATTAACAGCTCCTGCTCCTTATCCAGCTTCATCATTAGTTTTTGCACCGCTGCACCAGCACACATCAGTATCGCCTTTTTAAAGTTGGCAATTACTTTCTGTTCTGCGGCAAACGGGGTATCGTCACCACCAAAATCGGGAATGCTCATCAGCTCCTTCTGCACCGCCATTGCAGGTGCCATCAGGTTAATACGGCCCTTCATGGCGCGTTTCAGGTACATATCGAGAGTGAGGAGGCGGTTAATTTCGTTCGTACCTTCAAATATGCGGTTAATGCGGCTATCGCGGTAAGAGCGGGAGATATTATACTCGTCGCTGAAACCATTACCACCATGTATCTGCACGCCTTCGTCCACCACATAATCGAGCGCTTCGCTGCCCAGTACTTTAAGCATGGCGCACTCTATAGCGTATTCCTCAGCAGCACCCAGCAAAGCATCTTCTTTGCCGTCTTTTTCCAGTTGTTTTTCTTTATCGTCAATCCATTGTGCGGTGCGGTATAGTGCACTTTCTGCGGCAAAAAGGCGAATCACCATTTCGCCCAGTTTGTGTTGTATGGCGCCGAAATTAGCGATTGGTGTTTTAAATTGCTCGCGGGTCTTGGCGTATTTTACCGATGTTTTCAGCGCCAGTTTGGCACCGCCCGATGCCGCCGCACAAAGTTTCAACCTGCCTATGTTAAGTATATTGAAGGCGATAATATGGCCCTTGCCAATTTCGCCCAGCAAATTGTCTTTGGGTATGGCGCAGTTTTCAAAGAACAGTTGCCTTGTGCTGCTGCCCTTAATACCCATTTTGTGTTCTTCTTCGCCATAAGTGAGGCCCGGTGTGCCGCGGTCAACTATAAAGGCGGTGAACTTATCGCCATCCAGCTTTGCGAATACTGTAAATACATCGGCAAAGCCGGCATTGGTTATCCATATTTTTTGCCCGTTCAGTATATATTGTTTACCATCGGCACTGAGCGTAGCCGTTGTTTTTGCCCCCAAGGCATCAGACCCTGAACCCGGTTCAGTTAATGCATAGGCACCCTTCATTTCGCCGGTAGCCAGTTTAGGAATGTATTTTTCCTTTTGGGCAGGCGTGCCGAAGTACAGTATAGGCAACGAGCCAATGCCATTATGAGCGGCCATGGCGACAGCGAAGGAATGACCGCCACCCAGACACTCATTCACCAATGTAGCGGTTACAAAATCTTTACCAAGCCCGCCATATTGTTCGGGAAAGGCAGCACCCAACAAACCCAGCGCACCAGCCTTATTCAGCAATTCCGGCATCAGACCGGCTTTTTGCAGGTCAATTTCCACCAGATGAGGAAGCACTTCTTTTTCCAGAAACTCATTACACATGTCCCTTATCATGTGTTGCTCCTCATTAAAATCTTCAGGAATGAAAGTACTTTCAGGGGTTGAAGGCTGTATCAAGAAGCCACCACCATGTATTGCCGCAAGCGTTTGAGTTTCCATAAAATTGTTTGAATAAAGCTAACAAAAATTCAGATTTGCTCTTGTTAAATTACAACAATTCCGGAAAATGGAAGATGATTTTATGTATTAAATTAATGGCCATGATTATGCGCAGGGGATTTTGGTAGCAAGAAAATCACCCCTACCGCATACCGCCCTAGTTTTACCTTTACTGAGACATTGAGCTAAGGTGCTTAGCTATATCATCCCTTCGGGGCAATGTCATTAACTTAATTGATTTTGCGTCATCCCTGCGGCACGCCTTAGACATTAATCTACCATTTATGGAGAGAGCCTGTCCCGAACTCGCTTCGGGAGGCCGGGGGTGAGGGCATTTGCGCTAAGTTAATAACATTGCCTCTTCGGGTTTTGCCCATTTTTATAACCTGTTTTCTACAATCATACCACCCATTCGGGGTTGTACATTCGCTTAGGTGAATAATAGGTCCGGGTTGTTTTTACGCAGCAAACCTTCGAATTGGGGGATAGAGATGCTCTCCATCTCCCTCCTCTTTTAACATTGCCAACAAATCGCTTTTACTTAATTTTGCGGTACAATTTACATTATGCAGCTTAGTCTTGGTTTTAGTCCCTGCCCCAACGATACTTTTATTTTTGATGCCATGGTGAATGGTAAAATTGATACCCACGGCATTACTTTTAATTACGTAATGGAAGACGTGGAAACCCTCAATATTTGGGCGGAACAAGGTAAACTGGACATCACTAAACTAAGCTTTAATACTTTTCTGCATGTTGTAAATGAGTATGCGCTCTTGCATAGCGGCAGCGCATTGGGCGAGGGTGTAGGGCCTTTGCTGGTGGCAAAACAGCCGCTGGATATGAGCAAATTGGAGCAATACAAAATTGCCATACCGGGCATTAAAACTACTGCCAATCTCCTGCTGTCATTAGCATTCCCGAATGCGAAGCATAAAACTGAAATGGTGTTCAGCGATGTGGAAAATGCTGTATTGAGTGGCGAATTTGATGCCGGTTTAATGATACACGAAGGCCGCTTCACTTACCAGAGTAAAGGCCTGGTTAAACTTATAGACCTTGGCGATTGGTGGGAACAGGCAACACAGGCGGCTATACCATTAGGGGGCATTGTTATGCGCCGCAATTATGATGCAGCACTGTGTGCAAAAGTAGATGCGATAATTAAAGAAAGTCTGGCTTATTCCTGGAAACACTATCCTGAACTTACGCCCTTCGTTACCGAAAACGCGCAGGAAATGGAAGAAGAAGTAATGCGGAAACACATACAACTTTACGTAAACGATTATACTACCGACTTAGGTGAAAAAGGCCGCAATGCAATTGGCACGCTTTTTACAAAAGCACAGGGTGCCGGGCTTTTACAAGCAGGCATGCCGGGCAGTATTTTCTACTGAGGGTAGCCCAGCCTGGCCAGTTCGGCAATAATATCTTTATCGGTTCTGAGCCGGGCTTTTACAGGCTTGCCATTTTCCACTCCCTCGAAACCGGGCTCTAGCAAGGCACTTATTGCGGGCATCTTCCTGAATTTTGAAGGGAAGGTCTTCATGCCGGTATTGTCGTAAGCCTTATTAAAGTAAGCCACACCTTTCCGGGTGCCGTCCTTTTGTTCCATCGATGTGGTAATGATCAGTTCCTTTATCTTATCCGTACTATCCGCATTCGCGAAGCAAACCCAAACCACTTTTGGTGCCTTGCCATCTATGCAAAAAGTGTCAATGAGTACGCGCTTATATTCGCGGTTAGGCATAGGCATAAATGCATAGGCCAGCATTCGGCTGCCTTCCACTACCGGTTCAAATTCCTTTTCAATTTTGTAAGGCTGTGTGTAAAAAGCGATCAGCATATTATTGTCTCCGGTCCATTCTTTTGTCTCTACAACTTTGGTGGCCAGTTCATCGGTAAATTCCGAGTGCAGGGGCCTGCACCTTACGGCGAATAATCGAACCGGCTCATCTTGCAGGCGTTTAACAACCTGCCCGGGGTTTTGCACCAACTGCACTACATTCAGCGGACTGTAATAATAGTCGTCACTGGTGTTTTCAAGGCATTTTTTTACGCGCAGGTCCCACAGTAACTGGCTTTCAACATTCACACCGTGCCCGGCCATAGAATCATAGCTTTTCTGCACTTGCTCATACCTGGTAAGTATGGCGCTGTAAATGTCGCTGATCTCTTTATTGTAGTCCTTTTCGCTGTAGTCGCGGCCGGCAAGGTCTTGTTGTAGTTTATTAGCAAAGGTGAGTGCTATATCGTAGTGGTCACTTTCATGGTGCAGTACATGGTCGGCAGGCATACCGCCCATATCCTCGCGTCGCCATGATGCCGTCTGGAAGGCGCATTTAACCCTGAATTTGATTTTTAGTCTACCATTAGGCAATTCTTCGTAACCCTCGCTATAAGCATAAATAGCGGGTTGGGTAGCTGCAACCACACCGGCATTAAGTTCTTCCTTTTGCGGCTTGCCTGCAAAGTCGCTCCAAATAAGTGTACGGTAGTTAATTATTTTCCCTTCCGGGGCTATCCACTGTGCTTTTGCAGCAGGCGGCAGTAATAGCAGGGCAGTAATAAAAAGCAATGAAAAGGTACGCATGGTATGAAATATATTTTTCCGCGGTTTCACTTAAAGTGCATAAAATTAAGAAAAATATATGTAACGACAAGTTCGTTATAAGTTTGTGCGCTGATTAATTGGCCGAACGTGGAAAGTAAGGCGTACGCATAGTTTTGTGCCCACAGCAATTATTTAACTCCCTATACCACAAAATACGTACATTCTAATTTTTTACTTTTAATTTTTACATTTTCAAGTAGCTGGTTCCGTAAGCCATTTGGGGATGTCAATAGGCTGGTAGGCATTCATGGCGGTAAGCAGGTCGTTAATGTTATTGGCGCTGAGTAGCATTGCGCGCGTATCGGCATCCAGGAAGCCATCTTTCACCATGGTATCGCAAAGGGTATTCAGGGCATTGTAGTAGCCATTGGTATTGAGCAGGCCGATAGGTTTTTTGTGCAGGCCCAGCTGGCCCCACGTAAGCATTTCAAAAAGTTCTTCCATGGTACCCCAGCCGCCGGGAAGGGCAATAACACCATCGCTTAATTCATGCATTTTTAGTTTACGCTCATGCATATTGTCAACGGTTATCAGTTCCGTCAGGCCGGCGTGTGCTATCTCTTTTGTTTTCAGGAAGCCCGGTATAACGCCCACCACTTCGCCACCGGCATTCAGGGTGCCATCAGCAACTGCACCCATTAGGCCAACCCTGGCGCCGCCATAAATCACTTTAATGTTCAAAGCTGCCAATGTAGCCCCTACCAGGTAGGCGGCTTCGCGGTAACTATCGTTATTACCCAGCCCGGAACCACAAAAAACAACAATGCTATCCATAGAAAAATTTATTTACTACAAATATAGAACCATCGGGCGTTCATAGTGTTAAGTTTGTTTTACCATCTGCAATGGCCACTGGTATTCTTCTACCCGTAAAGCATCACAGCACAGGGCAGGTATTGCTTGCAGATGGCCCGTATTAGGTTTCTTAAAAATATCCCAAATTGTAACGTTTAAGCAAGCCCGACCGATAAATAAGGTAGTTTTACTCAACACACCATTTGCCTTGAGGTACCTTATACTATTTTTTCTTTCCATAACAACTTACCGCCTTCAGGCCCAAACGCTGCAAGGCGTTGTAACTGATGGTGGCACTGGCAAGCCCTTGTACCTGGTATCAGTGCTCAATGAAAAAACGAACAAAATGGCGACTACCGATGCTAATGGTTTTTATTCCATTATGGTAGAACAAGGGCAGAGTGTGCGCTTTTCCTGCATAGGTTTTAAAACAATTCACCGGGTTAAACCACCATCAGTTATTATTTCAACTGCCAATATTGAAATGGAACATGATGAAAGCGAACTGAAAGAATTCGTGTTCCGGTCCAGCAGGCTATCGCAATACCAGCTCGATTCCATTGACCGCCAGCAGACCTATAAAATTCAATTGCAGCGCAGGCCGCCCAACCCCGTAATGAGCCCGGCATCTGCTATAGCAGAATTATTTTCAAAGAAGGCCAAAAGAACGTATCAGTTTCAGAAAGACTTTGCCGAGGGGGAGATCAATAAATATATTGATACCCGCTACACCGCGGCTTTGGTAACCAAGCTTACCGGTATTACCGGCGATACCGTAGGGCATTTTATGTATGCCTACCCTATGCCTTACGATTTTGCCCGCAATGCCACAGACCTGGAACTGAAAATGTGGATTCGCAGCAGCTATAAAGAATGGCTGAAATTACCCAACCGTGATTCGCTTATTTTCAGATAATCGGTATTTTAAAAATATCTTCCCTATTTTACGTTGCCTTATTAACTTTGGCATTATTGTTGCATTTAAACGCACACGGGAAGTATTTTAAGCGATAACTGTTACCGAAATGACCAACGGCTGACTACATTTTTTCAGATAATTACCAAAACCACATTATTTATTCACTCAAAAAATCAAACCAAAAGAATGAAAAAACTCCTCCACATCTGCCTTGTTGTTATGTTATTGGTACTTACCGGAACCACCGCTACCTATGCAGGTTTCCGCGTTAAATCGAAAGAAATGGCCACTGTTTCTACGATGACTACCGAGAGCTCTACCACCGGACATCACAAAACATTTTCTGAGCGTAAATTGCCCCGGCTGTTCAATGCCGTTAAGCATGCTGCGCTTCCTCATGCCCCAGAAAAAGGCAAAACAGGCTGGCCGGGCATTGTATCGCTGGTTTGTGGTGTTATAGGTCTGTATCCTCTTTTCTGGTTACCATTAGGTATCGCTGCAATTGTTTGTGGGGTTATAGGGCTTAACAGCAAGAAACACACCAACACGGGTATGGCTATTGCAGGTTTAATACTGGGCTCTATTGAAGTGCTGTTGTTTATTCTGCTGGTTGCCATCATTGCCGCACTAGTAATATAATTTCTCTTTCAAAATCTTTCCGTTAAAGGTTCCGGGCTTCCCGGAACCTTTTGTTTTTAGCTTTTGGCAAGAGGCATATTTTGTTGATTACGCTGCTTTGTAAAAGCGGCATACAGGCAGTAGATGCTGGAAAAGAAAACGGATATAGCAAAGCACACAACAGCAACCAGTATATAACTCACAGGGCCTAGCTGCACAGGCGGGTAAGCAGGCGTTATTACCTTAACCAGTGGGAAGCGCCCTTTCTTTAAGCTACTTTCAAATTGGCGAGCCATGGTGAGTGTTACTGCCCGGTCGCTAACCATTTCATCTTTTATGGCTTCCAGATTTTGGATAGTTTCCAACCCTAATGCCAGACCGGGCCTTTTTGCATATTGGTTGGCGCCGGAAATGAGCCCATGCCTTGCAGGGCTTATCATATCATAGATATCATACTTTTCCCGAAGCACCACAAGGGAATCGGTAAGCACCCGTACCATGCTGTCCTCTGACGCTATTTTATCGGTAACCGCTGAATAAACTGCCTTGCGCATATCCATATAATACGCTGCAAACTGGCTGTCAAGCACGGCTAAAAATTTGTTGGCAATATCTGCCGCCCTTTGCGGGTCTTTATCGCGATAGCTAAGAAACAATATACTGTTATCTGTTCGGGCAACACGCAGGTTACCGTTTATCTTTTTTAATAAACGCGCGATGCCTGTTTTACTATTGGTATCAATTTTATAAAGGCTATGCAGCCCAAACTTGTCAGAAACATTCTTCTGCACAATATAAGATTGCGAAAATGATATAAAACGGTCGTATTCTTCGTCACTAGCAAAGTAGTTCATACCCGTTGGCTCGTGATTATAAATGTTACTGCGCTCGCCATATACCGGGTTCTTTACCACAAATTCAGCTTTCGCAACGTAGCTGCGCGATGCAGTGGCCATATATACTGCACAACCAATAACTGAAAATAGGAGCGATACTACAAGGATAAATTTGCTGTGCTGCGTTATGGTGCGCCAAATTTGTTGGATACTAAAATTTGGCGGGGGTTCATTATCAAAGGCGTTCATATACTTAATACTTAGAGGGTTTACTGGGTTATTATTTTCAAAAAAGATTGATATAGCATTGTTATTTACAACATCTTGTAAACTAGAACGTTTTGAAGGTATGCTTATTGTTTTAGTGTGCTCCTAAAAAAATTATGGCTACCTTTTGGGGGCTGCTATCAGATGCAAACAGCAGCAAATTTCGACAAAAAAAATCTGTACAAGAAAATTTTTTTCCATTTTTAATATTGTTTTTTAATTTTGCAATACGCTTGCCTGCATAAAGTAATGCTATGGAAACGCCGCAGAATCTATGAAAGAACTCGATGTAAAAAAATTTTTGGGTAGATTCAGTGATGCAAATGTTGATTTTTTCAATGTAACTGGCAACTATGGCGACTCATTAATATGGCATGGGGCCAAGCAACTTTTCAAAGATCTGAATATTCACGCAAATGAAATAACCATTGATTCTGCTGTTACCAGCGATGTCCTTATTATTAATGGAAGTGGCAATTTCATTGACTTGTATGATCAGGTAAGGAATATGGTGCTTAAAAATCACCGGTTGTATAAGGAAGTCATCATTCTGCCATCCACCATTTACGGTAAATTTCAGCAAGAGATTTTATCGGGTCTTCAAGATAATGTGACAATTTTCTGCCGCGAAAAAATAACCTACAAATTTGTGAAGTTGCACGCCATAAACTGCCAGGTTTATATGTGGCATGATATTGCATTTCATAATGAGCTTGAATTGATGCCAGACGGTGCGGGAGAGCTCAATGCTTTTAGAGAAGACGATGAAAAATTCATGCTGAAGAAGCCCCCCAATAATATTGATATTTCAAAAATGGGAATACAAAGTACCCCCATCGCAAATTTTATTAACATGCTTAGCAGTCACAGAGTTATTAATACCGATAGGCTGCATGTTTGTATCGGCTCTGCTATGTTGGGTAAAGAGGTCAACTTTTATCCTAACTCCTACTATAAAAATAAGGCTATCTACGAGTACTCGATTAAAAACCGTTATCCTAAAGTAAAGCTGATAACACCAGGTTTCTTTCAAGTTGACAATTATCTTTTCAAAGGAATTTCAAAATACAAGAGAAGTATTGCCTTCCGCCTGGGCGTACGGAACTAACGCAATGTACAGCCAATTAAACACAAGCGGCATTATCGCTACGGGTTTTTACTTCAGAATGAATTAACGAAATCATTATGGGCTAATAAACTACCAGTCGCCCGTAAAAATAGCTATACCGTCGTTCGTATCAGTTTAATTGGGTGGTATAAGATTTTCCGTTGCGAAATTACGTATACAAATAGGATGCGCCACCTTTTAGTCCTACTTGCTTTTACCGTACTTTCCTGCACCGCAGGCACACAGCAAACTGCTACGCCACCTGCCGATACCCTAGCAATGGCAACAATAGACAGCCTGCTGCCTCCCGAGCCACCAGATTCAACCCTGCCGGTAAAAATAGTGGCATTTGCCAAAACACTCATGGGCACGCCCTACCATTTCGGCTGCATGGCACCGTCAACAGGTTTCGATTGTTCGGGGTTTATTTCCTATGTTTTTAATCATTTTAATATTACGGTTCCACGCTCTTCAGTAGGTTTTACAAACGAAGGCAAAACTATTCAACTGGAAGCCAGCCAGCCCGGCGATCTGATACTGTTTACTGGCACCAACAGTAAAGTACGCACCGTCGGGCATATTGGCATTATTGTAGCCAACGATAGCACAGGCATCACTTTTATACACGCTTCATCGGGAGACGAGATGCAGGTTATAACAACAAAACTGAACGACCGCTACAAGGCCCGTTTCGTAAAAGTGATACGGTATATGGAATGACCAAGGTGGTACTATAAAGTGCTATATCGGTATTCCTCCGCCGTAGCATACGGAACTGTAAATACGGGGGTGCATTTCAAATCATCGCACCTGAATAAAATCCTCACCCCAACCCTCTCCATAAATGTAGAGGGAGGTCAATGTCTTCGCAGTCTCGCAGGTGTTATTTAAAATAAGAATAATGTATAAATTTGAAATCGACCTAAATACGGAGTAGCTCTCACACTATTTAATACCTTTGCTTTGGCTGTTACTCATTTCAAGAAAGCACAAGCGAATGCAAATAACTCTTCAACTAAAAGGCTTCTTTAAAATTGCGGTCTTTTTTTTGGCGGTAATTGCAGCAGCAGCCGCGCTTACCGCCGGAGGTTATAAAGCCTGGAAGTATTGGCAATACCTAGCCTATAAGGGCAAGAACGACCATCTGGCACAAAGGCGGCAGGAGTTCCGTTTCCTTTTTACCACTAAAGATTCGTTGAATAAAAACTACCTGCTGCTATCGCCCTATACTACTTACCATAATAAAACAACAGGCGCACTAGTCATTATTGATTTTAATGGGCGGGTTATCATGAATAAAAAAATGCCGCATAGGGTAACCGCTTTCCGGCAATGGAAAATTGATGGGCAAATATGCTACACCTACACTATTGATGATACTGACTATGCTAACCATGCCAGCAAAATAGAACCACAGGCGCATGTGGTTGTTTTAGATGCTGCACTGCGCGAAATAAAGCAAATACACCTGCCCGCCAAGGGACTTACCGGCGCTGATAAGGGGATGTATATAGATACGCACGATTTCCTGCTACTGGGTGATAACCACTATTTATTACTGTGCAATGTTACGAAGACGGTTGACAACATACCTTCATTCCTTTCGCCGAACCCGGCAGCTAAAGTGGTGGCACAAACTATACTGGAAGTGCAAGATGACAGCGTTATCTGGCGCTGGGATGCAAGCCACAACCCGGAATTTTATACCAACAGTTTTTACGATAACGACTTTCGTAATGCCGCTGTTGCAAGCGACTACATACACATCAATTCCATAGCTATTGACCCGCGCGATAGCAACCTGATACTATCAATGCGCAACCTGCACCAGGTACTAAAAGTAAACCGGCGCAGTGGCGATATTATGTGGCGCCTGGGCGGTCGTAATTCCGATTTTGCACTCAGTGCCCCACAAGTGTTTTTGCGCCAGCATGATGCCAGTTTGGTGGATGGCAACACCCTGTTGCTTTTTGACAATGGCGAGCAACACATAAGGCCCCGTTCGCGCATACTGGAGTTTAAGCTGGATGAAGCCAACAAAACCGTAACCAGCTTTAAAGACTACAACCTGACGGAGCGTTTTTCGCAAGCCAGGGGCAGTGTAGCAAAGGTGGGCGATGAATATTTTATTTGCGGCGGCTATGCACCCTACCTGTTGCTGGTTAACAGCAAAACCGGCGAAAAGAAAATGAAATTCCGCTATAACCAATCGTTATACCGCGCCTATATGGTGGCCGATATTACCGGTGTGCAGCCTATGCAGCGGTAAATTAAAGTTGAGGTATTGGGGCTGGGCTTCCCATGAAAAAGCGCAGAAAAGCCTTTGCCTTTCTGCGCTTTGCAAGCATAGCTTTGCTTATACCCTTTATACATCAAAATACGGCGCTAAAATCATGTCATTGCGCTGGTAAGTGCAAAAGGTTTGTAGTTGCTAACCAATTAAATAAACCGTGTGCCGGTAGGTACACAACAATCGCAACCCTGCCGGTTTATTAT
>JBBRPD010000047.1:0-38884 GCA_038228575.1 Chitinophagales bacterium | reverse complement strand
CATCAACCTCATTAAGCCATACCGCCATTAAGCAATTAAGCCATTCTGTCAACTTCTACATGGAACAAGTCCTCCTCCAAGACCTTATCCTCAGCGAATATTACAAAGAAGGAAAAAAGAGAAACCACACCATCCCCATCATGGGCGATCAGCGCAAAAAAGACCACAAATTCACCCGCATAGAAGCCCTGCTCGAACCCCTGCACCGCAACTGCAAACTTTATTTAAACGCCACCGAAAAAGAAAACCCGCACATGAAGCGGCTCGACGAACAATTCACCGCATTCGCTCCCGGCTCCCGTGCCCACGACGACGGCCCCGACGCCGTAGAAGGCGCTATCTGGCTCATCAACACCAAAGAAACCGTCAAAACCTCCGGCTCCATCACCATCATCAAACGCCGCCCCAGCTCCAAACACTTCTAAAAATGAAAAAACACACGCAAATCCATGAAGCCAAAAATCATCGGCACAACGCTCGTAAGGTCCACCATAACCCTCATATTTTTGCCTTCTGCCACCCCACCCAAAAAAAACAGGAGCCCGATGGGCTCCTGCACAAAAAATACTTATAAGCTGTTATTATTAGTATGCATACTTAACATGCAAAGTAATGTAGTTCCCACTTATGGTAACCGTAATAATGCTGCTCGGCTGTATAGTAGAATTAGGAGGCAAACCAAGTGCTGAGTACATGGGCTGACTTAAAATATACGGTGCACCAAACTGGTATGTTGGGGTTATACCACCAGCGCCTGGCTGTGTACAACTTAACATTTTTGTAGCCTGTTCAGGTTGTACATCCATCAAATCAGTCATTTTAAAAGTGATCAATAAGGTAGTAGCATCCAGTGCATCCAGATCAAATTTCGCAGGTACACCATCAAGGCGTTTGCTGGTATCGGGGCTTGGCAATGCAACACAAATGCCATCACCTATGCAAACTCCGCCACCTGGCGGTTGATTACCGAAAGTCACTATCGCATTAACAGCACCCCCAGCAAGAGAAGCATGAGCCTTTGGTGCAGAAAAGAACATAAAACAAAACAATGCAGAGCAAGCTACAACTGAGTAACTGATTTTTTTCATGAGAATTTGTAAAAATTTAGCGCTTTTAAAATTAAAAATTAAATAAAAAATTGGAAGGGCAAATAACATACTTTATTCCCAATAAGCAAAGTATTAGTGGCGTTTTACGCCTTTTTTGAAGAGAAATTGATAAAATAAATCCATCATATTTACATATTATAAACTAACTGTCTTTTATTAACGTTTAAATAGCAATTTTTTAGCGAAATTCTGTTCTCTGTATATAATTAGCCATAAACTAACAACACATCATCACAATTAAAAATATTACTATATTTTTAATGCTCTTATTACGAAAATATTATTTAAACTGAAAATTAACAATCAGGTTGCAAATTGCCACAACATGTTGTACTTTGCTACAAGGTTATGTGATAACAGTAATGACAAAAATCGGTAGTTGTTTATCAAGAAACAAAAGCTAATGAGTACTTTTTTCAGATATATCCTTACACCTATCTTGCTGTTGGTATCTTTGTGTCTGTCTGTCAGTAGTATTGCCGAGCCTAAAAACAATCTGAGTGATTCATTACATGCCGTTTATCTTCAATCTTCGGTTGATTCAGAAAAAGTAAAAGTACTGCTACAACTTTCTGCGGTTACTGCCTGCACCGATTCCTTCAGAAAGTTTGCTTTCGCCAATGATGCTTATAAAATAGCCAAAAAAATAAAATGGGACAGGGGCCGCATGTTCTGCAATATTGTGCTGAGCGACTGTTACTCCGTCTGTTCCAAAAATTATGCAAAAGCCATAGAGTGCGATCAGAACTGTATTTACCTCGCCCAAACACTTGGAGATCTTGAAAATGAAGCCAAGGCATTGGAACATATTGCCAAAAACCATGAAAATCTCGGGCAACATAATTTATCGCTGGACTACCTGAAACAAGTGCTCCACCTGAAGGTAGATGAGCGGCTGAAAGTTGGGGTGCTTGGCGACATGGGTTCCATATACGCTAGTGTGGGCGACTACCGGCAGTCACTTATATCATACAACGATGCACTAAAGCAGCTTGACGACCTGATGGCCGCACAAAAAGAAGGCAACAGGAAAGACAATATTACCAAGGGCGGGCTGTTGCTTAATGTGGGTGATATCTACCTTTCTATGTCGCAGTTTGACAAGGCACTGGAAAATTATAATAATGTATATAAACTCGGTACTATTATACGCGACCAGTACCTGCAGTTTTTTAGTGTAATGGCCATGGGCAAGGCTTATTTTGCCAAGAAGAATTATACCAAAGCCATCAAAAACCTGGAGCTTGCATTGTTTGATTCCCGGGGGCTGAAACAATCGATGTATGAAGCTATTATACTTGACCAGTTGGCCAATGCCTACCTGGCAACCGGGGCCAACGATAAAGCTGCCGATGCCGCAAAAGCATCGTTAAAAATAGCTACCGAAAATTCGTTCGACCGCCAGTTCCCCAAAACCTACACTACCCTGAGCAAGCTTATGTATTTGCAAAAAAACTACAGCGGTGCCGTAGCCTACCTGCAAACAGCACTGGAATATTGCCAGAAAACGAACGAAATTGAAGATGAAAAAAATGCGTGGGAGGTGCTCAGCAACACCTACGAAAAAATGGAGCAGCCCACAAAGGCACTTGCTGCCTACAGGCACTTTATTGATTTGCGTGATAGCCTTTACAATATTGAAAAAGCCAACGAACTGGTGCGTATCGACCTGCAGGCAGGCTTCAACCAAAAGCAAATGACCGATAGCCTTAAACAAGTAAAGCAAGCCAAGGCATACGAGGGCGAAGTACAAAAACAGCAGATAATAACCTATGCGGTATTGCTTTCTATGGCTCTGGTGGTGCTACTGTCCTTCTTTATATATCGTAACTACAATACCCAAAAGAAGTATAACGAGCTGCTATCGAAAGAAAAAGCCAACCACCTGGCCTACATTGAGGCACAAAGCAACACGCTTACCGATATAGCCCATATACAGTCGCACGACATACGCGGGCCGGTATCTACCTTGCTGGGTTTGGTAAAGGTCTTCAACTTCGACGATGCCACCGACCCCGATAATAAAGAAGTAATAGCCGGCATAGCCGTTGTAACCGAGCGGCTCGATCAGATTGTGAGAGATGTGGTAACCAAAGAGAACATCGTTCACAGTAAAGAGAAATTCAATACGGGTGGTAAGTAAACCATTTAATATTAATGGTGCATTTTTAAAACCTGTACGTTACCAGGCCAAATAAAGCATCGTTTTATGCTGTGCTGCTATTTTGCTATATTTACCCCCTGTAAATAATACAATACTATGGCTAACCAATTGCTGAAAGGAAAGAAAGGAATTATATTCGGTGCACTTGATGAGCGCTCCATTGCATGGAAAACAGCACTGGTTTGTGTGGCTGAAGGTGCTGAAATAACACTATCTAATGCACCTATTGCCCTGCGTATGGGCAAAATAAACGAACTGGCCAGCATGTGTAACGCTAAAGTTATTGCCGCTGATGCCACCTCTACAGCCGATCTTGATGCCCTTATGCAACAAAGCATGGAAAATCATGGTGGAAAGATCGATTTCATGCTGCACTCTATTGGCATGTCGCCTAACGTGCGTAAGAAATTCGCGTATACCGATACTAACTACGAAAACTTTCTCAAGACATTAGATATATCTGCACTTTCATTGCACCGCGTTCTGCAATCGGCTATGAAGGCCGATGCGCTTAACGAATGGGGTTCTGTTGTGGGCCTTAGCTACATTGCGGCACAGCGCACCTTCCCGGGCTATAATGATATGGCCGATGCTAAGGCGTTGCTGGAAAGTGTTGCCCGCAGCTTTGGCTATCACTATGGCTTCGCTAAAAAAGTAAGGGTAAATACCGTTTCACAGTCACCAACCGTAACCACAGCGGGTTCGGGAGTTTCTGGTTTTGATGTTTTTCTGGAATATGCCGAAAAAATGTCGCCATTA
This sequence comes from Chitinophagales bacterium, assembly GCA_038228575.1. Lineage (GTDB taxonomy): Bacteria > Bacteroidota > Bacteroidia > Chitinophagales > Chitinophagaceae > Flavipsychrobacter. Next base: position 34,852 of record JBBRPD010000047.1, on the reverse strand, counting down.
GGTAATGCAAGTGCCGAAGATTGTGCTAATTATTGCGCAATGCTCTTCAGCGACTATACTCGTATGGTAACCATGCAGAACCTGTTTCATGATGGCGGCTTCTCCTTCACGGGCGTAAGCACACCTATTGTTGAGCAGATTCTTAAAGCAAATGGCGAAACGGCACAAGACTAATTTGCAGCTAGCTGGCAATAATATTAATAAGGCAACGTTTGAAAGATATGCGAGGTATGAAAATTACATTCACCCTGTTGGGGCTGTTATGCTGTAACATAGTTATGGCGCAGGTAACCGGCGGGCAATATGCTATGGAGTTCCTGCGGATGTCCAACTCACCGCATGTATCTGCATTGGGTGGTATCAGTGTTGCCAATCCTGATAACGATATTGCACTGGCACTGCAAAACCCGGCCATGATGCGGCCGGGTTTGCACAACCAGATAGGCCTTAACTATAATAACTTTTATGGCAATATCAATGTCATGAACCTTGCTTACGGCTATAATTCCGAAAAACTGAAAACCGCGTTTTTTGCAGGCGTTCAATACCTTAATTATGGCTCCTTTCTGCTTACAGATGATGCCGGCACTATTTTAGGCGACTTTCATGGGGTCGACTATGCAGTAACACTCGGTGCTTCGCGCAAATATGGCGAACACTGGCGTTATGGTGCGGCCCTTAAATGGGCGCAGTCGGCTTATTTCCCTTATGGTGCTTCCGCTTTACTAATGGATGTTGGTGTTAATTATTACGATACCGCCAACCTGTTCGATTTTGGTATTGTAGCCAAAAACATGGGCTCCATGATAACCAAGTATACACCCGCTAACAGCATTGAGCCTTTACCTTTCGATCTGCAGCTGGGTATATCCAAGCGCTTCAAACACATGCCATTGCGCTTGTTTGCAACTCTGCACCACCTGTATGAGTGGGACATCCGTTACAACAACCCTGCCGATAACGTTACCACCAATATATTGGGCACTGTAGATAGCAGCAAACTGAACCAGGACCATACAGTTGATAAAATATTCCGTCACTTCATTTTTGGTGCAGAGCTATCCATAGGCAAACGCCTTATGGCTACCGTTTCTTATAACGACCTGCAACGCAGGGAACTGGCCATATCTACCAAGCCCGGCAAAGCTGGTTTTGCTTTCGGTCTGGGGCTGAATCTTGATAAATTCCAGGTGCATTACGCCCGCACCTACTACCACCTTGCCGGTGCCTACAACGAAATAGGCCTCAATATGCAATTCAACAAACTATTCTCCATTGGCAAGCTCGGCGAAAAGATCAACTGGCGCAAGGAATATGAAGATTGGGAGTAGGATTGTTGTCATTTTGACGAATGTTTTGCGTTAATAATTTTATACAACAACGACCTAAAAAAAGCTTGGGAATAAGTAGCAAATATGCTACCTTTATTCTAGCTATTGGATAGGCGGGCAATTACCCCTTTTTCCTGGAAATGGCGATAATCAGTAGTTATCTGATATAACATGGTGAGGTATTTTTAGTTAATTAAAATAATACCCCTTTATGAAATGTGAAGAAATACTCCGTATTCTGAAAAAAGATGGCTGGTATGAGCATGTGCAGAAGGGAAGCCACTTGCAGCTCAAGCATCCAACTAAATCAGGAAAAGTTACAGTACCTGTTCATGGCAGTAAAGATGTACCTATAGGAACGTTAAACTCAATTTGGAAACAGTCAGGGTTAAAATGATTGCTTTCTGTTAATTCAACAAAAGAAGATTTATAAAAATTGGACCGAAGCTAAAATAACATCTATTCTGGTAACATTAGTTGTGCGAACATTAAAATTCTATTTATGGAAAAGATATTGTTGATCGTTGAAAAATCTAAAGAGGAGCTTTACGGGCGGATTCAATATGAAGACAACCTGATAGTAGATTCAGCGAAAACAGCTGATATGCTTGAAAGAAAAATGAAAAAATTATTGCATGATTTTCATGACGTAGATACTAAGACGATCGAATTTGAACACGTCTATGATATTACTGCGCTATTTGACAAATTCGGTTATTTAAACATTACGTCTATCGCAAAAAGAGCACAAATTAACCCTGCATTGCTTCGCCAATATGCTTCCGGTGTTAAATATCCCTCACCTAAACAAGCGAAAAAATTAGAGGATACTATACATGAAATTGGCCAGGAATTATTAAACGTTGCTGTTTTTGCAGAGTAATCAGCTGATAATTTTATATTTCAATTTGAATGGCGGCATTTTTATAAATAAAAGCTAAAAAAACAAATAGGCTATTCAATTGCACCTACTCCCTATTGAAATCAATTATACCGCTATAAACAACCACAGTTGATTATCCCCTAATTTTAGATGTGGTTATATGCTAGCCATTTTATCAACTCATTACCATGCAAGGATTTCATTTCTCTAAGTTTGACCCTAACGAAAACGCTAAGTCACCATTTGATAAACTACTCGGTTTATTCACCGAAGTATTGCAGTACACCAATGGCGATGCAGGTGAGGCACTGAGCTGGCTTACACAGCTTGACAAGCAATATGGCCTTACCAACAAAGACTACGGCATGGGTGATTTTATTGACGACCTGAAGACCAATGGCTACATAAAAGAGAACGATAACGACGGCACTTTTAAGATAACCCCTAAAACGGAACAGTCCATCCGCCAGCGCTCGCTGGAGGAGATCTTCGGCAAACTGAAAAAATCGAAAGCCGGCAGCCACCGTACTTTTAAAACCGGCCAGGGCGATGAACCCAACCCGGAAACAAGGCCGTATGAGTTTGGCGACACACTGGAAAGCATCAACTATACCGGCAGCCTTCAGAATGCCTATATCAATCGCGGCATTGATAGCCTTTCGCTCCATCAGGATGACCTGGAAATACACGAAACAGATTTTAAAGCGCAAACATCAACCGTGTTGATGATAGACATTTCGCACAGTATGATATTGTATGGCGAGGACAGGATAACCCCCGCCAAAAAAGTAGCCATGGCACTCAGCGAATTGATAACGACACGCTACCCGAAAGACACTTTGGATATTGTAGTATTTGGTAATGATGCCTGGCAGATAGAAATCAAAGACCTACCCTATCTGGAAGTAGGCCCTTACCATACCAATACTGTTGCCGGGCTTGAATTAGCCATGGAATTACTGCGCCGCAGAAAGAACCCGAACAAGCAGATCTTCATGATAACTGATGGCAAACCAACCTGCCTGAAAGTGGGCAATAAGTACTACAAAAACAGCTTCGGGATTGATAGTAAAATACTTAACCGCACCCTCAATTTAGCAGGCCAGTTGCGCCGTTTAAAAATACCGGTCATTACGTTCATGATAGCGCAAGACCCCTACCTGCAAGCGTTTGTACGCAACTTTACTGAAGTGAATAATGGCAAGGCTTTTTATTCCTCTTTAGATGGCCTCGGTAGTTTCATTTTTGAAGATTACGAAAGGAATAAAAAGAAGACGGTGCGGTAGAAGCTGTTATAACAGAAATTGCATTTCCGTAAGTTCCTTTCCTATACTGTGAACACCTTTTAAAATTCTCTGTATTTGTATGGAGGAAGGCTTTTTGGTTCCGCTGATATACTGAGCCAGCAAACTCTGGTTCATTCCTATTCTTTCAGAAAGGGCTTTAGCGTTGATCACTTTATAAAAGTCAAAAAAAGAAGCCAAGTCAGGAACCAGCTTAATATCGTCAAGTGCTATTGCTGGTTGTTTCTTGAATTCAAAATAAAGGTTAAGGGCGTCAAGTATATTGCTCTTGGTTTCATTCATAGTATCGCCCGCAGTATAAACAGGGTATTTTTCTGCACCGGCAGAATAGCCTGTATCTGTTTTTTCAATCGTAACTTTTATCTGTTTCATTTGATACCTGCCTGTTTCATTATTTTCAATTGTAATCCCTTACCTATCTCTTTACTTCCGTGAAGGGGAACAACAATGGGTTCTTCTTTATCATCATGTTTCATGATAATATGGCTTCCGGTCTGGCGTACTTTATACCACCCATTCTGTTTTAAAATTCGAAGAAACTCATTGTACTTCACTGGCTACAAAGGTAATAAATTTATTACTTACAAAAACAAATTCCTACGTCAAAAACAAGCTAGCTTCATCCCTACTTCACATAAGGGTTATACTTCCTTTCCTCATCAATATGCGTTGCGGGGCCGTGGCCGGAAAGAACTTGTGTGTTTCCGGGCAGGGTGTATAATTGGGTCCTGATGCTTTTGGCCAGTATATTGAAGTCGCCGCCGGGGAGGTCGGTGCGGCCTATACCACCCGCAAATAAAACATCGCCTGATATTACCCAGTTACCGGGGGCATAATAAAATGAAATACTTCCGGGTGAGTGACCTGGTGTAAACCGAACCTCCAGTGTATCATCGCCCAGTTTTAACGGCTCCGTTTCCTTAATGTAAAATGTTGGTGTTGGTTTGGTAATCGAATCAATGCCGAACATGGCCGCAGAAGCCTCTGCCCTGTCCAGCACCGGGGTTTCGGCAAGGTGCATACCGAAAGGTATATCATACTTATCAACCAATGCCTGCACGCCAAAAATATGATCCAGGTGGGCATGTGTATTAATAATGCCTTGCGGCTGCATTTGTTTTTCCTGTATGTAGTTCATGAATTGCTTTACCTCTTCCGGGTGGTACATGCCGGGGTCTACAATCCAGCATTGTTTTTGCTCGTTGGTGAGCAGATAGGTGTTTTCTTCAAAAGGGTTGAACGTAAAAAAAACTACATTTAACATATTTATTTCGTGGATTTTTGTTAATTTGTATTGCAAAACTACGGTAACGCAGCCAAATGGCGGTAATACGCACCAATAAATGCTTCGTTGCTTAGTTAGCTAACCTAAAAAAAACGCTGCATGATTTAAACATTACCCAACCAATAAGGTCTTACCCCCTATTAGCAATGATAATTAATATAAGGCAGTACCAATCCCTCTTAGTCCGTTTTTCTGTTGCACTTTTATTGTGTCTGGCTGTTGCTATGCCACACTTTTCACAGGCTCAATCGTATGTGGAAACCTTTGGCCAGAACCGGATACAGAACCGCAAATTTGAATGGAAATATTTTGATACCAAGCACTTCAGGGTTTATCATTACGATAAAGCCGGCAGGCAACTCGGCAGATATGTAGCGGAAGAAGCGGAAAATAATATCAGCATCATTGAAAAGAAAATGGGAGGCCAGTTCCCTACCCGTTTCAACATTGTCCTCTATAATTCTTACGACGATTACCAGCAAACCAATATAGGCCTCATAGATGAGTCGCAGATATCGGCCATGACCATATCCGGCACCTGGAATCTTGTTGGCGATAAGCTGGTCGTTTACCATACAGGTAAGCATACTGACCTGCGCAGGCAAATACAAAGTGGCATGGCCCGCGTGGTTATGGAACGCATGATATTCGGTGAGAGTTTTAAGAAAATGGCTAAAACCGCCTTGCTCATCAACTTACCGCCTTGGGTAACTGATGGTTTTATTGCATACCTCGTCGATGGCTGGAATACCGAGGCCAACAGTGAATGGAAACGCTTGCTGGACGCACGCCCTAAAGACGGTTTTCATGAACTATCTGAGGTGTATCCAGAAATTGCCGGCAAAGCCTTCTGGAAGTTTGTTGCAGACAATTACGGTGCTGAAAAAATGAAGAACCTGCTGAGCGATATGCAGCAGCGCACCAGCCTTAATAAAAGTATGCTGGATAAAGCTAACCTGGGTATTAAAGTAACCAAGGCTTACGATTCGTGCATGGTGTACTACCGCAAGTGTTATGCGGCCGATGCCGTGAATCAGGAAATGCCGGATAGCACGAAGGGGCTCATATCGCTGAAAGTACCCAGGGAACCCAACACTATTATCAGGAACATTATGGTATCGCCACGCGGCACTGAAATTGCTTACGTGGCATGGCATGATGGAGAATACAAAATATACCTTCAGAAAACTGGCGGCGAGCAGGTACAGTCCACTTTGGCGGAAGGTGGTGTAAAAGACCTCTACCAGGAAATTGACCCGAACTATCCGTTAATGGCATGGTCAAACGGTGGCAATAAACTGGCTATACTTTACAAGAAGGAAAGCAAGACATCGCTGCGTATTTACAATTCGCAAAAGAACCGCATTGAAAACATTAAAATACCACCTAACCGCTTCGACAGGGTGCTGGGCATGAGTTTCATGCAGGATGATGACAAGCTGGTGTTTTCGGCCATTAAAAAGAGCCAGACCGACCTTTATAGCTTTACCATAAAGGGTGCCAAAATGGCTAACATTACTGATGATGCATGGGATGATATTGAACCTGTATTTGTAAGTGGTGGCACGCGTAAAGGCATATTGTTCCTTTCTAACAGGCCCAAGCCGAATATGGTAGTACCCGTTGGTGTGAATGAATTACCAACAGGGCCAATGAACGTTTATTTCTACAACACTACCACACAGCGCAGCGAACTTTTACAGTGCTCTAATATAACCAAGGGGCATATTTCGCAGCCTATCCAATACGGCACCGATAACTTTGCCTATTTGTACGATGGCAACGGCATACAGAACAAATATGTAGTGCTATTTGCCCGCGATAAAAATAATATGGACAGTGCTTATTCGCTACCAGTAACCAATTATAACACCAGCATTATAAGCCACCAGTACAACGTTGCTGTTGGCGAAGTTGCCGATGTAATACAGGTGAAGAAGAAGTACATGGTGTATTTCCACCCCCTTATTATACCTGATGATACCACCCCTGCCAAGAAGCTTTCTCCCACAACCCTTTCTATTGAAAGGCCAGATATTTTCACCCGTACAGGTGCAGGTTCCGTTGTTAAATTTGATAAGGATAACAAGCCATATACCGAGCCTGCATCATTACCTGAAATTAAAGGTGGTAATGCTTTCCAGAGCGAATTTTCTGATACCGTAGTTGTAAAGAGCAGAAGGAAAAAGAAGCATTTTGATGATACCCCCATACCGGAAAACAAAGCTGAAAATGACAGCTCTACCCTCGCTGTCATAAGCGATAGTGCATACGTTAAAATGAAGCCTACCAACTACAGGGTAAGTTTTAAGCCAGATATGTTCAATGTGCGGATTGACAACAGCGTATTGTTTACGCAATACCAACCGTACGGCAATAATGGCGGGCAATACCAGAACCCGAGTATCAGTGCACTTACTACCATTAACATGAATGAACTGATGGAAAACCATAAAATAACAGCTGGTTTTCAAATACCTGTTAACTTGTCCAGTTCGGCATATTTCCTGCAATATTCCAATACTAAAAAACGCCTGGACTGGAGTGTGCTTGGCTTGCGTACGCAGCGTAATGAAAACAAGTACATTGTGTACTATGATTCCTTCGGGCACAAATCTGACCCTACGCCGCAGTTATTCCGCAACGTTACCAATATTATTCAGGGTAGCCTTAGTTACCCGCTCAGCAAGGTTCGCCGCGTTGGGTTTAGTACGGCTATAAGGCAAGACAGGCTGGTACAAAAATCGCAGGATATTTACAGCCTGCTTTTAGAGATACCTAACCTTGACCAATACTGGTCGCTCAGCAGGGCCGAATATGTTTTTGACAACACCATAAGCCCTATATTGAACATTCGCCGTGGCACCCGCTTTAAAGTGTATAGCGAGTATATGTATCAGGTAAACGGCGACAAACAAAGTTGCTACAACATAGGGCTTGATTTCCGTACTTACCAGAAGATCTATAAGAATGCTATATGGGCTACAAGGGTTGCCTATGGCCATTCTGACGGCACCAGTAAAGTTCAGTACCAATTGGGTGGTGTTGATAACTGGATAGCATCGAAGGCCGCAAGTTCTTATCCCGTTGGCGACAATTATGGGTTTATTGCGCTGGCTACAAGCCTTCGTGGTTACAAGCAGGGCGCGAGAAAAGGCAACAACTTTGCCGTGCTGAGCACAGAAGCAAGGCTACCTGCTTTAACTACATTCATTAAGCGCCCTATACAATCTGCTTTGTTGAAAAACCTACAGGTTATAGCGTTCGTTGATGCGGGTTCAGCATGGAAAGGATTCTTGCCATCTGCCGAAAATCTGGACGCTACTTACATCTTCCCTACATTGGGCACAAGGCCAGTAAATGGTTATACACAACTTACTATCACCGTACCCAATAGCGCAGGTTTAGCTTTGGGTTATGGAGCCGGTTTACGCACAACAATGTTCGGCTATTTTGTAAGGTTCGATGCTGCATGGAACATTGAAGGCATCAAGAAGCCGCTGCTCTATTTTTCTATTGGAACGGATTTTTAGTATAGGAGTAGAAAGTCTAAAGTAGAAAGTAGAAAGCTGTTTTTTAGTACATAGTAGCTAGTACATAGTAGTTAGACTGGATGATGAATGAAAGCCTTTTAGTATATAGTAGTTAGTACATAGTAGTTAGACTGGATGATGAATGAAAGCCTTTTAGTACATAGTAGTTAGTACATGTAGTTAGACTGGATGACGAAGGAAGGCCTTTTAGTACATAGTAGTTAGCGTGGGTTATGAATAATGATCTTTTAGCCGTTTTAATTTAAAATACGGCGCTAAAACATGTTATCGTTCCTTTGGTGCAAAATGTTGGTAGCTAATAATCAATTACATAAAACCGTAGGCCGGATGTACACAACAATCGTTAACGAACATGATTGCTATGTGTAATTGTCATTGTGCAAAATATTACTGCATCGCGACCCTCTTGTGGTATGTTTAAGGGGTTGTGCTGCGCCTATAAACATCACCTCATTACGGCAAGCAGTATCGTATAAATGGGGCGCGCCTCCACCTTCAGCATGCAAACGTAAACACCTTGGGGTAGGTAGCCTACAGGCAATATGGTCTGATGGCCAGTTAACGGATAAGTTGCGATGAGTTTGCCTGCTATATCGCGGATGGCTACCGCAGCAGGGCCAGTGCCAAGGGTGCCATTATAATCTAAAACGCACTCGTAGCTGGCGGGGTTCGGGCTTATGGTAATTACCGGAACATCGGGGTATGGATTGGGAGGAACGGTACTGGTATCGCACGCGAGTTTCGGACTGTATTTTGCCACGAAGATGGAGGCAATAGCATTGTTGTATATGCGCAACGAATCGGGGCCTACAACAAAAGGGTTTAATACCCGGTAGTCCCCACTCACAAATATATTACCACTCCCATCGGCGGAAAGACCCGTATTGGATAAACCCGTATTATTTCCAGCCCCTGACTTTAAGGCCACATTCGCCACTAAGACGCCATCACTACCGAAACCGGCAAAAAACATGGGGTCAGAACTTCCGGCTGGGGCGTTCAGAGTAGTAGTATTATCCAGTTTCAGGCCAGCATTTTTGTCCAGATTTGCCGAGAGCCAAATGTTATTGCATTTGTCAGCGGTAAGCCCGTAAGCATAACAACAGGTACTTACGGGCTGTGTAAAACTCAATACTTTGCCACTTTTCACATGTCCGGCAGCGTCAAATTTCAGGAGGTAGTAGCCACCATTGAAATTACAGGAAAAATAATCGTCAAAATTCACGGTATCTGTAAAGCCGCCTGTTATGTATATATCATTGGCAGCCGTTACCGCCACGCCTTCAGCCTTCCCCCTGGTCTCTCCTGCTTTCGCCCACACAGCATTGCCCGCACTATCTATGGCTGCTATAAATGCCTTCTTTACCTGTGTATACAATGTAGTACTACCAAAATTGATAAACCCTGATGAGTAATTACCCACCATGTACAGTCTACCGTCAGGCCCTGTTGCGAGGTCTGCTGCATAATCGTCTTTAAGCCCGCCAAACGACTTTAACCAGATCAGGTTTCCATCACTCGCATACTTAGCCAGAAAAACATCGGTGGTTCCGTTACCGCCACCAGCGTTACCCACTGAACTTGCACCAATGGTGAACCCTACAGTATTGAAGGTGCCAGTTATATATACGTTGCTGGCTCCGTCAGTAGTAATGCCACCAGCATGCAGATTTGTTGGGTCAGGATAAATATTGGTAGCACTTGTATTTGCCCACAATATAGCGCCAGACGGGTCGTACTTTACCAGATAAAATGCCTTGTTCAACAATGGATCGGCAGTATTAAAGCCGGGATTAGTGATCACTATTGTACCAAATTGAATAGAGCTGGTGGTGTACACTCCGTATAACAACAAATTGCCACCTGCATCAACCGCTATGCTTATGGGCTTTGACTGGCCAGCCGCGCTTGCAGCCGACCACAATAAACGCCCGGCACTGTCGTACTTCACAATAAGCGACTGGGTATTATTGGCAGCATTTATGGGGTTATAAAACGTACTGCCCCCAAAGCATATTTCGCTGCCATAATAGTAGCCTGCCATAAATACATTATCAGCCCCATCATTCCTAACAAGCCAACCTTCGCTCCCACCCTGCGAGGGCGCGCCGCAAGTGGCACTTCTTGCCCACATCCACCCCTGCGCACAGCAATTACCACCGCAAGCCATTAATAGCAGCAAAAGACCCATGACGCACCTAATAAAGGCAGACTTGAACATGAACAACATTGTTATTGAATAAACTACTAACCTGAATTCAATTAAAAGAGAAAAGGATGCCCAAACCGGACATCCTTTTTACCTATCAGTATTATTAAAAACTATTCAAATGGAGAATAAATTTCTGATTCAAAACGTGGACACATAACGCCATCGCGAGGATTGTTTTTATGTGTGTATTTTGAACGGATGTATAAAGAAATCTCTGTAGCACTGGTAGAAGATCCACCTGTTGCTAATGAAGAACTTGTAACATCGTAAGATACACCTAAAGACACGTTAGAATAATCGATTTTGATGGTAGGGATGTAGCAATCGTTAACACGATAGAAACCACCAAAGCTGAAAGCGAAAATGCTAGGCAAGCCCGGAGTAACACCATGAAACGTCATTAAACCACCCACAACAGTTTCCTGATATGCACCCTGTTTTGAACTGTTTCCGTGGAACGCAAGGCTGAATTTTTCGCTAATTACGAAATTGATACCCGCATTGAACTGCCATTTCATTGGCAACTTTACCGTAGAATAACCGCCATTAAAAATTTCAGTCGGGCGATTAAGATGGTATGCTGATGCACCGGCATAATAGTTAGCCTTGTTATCCTGACCAATTGAGCTGTTGATGCTGACACCAGCGCCCATATCAAACGCCTGAAGGCTTTTGAAAGGTGCGTTTTCACCAGAAGAATTGTACTGGCTATAACCTGAACCCGGTATATACTGGCTGCTAAAGGTCATCTTGCTCATATCCACACTTCTGTTAATGAAGCCTGCTGAAAAGCCAACCGATAAGTAAGTATTGTGGGCATCGTTTATCGCCTTGTTATAGGCAATAGCAGGCATAACTTCCTGAGTTGATAGGCCAACTGAACCGGCTTTATCATAGAAAGCACCCAATCCGAAGCTGAAGAAATCACCTACTGATTTATTGACAGCGACCCTTGTTTCGGCAGTAGCCGAAAATGTGCTGAATGGATTAGCAATGTTTCCCCACTGGTTACGGTAGTCGACGCCAACTTTAAAGTCGCCGCTGAAAATACCGGTAAGTGCAGGGTTGCGCATGATAGAATTCTCATAGAATTGTGAGAAGTGTATATCCTGAGCATTGGTATTTAAACCCATTCCCATCACCAAACCAAGCGAACATATTTTTAAAAATTTTTTCATTTTAAGGTCTTTTACAATGATTCAACATATTGTACCGATCAAAGCAATTATTTTTTAACGGATAAGTGAAATATCACCTCTGAAAGTGAAAGTTTCGCCGGTAGTACATTGTACTTCTATCACGTAAATGAACACATCAGGTGTAAGAATTTCGCCCTTATAGCTACCGTCCCAGCCCTGTCCAGGGTCGTTTGATTTGCCATTTGTGCCTTCAAACACCATTTCACCCCAACGGTTATAAATAGCCATCTTCGTTACATTACCCAATCCCTGGCCACTTACATAGAAGCGATCATTTACACCATCACCATTAGGGGTAAAGGTATTAGGGATGAACACCTGGCTGCCTTCGCAAAGTATCCTGATAGTAACTGTAGCGCTGGCTGCACAACCTTCAATTGTTGATGCAACAACAGAATAAGTTGTTGTAGCAGTTGGCGTTGCAATTGGCCTAGGGCAATCGAAGCAACTCAATGTTGAATCAGCCGGAGTCCAGATAAAGTTGGTCAGATAAGAGAAGTTAGCCGTATCGCCGTAATTAGCGTATAACTGATAAGTACTGCCCGCTATTATAGTTCCTCCAGGAGGCACTGTCAGTACAGGTATCTGCACTACTCTTACTTTCACGGTAAGTGTATCATCGAAGCACTCATTTTCGTGAACATACACTGTGTAAACCTGATTAGCCGTAGGCCTTACGTGTACACTGTATGATGTAGGATTATCTATAAACGGTCCTTTCCATAAGTAGGACTCACCACCGAATGCAAGTAAGTGCGCGGCATCGCCACGGCAAATACTGGTATCATGATACACTGATGTAGCTACAGAGTCGTAAACTACAACCGGTATAACAATAGAATCTTTACAACCGAACTGGCTGATACCTGTTACAGAATAGATAATGTTGCTTGTTGGTGTAAGGTGCGGATTAGCGCATGAATCGCAAGACAAACCTATCCTTGGATGCCAGATGTAGTTAGCCGCACCGGTAAGGGTAACGTCTGTACCTCCGCCATCTTTATTACAAACATGCACCGGATCTGGTGTTACATGTATGATAGGCGCCGGGTTAACCGTAACTCTGAAAGTAGTAGAATCTGAACAACCTGCGCCATCAGTAGCACTTACAGTAAATGTTTTGGTTGAAGTGATACATACAATGTTCGTATCGCAAACTGCACATGACGTTCCAACACCTCTCCATACATAAGAAGCACCTACTAAACCTGATGCAATCAATGTATCACAACTGCCGATACACATACTGTCGCGACCGCTGATAGTAAGATGTATTGGAGGGTTTACATTTACTGTGATTAATGCCGTATCAACGCAACCAAATAAAGTGTAACCGGTTGCCAGATAGGTAGTAGTTGTAGTAGGGCTAACGCTTGGCGCTACCATTGCAGTATCTGTGCTACCAAAAGCCAGACCAGTTGATGGTGTCCATGTATAATAGTCAGCACCCGAAGCCACCAGTGTAGTTGATGCACCGTAGCAGATAAGGCCACCACCACTGATAGATATAGTTGGTGTAGGATGTATACGGATAGAATCAGTAAAGTTATTAATGTTCACCACGCAAGTACCGCTCTGTATAGTTAATGTAGGCGGGCAATAAACACCTGCTGTAGGGAATACGAAAGTAGTATCACCCGTAGTGCTGAACGAACCATAAGGGCACATATTCCAGATATAGTTAGATGTTATGCTAACACCGGTATTCGTGAAATGGAAACGGATGCTATCCGGAGCACAACCGCTGGTATCGCTCAGAGAAATAAAGCCTGTGGGGCCTCCAATAAAGTAGGTATAATGTACTGAATCCACGCAATGTCTTGGTGATGTTGCGATCATCGTTACCGTAAATACACCTGTTGAAAGCAATGAAGTATTCAACAACGGACCAGTGAATGTATAAGGACCACCAGTACCATCTATACGCCAGGTATAGCTATAAGATGGGGTATCGCCATAACGTACGACATGTAATGGAGGACAGCTGGCTGAATCAGGAGCATTGAAATCGCTCGATGTTGCAGTAATAGGCGCTGTCGTTATATATGCCGTTCTGACGAACGTATCCGCACAACCCGCCGGGAAACCTGTACCATCGGAGTATATGGCACATCGTACCGTCCACGCACCGTTGGCAGTGTAGGTATGGCAGGTATCCTGAGCTGTAGCACTAGGGATAGACCAACCACTACCACTACCAGCATCACCGAAATTCCAGGAATAGGTACAATGTGTATTAGTATCGTGGAAACAAATTGGTATGTACGGACAAACTGTAGATGCCGAGTCAGATGACGTAAAGTATGCATATGGTTTTACCGTATACACAGTACGTGTCTGGCGTATGCCACAATGATGTGGACTATTATCAGTATCACTTAGCGTGACGATATGCGCACCGCGGAAGCCCCATGAACGTGTCGGTGTAGTACTACTACCGCCAAATGGTGTCGTGCCATCTAACCAACGACGCGTGGTTATTGCATAAGGGGAAACAGCGGTGTTATTATCGCGGAATGTAAATAAATCACCAACGCATAAAGTGTCGTTAGATACGGTAAACCCACCTGATACACCAATAACATTGATATTTATGAATCGGGTTGTATCTCGGCAACTAGAGCTGTTCACCAATATTATACGTGCCGGGAAAGTACCACGCGTATTGTAAGTATGAGAATTAGTATTGACGAGGGTATGTTCAGAACCTGAAGGGTCATTAAAGAACCACTCATAGTCTTGGTAAGTAGTACCATCAGGTTGAAGTGGACCAGTAAAGTTTACCGTCTCGCCTGCACAAATTACGGTATCGGAAGCTGTAAATGTTAATACTGGATTACCAATGAAGAAGCTGTCAATTCTAGTCATTACAAAACAAGTATCAGGTATACCACCTATCATATGGGGCACACCATATTCTTTCACTCTAATATAATGCCAACCGGGGCTGAACCGGCGGCTCCATCTGTATTCACCCGAAGCTGCAGTTACCGGAGTTGCCCCCGTAGTGATAGCAACTGGTGTTGTCGCTCCATCGAGATACCAATAATTAATGGAGTCGTTACCCAAACTGGTTGTAGTATGTGTACCAGATAGAATGAAAGTAACAGAATCTCTTGTCTGACAATTATAGATATTAGTTAATGTACCAATCCTAGGCCCAAGCACCAAAACTGTGTCATTAACAGTATCAGTACAACCATTAAAAGACATTACCAAACTCCAGGCATAGCGACCAGGAGGGGTCGTGGTAACCGTACCGAAGAAGTAGGAAGTTGTATCACCAATCGGGTATGAAGCACTTACCGTACCTACAGTACCATCAGTACCATGAAAAATCCAATCATAATAAGTACAGTTTGAACAATTCGCAGTAAATTGAATTGTTGTATTCGGGCAAACCGAATCATTTGGAGAAATACTCAACGCATAAATTGGATGAGCAGCACCTATTTTCACCCAAGTAGTGTCAGTATATGTGCAACCACCTAAATATGCCGGTAAACGACCATAGAATACCATTGGGAAAATACCTGCACTAACATAAGTATGCGCAGAGTCGGCACATCCCCCACCATAACAAGCAGCTGTAGTATCGCCAAATGTTACAGAATCAATCATATAAGCGGTGCCTGCGACGGCTGGGCTGGCATCGATACGGAAATGAACTGTTAAACCGACGCAACCTGAATCAGCACTCGTGGTTATGCCTCTTGTTGGAGCCCCTATGTATATGTAGTTATTACGACGTGCGGTATCCGTGCAGCCGTATGCATCTCTTATTACAAGGCGCGGTGAATAAGTACCACTTGCCGTATAAGTATATGTAGGATCAGAGCCAGCTGAACCAGTACCGCTGAAGGTTGCAGTAGCCGCAGATGAATATGCCCATATATAAGTTATACCAGCAGAAGGCGATGCGGTAGCATGGAAATGTTCCACCAAATTTGGTGCGCATTTATACAAGGTATCAGCACTCATAGCTGTAATAACCGGCTTGCACCTTACAAATATGCGCCTAGATGCCGTTGCAGTGCAACCGTAAGCATCAGTTACAGTCGTTACTACATCGAAACTGCCACAAGTAACGGTGTAAGATGAGTCAAATGTAAATGAAGCGGGGTTTCCACCAACATCTGCAATAGAAGTACCACTCGTAGTATATAAGTGATAATCATAAGTTGTTGCTGTGCCTCCGGTAACTGTATCGCTAAACTGAATAGTGCTTCCTTCGCAAATAGTATCTCTACCCGGAGCATCAATACGCATGGTAACACCTAAGTTACCAATATATAGGTCTGAGTCATGAATAATACGGGTGCGGCAACCAGCAGTGCTAAATACATCGAGTGTATCGCTGTAATAACGGCCTGCCGTAGAATAAGTGTGTGCAACCACAGGGCCGGTTGTGCTCGTAGTACCATCACCGAAATGCCACAGATAAGAGGTTGCACCAGTAGAACATAACGCAGAGTCAACCTTTACATACGGAGGCTCACAACCCCTGTGCGTGGAAGAAGTAAAACAAGCTGTAGCAGGAGCATCGATACAAACATAATTAGTTCGTGTGTAAGAACCAGAGCAACCGCAAGAAGGCGCAATAAATATTAAGGTAACACTGTAGCAACCCGGAACGCTATAAGTCTGAGCGGGTGGCGTATAAGCATGGCTTA
This sequence comes from Chitinophagales bacterium, assembly GCA_038228575.1. Taxonomy (GTDB): domain Bacteria; phylum Bacteroidota; class Bacteroidia; order Chitinophagales; family Chitinophagaceae; genus Flavipsychrobacter. Next base: position 18,411 of record JBBRPD010000047.1, on the reverse strand, counting down.
TAAAGCTACCCGTTGGGCCACTGAATATCCATGTCCAGGTTTTACTAGGGCAGGTTGTATCAGCTATTGAAGTATTAATGTAGTTAATAGTGTGGGGGCCACAAATTAAGCCGGTATCGGCCGATGGAGTGGAAGAGGTGAAACTTATGGTTGGGCCCGGATCAATTACAACATAACCAGAACGTGAAGATGAATCAATAGTTCCACCACAATTGGCGATCACTGTAACAGTCCATGATCCGATAAGATTGAATGTGTAACTGGAAACAGATGACACATGTCGAGCGCCGGATGGCTCAATGTACACATAAGTATATGTTACCCCGCCCGAACACCCTGTAACCGAAGGTGTAAAGTAAGCAAATAAGCTGTCACAGCCACGCAAAGATGGCCCTCCTGTAAAAGAGACAGTGAGCGCTTTAGAAAGAAGTGGGGTACATAAGAGGGTAAATAGTATAAAAAACCGTAAAATTCGCTTCATAATCGGGTGGTTTTAACAAAATCGATTTATTCCTGACAAAGAAAATTATCCCAAATGTAGTATTAGGGACGTAAACATAATTAAAGTTAGGCTATTTGGGTAATAAAAACCCAAGTTTTTTGAGATTATTTTTCTGAAATACCCCAATATAATTGGTATTTTGAATTTGTTGTGACAAAAAACAGGCATACATAAAAATATACGCCTATGCGAGTGGCTCATTTACAAATTATTTACTCACAAGTTTTCCACAATGGGTGGTTGGGGGGAGGGGGTGATGCGCGAGGCTGCGGTGCATTTCATTGACAATACCGATTGACGTTGCCGTTTTATACAATAAAATGGGCAAAGGGGTGAAGCCCCGAAATACGTCTTTCGATGGGCAACGCCCATCGGGAGATGCGGGGTGCATTTCATGTTCGTACCGATGGGCGTTGCCCATCGCTGACGTATTATCCCCCTTCAGGGCGTTACCAGTTCCTACAACAAAATGGGCAAGGGGTGAAGCCCCGAAATATGATAGCGATGGGCAACGCTCATCGGGAGATGCGGGGGCGATACATGTTCGTACCGATGGGCGTTGCCCATCGCTGACGTATTTTGCCCCTTCAGGGCGTTACCAGTTTATACAACAAAACGGGCAAGGGGTGAAGCCCCGAAATATGATAGCGATGGGCAACGCCCATCGGGAGATGCGGGGGCGATACATGTTCGTACCGATGGGCGTTGCCCACCGGAAGACGCGGGGCGCATTTCATGTTCGTACCCATAGGCGTTGCCCATCGAAAAACACGAGGGTTCAAAACATATCTAAACAGGCACAAAAAAAGCCCCGTCTCCGGGGCAATAAATTATCTATTTGAAGGTTACTTTCTATTTCCTGCTGATGGCTTTTTCTGCTGCTGTTGCAATGTTTTCTTTGGTGAGGCCATACTTGGTGAGCAGTTGCATTGGTGTGCCGCTTTCGCCAAAAGTGTCCATAACTGCCACATATTCATGGGGTACCGGGCAATGGCGGGCAGCCACATTGGCGACGCTATCGCCTAAACCACCGTTTATCTGGTGCTCTTCCGCGGTTACTACGCAACCTGTTTTGCGGAGCGATTTTATGATCGCCGCTTCATCAAGTGGTTTTATAGTGTGCATATTGATCACTTCTGCCGATATACCTTTTTCAGCAAGCATTTTTGCCGCTTCCACCGCAAGCCATACCATGTGGCCGCATGCAATAATGCTCACATCGGTGCCTTCAGCCAGCATTTGCGCCTTACCCAGTTCAAATTTCTGGTCTTCAGCAGTAAAGTTCGGCCACTTTGGCCTGCCGAACCTCAGGTAAACGGGGCCTTCGTATTCTGCAATGGCAATGGTAGCGGCCTTTGTCTGGTTAAAATCGCACGGAACAATTACTGCCATACCTGGCAACATTTTCATCATGCCTATATCTTCCAATACCTGGTGGGTTGCGCCATCTTCACCCAGGGTTAAGCCCGCATGGCTGGCGCAAATTTTTACGTTTTTGCCGCTATACGCTACCGATTGGCGAATCTGGTCATAAACCCTTGAGGTTGAAAAGTTGGCGAATGTAGTAGTGTAGGGTATTTTTCCGCCAATGGTAAGCCCGGCTGCAACGCCTATCATATTGGCTTCAGCAATGCCGCATTGTACAAAACGCTCCGGAAATTCCTTCATAAAAGCATTAAGTTTCAGCGAACCGGCAAGGTCGGCAGTGAGTGCCACTACATTGGGGTTGCGGCGACCCGCTTCCAATATGCCTTCGCCGAAACCACCACGGGTTTCCTTCTCATTCAGTATCTTAATATCTTGCAACATGCTGTAAAAAGTAAAAAGTAAAAGAAATTTGAAAATGCCGCAGCGCGGATATTTGCTACAAAAGTAATTTAAACTAGGAAAAGGAAAAGAGGAAATTGTTAAACGACCTCTAAAAGTGTTTTGGCGGTTTATAACTCCTGAACAGCAGCGTGCTTGATTAATTAGGCACTAACATACCTTGTTACACCAATCGGATATTATGAATTCCACATGTATTCCATGCCTGTTCAAAAGCATTTACACCAATTTCCCAAGATGTGAATTGATTTTTGTAATGTTTCACCATGTTAAGAAATTTTCTTCCATTTTGTAATATAAGCCGTTCATTATTCTGTATATTTTTATGAGAACATAATTCGTCAATTACATTCACCAAATCAAATGTTTCGCTTTTGTCATACGGAATATTTTTTGATGCTCTAAGATTATTGTTTTGAACTCTTATTGCAATCTCAAAAGCTGCACATTTATTGAATACTGTATCAGTCATATCATTATCAATTATGTCACCGTATTCATTCCAACATTCGGCATAGAATTTTTTTAAACAATTATCCACCGCTATTATCATTGCAACGTCGCAATCTCCACCACTTTGCGAAAAGTTATCATCCTTAATTTTAAATCCACCATTATCAAACGAGCCTAATAACATGAATTGAGACGGTTGTTTTATAACATTAAAAAACTGATCGTAATCTCCATGTTTTATAGAATTGATTTTAGTTCCAAATTTCGTTATCGCCTTGCCACTTTTAATTATCTTCAGCGTATATCCAATTGCCTTCGAAATCAGCATTGTTTCATCCGGTCCATAATACCACGATTGTTGAGATGTAAGTTGAAAATCGGGGAAATTATTTGTTTGCATTGTTTAGTATTTTATATATTAACAGTAATTAAGCTTACTTATTTGACTTCAAATGGTTGCTTACGATATTAAAGGTTTCATCAACTGAAAATGACTTAAAGTTTTCGTTACGAAGATGTGTTTATAAAGCTCCTCCATCGTAGTGGTGTCATATTCAATATTATTATGCTCGCCCATATCACCGCCAAGCAATACAAAAATCGCTGAAAGGTGTTGCTCGTCTGCAATGTTTATATAATCATGTGATTTTTCTCTCAGTGTTTCTATACTCATGTCATGGCTTTGCACTCTTTTTATAAATATAATCATCAAAAAGCAATCAGCCCCTTAACACCACCTATTTTGTAAGCGCATACCCCCATTCTTTCAGCCAGGTTATCACTTTAACTTTATAGTCGCCCTGTATTATTATGTAGCCGTCTTTTATACTGCCGCCGGCACCACATTTTGTTTTCAGTAGTTTGCCCAGTGCTTCCATATCTTCTACTGCTCCGGTAAATCCGTCTACCAGCGTTACAACCTTGCCAGCGCGCTGCTTGGTATCCAGTGTTACTTTCAGCTTTTGTTTTTCTTTCGGCAGTGTCTCCTGTGGCTCTTCTTCAGGATAACTATTGAAAAATTCCTTGTTGGTTGAATACGCCATTCCATCAGGGCGCGCCATGTTTTTTTTTGACATGATTAATTGATTTCAGTATCTAAAAATAAGGTTATTCGTCAATTACCTTTCACCAATTTATATGTGGCAACATCGTTGCCGCTAACTACGCGCAGCACATAAACACCTGGCACCAGCTTTTCAGCAGGCACCTTTTCAGTTGCACCGGTAGCGTTATGCTCATACACAACCTTTCCACTCATATCTGCAAGGGTTAAAGCCGCTTCGGCAGGCAAACCTTCTACGGTCCAGTAATTGCTGGCGGGGTTAGGGCTAATGTTTAATGGAAGCCGGTTTGCGGACCCTACATTCAATGCAGTGTCTTTCACCATTGAGTTGAGGTCATACAGTAACCAGTAATTCGGGTCTACTGCCATGGTAAGCATTGGCCTGCCCCACGTAATATGGTACAACTGGCTGTTCTGGTTATTGTATACGTTAATAACCGTATCTCCTGATGCCGAATGCAGCTTAATTTCCATAGGTGTTTTAAATAAACTGATGGATGATGGCATAGATGTAGTCTGGTCAAGCTGAATGTACACATCACTGCCAAACTGGTTCCACTTTACATCATAAATAGGGTAACCTTCCTTGTAAGCCCATTGGTTGAAAAACGTATCAATATTCATGCTGCCCGCAGCCGAGCCTACGAGCGATTGTGTTACGGACTTAAAGTCGGCAATGGTGCCGGTGCTGTCGTGCAATTGCGACTGATAGTCGCGGAAAGTATGGAAGAACGTGCTATCGTTGCCTATTACAAAGCGCAGCATATGCAGCATGCAGGCACCTTTATCATAAGAAAGGCGGGAATCGAAGATGCGGTTTTCATTAGTGGTATCGTCAACATAAATTGCCCCTCCGGGCATTGTTTTTACATTATCCTGCCTGTCTCGCATATCGCGCAATGCAGCGGTATGGTTGTTAAACCGGTCAATGAACAGATATTCGCTGTAGCTGGCAAAACCTTCATTGTTAAAAATATCCTGCCAGGTAGCACAGGTAACATGGTCGCCAAACCATTGGTGCCCCAATTCATGGGCCACAATAGGGCTACTGAAAAAACCCATGGTCGTCATGGTTTGGTGCTCCATGCCGCCACCAAGCGGCGCCATAGCATGACCGTATTTTTCCTTCCAAAATGGGTAGCGGCCATATAAATTGCTGAAGAACTCCACCATCATGCCCGTAGAATCAATCACATTCCTGAAATATGGCAGGGTAGCACTATTGTTATATACATAGTTCTGTATAAGCATAGAATCGGTGCCGCCGCTGAAATGCATGTAGTACGAATAGTCGACATAATTACCAACGGCAAGCGATATCAGGTAGTAGTCAATGGGCTTACTTTCTTTCCATTCGTAACGCACATGGTTACTGTCAATTGTGGTTATGGCCATTAGTTTACCATTACTCCCTGCTTTCAGAGAATCAGGGATGGTGAGCCATATATCGGCAGAATCAATTTTGTCTTTCAATGCCTGCTTGCATGGCCACCACTCATACGCCTTGTACGATTCGCTTAAAGTAAATGTAGCCCTGTTGCCCCAGCTTGGCGAGGCAATACAGTTGAGCCCCGTAGGGTCTGAGCTTATGGTACCTGAAACTGGCGAACCATTGTAAAATACCTGCACTGTAAATAAAATATCGTGCGGCAAAGCGGTTGGCAGTGTTACTGTGCGTATGGCTCCGGCTGTAGTTACAGCGCGGGTTATACCGTTTACCATTACAGAGTCAATATTCAGCACCGGGTTCAGTTCAAAAACATAAGCACTTAGTGTTGTGGCCGTTACCTTGGCTTTTGTAGTAACATCGCCCATAATGTGGGTCGATGTGTTAGATAGCGCGAGGTTCAGCTTCACATATTTTACATCATAGTCTTCTTCAGCGGGGCTCGCTGTAGTGGTTCGTGCCGCAGTATGGCGCTTGGCCGCGCCGCATTTCACCTTTGGTAAAAAATCTTGCGCCTGTGTTGCATAACTGGTAACAAGGGTTATAGCTGCTAAGAAGCATGTTGATAATCTGCTCATTAAACGAATTTAGGAGTTAAAGCTAAGGAACATTGTTATAATGCTTTCTTAATTTGTTTTGCCGGAGGCGATATGCACTCCCTGTTCAGCAACTACACATGCCCAAAACATAAAAATCTGGTGTACTTGTTACCCGATAATTTAATTTTGCGCTGCCCTGTGTTTTCCTTATTTTTATCATGCAAATAATTCATGAAAGCGAAAACCAGAAGATATATTGTCTTTTTCGGCACATCATTATTGTGGTCGGCAATGCTGTATGTAGCATTGATGTTGTTACTCCATTGGGATGATATAACCACTACGCCTAAAATAAGCCCTTCCTTTACCATTAGTGCCGATTCTACCAATACAGCGAATATCCATGCGTCCGCACCATCCTTTTTGTCGGTATTGGCGGGTATTTACTGCAATATTGTCAGTAAACTATAGTGGCACACGAATTGAATGCATGTATGTACATTCATTTTTCAAAAAAAGTATATGGCAAAAACAATTTTTCATGCAGCAGACCAAAGAGGCCATGCTGACCACGGCTGGTTAAACGCCCGCCATTCGTTCAGTTTCGCAAGCTACCATAATCCTGAAAAAGTACATTTTGGTGCGCTCAGGGTATTAAACGACGATATAGTTTCTCCCGGCGAAGTTTTCGGCAAACACCCGCACGATAACATGGAGATCATAACCATTGTATTAGACGGCGAACTTGCACATAAAGACAGCATGGGCCACACCCAAACTATTGTACCCAACGAGGTGCAGGTGATGAGTGCAGGCACCGGCGTAACGCATAGTGAATACAACCATAGCGATGAAAACAGGGTAAACCTTTTACAAACCTGGATCTTCCCGGCTAAAAGAAATGTGAAGCCGAGTTATGACCAGAAAATGTTTAACCCTGAAGACCGCCTGAATACATTACAAACCTTGGTTTCGCCAGTTGAAAAAACAGACGACGGCCTTAAAATAAATCAGGATGCGTGGATATACCGCACCACGCTGGAAGCAGGTAAAACGGTGGAAGTAGCACCACATAGCGCAACACATGGCTTTTACATTTTTGTAATTGATGGTCAGGTTGATGCTGCGGGTCAGCAGTTGAACAAAAAAGATGCACTCGGTATAAGTGAAACTGATAGCGTAACTATCACCGCAAGCGCCACCAGCGATGTTTTGGTTTTTGAAGTGCCGATGGATTTTTAGTAGTTAGTATTTAGTAGAAAGTCTAAAGTAGAAAGTAGAAAGCTGTTTTGTAGTACATAGTAGTTAGTACATAGTAGTTAGTATTTAGTAGAAAGTAGAAAGTAGGAAGCTGTTTTGTAGTAGTTAGTATTCGATGTGAATTGGAAAACGGCAAGCAATAATTCGATAGCCATGGTTCAAAAAAGCCATGGCTATTGCATTAAAATATAGTGCTTTGTAGGTGTCCCTTCCAACATCCTTTCTGGGCTATACAAGACGATAAGACAATTTGTATCGTAACAGTGCAGCATTACTATGCTAAACTGACTGAGATCATGCCCCTCACCTAATCATCCAAATCATAGTTCCACCCAATTTAATTGGTCGGTGATACATAAAATTCTGGCTGCTTAACATTACCGACATATAAAGATAACACGCACAAACCACTGGGTTAACATTGCCTATATATGTTTGCAAAAACATACACATGCAACACCGTTCTTTATTGGGTACTGCGCTACTGGCGTCAGTCTTTTTTGCGTCATGCCACAAACAAAGTGCATCGACTAATCTACCCGCAGCAACAGGCACCACAAAAGTGCTACCGGCTAACAACCGCATCTCTGGCGCAACAACTTTAGGCGCGCCAATTGCTGAGGCTAAAATGTATAAATTATTGCAAGGCTACAACAGCAGCGACAATTTTGAAGCCAGTGGTGTATACTACCTCGGTGGCTACTTTTATATAGCCTGCGACAATATGCAGAAGATAGCTAAAATTAAAAGCACATTGCCTATCAACAGTTCACAAAACTCCCTGTTAAGCACTGGCGCACCCGGTTCTGGCAGTTCCAACTACGAAGGCATTAGTTACGATAGCAATGGCACACCTAACTTTTTTGTTGTTGAAGAATCAGTTAGCAACGGCAGCTACTACCAGCCACGCATCAGCGAATTGGATGCCAGCATGAATTATCAAAACCGTATGTGGGTAGACTACTACTTTACATCGGCCAACAGCAACAAAGCGTTTGAAGGTATTGCATGGGTTTATCGCGGCGGCAATGATTACATATTGGGCCTGGTTGAAGGTACCGGTAAAGTGCCTGTATTCAAGAAAACAAGCGGCGGCTGGACTTATGTTACCGAGATAACATTACCATCATCAGTTACCTTTACCGACTATTCTGACATTGCCATTTATGGCAACCAGGTAGCTATAACCTCGCAGGAAGATGGTCAGTTGTGGGTGGGCACTTTAAGCAGCACTACATGGTCAATTACCGGCGGCACAGCATACACCTTCCCATTGGGTAGCAGCAGCGGTGTTGTAGGTGCCGGCAGCTACCAGATATATGGCAACGTTGAAGGCATATCCTTCCTCAGCAGCACACAAATTGTAGTAGTTTCTGATAAGGCCGATAACAGCCAGCCAAGCTACCAGACTTATAAAGACCAATCGGTTGCTATCTTTAATCTCCCTTAGTTTTTACCAGTTCCATAAAATAGAAAATCCTTCCTGTTGTGCGACAGGAAGGATTTTTATTTGCGGCTTGTTGTTGTTAAACGAAGAGATATGAGGATGTTACATCCATTTGCTTTAGGGCAACCGCAAGGGATTGCCCCTACTCTAATGTGTTCACCATTGATCATTCACCATTCGTTTAGATACCACTAAACCTTAGCCCTATGCAAATAGGATGCTGGTCAAGTCCATTATTGTACAGTGATGTTACCTGGTAAGAACCATAAAGTTTGAAAACATTGTCTATTCCTATTTCGGCGGTAAGGCAGCTATTGAACCCTGCAAGACCAAAATCATTTGTGCTGGAAAAATTGAAATTATCATGCACTTTAACCTTACCTTCCTCGTCCGATTTTTGCTTAGTCCATGTTGACCAGTTCCAGCCTCCGGTTATACCTGCGCCATACACTAACCATTTGTCTTTTTTGTGGTTGGCAGGGTGGTTGCTAATGCGTGTTTTAAAGGTGAACATCAACGGTACGTTCAGATAGCTTACACCCATTTTATCTTTCTTAAATGAAATGGTATCTTCCGTTACCGAACCGGGGTTATGGGTGTACGTAATATCATTATCATACCTCAGGTTATATATCTGCATACCCAGCCCGGTAGTTATGAATATCTTTTGGCCATCAGTTTTTAACGCCCGGTAGCTCCTTAATATCGGGTAAATGTTTACGTTTATCGATTTTGTCCTGAGCTTCAAAAGGTCCGCATTCTGCTTGTTTGCTGCTACATTCAGGTAACTTTTTACAGCGGGATCGTTGTAATTGGTATTGTCCATCATCTGTATCAGGCCCAAATCAAAATTAACATGCGACGACCATTTCTTATCTGGCTGTGTAGCCTTGCCGCTGCTATCGGTGCTTTCTATTGAAATACCGTTATTGGATATTACCAATGCCGTCTTTTTCTTCTTTTTTGTATCGTCTTTTGCGGCATCCTGAGCCTTTGTATTCTGGGCCATCAGCAGCCCTGCTATTGCTATAATAGCGCATATTGTATGTTTCATAACTGGTTGCGTTTATTTTGTTTAGAAAGATAAAATGAGTCTGCGTTTTTCAACTTTTACGGTAAGCTTTTTATCGCTTACATTACTTTTAATATCAGTTACCTTATCAATTCCGTAGGCGACCGCATTTGCTATTGTGTTCAGTTGTTCCTTTTTTTCGTCATTGAGCGGCAATTTGTCTATCCATGATTTTACTGCTTCCGGGGCGGCATCAGCCAGGCTATAACCATCTACCGGTACATTACTATTGGGCGTATTAGCCGGTGCAGTGGCTACAGGTAATTTTTTAAAATCGGTAGCAGCAACGGCAGTCATAAAAACTGGGTTAGCGGTTACTTGTGTGGCATCATGGCCAGCAGGTTTTTTTGTGTCGTTATTTTTTGCCACATCATTATCACGGCTAGCGTCAGTATTATTTTGTTGCCCCCTTGGTGTATTATTTACCTGGCTATTGGGTACTGGTGTGTTGCTATTGTTATTGTTATTGTCATTATTCGTTGCATTGCTGGCAGGTGCTATGGCCACATTTTCCTGTAACAAGGGTGTGTCGGTATTGGCTGGTTGCGGGTTTGTTGTGGCAGGTTTAGTTGTTGTATTGCTGTTAGCCGTGTTTATAGTGGTGTTATTATTTACTACTACTGGTTTATCGGCATCATTACCATTGCGCAACACAGCTACGGTAATTAAAATTACAGCTGCTATGCCGGCTGCTATACTTAGTGTGCGCCAGTTAGGCGTGAATATAATGCCTCTCTTTGGTTCTGGTTGTATCAGGCTTTCCTTTTGCGTGTAGATGATTGTTTCATCAGGCACCATGCGCACTTGCTGATAGACCAATAACTCATTTTGCAGATGCGGATGATCATTAAGAAACACCCGTAAGGCCTCCTCTTCGTGGGGTTGAAGCTCGCCATCGGCGTGCATCACCAGGTATTCTTCGTAATTATCTATCGTTATCATACTATTTCAATTTTAAAACATGTACTTCGTAATACCGGCATAATTAAAGTACATGTTCCATGCTCACTAAATAGTCCTTTAAAACCTTTCGTGCCCTGTGCAGGTATACTTTCACCTGCGAATCGTTAAGGCCTGTTATTTGCGCTATTTCTTCATAACGGTAACCTTCATAGTCCTTGAGCAGTACCAAAGCCCGGGCCTGATCATCGAGCTGGGCCAGCGCCTTGTCTAATACCCTCTTCAGGTCGGTATTAGCCGGGCTTATGCCTTGGTCAGGTGGCTCATCATAGGAAAACCGCGACATCTTCCTGTAATTATCTACCGCCTGCCGGTAAGCCACCTGGAAAAGAAATGCTTTTGCTTTCGCCTGCATTACATCTCCCCTCTTTTGCCAAAGAACCTCGAAGCTGTTCTGCACCACATCATGCGCGTCATCTGCATTACCGGTGCACTTGCAGGCAAACCTGAAAAGCGCATCAGACAACTCATTAACACATGTATTGTACTCTTTAACTTCCATTCTGTATATAAATCGGTTGGGGAGAAAAAAAGTTACAGAATTAGTGAAAATTTTTTGAACTTTTTTTGAGGGGGCTATTTTTGATGCGTGGTTTGTTGCAATTACCAGAAAGGAGTATCTCTAACTTTGTCCAAATTTGATGCGTGGTTTGTTGCAATTACCGGAAAGGAGTATCTCTAACTTTGTCATGCTGACGCAGGAAGCATCTTCTATAACAGGCATGCACTATGTGCATAGATGTGCTTGACCGTGTCTTTTATTTTATTAGTAGCTCAGCGCAGGCTATTTTCAGGACGTTCTTGCCAACTATATGTACCAAGGTGTGGCACAGCTAACACCATCACTCTAATCTTGGTTCAGATAAAAACACATCCGATCTTCGCTCCAATTTACACGGCAAGAAAGAGTTGTGAGGTTGCTTCACTGCGTTCGCAATGACCGTCTTTTTTATGCTTTACACCATTTTAACATCAAAAAACGGCGCTAAAATCATGTCATTGCGCCGGTAGGTGCAAAATGTTTGTAGCAGGTAACCAATTAAATGAAACCGTGTGCCGGTAGGTACACAACAATCGTAACCGTGCCGGTTTTTGATTCCCAATTGGATTTTATTGGTATCGCAGGCTATTTTCAGGACGTTCTTGCGCACTATATGTACCGAGGTGCGGCACAGCTAACCCCATCATTCTAATCATGGTTCAGATAAAAACACATCTGATCTTCGCTCCAATTTACACCGCAGGAACGAGTTGTAAGGTTGCTTCACTGCGTTCGCAACGACTGTGTTTTTGCATAAAAAATGGCGCACCATTTGGTACGCCATCATTATAAAAAAATGTTGTTTGCATTATAACCTTGCTTCAACAAAAACGCTGGTCTTATCCCATGAAAGGATGATGCCATTGTCTTTTACGTCGATCGTAAATGTTTCAACAGGTGTAGTAAGCGTAGTAGAAGGTACTTTAGCTACTAATACATTCTTGTTTTTAATAGCATCGTAACCAAATGCACCCCATTGTTTCAATTCCGTGTTAAGGATGATCGTCCACTCGCCTTTTTCAGGAATAGTGAATAATGTATAAGTGCCAGGGCTTACTTGTTTGCCACCGAACATACAACCCTTGGTTATAGTTATTTCAGTTGCTTCATCGGCACCGGTGCGCCATACCTGGCCATAAGGTACAAGACCACCAAAAATAGCTCTGCCTTTCATTTTAGGCTGGCCGTAGGTTACAGAGATAAAATCTCCCTTAACAGTAGTGTGCGCACTGGCACGGTCTTTCGCAAAGGCGCTGCTTATAGCCAACACCATTACTAACAGTAGAGCAGAAAATTGTTTCATGATTCAAATTTAAGAGATAAAATAATGCATTTTGGTTGACGTGAACAAAATTAACAATGTTAATCACCCCAATGGAGTTAGACAACTACTTAAAATGGCCGGGAAATCACTACCCACCTTATATGACTAAAGGCGCACAACAGCACGCCTCTAGTAGTAAGTATCTTTAAATAAGCTGTTAGCTTACCAAGGCTGAACTGGTATCATGATGTTGCTATGATCCCAAGAGATCAACAAACCATCTTTTACTGCTTCAATAGTAAATGCATCAACACCTTTATCAGAATGTCCTACCATTTCATTACCATAAAGCATGTTCTCAGCCCTTAATTTGTTAAGGTCAAGATCTGCTGCTGTTGGGTTCAGGTTGTTGGTCAGGTAAATGATCCACTCTCCCTTGTACGGTACAGTAATAAGGCTGTAAGTACCCGGGTTTATCTGCCTGCCTGCAAACATACATCCCTTAGGTAAAGTAACGATAGCCGGTTCGTCAACGCTGGTTAACCAAGGCGTGGCATCAGCAATAGTAACTGCTTGTTTCTTTGAAGGTTGGCCGTAAGTAACGGTAACGTTGTCACCTTTAACGGTAACGTGTTTACTCATTCGGTCTTTTGCAAAAGAGCTACCGAAAGCCAAAAGCATAACTAAAGCTAAGGATGTAATTTGTTTCATAATTAAACTATTTAAGTGCAAGATAATATTTTTTCTAACTTTAAAGACAGTCCCTACTTCATATTGGTTGGGTTTTTTTAAAGAATTTGTCACAAAGTAGAAAAATAACCCACAAATACAAAATACAATTTATGTATCGCATACAATTTACAATAGCCCTACGCCATCAGTACAATATACATAAGGAACGATAACGAAATAAAGTCTACGTCCCTAGCCAAAATACGAGAGCTGGTTACCGGTGCGCATTTTAAAAATATATCGGAAATAAGTACCTATTACGCAGCCAATAGCTTAATTTTATTATCCCGCTGGTAAATACTGCCGGCAAATACAATCCCTCTATTAATATATAGTCTTTAAAGCATGAGTATTATTACCATTTTATCCGATCTGCAAACGGCTGATATTGGCGTGTGCACGCTTAAAGCAGCGTTGATTCAACTGCCCGGCAACAATAATATTATAGATATTACCCATGCTGTTGGTAAAGCTGATATACAACAGGCTGCGTATCTATCCGTATCTTCTTTCGTCCATTTCCCGAAAGGCACCATTCATCTGCTTTTGGTTGATATTTTTCAGCGTAACGGGCAAAAACTGATTCTTGCAAGGCACAACGACCACTATTTTCTGGCACCGGACAATGGTATTTTATCGTTGATAACCGGCGATGAGGACGTGCCTGTTTACTTGTGTCGCGAATTTCAGGGCTACCCGGCATTGGCGAACTGGATAGATGCTATAAAGCTAACCATAAATATGTTGCAGCGTGGAGGCGACCCGGCCTCTACATTTGCCATGTACAACCCGGAACGAAGCTACAAATTACCCCAACCAACCATATTTAATAGCCGTGTAGATTGCAGCATACTGCATATTGACCGGTATGGCAATATGATACTAAACCTGAACCGGAATCAATTCACTGAAATTATTGGTGACCGGAAGTTCGGAATAAAAATACTCGGTGTGCGCGAGGAAATAAACCACATAAGCCAGCACTATAACGATGTGGAAGAAGGGAAATTCTTATGCCGGTTCAATAGCTCGGGCTACCTGGAAATAGCTATTAATCGCTCCCCGGCCGATAGTTTCGCACCCAAGCCCTTACCCACCCGCACCATCAGCTACGATAAAATAAGCATCAACATACACTCCTGAGCTAAAAACTATCCTTGGTATGGGGTTCCTGCAAAGGGTATTGTTTCGCGCAAAGGTGCGGAGACGCAAGCTATTTTGTTGTAGAATTAAGAAATAAAAGGCGCAGCGTACAATTGGTGGTAGCATTAAGGGGAGAGATTGCGAAGGATTAACGTGTTGCTTGTGCGAACTTTACATCAGAGGGCGGTAGTGAAATGAATTTATTGCGCCGGCAGGTGCAAAATGCTTGAGCTAATAATCCATTAAAAAAGACGTGTGCCGTGGGTACACAACTATCATAACTGTACCGGATTTCATGGAAAACCTATACGTTCTACGAAACTTATACCGCTTATTACCCACATCTCAATAAGACGGGTGCTGCTGCTTTGACGTAAAATTATTTGTCCTTATCTGGCCTTAACCCCGCCTCTTACTAAATTTTCTATCGCTTTGGCATCGGTGATGATGCTGGCGCGGTATTGCGGCAGTGCCACCCACTTGTTTTCAGTAACGCTCCACTGCTCGGGGAAAGCGCTCCATTGCACCTCTTTCTCCCGGCTCACTATGGAAACATTAGAAAATGGGCTGCATAAACAAATAAACATATCACTGTTCGGCAGCTCAAATGCACAGCCCCCGGTAGTAACATTTTCGCGTATCTGGCGCTCCCGGTTAGCACCCTCCCGCGGGCAATTGTATTCCCAAATCTTCCTGATGGTATCTTTACGCGATGCAGGCTCGATAAACATCAGCACCTTTGGGCCCTGGCCATCGTTACAAATATTGTTGTTGAAAACATACAGGTAACCTTTGGCTGACTTCCTCACGGCGTGCTGGGCGCAAAAAAGTGTATCGTAATTGGCATCACTTTGCGCATTATAAGTACTGCCGTAAATGGCAACAACATCGCCCTTCGGATAGCTTATTTTAATAATGATGCCGTAATTTTTACTGCTCAGGTACAGCATTTTTGCCCGCTCATCAAAGTAAAACGAATTGATGTGCATTTCGTATTCATTAGTGGCCTGCAGCTTGGCATATTCATTGAAGTGGCTGTTACTGAAATGATCCCACAGTTTCCAGGTCCATACTATTTTACCCGCGCTGTCATATTCTATAAGGCTAGCAAACTCAATACGGCGGTAATCTTTCGCATTGCTGTCTGGCCTTACCTTAAAGTTAGTGGGCGTTGGCAACCCACCCTTTTCAGCAGGCAGTTTGCACCACATGTTTTTATTGCTAAGTGCCATGTACCTGCCGTTGCCAAGCCGTGTAAATTCGTGGTGGTAACGCTCCGTCTTTTCACCATTCACGCGGCCAGCAGTGGGTGCCTTCCACAAAACATCTCCATTGTAATTGATCTCGTAGGCGTTAGTTTCCGACAAAAATGTAATGGTGCCTTGCGGGGTCATTTTAATATCGCGTGTAACCGAATTTTCATTTTGCCCCGCCAACTTTGGCAAGAACCATATCAGCTCCCCGCTCATGTCATACAGCGCCCGGTTACGGTCTAAAAATACCAGTGCATCTTTATAAATAGTTTCATTTTTAGCAACCGAGAGCCGCATTGAACCTACACCCGGCTTAGGTAATGCCCTTACAACAAAGTGGTAAAATCCGCTGGTTGTAACTAAGCTCCCTTTTATATAACCCAAAACACGCCACGTATAGTCCACACCGAAAGAGGGCAGCTTTACAGTCGGCTTGGATATTTTTGTTTTTGCGCGCAATATCAAATTTGCAGCAAACGAATCATAGGTCTTGTAGCTGCCTTCGGCAACCTCTATAACATAGCTATCTACTTTAGCAACAGGGGCAAATGAAAACGGAATAAGCCTGTAATGCACCGAATCGCCTTCAGCAGGGTGCACTTGTGCGGCAACTGGCAAAATGAACAGTAGCAGCAACAATACTATATATAATCTTATCATTAGTGGCCAGGTAAGGGAGTGCTAAAGATACAACACCACAATGAAAAAAATGCCCCTTACCGCGCCGTTGCCGCATTCCACACCAGTTGTTCCAGCTTTTTGCGGTCGCTTATAATGCTGGCCCTGTATTGTTCCTGCGGCATCCATTTCCCCTTGGCCGCATCCCACTTTTCAAGGTCGGCGCTCCACAGTTTCTGTTTATTACTGTTAACAATGAACAGGTTACTATATGGGCTGCACAGCGAAACAAACAATTCCCCACCTGGCAATTCAACCACATTACCGCCCATGGTAGCATTGGGTTTTACAAATTTACCGGCATCTGCCGGGCACCTATATTCCCACACTTTTTTTATGTTATTTTTTTGCCCAGGCAGCTCTTTCAACTTAATAACAGCAGGCAATGCATCAGGATTGCAGAAGTTATTATTAAACAGGTAAAGGTTGCCATTTGCCGACTTTTTACACGCGTGCTGCTGGCAGAACAAGCCGTCTTTTGTGCCAGCCCCTGCGCCATCATACACCGCTATCACATCCCCTTTAGGATATTTAATTTTGAGTAACTGATTGGCATTTTTGTAACTGACATATACATACCCAGCTTTTTCATCAAAATAGAAGGCATTTTCATGACTATCTACCTGCCGGATATCTTTAATATTTTTAGAACGCTGCGTTGTGCTGAAGTACGAAAAATATTTCCAGCTCCACACCAGTTGGCCTTCCTTGTTATATTCCAATACCGTACCAAATGGCATAGAAAATGATTTTCTGGCGGAGGGGGTGGCTGCAGGCGATAAAGTCATATCGGTAAACACCAGCGTACTGTCATTGATCGTATTTTGTTGCCATTCGCATATGCGCATTTCGTGCCCCAGGGTCATGTAGTGGCCGTTAGTCAGCCGGGTAAATTCATGGTGGTAATGTTCTATTTTTTCACCGCTTACCTCGCCTGTATTGGGTGCACGCCATAGTATTTTGCCATTATAATCAATTTCATAGGCCATAGTCATGGTCATGAACGTAATAGTGCCTGCAGGCGAAAGCTTCAGGTCTCTGATCACGGTATTTGCGGCCACTATGCCCTCTATATCAGGCAACACCCAAACTACCCTGCCCTGCATAGTGTATAATGCCCGTGTGGCATCGCAAAACACCAGGGCGTCAGTAAATTTGGCTGTCGGCTGCAATACTTTTAACCTGTAAGCACTAGAATCGGTGAAAGGCAGTTGCAGTGTGCTAAAATGATGCAGCACACCGGGCTCACCGTTATTAATTCTGCGCCACGTATAATGGGTGCCCCACAACGGCACTTCGGCCATCTGTTTGCCAGCGCTTACCGGTACTGTAATAATAACGTTGTGCTTAAACGAATCGGCATTAGTAAAATAACCTTTCGCAATCTCCAGCTTGTCATGTGGTTTTTGGCCAGTTGCCTGCTGAAAGGGAATGATCCTGTAGTTAAGCAGGGCTCCTTCGGCGGGAGCCACCTGCCCAAGTAGCTGAAGCGGCAAAAGAAACAGCAAAAAAGAAACAAGAATCCTGCCCATATTGTTTATTGACTACGAACCAATGCGTAAGCTATTACGTACGTAGTTTAGTAAATGTACGGTTTGGGTCACTTTCTGGCAAAAAAAAGGTCATCTAAGAATAGACAACCAGGGAAAAAATGAAAATGAAAGAGGTATATTTTTTCCAATATAATTCTAATACCAGCGCAGGTGCTTTAACGGTATTGTAATGATTTGTTTGTTTTTATAACGGTTTGGTTAAAAGGTTTAAAAGGGCTGTTTTGGCTACTACCCTATTATTGATGCAATATACTAACCGCACTACCTAAAAATTGGAGCTATCCTTCGAAATGCATGTTTTAGGGTGTGAACTGTATGAATTATCCTTTGAACGGTAAAATTGACCCATCAGAAAATGGTTGAAAACTAGTATTTCGCATCACAAAAACAAGAATATCTGTTTGAACAGTAGTGGTTTACGCGCCGGATACCCAATAAATTTTATCTGTGAAGAGCTGGGAAAATGCAGCCGTTGTATTATCTCCCGTCTTTCAGAGCAAAGCAAAAAAAATTGCCCCTATTCGGGGCAACCTGGGTAAGTGAAGCTAATTAAATAAAGTACACCATTAAGGATAAATTCTGTAATTGAGTTCAGGTAGTTTGCAATGGTAAGATATACGTTTGGGATCGACTTCCGATTTATCTATTTTAATTCCTGTTGTGTATTCTTTCAAGTT